>JACPUX010000001.1 GCA_016192065.1 Betaproteobacteria bacterium
AAGAGCCTGTCCGGAATTTTGTGTGCGAGGCATATCATGAAGCCTGAAAGGAGCATGTATGCCAAGCAAGACGAGCAAGAAGAAGGCGGCGGTGGAGCTGCCACGTATCCCCAAAGAGGTCATTGACCAGCTGGTGAGCGGGCCGATGACGGCGGAGGCGGTCAATGCCGCCTCGATGGCCTTCAAGAAGGCGCTGATCGAACGCGCCCTGGGGGCCGAACTGAGCCACCACCTGGGCTATCCGCCGGGCGCGGACAAGCCCGCGGATGCCGACAACCATCGCAACGGCGTCAGCAGCAAGACCGTCCTGACCGAGGAAGGGCCGTTGCGCATCGACGTTCCGCGCGACCGGCACGGGCGCTTCGCCCCGATCCTGATCCCCAAGCACGAACGACGCTTCACCGGCTTCGACGACAAGATCGTCGCCATGTACGCGCGCGGCATGACGATGCGCGAGATTCAGGGCTTCCTGCTCGATCAGTACGGCACCGAGGTGTCGGCCGAATTCATCAGTTCGGTCACCGACGCCGTGATGGCCGAGGTGACGGCCTGGCAGGGCCGGCCATTGGAGGTGATGTACCCGGTGGTCTTCTTCGATGCCCTGCGGGTCAAGATTCGCGAGGATGCGGTGGTGCGCAACAAGGCCATCTACCTGGCCCTGGGCATCCTGCCCGACGGCACGCGCGACATTCTCGGTCTGTGGATCGAAGGCGCCGAAGGGGCCAAGTTCTGGATGAAGGTCTTCAACGATCTCAAGACGCGCGGTGTGGCCGACATCCTGGTCGCGGTCACCGACGGCCTGAAGGGCATGCCCGAGGCGCTGGCGGCGGTGTTTCCCGCGACCACGCTGCAAACCTGCATCGTGCATCTGATCCGCAACAGCCTCGACTACGCCAGTTGGAAAGACCGCAAGGCGCTGGCCGCGGCGATCAAGCCGATCTACACGGCGCCCAGTGCCGAGGCCGCCCTGGCCGAACTCGATGCCTTTGCCGCGGGGGCCTGGGGACAGAAATTCCCAACCGTCACGGCGGCTTGGCGCCGGGCCTGGGATCGCGTCATCCCCTTCTTTGCCTTCCCGCCGCCGATCCGCAAGGTGATCTACACCACCAACGCCATCGAAAGCATCAACGCCCGGCTGCGCAAGATCATCAAGACCCGAGGGCACTTCCCGAGCGACGATGCGGCCACCAAGCTGATCTGGCTGGCGCTGCGCAACATCACGGCCGACTGGGGCCGCGCCGCAAAGGATTGGAAGGAAGCGATGAACCAATTCGCGATCCTCTATGCCGAGCGCTTCACCGAGGCCCGGGGTTAGAATGAGCACCGACTTTCCCACCGCGCCGCTCGCCTCCGGCCATAAAGGGGCCGGCGGCGGCGCCGTGGAAAAGTCTCCGAGCGCCTCACACACAAAAAATCTGACACTCCCATTTCGGTTGGCTTCGTTGTCACATCCCCGCCAGCGGCGTGATCGTGCCGCTGGTGTTCGTGGTGTTGCCGCTTATGCTGTTGTTGCCGCGGCTGTACAGGGTCGCTCCGGCACCATCTTGCTGAAGCCCCACGGTGTTGCCGCTGACCCTGCTGCGGTCGAGAACAACTTTGGTCATGCACGACGAGGTCCCAACCACCGAAACGCCAGCCGAGTGAAAACCGATGTCGCTGCGCGAAATTGCCAAGGCTGCGCTACCACCAGAGCAACTCGCGTAAATACCAGTTCCATTCTTATTGCCTCGGACCACGCTTCGGGTGATGGAAACTTTGCTGGCGCCATCACTAGAGAATTTTTGCACTTCGATGCCCTTGGAGACATCAAGGAACTTGCTGCGGCTAACGCTGACGCGCTGCACCTTTGAGAGATACATACCGATTGTGTTGTTGCGCAGGAGCGTTTCGCTCACGTTGATTTCGGCCCCATTCGTTTCGAGAATTCCATACCCTGAATTGCTGAAGCCGCTGATGACGCAGTTCTCGACATCCAGCTTCGCTCCGGCGGCCGACATGAAAATGCCCCTGGTCCCGGCCGGCGTGCCTATGCCCCTGATCTGCAGGCCCCGCAGGACCACTCTGATGCTAGGGGTTGCGATAGTGACGGCGTTGCCGCTGTTCACCGTGATCGCCGCCACCTGCCCCGGCGCGCCCAACAGCGTAACCGAGCGATCCAAGGTCACCCGGCCATATTCGCCGCTTTCGGTGGCAATGATCTCGCCCCCTGGGACCACGGCGTTCAAAGCCATGGCAAAGGTCTGGCAAGGGGCGGTCACGCTACAGTTGGTCGTTACGTTGGCGTTGGACCCCGTTATAGCGGCCACAAAGGCGCGCTGTACGCCTGGCGGCGTCACTGGATTCGAAGGCGCGGATTCCGGGCTCCACCCTGAGCTGTTATGGGCGGCCGCGGTGCAGGTGTAGGTGACGCCATTGGTGAGTCCCGGCACAGCGATCGGCGAGGCACTGCCGGTGGCGGTGTGACTCCCTGGGTTACAAGTGACACGAAAGTTGTCGATGGCTGTGCTGCCGTTGGCATTTGCGTAAAAGGACACCGTTGCGCTGGAATTGGCTGGCGTTGCTGCACTTACGGTAGGCGCGGGGGGAACCCCTAAAAGATCAAAATTGTCGAACCCCTGTCCGCCACGCACGAGCCGCGCGTAGTTGGTATTCGCCTTGCCGTAGGCGTGAAGGTCGCCATAGGAGAAAATGACGATCCACGCGTAGGCCACGTTCGGAGCGTAGGAGGTAGCCGTCCAAAAGTAGAAACTTGTCGGCGTGTTGGGGAAGAAGGTGGTGTTGATGGCCGGATTATAGCCGCAAGTCTCGACGATACTTTCCAGTTCCTTCTTATTGGGCAGCCGCCAGTCGCTGTAGCCGGCGAAACTGCTGTCTTTGGCTTTGGTGAGCGCGGCAGCCCAGGTGTAGGTTGCAGCGCTGCCGGTACAGGTGCTGCCGTCCCACAGCTCGGAGGCGGCTTCGGCGCAGCGCTTCCACATCAGGCCGGTTTTGTTGTGGGTGACCGTGCCGTTGCCGTGGTCGTTGTAGTCGGCCGGGGCTTGCAACACCGGGCTATTGGACACCAAAGTCCCGGCTTGGCAGGTCGCCGCGGCCTCGGCGAGGCCAGAACCCAAAAGTGCGAATAGGGAAAAAAAGCCGCAGGCAAGGCGCATGTCAAACTCCAGAGACAGATTGAGGCAAGGTTGCGGAGCCGCCCTCCGCGGGATAAAACGCTTCGGCCACCACGCGCCGCTTGAGGCGGCGGCGCAAGGCGGCTTCTTGTTCGATACGCACATAGGCTTGGCCGGCTTGGCGCAGCCGGCGCAAAAAATGCGGCAGGCGCGCTGCGGCCAGGGTTTGCGGCTGCAGCGCCGCGGGCGGCCAGAGCTCGTACTCGCAACCCTTGCGCAGCGCCAGCAGCGCCTGCGGAAATTGCCGCCGAAACCACTTGATTTGGCCGGCAAAGCAGCGCGCGTCTGGCGGGGCAAAACATGCCAGCAGGCACCCGCGCGCGGGGTCGATGCGCAAGGCGCTCTCCAACCAGGTGTGGCGGGCGGCCAGACCTTCGAGCAAGCGGCGGCTGGCAGCGTGGCGCAAGTGCCCCAAGGTGCTGGCCAAGGTGGCACGCAAGTGCTCTCGCGCCGGGGCCGGCCAGGTGATGCGGCGGCCCGTGGCGTCCTCCCGCACGCGCTGGGCACGGGCTTGGGTGAGCCGCTTTTCGGCTTGGTCAAGCACGCGCCGCCGCGGCAGCTTATAGGTGCGTCGCACCGCATAACCCAAAAAATTGATGCCCTGGCCGGTGGCTTGCGGTTCGGCCACCACCTTGAGCGCCAAAAACAACTCCTGGGCCAAGAAATTGGCAATGGCCTCGCGCCAGGCGATCAGTTGTCTGGCATCGGTATGCAAGAGCACAAAATCATCCACATAGCGCAGATAAAAGCGACAGCGCAGCTCATGTTTGACGAATTGATCCAGGCGGTCGAGGTAGACATTGGCAAAAAATTGGCTGGTCAAGTTGCCTATGGGCAAACCGCAACCCGGCGCGGCGTTTTTTAAGCGCTTGTGCGCCGGCACATGCCGGAAGGCGGCCTCGCTGCCGCGCACCCGCGCTCGCACGGCGGGTTCGCGGGTCAGCAGCACTCGGGTCAACCAAAGGCAGGTATTGATTTCGCGATGCTGGGCGGGCAGGGTGTCGGGGTTGGCGCCGCGGCCTGGGGTTTTGGCACCGCGCCAGTACCGCTGGGCACGGGCTTGCACCAATCCCAACAAAGTGCCACGGTCAATGGAGTTGAAAAAGTTGGCAATATCGAGCTGCAAGTAATAGGCCTTGACGCGGCCACTGCGAGTCACCTGCTGCAAAAAGTCGTGCAAGCGCGCCACCGCGGCATGGGTGCCCTTGCCGCGCCGGTTGGCGTAGCTGTCGTACAAAAAAGCCGGTTCGAACCAGGCTTCTAGGCGCGGCACCAGCCAGTGGTGCACCACGCGGTCGGCAAACGAGGCGGCATGGATTTCGCGCGGCTTGGGGTGGTTCACCGCAAAACACAGCGTCGGGCCAGGGCGCCAAGTGCGGGCGTTGAGGGTGTTGCGCAAGTCCAGCAGGTGATCGAGCAGCCTGGCCGCAAAATCCAGGGCATGATGCGTTTGGCGCTTGCCACGCCGGCACGCGAGGTAAGCCGCGTACAGATCGCGCAAGCACACCGGCCCCGCAGCGCCACTTTCCGCCACGCACGAGCCGCGCGTAGTTGGTATTCGTCTTGTTGTTGGCGTTAAGGTTGCCATTGTTGAAATTGACGATCCACGCGTTGGCCACGTTCGGAGCGTAGGAGCAAACACTCCTGACCCAGGTGCTTGCCGAGTGCCTGGACGGCAGCGCCTTGGCGCTGGGCCGCCCCCGCCCACTCCAGCGCCCGGACAGCCTTGCGGTAGCCCAAGCGGTTTGCTTCTACTCCCACACCGCCTTGGCGGGCGTTACCGGTGCGGGGGTGACCTGAGTGCACAGTGGTATAGGCACACGGCGGCATTCTTTTGGGAAATGCGCCTGCTGGCCTTGCCGCGGCCAAGGCCGCTCCCAAGGCCGCCGCTTGGCACCAGCCCCCTTGGGAACAACCCTTCGCCCCAGCCCGCGGCCTGGCGCCCGCGAGCGCCGAAGCGGCGCCAGACCCTGGGCCGCCACCTTGCGATGCACCGCTACCCGGAGTACTAGAGGAAGCCGGGCCGCCGCCGTGGGCGCGGCGCCAGCCGGCGCATTGCCGGCCCAAAGCGACCACAATTTCGGCGGCTTGTTCAAAAACCTTGAAAGAAGCAAAAGCACGCACTTCTTTACCCAACTGAATGAGCAGCTTCAGTTCCTCGATGGCCAGGGCCAAGCGTTCCAAAGCCAGGCCGCGAGTTTCCGCAGCCGCATTGGCGGCCACCACCGCGCGGCAGACCGCGTAGGCTTGGCGCCGCAAGTCGGTGCCCAAGGCGTATTTGTGATAACGCGGAAAACGGCGCACCGCCTCTTCCAAAAGCGTGGTCAGCGCCATGGCGTCTTTCCAGATCGGTAGGTGATCGTACCGTGCCATGATGAACACCCTGCTAAAGAGTCTAAAACTGTCCGCCACGCACGAGCCGCGCGTAGTAGGTATTCGCCTTGCTGCTGGCGTTAAGGTAGCCATAGTTGAAATTGACGATCCACGCGCTGGCCACGTTCGGAGCGTAGGAGTTCGCCGACCAGTTGTGATAAGACGTCGGAGTGTTGGGAAAATGGCCGCCATCGATCGCCGGGTTGTAAGTGCCCGCATGTACCAAGGTAGAAAGCTCTCGGTAACTGGGCAGTCGCCAATCGCTAGCCCCGCACAAGCTGGCCGCGTTCACCGCCGCGACATAGTTCTGGGTATTGCATAAATTGCTATAGCCCGAGAGCGTG
Organism: Betaproteobacteria bacterium; assembly: GCA_016192065.1. GTDB lineage: Bacteria > Pseudomonadota > Gammaproteobacteria > Burkholderiales > Casimicrobiaceae > JACPUX01. Next base: position 5,888 of record JACPUX010000001.1, read on the forward strand.
CCGTTGCAGGTGTTGCTCCCGGTGCTGCCGGCGTTACCGGAATTGCTGCCGCCATCGCTGTTGTACCAGGTGTACCTGTTGTTCAGTTCGCGCAAGCCCGGCGTGGCGTCGTGGGTTTTGACTTCCCAAGTGAGTTGGGTAATGTTGTCGGTGACGCAGGACCATTTGGTGCCGGCCGCTTCGCTGCCGCTGTCGTAGCCGCCACTTGTGGCCCAGGTGCCATTCTGGATGGCCAGCGGGTTGCCGGAGGCATCGAGCTTGGTGTAATCGAAACCCTTTTGGCCGGCCCCGGTTTTGGCGAAGGCGCCTTGGGCAAAGGCGGGGTCGCGGCCGAAGCGGCCGTCTTGACGGGGGTAAGTGCTGCCATCACCGGTGTTGCTGGTGTCGCAAGCGACCATGCTGGAGCCGTTGTAGCAGGTGTCTTGCCCGGTGTCGGGCAGGCCCGCAGCTTGGGCGGTGGGCAAGCTCAACCCACTCGCCAGCGCCAGTGCCCAGAATGAAACGCGGCGCAGGTCGATGGCCGCGTGTGCGCGAAGGCCCAACAAAGGCCAAGGGTGAAAACTCATGGCAAGTACTCCGTCAATCGAGTGGAAAGCGAAAGGCCGAGCCGGGTTTGGCAATGGTTTGCGGGTTGGCTGCGCGGCGCTGGAAAGGTGTTGCGGTTTGCCCAGCGCAGAGGCCAAGGGTGGACCGCGCCTTGCGACGTGTTCTGACGCGTGTTTTCCGGGAGTGCGAGCTTCATGGGGCGGCGCGCGGCTGGCGACGCGGGGGGCACTTCCGGGCGATGGGCGCAAGGCGGCCGCGCCCAACGACGGGGCGGCACTTCTGTTCCTTGTTCTTCATGGATCGGACGCATCGCTTCCTCCTCGGCGCGATTTCAATCGATCCGGCTTTCGCTCCTACCAGCGAACCGCCTCATGCGCTGCGGGCTTTTTTCCAGCGCGAGGGCGGACGGAAAGCTTATGCTTGAAAACCGGCGATCGTCAAGGGCGAGTCTTATCTAACGAGGTATGAGCCTGAAAGGATGGCCGCGTTTCCACCGAGGTATGAGCCTGGAGGGGGAACAGCATTGGGGACGTACCCCTAATAACGCGCGCGGTCCCTTTAGCAGATGCCCCTTCATCATCACTGATGACGCTAATACTAACAACGTATATACTTGGTCTGTACGCAAGACATCAGGAGGCGCGCCATGTCCAAAGAGGCTGTTTTCACCATGAAGCTGGAGCCAGAGCTGCGCGCTGAGTTCATGGCCGAGGCCGAGGCCAGCCATCGCCCGGCCTCGCAGATCCTGCGTGAATTGATGCGCGAGTTCGTGCACCGCCAGCGTCAAGCGCGCGAGTACGAAGCGTTTCTGCGCGGCAAAGTCGCGGCTGCGCGAGAGCAAATCCGTGCCGGCGACTACGCCAATGCGGATGATGTCGAGGCACGCTTCGCTGCCCGACGTGCGCAGTCGATGGCCAAGGCAGGCGGCGCTGGCGCATGAAGGTCTTCTGGGCCTCTGCTGCCGAGCAAGACCGCGCCGACATCATCGACTACATCAGCCAAGACAACCCTCTCGCAGCCATCCGGATGGATGAACTTTTCGCTGAAGCGGCTGGCCGTCTGGCTGAACACCCGCAGCTTGGCAAAACAGGACTGATTCCGGGCACTCGTGAGTTGATTCCCCACGAAAGTTACCGACTGGTCTATGAGGTGGTGGACAACACGGTGTGGATTTTGGCTCTGGTACACACCGCACAAATGTGGCCACCAAGGCAGCCGTAATTCATCGGCACGAAGTCACACGATCCTGCTTTCGCTCCTACCAGCGAAACTCCCCATGGCTCCCGGATTAAGGCCGGGAGGAGGGAGGTCAGGAGTCTACCCCCGCAAGTCTCCGGCCCGAAAGCGAATCTCTCTTGCGCTTGCTGTTCTCGGCGAGCAGCCCGACCGCACCCTCTTCACGCCGGCATCGCCGAGCCGCACCGAAGCAGGGGCGCGAATAGCTATGCCAATACCCGTCAGTGCCCCGCCCCGCCCCACAATGGCATAATCCCCCCACCTCCTCCATGAAATAGACCAGCCATGAGCGGCCCCACCGGCGCCATCATCGTTGCCGAACCCTTGGCGGTGCTGATCAGCGCGCTCTTGACGCGCGCCGCGGAGGCGCTGCGGGAGGGTTACGCCGAAGCAGAGCGTCTGGGTGAAGCACATCGCCAGGAAACCGCTGCTACGCGCCAAAGCCAGCAAGAGGCGGCGACGCGCAGTTTGGCCGAGCTGCAAACGGAAGCACAGCGCACCGAGGCTGAGACGCGGGATCTCCTCGCGTTGGCGGCCCGCTTGGGCGTGCCGCAGGCAGCGAGCGCGCGTTTGCCGGCGGCGCCGGGCGCGGATGCACCGGCCTTGGCGGCTTATTTGCGCGCCATGGAAAACTTGCGCCAGGCTTTGCGCGGCATGCTGCTCACCGAAGCGGCGCGGCGCCAGGAGGTTTTTGCCGACACCGGGATCGACCTCGCCGCCTTGCTGCCGACTGAGGCGCTGGCCGGGCCGCCTTCGCAGCGCTGGCTGTCGCGCATTGCCCATTTAGGTTCTTTGCCCAAGGAGCTGGCCGAGCTCGCGCGCGAGCTCGATGCCTGCCTGCCCGGCGAGCGCGCGGCGCTTTTGGCCACCGAGCTAAGGCTGCAAGTACAACGCCTGGCGGAAGAGGCACACCAGCAAGCGGTACAAGAGGCCACCGGCGTGGTGGTCGAGCAAACGCTCAAGGAATTGGGCTACCAAGTGGAGCCCATCGCGGAAACCATTTTTGTGTCCGGTGGCACGATGCATTTCCGGCGCGCCGATTGGGGCGACTACATGGTTCGCCTGCGCGCCGATCCGAAATCGAAAACCGTCAATTTCAATGTGGTGCGCGCCGTCGATGTGGCGCAAGCCGAGGTGAGCGAACTGGATCATCTGGCCGAAGACCGCTGGTGCGCGGAATTCCCGGCGCTCCTGAAAGCCTTGGAGGTGCAGGGCGTGACGCTGCAAGTGACGCGACGCCTGGAAGCGGGTGAGGTGCCCGTGCAACAGGTGCAGCGCTCGCAGTTGCCGCAATTCGCGGATGAAGAGGCGGCGCCGGGCCGCCGTGCCGCCCGCCTGAGGAGCCTTACGTGAGCATCGAGAAACCGCGCTGGATTCAAGACCTCGAACGGTTGCTGCCGATCCGCTCGCAGTTCATCGTTTCGGGTTCCATACGCGACAATTATTTGGTGGACGTGGCCGGTGCACCGGCGCTGGTGCCGCTGCTGCGGGCTTTGTGGGAGACTTTGCGCAACTCGGGCTATCGCTGTCTCTTGGTGTTCGATCCAGCCGATGGCATCCGCGTTTATCCCAACGAAACCGCCACGCGCGAACTCGCCGAGCGGCTGTTCGATCTTCGTTTGGGTGAAGGCACGCAGAAAATCAGCCTGGAGACGCTGGCGGCGCTGATGAAAAACCTCACCGGCCAGCGCGAAGCGCGCGCGGCGCTGGTGCTCGATTTCGCGTCACGCATACCGCGTCAGACCGATCATTTGAGCGAAGGGGAACACCGCTTTTTCGTGGCGGCCGAGAAACTCTCGCTCACCGCCGCGGCGCTGGTGCCGAACGCCACCGCCAAGTCCGAGGCCAAAACCCCCGTGCCCGTACCCGCCAATTCGCCGACACCTGCCCCGGCAACCCCAGCGGCCAAAGAGTTTGCCGGGCCACTGTTCAACCCGGTGTTGTGGCTGGTGAATCGCTCGCAAGATTTGCCCTCGTGGTTCGCCCTCGACAGCGAGCGCGTGGCCTCGCTTTCCATCGGCCGGCCGGAATATGAAACTCGCGAAGCGGCGGCACGACAGTTGGCGCCGCTTTTTGTTGGCTTTGGCGAGGCCGACGAGAAGGCGCGCGAGCGCTTTTTGAAGAGCTTCACCGAAGGCACCGAGGGCATGTCGCTCGCCGCGCTTTCCGACATCACCGAGTTGGCCAGCCGCAAGCACCTGGACTTGGCGCACATCGACGACGCCGTGCGCTGCTACAAAGTGGGCGCGCTGGACAACCCCTGGCGCAAGGATCATTTGCGCCAGAAAATCGCCGACGGTCAGGGCTTTCTCGAGGAGCGGGTCAAAGGGCAACGCGCGGCGGTGGTCAAAACCTTGGACATCCTCAAACGCTCGGCCATGGGACTCACCGGCGCGCAAGCGCGTAGTCGCGGCAACCGTCCACGGGGGGTGCTGTTTTTTGCCGGCCCCACCGGTGTGGGCAAGACCGAATTGGCCAAGACCCTCACGCAGCTCGTCTTTGGCGATGAGCGCGCTTACATTCGCTTCGACATGAGCGAATTTGCCGAGGAGCACACCGGCGCGCGGCTTCTGGGCGCACCGCCAGGCTACATCGGTTTCGACGCGGGCGGGGAGCTCACCAACTCGGTGCGCGAGAAACCGTTTTCGGTGGTGCTCTTCGACGAGATCGAAAAAGCGCATCCGCGCATCCTCGATAAATTCCTGCAAATTCTGGAAGACGGCCGGCTCACCGATGGGCGGGGCGAAACGGCGTATTTTTCGGAAACCATATTGATCTTCACTTCCAACTTAGGCATTTTCGTCGAAGACGCCAGCGGTCAGCGCGTGCAAAGCGTCAAACCGGGCGACCCTTACGAAGTGGTGGAAGCGCGCATCCGCGAAGCCATCGGCGACTATTTCAAATACCGCTTGTCGCGCCCAGAGATTTTGAACCGCATCGGCGACAACATCGTGGTCTTCGATTTCATTGCGCCGGAGGTGGCGGTGATGATTTTCGAAGGCATGTTAAAAAACGTCGCCCGGCGCTTGCAAGAAGAGCTGCGCTGCCAGCTCGCCTTGACGCCGGAAGTGCGCGCCGCACTGCTGGAACGCTGCACGCGCGATTTGTCGCACGGCGGGCGCGGCATCGGCAATCAACTCGAATCGGCTTTCATCAACCCACTTTCGCGCGCGCTCTTCGGCGCCGATCTGGCCGGACGGAACAAGGTGACGGTGGAGCGCTTGGAAGAAGTCGACCGGGTGATCACGCTCGGCATCACCGTGGCGTGAGGATCGCGCTGAACAAAGCGCATTTCCCGGTCACCGTATTGGGGCCTGGCCGGCGCCTGGGCTTGTGGCTGCAAGGCTGTTCCATTCATTGTCCGAACTGCGTGTCGCAAGACACCTGGCCCTTCGATCGCGGCCGTGAAACCACCGTGGCCGCCATCCTCACCTGGGCGCGAAAAGTCAGCGGCGACCAGCTCGATGGCGTCACGATTTCCGGCGGCGAGCCCTTTGATCAACCCAAAGCGCTGGGCGCGCTGCTGGCCGCCCTCAGCCATTGGCGGGAGTCGATCGGCGGTGATTTCGATGTCTTGGCCTATAGCGGCTATGCGTTGTCGCGCCTGCAAGAGAAACACCCGCGGCTTTTGGCGCAACTAGATGCCCTCATTCCCGAACCTTATGTGGACACCCTGCCGCGCACGCATCTGTGGCGCGGTTCGGCCAATCAGCCGCTCATCCCCCTCTCGCCGCGAGGCAAAGCGCGTTATGCTCCCTATCTCGAACAAAAGGCGAGCGCGGATAGCCGCATGCAAAGCTGGTTTGACGGTGAAAGGCTCTGGGTGGTGGGCATACCCGACCGGGGCGACATGGCGACGCTGGAGGCCGAGGCCGGCGCTCGCGGCCTCACGCTGAAGGACGTTTCTTGGCGCTGATCCAACATGAGTGAGGCGGCGCAAGCGGAGTTCTACCGCCCTTGCCCCAGTTGCGGGGCGGAGAATGCGCCGGACGCTTTGCGTTGCGACTGCGGTGCGCTGCTCGCCGGCGTAGATTTGCTGCGGCGGGAACTGCCCGCGCCTCGATCCGTCGAACCTCCCGCTGCGTCGCCAGATCCAGGCCTAGCCCCTACCCCCGGAGCTGAAGCGCTCGCTTTGCCCAAGCGCTGCCCCCACTCGGACTGCGCCCAGCTCAATCCGCCCAATGCCGAGCGCTGCCTCTATTGCAATCGCGCCCTGGACGAAGCGCCCGCTCCCGCCGCCGGCCTTTTGCGCCTGCCGCCGGAGTTGGAAACGCGTTATCGCATTCTCCGGCCCCTGCCAGTAAAAGGCGCCGAGGCCGAGTTGCTGCTGGTGGAAGACATCACCGATGGCACAACGCGCGTGGCCAAGGTCTATCGGCATGGCATCGTGCCCAAGCGCGAAGTGCTAGAGCGTGTGGCCCGCATCGATGCGGCGCATCGGGTGCAAATATTGGAGCACGGTATCAGCAGCGGCCATGCCTTCGAGCTGATGGAATATTGCCCCGAGGGATCGCTGCGCGATTGGATGTCGGCCGGGGCGCTGCCGGCAAAGGTTCTGCCGCGGGTGGTGGAAGAGCTGGTGACCGCCTTGGTGGCGGTGCATGCCGCCGGGGTGGTGCATCGCGACCTCAAGCCCGAGAACGTGCTGCTGCGCTGCCGCGAGCCCTTGGATTTGGTGCTCACCGATTTTGGCACCGCCTCGGTGCTCGATGCCACTCAGCGCTTCACCGGAGTGGCGCGCACTTTGCCTTACGCCGCACCGGAAACGCTCTCCGGCGTGATCGACGCCAAGGCGGACTATTGGGCCTTGGGCATGATGTTGCTGGAAGCCGCCACCGGGCAACATCCTTTTGCCGGGCTTTCGGAGGCGGTGATCCTGCATCACTTGGCCACACGCGGCATCGACACCGCGGCCATCGCCGAAGCGCGCTTGCGCCAACTGGCGCGCGGGCTTTTGCTGCGCGACCCCAAGGACCGTTGGGGCGCGGAAGAAATCGGTCGCTGGCGTCGCGGCGACGCAACTTTACCCGAACCCACGGAAGCGCGCGGCGTCGCAGATTTTGGCGATGCCTATCGCCTCGCGGGCGAGGTTTGTTCCACCCGCGAGCAATTGGCCGCCGCCTTGGCGCGGCATTGGCGCGAAGGCGTGATCGATCTGGCGAATGGCAACCTCTTGCGCTGGTTTCGGGACACCGAAAAAGATCAAGACACGGTGCGCCTTTTGATCGACAACCGTTTCGAGAAGAAACATCACGTCGATGTGCAGCTTTTGCATCTCATCTTGCATCTGGCACCCGGCATTCCGCCGGTATGGCAAGGCGCGCCATTGGATCTCGCATGGCTCGCCAGCCATGCCAACCAAGCCCTGGGCGGGGCTAAGGACGCCAGAGCCGCACTTTCGGAATTGCATGAACGGCATGTGCTCGAAGCCTATGCGCAACGAGGCAACGCCTTTGCCAACCAGGCACACGAACGCTGGACCCAAGCGGCCGACCGGTTTCATACCGCCTGGCGCAAATGGCAGGACTTTTTGCACGCGCACCGCCCCAAGCCGGCGCCCGGCGAAGCGGTGAAGTTCGACGATTTGGTGTTCGGCCCGGCTGGCCCCAGTTGCCCACCGCTGGCGGACATTCACCCGCGCCTCTTGGCCGCCGCGTTCGACCCGCGTTGGGCGAGTCGCTGGCGCGAACGCCTGACCGGTGATTTGGCGGCATTGCAGACCAGTCTGCCTTGGCTGGTGGAACTCGGCGAGACCAGCGCCATCGATCACGTCGAGCTCCTGGCGGTGGAAACGCTGTTGCCCGAATTGCGCCGCCTGGCGACGGAGGCCGATCGCCGGGGCCAGACGCGCCGACAGCACGCCCAGCAAGAGGCGGACTCGCTGCAGAACCGCTGCAGCGTCGTTTTGAGCGCCGTGCGCAATGCCGGCAAAAGAATTGCGGCCAACCGCGAGGCCATTGCCACGCTCGACCTGGCGATCAGCGAGTACTACGCCTTGCTTGAACAATTGCGCGCGATAAGCAGCGCCGATGCAACCTTGCGCGAAAACCTCGCGCGTTTTGCCAAGCCGGAGCCCTTGGTGGCCCGACTTTCCGCCGCCAACCGGCGCCTGGCGCAACACCAGGCGATCAGCGGGGGGTGGCTCAGTTTGCCGGTGTTGGGCGTAGCCGGTTTGGTCACCTTGGTTTTGGTGCGCTTCCTGCGGCAATGGGGACTTCTGATCGGTCTGGCGATCGTCGGCGGCATGGCGGTTTGGCGCCTCTTGCCGGGATATAAGCTGGTGCATGAAATCCGGGCTTTGGCGCTGCGGATTTGAGTCGCTTCGCAATATCCGCTTGCAGGGCCTCTAGGTCGCTCGAATAGGCGGGTGAAAGTAGGGGAAAAGGGATAGAAGAGGAATTGGGAACACCCATTCCGCTCCCGATCAACCTTGCGCACCCCCAGCGCGGGCAAGGATTTTTTCCAGCGCAAGGTCTCTTGCCAGCGTACCGAACACCGCGCCGGCATCGCTCCCCAGACGGCTGGCACAAAACGCCTCGGCAACAAAATCCGGCGCATGCTGCAAAAGCAGGGCTCCTTGCAAGGCCAGGGCGAGGTCTTGGGTGAGGCGCCGGGCGCGGGTATCGAGGCCGTCTTGGTCTTTGAACGCCCCCATGAGCCGCGCCAAGTGTTGGTCGAAGGCGGCATTCTTGCCTTGCGCGGGTGCCACTTCGGCGAGCAACAATTCGGCGATGCGCGGATGTTTGCTGAGGGCGCGCAGCACGTCGAGGCACATCACGTTGCCCGATCCTTCCCAAATCGAATTCACCGGCAGTTGACGGTAGCAGCGCGCCAGGGGCGCTTCTTCGACATAACCGTTGCCGCCCAGCACTTCCATGGCTTCGGCGCCGAATTGCGCGCCGCGTTTGCACACCCAGAATTTGGCGATGGGCGTGAAGACGCGGCGCAAAAGACGCTCGTCTTCGTCTTGATCTTGCCGGTCGATGCCGCGGGCGATGCGCATCACGAGAGCCGTCGCGGCTTCGACTTCGAGCGCCAGGTCGGCCAACACGTTTTGCATCAAGGGCTGGTCGACGAGCGCTTTGCCGAAAGCGGCCCGATGCCGCGCGTGATGCAGTGCATGATTGAAGGCGCCGCGCATCAAGCCCGTGGAACCCAAGGCGCAGTCGAGGCGGGTGTAGTTGCCCATTTCCAGCACCGTGGGAATGCCGCGCCCCTCTTCGCCCACCAGCCTCGCCCAGGCACCCTCGAATTCGACTTCGGCGGTGGCATTGGAGCGGTCGCCCAGTTTGTCTTTCAAGCGCAACAAGCGCAGGGCGTTGGGCCGGCCGTCCGGCGTCCAGCGGGGCAGGAAGAAGCAGGAGAGGCCGCGCGCCGTTTGCGCCGTGACCAAAAACGCATCGGACATCGCCGCGGACAGAAACCATTTGTGGCCGGTGAGGAGATACTCGCCCTTGCCGATGGGCTCGGCGCGCGTGGTGTTGGCGCGCACGTCCGAACCGCCCTGCTTCTCGGTAAGGCCCATGCCGATCATCACGCCCCGCTTCTCCTCGGCGGGAAGGAAGCGACCGTCGTAGGTGCGCGAGAGCAAAAGGCGCAGCCAAGGCTCCGCGAGCGCGGGATCTTGGCGCACCACAGGCACGGCCCCGTAGGTCATGGTGGTGGGGCAGAGCGACCCGGCTTCGACTTCCGCGAAAAGCATGAACAAAGCAGCGCGGGCAACATGCGCACCGGGCCGCGGGTCTGCCCAGGGGCCGGTATCACAGCCACGGGCTTTGAGCCAGCCGAGGCATTCGTGCCAGGCGGGATGAAACTCCACTTCGTCGCGGCGCCGCCCGTAGCGATCATGGCTCTTCAGTTCGGGCGTGAAGGTGTTGGCCAGCCGGCCCCGTTCCTGCCATTCGGGTTGCGCCAATTGTTGCGCCTCGGTGGCGAGCGTGCTGGCCGCCCAAGCCGCGCCCTCGCGCGCGAGCGCTTCGCGCAGGGCGTGGTGGTTGCGCAGCGGCTCATGGTCAGCCAGAGGTGGCGGCTGGTTGCTCACTTCGTGGGTGGGCGGCAGCGAACGAACATCGTTCATGAACTGGCTCCATCAGGGTGTCGATGGCCAGTCTAGGACGCGGGTCGGGGATTGGCAATCGGCCACGATGGGCGCGAATGTGCAACAGTTTCTTGCGCCAGGACCCGGCGCCAGGCAATCGGGCTAGGATACGCGCAAACAAATCCGGTGAGGACTCTGAGATGTCTGTCCCAGTGACGCTGCAAACCCTGTTCCTAGCCCTCGTCTGGGTGTGCCAAGGCGCCGCCACCGCCGCCGTGGTCGAGTACTACACCCCCGAGCTACGACACTATTTCATTACCGCCAGTCCGGCCGAGCAGGCGCTGGTGGAGAGTGGGGCGATGGGTCTGTGGACCCGCACCGGCGGAAGTTTCGAGGCCGGCGGCGCCGACCCGGTTTGCCGCTTCTACGGCAATACCGCGCGCAACCCGGCGACCGGCGCGAGCTATGGCCCGAACTCGCACTTTTACACCGTGGACGCGGCCGAGTGCGCGGGTTTGCAAAGCGCCTATCGCGTCGACGCGCCGAGTTGGCAATTCGAGGGTTTCGGTTTCCAGAGCACCCGCAGCAGCGGTGGTCTGTGCGCGGCGCCGCTCTGGCCTGTATTTCGCGCGTATAACCAGGGTTACTGGCGCGGCATCGACTCCAATCACCGCCTCACCGCCGACCTCGGCGCCTACTTCGAAACCACCGCCGCGGGCTGGGCACCCGAAGGCGTGGTGATGTGCGCGCCTCCCGCGCCGGGCACATGCAGCGGCGCGCAACTGGCCTGGCTGGAGCAAGCCATGAACGCCACGCTCGCCATTGTGAACACCGACGCCGACTTCAGCCTGTCGCTCGAATCGTTCGACGGCCGGCGGTACCACTACGCGCGCGGCGGTGCGACGCCCGCGCGCAGCTACGAGTCCGCCTCGACTTCGAAATGGGTGAGCGCGGCGGTGATCCTGTCGTTGGTCGATCGCGGCTTCCTGAGCCTCGAGTCGCGCCCCCAGGAGTTCCTCGAGTTCTGGCGCCTGCCGGCCGATCACCCTGGGCAAGCGATCACTTTGCGGCAGCTCTTGGCCTTCACCTCGGGTTTCAGCGAAGAGCCCCTGTGCCTCAATCTGCCCAATGTCGATTTCGCCGCCTGTGTGCAGGGCATCTATCTGGCCAATCGCGATCGGCGGGTGGTGCCGGGCAGCGAATACCACTACGCCAGCAGCCATTTGCAGATCGCCGGGCTGATGGCGCTGCGAGCGCGCGGTCTGGCCGACTGGAATGAGTTGTTCGCCGAGTTCCAGGCCCGCACCGGCTTGTTTCCCACCAGCCGCTACGATCTTCCTTCGGCGAGAAATCCTCGGCTGGCCGGGGGCATGCACTGGACGGGCGAGGAGTATCTGGGCTTTCTGCGAGCCCTGCGCGAGCGGCGCGTGCTCAGCGATCTCATGGCGGCGCAGCTTTTCAGCGACCAGCGCGGCACCGCCCGGGTGGCATATTCGCCAGCGCTGGGCAGTACCGGCGCGGACTGGTCCTATGGCCTGGGCAACTGGCTGGAGTGCGCGAGCCCGGTTTACAACTGCGGACCGGGACTCCACCGCAACTCCAGTCCGGGCGCCTATGGCGCCTATCCCTTCATCGATTTCGCCCAGGGTTACTTCGGCATGTTGGCCCGCCAGGGCAGCTTGGGCACGGGTTTCGAAGGGGTGGCGGTGGTGCGCAGCATCGAAGCCTGGGCGGGAAAGTGGGCGCGGCGTAGCTGCCCCTGAAGCTCGCGCATAGCACCCGCCTACGCGCTTTCCGGCTTGCGCTGGCGCGGGTTTGGTGTTTTCATCCGGCCATGGGCCGTGGCCCGGCAGGGAGGAGCACCAATGCGCAACGCGTCCAAGACCACCATTCTGATCGCCCTGTTCCTGCTGGGAACGGTGCTGTTCAACTACCCTTTGTTGTCGCTGTTCAATCTTCCCAGCACGCTGTTCGGGGTGCCGGTACTTTACGTCTATATGTTCAGCGCCTGGGCGGTGTTGATCGCCATGCTGGTCTATACCTTCGAGCACCACTGAGGCGCACGTCATGCTTCAGGGCTGGGTGATCGTACTCGTGGCGGCGGCCTACCTGGGGCTGCTGTTCGCCGTCGCCTACTACGCCGACAAGCGCGCCGACGCCGGCCGCAGCATCATCGCCAATCCCTATATTTACGCGCTGTCACTGGCGGTTTATGCCACTTCCTGGACCTTCTACGGCAGCGTGGGACGCGCCGCCGCCGACGGCGTGGGCTTCCTGCCGATCTATATCGGCCCGACCCTGGGGGTGGTTCTGTGGTGGTTGGTCTTGCGCAAGATCATACGCATCAGCAAGGTCAACCGCATCACCTCGATCGCCGATTTCGTCGGCGCGCGCTATGGCAAGAGCCAGATTCTTGGCGGGCTGGTGACGGTGATCGCGATTATCGGCATCACCCCCTATATCTCGCTGCAACTCAAGGCCGCGGCGACCTCCTTCAACATCCTGCTCAGTTACCCGGTGCTCAGCGTACCGCCTCCGGCCGCGTCGATTCCGATCCTGCGCGACACCGCCTTCTACGTGGCGATGTCGCTGGCGGCCTTTACCATCCTGTTCGGCACCCGGCACCTCGACGCGGCCGAGCGCCACGAAGGCATGGTGGCGGCAATCGCCTTCGAATCCCTGGTGAAGCTGGTCGCCTTTCTGGCGGTCGGCGCCTTCGTAACCTGGGGCATCTACTCCGGATTCGGCGACATCACCCGCAAAGCCGCCGAGGTGCCCAAGATGGCGGCGCTGTTCACGCCTTTCAGCGGCGCCGGGCCGACTTATGCGAGCTGGATCGGCTTGACCGTGCTGTCGATGCTGGCGGTGATGGTGCTGCCCCGGCAGTTCCAGGTGGCGGTGGTGGAAAACGTCAACGAAAATCATTTGAAGAAGGCGATCTGGCTTTTTCCGGTGTACATGCTGGCGATCAACCTCTTCGTGCTGCCCATCGCCTTCGGGGGCCTGCTGCATTTCGCCTCGGGCCAGGTGGACGCCGACACCTTCGTGCTGGCTCTTCCCATGGCCGAAAAGCAGGAGCTGCTCACGCTCCTGGTGTTCATCGGTGGCCTGTCGGCGGCGGCAGGCATGGTGGTGGTGGAGACCATCGCCCTATCGACCATGGTCTGCAACGATCTGGTGATGCCCCTGGTGCTGCGTATCAAGGCGCTGCGCCTGGCCGAGCGGCAGGATCTGTCGGGGTTGTTACTGACCATCCGGCGCGGCGCGATCGTGCTCATCCTGCTGCTGGGTTATCTCTATTTTCGGTTTGCCGGCGAGGCCTATGCGCTGGTTTCGATCGGCCTGATTTCTTTCGCGGCGGTAGCGCAGTTCGCCCCGGCGCTTTTCGGCGGGCTCTACTGGCGCGACGCCACCCGCCAGGGAGCGATGTGGGGCCTGAGCTTGGGTTTCATCGTCTGGGCCTACACCCTGATGCTGCCGGCGATCGTGCGCTCGGGCTGGCTGCCGGCCAGCATTCTCAGTGATGGGCCGTTGGGCATCGCCCTGCTGCGGCCCTCGCAGCTCTTCGGCTTGACCGGGCTCGACCAGATCACCCACGCCCTGATCTGGAGCATGATGGCCAACATCGGCGCTTACCTCTTGGTGTCGATGATGACCCGGCCCTCGGTGATCGAGCAGGCGCAGGCCTCGCGCTTTGTCGATGCCTTCAAGCTCACCGGTGTGCATGGCGCGGCGCCGCTGTGGCGGGGCAGCGCGTCCCTGGCCGAGCTCAAGGGCCTGGTCAGCCGCTTTCTGGGGCCGGTGCGTGCCAAGGAAGTGTTCGCCACCCTGGCCACCGAGCGCGACCTCCACTCGGTCAACGATCTCGAAGTGGACGCTGACCTGGTGCATGCCGTCGAACGCCAGTTGGCCGGCACCATCGGCGCCGCGTCGGCGCGCATCATGGTGTCTTCGGTGGTCAAGGAGGAAGTGGTCGGCATCGACGACGTCATGGGCATGCTCGACGAGGCCTCGCAGGCGATTGCCTATAGCCACGAGTTGGAGGAGAAATCCCGCGAACTGGTGGCCGCCACCCGTGAACTCCAGGCCGCCAACGAAAGGCTCAAGGAACTCGACCGCATGAAGGACGACTTCGTTTCCATGGTCTCGCATGAGTTGCGCACCCCGCTGACCTCGATCCGGGCGTTTTCCGAAATCCTTCAGGAAAACCCGGACCTTGACCCGGCCGAACGCCAGCGCTTTCTGGGCATCATCATCAAGGAAAGCGAGCGCCTCACCCGCCTCATCAATCAAGTGCTCGATCTGGCCAAAATCGAGTCGGGGCGCGCCGAATGGCATGTGGGCGTGGTTGATCTGGTGCAACTGCTGCGCAACGCCGCCGATACTACGGCGTCGATCTTCCAGGAAACAGGCGTGGAGTTGGTTTTGGAACTGCCTGAACACCCGCTCGCCGTGACCGCCGACGAGGACCGACTGACCCAGGTGGCGATCAATCTGTTGTCCAATGCAGTGAAGTTCTCGCCCACCCACACCGGGCGGGTCACCGTGAACCTGCGCGAGGAAGGGCGGGCGGCCCGGGTCGATGTCTGCGACAATGGTCCTGGGGTCAAAGCCGCCGATCGTGAATTGATCTTTGAAAAGTTTCGGCAAGCCGGCGACAATATGACCGGCAAACCGCATGGCACGGGTTTGGGTCTGCCGATCAGCCGCCAGATCATGACGCATTTGGGCGGGCACCTTTGGGTAAGTGACGCCGCCAAAGGTGGCGCGATGTTTTCCTTCACCCTGCCGCTGGCGGATGCCTCGAACCTAGCCGCAAAGGAGTGGCCGCATGACCAAGAAAGTGCTCATTGCTGATGACGAGCCGAACATCGTGACTTCGCTGCAGTTCCTGATGGAACGCAACGGCTACGAAGTCCGCGTCGCACGCAGTGGTGACGAAGCTCTGGAGCAAGTCGGGACCTTTCTTCCCGACTTGGTGCTGCTCGACGTGATGATGCCGGCGAAGAACGGCTACGAGGTTTGCCAGAAGATCAAAGAAAATGAGGCCTGGGCCAAGATCAAGGTGATCATGCTCACCGCCAAGGGGCGCGATACCGAGGTATCCAAGGGTATTGCTCTGGGCGCCGACGCCTATACCTCCAAACCATTTTCCACCAAGGAACTCGTCACCAAAGTGCGCGAGCTTCTGGGCGAATAGCGCATCATGCAATTGCGCGACCCCTCGCTTCTGCGATCCCAGTGCTTTCTGGACGGTCGCTGGCAGGACGCCGAAGCCGGAGGCCGGCTGGAGGTCACAAACCCCGCCGACCGAACTCGGCTTGGCCACGTTCCCGCATGTGGAGCGGCGGAAACCCGGGCGGCGATCACCGCGGCCGCCGCCGCTTGGCCCGCCTGGCGTGCCCACAGCGGCAAGGAGCGGAGCGCCCTGCTGCGCCGCTGGTTCGACCTGGTGCTGGAACACCAAGAGGACTTGGCCCTGATTCTCACCTCCGAACAAGGCAAGCCGCTGGCCGAGGCCAAGGGGGAAATCGCCTACGGCGCCTCCTTCCTCGAATGGTTCGCCGAGGAAGCCAAGCGGGTTTATGGCGATCTCATCGCCTCGCCGCAGACCGACAAGCGCCTGCTGGTCATGAAGGAACCGGTGGGGGTGTGCGCGGCGATCACGCCCTGGAACTTCCCGATCGCCATGATCACCCGCAAGGCCGCGCCAGCCTTGGCCGCCGGCTGCCCGGTCGTGTTGAAACCGGCCGAGCAGACGCCTTTATCGGCCTTGGCGCTGGCCGTGCTGGCCGAACGCGCGGGGTTTCCGCCGGGGGTGTTCAACGTCATCACCGGCGATCCGGTAGCGATCGGCGCCGAGCTCACCAGTAGTCCCACGGTGCGCAAGTTGTCCTTCACCGGCTCCACCGAAGTGGGCCGACTGCTGATGCGGCAGTGTGCGCCGACGATCAAGAAGCTCTCACTCGAACTAGGCGGCAACGCCCCCTTCATCGTCTTCGACGACGCCGATCTCGACGCCGCGGTCGAGGGCGCGCTCGCCTCCAAATACCGCAACACCGGCCAGACCTGCGTTTGTGCCAATCGCTTGCTGGTGCAGGATGGTGTGTACGAGGCCTTTGCCGGCAAGCTCGTGGATAAGGTACGTGGTCTCAAGGTGGGCGCGGGCACTGAATCGGGCGTCACCCAGGGTCCGTTGATCGATACCGCGGCCTTGGCCAAAGTGGAGGCGCAGATCGCCGACGCCCTTGCCCTGGGCGCGCGGCTTTTGCTGGGCGGCAAGCGCCACGACCGCGGCGGCACCTTCTTCGCGCCGACCGTTCTGGCGGACGTGACCCCGGCGATGTTGTGCGCACGCGAGGAGACGTTTGGCCCGGTGGCGCCACTCTTGCGCTTTGATACCGAAGCGCAGGCGATCACGCTCGCCAATGCCACGGAGTTCGGCCTCGCTTCCTATTTCTACAGTCGCGATCTGGGCCGCGTCTGGCGTGTGTCGGAGGCGCTGGAATACGGCATGGTCGGCGTCAACACCGGCATTATCTCCAATGAAGTCTCGCCTTTCGGCGGCGTCAAGCAGTCGGGTCTCGGGCGCGAGGGATCGAAGTACGGCATCGAGGACTTCCTCGAAATCAAGTATGTCTGCCTGGGTGGCATCAAGTCCTGAGCATCAAAAAAAGATGGGCAGCTTGCGCTGCCCAAGCCCCTTGGGGAGAGGTACGAGGAAAAAGTGCCCGCTTGCGTAATCCGGGGGGGAGGGGATCCGCCCGGTTGGGGTTGCGGGTCTTCTTCTTGGGGGATTATTCAGGCCGCAGTGTTCGCCTCGAGGCGCTGCCTAGACGCCGTTGATTTCTTGGTTTGCCGCTTCAATCGAGCGGCCGGCTGATGGCGGCCTCTGCCCGAGTTCGAAGGCGCGCCGCGTTGCCGGACGCTGGCCGTACGGGAGGCCAGCGCGGATTCGACCGGCGGCACACCCCGCCCCGAGACGCCCAGGCTCACCAGGCTACCGCGCGCTTCATCGAGCACCATCACCGAGGCACGGCGCAGGCCCGGCGCCAACGGCGCGAAGCGCAGGCGCAGCTCGCATTGCGCGCCCGAGTCGAGCTCCGATCCGCAGTCGCTATCGATGCTCACGTCTCCGACCACCGACCAACTGCTCAAGCGGGTCCGCCCGCCCCCCGAATTGCGCACCGTGACGCGACGGATCACGCCTTTTTGGCCAACCGGATGTTCCCCCAGGTCGACTTCGGCGGGAATGAACTGAATAGGGGTTTGCGCCTGCGCCGCCTGACTGGGCCACGGGGGGATCTCGGATCCGGCGAGCGCCGCACCGGGGCAGGCGCAGACCAAGGCCAGCAACGCCAGATACCAATCGCGCATCCCCTTCTCCCTGCGTCCCTCGCCGACCACCTGTGGGCCATGGCGCCTGAGGAAGCAATGTACGCCTCCCCCGGGCCACGCCGCGCCGGAGGAATCAGTACCAGCGCTGCGGAATATTCCGCAAAACCCGCGCTGGGACGCGCCGCTCACCAACTCAAGGGGAGTTTGCGGTGAATGGTGATGCTGCGATGATGAATGCTGATGTAGCCGCCCGCGGCGAGATCGCGAAGGAGGCGGCTGACCATGTCGCGCGAGGCGCCGATGCGGTTGGCGAGATCCTGCTGGCTGAGCTTCTCGGCCACCACCCACTCCTTGCCCTCGGGTTTGGCTAGTTGGTCGAGCAATTTCACCAAACGTCCATAGGTGTCGGAAAGGGCGAGTTGCTTGATGTTTTCCGTGGCGCGCCGGGCACGGTCGATCAAGCGGCCGATGAGGTGGAGGGCGAAATCGGGGTGGGCGGCAAGGAAGTCGCGTATTTCGCTGCGCGAGACCACCACACAAGTGCTCGGCTCAACGGTGAGGACCGAGGCCGAGCGCGGCAATCCGGTAAACGCCATTTCCCCGACGTATTCGCCTGGGCCGTGGAAATCGACAATCACCTCGCGCCCCACGGAATTACTTAGGTACACCTTCACTTTGCCGGTGACGATGATGTAGAACGAATCGGTGGTGTCACCCTCGTTGATGAGGACGGTGTTGCGCGCGTAGCTGCGGGTCACGCCATGGGCGGCAATTCGTTTCAGCAGATCAGATGGCAGTAGATCAGGTGGCGAAGAAACAGCGCTCGGCGTGTCGACTTCCATGATTTGGTCTCTCCCCTCGACGATGTTCCCCCGCGGCAATGCTAGCATAGCTCGAAGGCGCGAGGGCGGCACTTTGCTGCTAGACTGCGAACGCCCCACTGAGCCCCGAAGACGAGTTCGACATGCCCGCGCGCGATCGCGCTCCTATTCCTGATACCGCTTTTCGGCGGCGTGCCTTTCTGGGAATCACCCTGGCGTTCGGCTTGCTGTTGACCAGCGGGCTTCTGGCTCGTGCCGATCTGGCTTGGCTCGATGCTCGCTTGGAGTTTCGCCGGCTCTACCACTCCGAGGATACCGTACCCGGGGTTGTTCTGGTCGCAGCCGACGAAGCGAGCTTGCGTCAGATCACCGAGCCGCTGGCACTTTGGCACCGACCCCTGGCGCACGCTTTGGAGCGGCTTGCGCGTCTTCGCCCACGCGCCGTCGGGATCGACTTGGCGCTGCCCGAGCGGTCCTATGAGGCGCTGCTTCCGGGCGGCGACGCCGCCCTCGCCGTCGCCCTGGCTCGCTTGCGGCAAAGCGCCCCCCTGGTCTTGGCCCTGGGCGCGGACGGCGAGACCGGCCATGCCCAAGCCATTCACCCGCTGTTTGTCGCCGCCGCAGGGGTTGAGAATAACGGCCTCGCCTATTTCCCGCGTGATGCCGATGGTGCCGTGCGACGCTTCTCCGAAGCTCTCGGTGAGCACGGCGAAGAGCTTCCCACTCTGGCCGGTCAAATCGCCCGGCGACTCGGCACGGCGGTTCGTCCGGGCATTATCGACTTCAGCCGCGGTCCGGCCTTCGACTACTTACCACTGCATCACTTGGTTGCGCCCGATGCCCCCGGCGGAGAGGCCGAGCTCGAACGCCGCATCGCCGGCCAGATCGTGCTCTTGGGCACCGCGCTCCCTTACCTCGACCGACATACTGCGCCGCTCAATTTGGCCGCTTGGGAGCGGGGCTCGGACTCACCGGGGCTGGTGTTGCAAGCACAGGCCCTGCGCAGCCTGCTCGGTGGAACGCTGATCAGGCCGACCGGCCCCAGCCTGCATTTGGTCCTGGTCGTGCTGATCAGCGGTCTGGGCTTGCTGCCACTCAGTCTGCGGGCTCTGGCGAGCGTCGCCTTCGCTCTGGCCAGCGCATTGGCGGCAGTAGGCATGGCCGCGCTCGATGCTGGTATCGACCTTCCGTTGACCGGGCCGCTCCTTGCCTTGGCGTCAGTACTCGCCACTCGGATCGCCTGGCAGGTTGCCGCGGCCCGCCGGACCCGCCGACGGTTGCTGGCCACCTTTGGAGGCTTTGTCAGCCCCCCAGTACTGGAAGCACTCCTCGATGAGCAGCTCGATCCCTCAAAGCCGCAACGCCGGCACTTGGTCTTTCTCTTTGCCGACTTGCGCGCCTTCGGCGGGCTTACCGCGACTCTTCCACCCGAGCAGG
The DNA here is from genome assembly GCA_016192065.1 of Betaproteobacteria bacterium. Lineage (GTDB taxonomy): Bacteria > Pseudomonadota > Gammaproteobacteria > Burkholderiales > Casimicrobiaceae > JACPUX01. The sequence continues at coordinate 25,304 of JACPUX010000001.1, forward strand.
TATTTGCCCTGCTGAATCGCTATTACTCGGCAATCACGCCGGCTCTGCACGCCCATGGGGCGACCATCGACAACTTTCGTGGTGACGGCTTGATGGCCTTCTTTGGCGCTCCACAGGACATGCCTGCGGCCGAGACCGCGGCCATCGCCGGGGCGCGCGCGGTGCTGCACGCCTTGGCGGCGCTGAACCGGGAATTGTCCACCGAGGGGTTGCCCGAGCTGCGCTTGGGCATCGCCTTGGCCGCGGGCGACGCTGTGGTGGGCAATGTCGGGGACCAGCGGCGCCACAACTACACCGCGTTGGCGGATGCCGCCAATCTGGCCGCGCATTTGCAAGGCATCGCGCGCAACTTCGACAGTGACATTATCGCCACCGGAGAACTGGTCACCCGGCAACCCGAAGGCTGGCGAAGCCTGGGCCTTGGGACGATCAAGGATGGACGGCAGATCGAGGTTTTCGGGTTAGACCAAGGTGACTTGCAGAATCCTCAGTAGATCGGCAGGCAGGCTTGGCCTATGCTTTTTGCTGCGCACACTTCCCCCCGCGCGCGCGGGCCACCGGGAGTTTGGAGGTACGCCATGAACCAAAGCGTAGTTCACCACTTGGGCACGATGACCCGTCATTGCTTGGCTGCACTGCTGTTCCTTGCTTGGATCGGCACGGCAGGGGCAACCATTCTCATTACTGATCTCGAGGGATCGGTGCGGCGAGACGGCAAAACGCTGGAGTTGCTGAGCCAGCTTGCGCCCAAAGACCGGCTCCAGCTCGGGCCGGGCGCCCGCGCGGTGGTGGCCTTCGTGGCTCATGCCCGCGAATACACCCTCACCGGGCCTGGTGAATTCCGTGTGGAAGCCGCAGCTCTTGTGGCAAAGCCGGGGTCACCCCAACCGGTACCGCGCGAATTGCCTGCGGTGTACCGCCAAATCAGACTCGATACTTCGCGTTTGGGCCAAGCCGGGGTGCGCCTGCGCGCCGCGACCGGCGCGCCGGAATTGCTACCCAGCGGGCTGGTGGCTGAGGCTCCGCGCCTGTTTCGCTGGGCACCGGTCACCGGCGCCGAAGCTTATGTGTTTCGGCTCGCCGACGCGAAGCGCAACCTGATCTACGAAGCCCGCCTCCTGGACCCCGCGCTGACTCTGCCTGAGACCCTGAAGTTGCGGCGCGGCGCGATCTACTACTGGGGCATCGAAATTCCCGGGTCCGGGCGCGAGGCGAGCTGGACGCGATTGCACATCGCCAGCAACCCCATTGTCGCCAAGCGACTTGAGTCCGCGCGGCCGGATCTGCATGCGCCCCGCTCGGAGCGAGCGCTGTTCGCACTCGCCACCGAGACCGGGCTTCCGGATTAGAGCACCGCTCGGGCGCGCGGCTCAGCGGTCGCCTCAAATCGAGGGGTGCCCCCGAGCTAAGTCGGCGTCTTTCTCGCCGCCGGTTTCTTCGCGGCGGGTTTCTTCACCACCGTTTTCTTCGCGGCGGGTTTCTTGGGCGCGGGCTTCTTCGCCACGACCTTCTTGGGCGGTGGAGGGTTGCCGCCGCCCTTGGGGACCAGTTGCTTCTTTCTTGGCGGCGGCGAATTGCCTCCGCCCAATTGCTGTTTGCGCAAGGCTTCGCGTGCGGCAGCAATCGCGTCCTGCAATTGACCAAGTTTCTTGTCCACCTGTTGGGTCAGCTTCTTGAGCGCCTTCTCCAGGCTCGCCGATATGTGACTTGCGCTTCCCTTGTTACCCTTTCCCATTGCTTTCTCCTCTTGTTTTCGCCGCAAGCACGGCCTTGCCATACTACACCCGCCAACCCTAGCGGAGGCGATGCCAAGGCCGCGACGATTCGGCCTGGCGAAGCCCGGTGAGGCAGGGCGACGCCCTTGCCAATAGGGGGTGCATGCTTCAGCATGGGCGGGCTCTCCGGCCCACCACCACGGTCACCAATGCCCGCTCGCGTCGCCTTCTTTGCCCAGCGGCTGTATGCCGCGCTCGTCGTCGCCGCTTGGGGTTTTCTTATCGCGCCCGCGGCGAGCGCGGGTACGGTCGGCTACCAAATCGCTGCGCATTCGGCCGGGCAGGATCCCGGCTGCGCCCCCGCTCTGGGGTCGGCCTTCGGCGTGGCACTGGTGCTGCCTGACGGCGGCACTTCGACATCCACGGGAGAACTGGGCTGGTTGCGGTGGAGCGACCGTCTGACCTTCGCGCTGCAAGCCCAAGGCAGAGGCGACTACCGCCTCCTCGCCCCTGATGTGGAAGGAGAACTTGAAGTCGGTCGCGTCCAGCAGGCGGGGCCGGAGCTTTTCCTTACGCTGCGCGTCGGCATCGGCCCATGCCGCCCGGGCCAGTATGCATTCGATCTGCCGCCGGTGTTGTCCGCGCAATCGACACAGGCCCTGCGCGACCAGCTGGCGACCCTGTTCGCGCTGGAGCGTGGGCTCGAACAAAGCGGCAATGCCGCGCCACGAGACCACCCAAATTTGCCCGAAACCATCGCCCGCATCGAGAGCATGCTGTCGGACCTGCTGGGACCGCGACATCCCCAGACCCTTCTGGCGCGAGCCCACCGAGCGCACGGCCTGGTGCTGGCTGCCCAGCCCGTTGGGGCCTTGGCGCTGCTTGATTCCTTGGCCGAGGAGCACGCCCGAATCGTGCCAGCCCGAGATCATGATCTGCTTCGCGTCCGACACATTCAATTGCTCGCCTTGGAGGAGATCAACCGCAGTGCCGAGGTGATCGATCTCGGCGAAGCGTTGCTGAAGCAGACCACGGATTCGCTGGGCGAAAGCCATCCCCTGCGCTGGCGCATCATGGCAACCATGGCGCAGCGCCACGTGCAACTGCGCAACTATCAGCGCGCCAAAGACTTGGCCGAGCGGGCACACCGTGGCCTGGTCGAACTGTTGGGCGAGAGCCATACAGAATCACTGCGCGTTAAGATCAGTTTGGCGACCGTGCTTTACGTGCAGTTTCGTGGTGATGAAGCGCTCCGGATGCTCGAACCGATGCTGCAAGTGGCGCGGTCGCGTTTCGGCGAGGCCGATCGCTTGAGTCTGCGCATCGCCGATCTGATGGCCCGCGCTTACTATCAGACCGGGCGGTGGCGCGAAGGTCTGCCGGTCGCCGAGACCGTTCATGCCATGAGTGTGCGCGAATTTCCGCCTAGCGAATCGCTGCGGCGCTATGCCACCGAGCTACTGGCGTGGTGGTATCGAGAACTTGGTCGGTACGCCGAAGCCGAGATGTTGCTGCGCGAGGCCCTGGCCAGCGGTGTGAAGCACTTGGGCGAAGGCCACTCGGTGGTCAGCGAGACCCGAACCCAGCTAGCTCTGCTGCTGCTTGCCATGAACCGTCCGGCCGCGGCCTTCGCACAATCGGATCTGGCCTACCGGCAAGCGCGGCAGGAAGCCGGAGAAGCCAATCACCGAACGCTGTGGATTCGTGGCATCCGCGCCCAAGCGCTGGATCGGCTGCGCAAGCGCGAGGAGGCGCTGGCCGAGGCGCAGGCCGTCGTGGCCGGCTTTCGCCAACTCTACGGAGCGGTCGCCCTCGATGCCACCGAGGCGATGATCGTCGCCGGGCGGAGCGAAAGCTACTTGGGCCGGCACGATCAGGCCATCGCCACCCTGCGCGCCGCCGCGCTGGAACAGCAAACGGCTCGTCCCTACGATCATCCGGACCGCATTCAGGTACTGGCGGAACTAGGCCTGGCCTTGCGCAGAGGCGGACGCCTGGGGGAAGCGATTCAAACCTGGGAGCAGTTCGTCGAAGAGGCAGAGCGCCTTCGGGAGGGAGTTGGGCCGATCGAGGAGTACCGGCAAGGATTCCTGCAGCATTGGTCACCGACTTATCGCCGCTTGGTGGATACGCAGCTTAGGGTGGGCCGAATCGACCGGGCCTTCGCCCTGAGCGAAATGATCAAGGGCCGCACGCTGCTGGAGATGCTTTCGGCGCGATTGGCCGACGGCGCAGGTTTGATCAGTCCCTCCGAGACCGAGCGCCTGCGTGTGCTCAGGGACAATCTGGCGCAACGCGACCAGGCCCTGGGCTCGCTCGCCGCCCAAGGCCCCGAGCGCGCCGCCGCGCTCCACGGCAAGGCCGACGCTGCCCGTCTTCTCCGGGATTTCCGCGCCCAGCTCGCGGTGCGCTACCCAAAGTACGCCCAGCTCTCGCGCATCCAACTCCGGGGTACCACGGATGCGGCCATGCTGGTCCCCGAGGACACCGCGTTCGTGAGCTTTCTCAGCATCGAGAAAGGTATTCTCGCCTTTGCCTATACTCGCGAACAAGGGCTGGTATGGCGGAGGATCAGCGTTCCGGGGGGCATCGGCGACCTCGTCCGCGCCTATCGCAGTCTGCTGGCCCCGGCCCCTGATGGCGTTCCGGAAGTGGTTTGGCGTCTGCGTGACGGCAGCTACCGCCTCGCCTATGTGCGCCCGGAAGTCGGGGCGCGCAGAGTCAGCTCGGTTCGTCCAGTTGCCCGGGAATTGCGCCGTTTGCTGCTTGACCCCTTGGGCGAGATTCTGGCTGGGAAGGAGCGCTGGATCATCTCGCCCGATGACAGTCTGGCGCTTTTGCCCTTCGAGGCGCTGCCCTGGCGCGGAGGCATCGTGGTGGAGCGGCACGAGCTGAGCTACATCCAGTCGCTCTCAGTTTTGGGCCAACTCCGCGAACGACCTGAAACTGCTTCGGTCGCCGATTCGATCCTGGCCATGGGAGATCCGGACTACCGCCGCGAACCTGCGGCCAACAAGCGGCAGGGCCCGGGGCAGACCGCGGTACTCAGCGCGAGCGCCCTGCGTCAGGAGGAGCAATTGCGCGATCGGCGCTGGACCTCCTTGCCGGGGTCCGCCGAGGAAGTGCGGCGCGCCGTGGCATCGTTTCCAGAAGATTCCCGGGCGGTCTTTCTGGCCGCCGAAGCGTCTGAGCCCAAGCTTCTGGCGCTCAATCGGAGCCGGGAGCTGGCACGGCACCGCTACTTGCTCTTTTCCACGCATGCCCTGCTCAACACCGAAGCGCCACAGATCTCCTCTGTTGTACTCGCGCAACACCGGCCAACTGCCGAGGCCGACGGCTACGTGACCGCGGCGGAGTGGGTCGAATACAACCTCGACAGCGAGCTGATCGTGCTCTCTGGATGTGAGACGGCACTGGGGCCCAACATCCGCGGTGAAGGGGTCACGGGACTGCCCTACGCACTGCTGGTGGCGGGGAATCGTAACGCCCTGCTGTCGCTCTGGAAAATTGACGATGCCGCCGCCGCCAGCCTGGTCCCCCAGGTCTTCGCCCAGTTGCGGGCCGGGCGCAGCCCCGCCCCGGCACTCACACTTGCCAAGCGGGCCATGCTGCGCGATCGCAAGTACGCCTTCCCCGGGTTTTGGGCCGCCTTCGTCCTCTACGGCGGGTAGTGACGAAGCGCCCCCGCGCGGCCGCCCGAAGGGGGCGCAAGCCAAACATCGGAGCGGGCGCAGCCCGCGAACAACACTCACTCCCTCCCGCCGGGAGGGGGACGGGGGGAGGGATCGTCCAACCCCGCGCGCTGGCAGCGCCGGTCAGCCTATCGTCAAAATGGCTTCCAGGTCCGCGACGCGCAGCCTGGCGCCGCCTTGACTCGGCAGGTTGGCCCACCATTGATGTGGCGCGCGAACGATCAAGCGCAAGTCGCCGCGCTCCCCGGCAAGGGCGAATACCGCGGTACCGGGATCGGATCCATCGCCTACGCTACGGTAGGGCACGCCGGCTGCAAGCAGAGCGAACTCAACTTCTTTGGCGCTCTCGGCCGACAGTTCCAGCCGGGTGTCGTTGAACTCGGTCGCCCAGCCGTCCGCCACCCCACCGACGAGCACCGGCGAGAACGCCTCCAGGCGGCGCATCCAGGAGAGCGCTTCGAGTCGCTTGGCGCGCAGCTGCGCGGGGTGGCGGTCGGCTTGGAATATCCCCTGAAGCTCTTGCAACGCGGCGGTGATCTCCTGGTGATCGGGAAGCGCACGCGCCTCATCCAGGCCGAGTTGCCGGGCCGCCTTGCGCTTGGCCAAGGACCAGTCGCTCAGCCCGCTGTCGAGAATCAGCCGCGCCGCGCGCTCGGCGATCAGACGGCGGGCATCATCACGCGGGCGGGCACGACGGCCGGGGTCAGAAGAGCTGATTGCGGACTTCCTGGCCATCGCGGGGAGCCGAATCAGCCAAGGGCGCGGCGTCTTCCAGCACCTTTGCCGGCAGATACTCGGCGTAGAAGTAGTCGACCACTCCCGGCGCCGTGTCCGGGACCCGCAGACCCGACGCGGGACTGATTCTGGCGGCGATGATGCCTTCGGGAGGATCGGGGTGCTCCTCGGCGACGTTCTTGAGCGCATGCGCCATGTAGCTGACCCAAATGGGCAAGGCGGCCGCGCCGCCGGTTTCCCCGGGACCCAGGTTGCGCGGTTGGTCGAAGCCCATCCAGGCGATGCCGACCAGACTCGCATTGAAACCACAGAACCAGGCGTCGATGTGCTCGTTGGTGGTGCCGGTCTTGCCCGCCAGGTCCTGGCGCTGAAGCGCCTTGGCGCGAGTGGCGGTGCCGCTTTTGATCACTTCGCGCATTAGATTGGTCATCAAATAGGCGTTCCGAGCGTCGATCACCTGCTCAGCCCCCGCTCCAGCGCGAGCGAAACCGGCTTCGGACAGAACTTCGCCCTTGGCGCTTTCGATCCGCTCTACCAACTGCGGCACGATTCGATAGCCCCCGTTGGCAAAAGCCGCGTAGCCACTCGCCATCTGCAAAGGCGTCACCGATCCTGCGCCTAGGGCCATGGTGAGGTAGGCGGGGTGTTGCTTGGCATCGAAACCGAAGCGGGTGAGGTAATCCTGGGCATAGTGCGGCCCGATGGCCTGCAGAATGCGGATCGACACCATGTTCTTGGACTTCGCCAAAGCCGTGCGCAGCAGCATGGGTCCTTCGAATTTGCCATCATAGTTGCGGGGTTCCCAGGGTTCACTGCCGGTCTGCGAGGCATCGAAATACAGCGGCGCATCGTTGATCACGGTCGCCGGAGTGAAGCCCTTTTCGAGGGCCGCGGAATAGATAAAGGGCTTGATGCTGGACCCCGGTTGGCGCTGCGCCTGGGTCACATGGTTATATTTGTTGCGAAAGAAATCGAATCCGCCGACCAGCGCCAAGATCGCCCCACTGCGCGGATCGAGGGACACAAAGGCGGATTCGACTTGCGGAACCTGGGTAATGTGCCAGCGCGCTTTTTCGTCTTTTTGCACCCGAATTACCGCGCCTCGCCGTAAACGGAGATTGGGTGGGGCTTTTCCCGCTAGCGCCTTCTGTGCGAACTTCAGGCCATCGCCGGTGATTTCCAGAATCTCGCCATCGGGGCGGACCGCCCGGACTTGTTGCGCGCCAGCTTCCAATACGATCGCCGCGAGTAAGTCTTCACTATCGCTCGCCTCTTGAAATGCGGCGTCTAGCGCCTCCTCCAATGGCGGGCCTTCGGTAGGCAGAGAAATCAAGGCCTCGGGGCCGCGATAGCCGTGCCGACGGTCATAGTCCAGGACGCCTTTGCGGACAGCGCGATAGGCGGCCTCCTGATCGGCCTTGCGAATGGTCGTAACGACCCGTATACCACGGCGGTAGGCCTCCTCGCCGTAGGCCTCAAAAACCGCTTGGCGTGCCATTTCCGCAACATAGTCGGCATGTGTGCCCGGATCACGCAACTCCTTGCGAACCACCAGCGCGGTCCTGTCTGCCACGGCCTGCTGCGCTTCGGTAATGAACCCAAGTTCACGCATCCGGCGCAGGACGTATTGCTGGCGGAGTTTGGCCCGCTTTGGGTTGGCCACTGGGTTATAGGCTGATGGTGCCTTGGGCAAACCGGCCAACATCGCCACCTCGGCCAGATTCAAGTCGCCAAGCGGCTTCCCGAAGTAGATTTGGGCGGCGGCGCCAAAGCCGTAGGCGCGCTGCCCCAGGTTGATCTGGTTGAGGTAGATCTCAAGGATTTCGTCCTTGCCGAGATTGGCCTCGATTTTATAAGCCAGCAGAACCTCATTGAGTTTGCGGTGTAAGGTCTGCTCGCGCGTCAGAAAGAAGTTGCGCGCCACCTGCATGGTAATGGTGCTCGCCCCCTGCTTGCGGCCGCTGAACAGGGTGGCGTAGACGGCCCGCAGGCCACCCAGGTAGTCGACACCCCCGTGCTGGTAAAAGCGCTCATCTTCCGCGGCCAGAATGGCCTGCTTGAGCAAGGGTGGAACTTCGGCCATGGCCACGACGCTGCGCCGCTCCACACCGAATTCGCCGAGTAGCTCCCCTTCGGTGCTCAGAACCCGCAGGGGCAGTTTCGGCTGGTAATCAGTGAGTACCTCCAAACTTGGTAGTTTAGGGTAGAGGAGAATGATCACCAAACCGGCAACCGTGACCGCCACCAGCAGGACGCCAGCGGCCAGCGAGCCAAGATAGACGAGCCAGCGTCTTAGCATGAATGAATAAAACTTGTGGGGTTGGGGGGCGGTGGGCGAGATTATAGGCAGCCTCCTCCTGGAAAAGAAACTTGCGTAAAACAAATTTACATGGTTTATACTTCCTGCTAGGATTTAATGTAAATTATACGTATCGCACCTAAGCCTGCCATGCTCAAGGAAAAATTCCAGTTGAACTTCGATTTTCTACAAGCGAAGTCGCCGCCTTTGATCGGGCTGGACATCAGTTCCTCGGCCGTGAAAATGGTGGAACTCGCCGACGGCGGTAAAGGGCTGTACCGGCTGGAGCGGTACGTTATCGAGTCCCTACCCAAGGATGCCGTCAGTGACGGCAATATTAACAATCTCGATGCGGTTTCCGAAACCGTCAAGCGCGCTTGGCGCAAATTAGGCACGCGCGTGCGTAACGCTGCGCTCGCGTTGCCTATGGCCATGGTGATCACGAAGAAGATCATTGTCCCGGCCGGACAGCGGGAAGCCGAATTGGAGATGCAAGTCGAGGCCGAAGCCAATCAGTACATTCCCTTCGCGCTTGACGAAGTTAATCTCGACTTTCAAGTCGTAGGCCCTGCCGCCAACCAGCGCGACGAGGTCGAGGTGCTGATCGCTGCGTCGCGAAAGGAGAAGGTCGAAGACCGCGTCTCCGTGGCCGAATCCGCGGGGCTCAAGCCCATGGTCATGGACGTGGACACCTTCGCCACACAGGCGGCCTTCCGGCTGATCGCGCCGCAACTGCCGGCCAACGGCCGTGATCAGAACATCGCGGTGGTCGACATCGGCTCGCATCTGATGCACTTCTATGTGCTGCGCAACGACGAGATTCTGTTCTCGCGCGAGCAGGCCTTCGGCGGCAACCAGCTGACTCATGACATCCAGCGCGCCTTCAACCTGTCTTCCGACGAGGCTGAAGCGGCGAAAAAAAGTGGCGGCCTTCCCGAGAACTATGAAACGGACGTGCTCCAGCCCTTCATCGAGACGGTCGCCCTGGAAGTAGCGCGTGCGCTGCAGTTCTTCTTCACCTCCACCAGCTACAGTCAGGTCGACCACGTTCTGCTCGCGGGTGGTTGTGCGACCATCCCGGGACTTGATGAAGTCGTCGGCAAGCGTACCAGCGTGGCGACCATGATCGCCAACCCCTTCGCCGCCATGGCCCACTCCAACCGCTTCAAACCCAAGCAGCTCGCGGAGGACGCGCCGCGACTCCTGGTCGCCTGCGGCTTGGCCATGAGGAGGTTCGAAGCATGATCCGGATCAACCTCCTCCCCCACCGGGAGATGAAGCGGGCCGCGCGGCAGCGGCAATTCGTCTTTCTGGCGATCGGGTCGGTTGTTCTCGGCGCGGGGATCGTTGTTCTGGCGCACACCTACATCGCCGCGCAGATCGACAATCAAAAGAGCCGCAACGAGTTGCTCAAGGCGGAAAACGCCAAGCTCGACAAGCAAATCGAAGAGATTAAGGTGCTGAGGGAACAGACCCAGGCGCTGCTCGCGCGTAAACAGGTTGTAGAAACGCTGCAAAGCAACCGGGCTGAGGTCGTGCGGCTGCTTGATTCGCTGGCCAGGCAACTGCCGGACGGGGTCTACCTCAAATCCGTGAAACAGAATGGTCCGAAGGTCAATTTGCTTGGCTACGCGCAATCGAGCGCGCGGGTGTCGACTTTGATGAGAAATCTTGAGAGCACGCCGTTGCTGGGTACCACCGAGCTGGTGGAGATCAAGGCGGTCACGCTCGGCGGTCAACGTATCAACGAATTCAGTCTCAACGTTCAGATCAGGCGCGCCGCACCGGAAGCGGCAACCGGTGGCGCCGCGGATGCGGCGAAAGGCGCGGCCGCGCCCAAGAAGGGCCTGGAGCAGAAGCCATGACGACATTGGATGAACTGCGTCGCCTGGATATCAGGGAGATCGGAGCTTGGCCGACTGTAGCCAAGGGAATCGCCCTCGCAGCGATTACTGCGGCGATCGTGGCGTTTGGCGCATTCTTTGACTGGAAAGAGCAATGGGAACTGCTTGAACAGGCAGAGCAGGAAGAAACGAAATTGCGCGAGACTTATGTAACCAAGAAGCGGCAGGCGATTAACCTCGATTTGTACGTTCAACAGCTTAAGGACATTGAGGATTCATTTGGCGCCTTGCTTAAGCAGCTTCCCAACAAATCGGAAATGGACGCGCTGATTATCGACATCAACCAGGCTGGACTCGGGCGAGGCTTGCAATTTGAGCTGTTTAAACCCGCAGCACAGGAGGCGATGCACGACTTCTACGCCGAGCTCCCCATCAGCCTGAAGCTTAGCGGGACGTATCACGACATCGGCGCATTCGCTAGTGACGTCTCCCAATTGCCGCGGATTGTTACTCTGAACGACCTAAATATGGTCGCGGCGAAAGAAGGCCTTATTATGGAGGCCGTGGCCAAGACGTTTCGCTACCTTGATGAGGAAGAGGTGGCTAGGCAAAGAAAAGCGGCAAAAGATGCCGCCGCAAAGAAGAAATAGGGGCGAGATATGAAAGGACGACTAGCCCTTTTCGGTATCCTCCTCCTCGTGGGCTGCGGCGGAGAGTCGCACTCGGACCTGCGGGACTGGATGCGAGAGCAGGGTGAGGGCGCGCGTGGAAGAATCGAGCCGCTACCTCAGGTGAAACCCTATGAGGCCTTTACTTATAACGCCTTCGACTTGCATGACCCTTTTAGGCCGCGAAAGATCGAACCGAATCGCGGTTCTGCTGGCAAGCTACAGCCCGATTTCAATCGTCGGCGCGAGCCGCTTGAAGCCTACCCTCTGGAGACGGTACGAATGGTCGGCACGCTGCAACGGGGGCGCGCCATGTATGCACTGCTCAGAACAAACGATCGAAGTGTATTTCAGGTGCGCGAAGGCAACTACGTCGGACAGAATTTCGGCGTCGTCATGTCGATAAACGAAGCCGAGCTTAGGCTGAAAGAACTAATTCAAGACAGCGCAGGGGAGTGGGCTGAGCGTACCAGTACCCTCCTTCTTGAGGACGCTGACGTGAAACAGGAGCAAAAGAAATGAATGCCATCCAGTGGATTGCGGGGCGAACTGCAACTGCGGCTTTCAAGCGTTTTATGGGCGCGTCTGGTCTCAGCCTGTTGGCAGTGGTTTGTGCCTGTCCTACCCCGGCAGTGGCTGAGAACTTCATTGAGTCGGTTACGGTGCTAAAGGGATCCGCCGGAAGAACCGTGGTCAAACTCGCGATGCAGCAGGACGTCGCCAGCACCCCGGGAACGTTTACTGTTGACAATCCTCCACGTATCGCTTTCGACTTTGCCGACACTAAGAACTCCAGCGGAAGGAACCTTCACGACGTCGGAGAGAAGGGTTTGCGCAACATTAACGTGGTTGAAGCCGGTGGGCGTACCCGAGTAGTACTCAATCTCAATAAGCCGCAGCGCTTTGAGACCTCAATTGAGGGCAAGGGATTCTTGATTACTGTTTTTGACCCGCCCCAGCAGGGCGCCGTGGGTGGGGGAGCGCTGGTGTCGCATTTCTCCGCGCCCACCCGGAGCGCGATTGCGCACGCAGTCCGTGACATCGATTTTCGCCGAGGAAAGAATGGGGAGGCTCGGATCATCGTTGACTTATCTGACAGCTCAGTCGGCATTGACATCCGTCAGCAGGGGAAATCGCTCCTGATTGATCTTATCAAGACGGCCATTCCGAGAAACCTTGAACGCCGGCTCGACGTAGGCGACTTCGGAACACCGGTGGCTTTTTTGGACGCGTTCGCGCAGGGAGACGGAACTCGCATTGTTATTGAACCAACGGGTCTCTGGGAGCACTCCGCCTACCAAACGGAAAACCGTTTTATTCTCGAAGTAAAGCCGATTGTCGAGGATCCGACTAGGCTCACTCAGGGAACTCGGTCTGGTTTCAAGGGCGAAAAGCTGTCGTTGAATTTTCAAAATGTTGAAGTCCGTTCAGTACTCCAGGTAATCGCCGACTTTACCGGCCTCAACATTATTACCAGCGATACTGTGGGGGGCAACCTGACACTTCGACTCAAGGATATTCCCTGGGATCAGGCGCTGGACATCATCCTCCAAACCAAAGGCCTAGACCTTCGTAAGAATGGCAACGTGGTTCTGGTGGCGCCCCGGGAGGAACTCGCGGTAAAAGAGGAACAGGAGCTTAAGTCAAGGCAGCAGATTTCTGATCTGGAGCCACTGATGACTGAGACGTTTCAATTGAATTACCAGCGCGCGGAAGCGGTGCAGAAGATTCTTACGGAGAAGGATCAAAAGTTCCTTTCCAAGAGGGGCAGCGCGGTCGTCGATGCTCGCACCAATAACCTTTTCGTGTCTGACACGGTGAGCCGGATCGAGGAGGTTCGGAGACTGATTACGAGAATCGACATTTCGGTTCGTCAGGTTCTTGTCGAGGCGCGGGTCGTTATTGCTGACGATCGATTCAGCCGGCAACTAGGAGCGCGGTTCGGAACGCAGGGCGCCTACGGCGTAACAAATAATCTTGCCATGGGTGTTTCCGGAAACATCATGGGACGCTCAAACTACTTCACCTCGAATTTAGTCGCCGGCGGCAAACCCCCGGCAGCCGTAACACCCTACGCAGTCGGGGTGGACGATACCTATCCTTTGAATGTGAACTTGCCTGTCGATAACCCGGCGGGGTCGCTGGCGCTGTCTTTCCTGAATCTGGGTAGCGGTAACTTGATAAACCTTGAACTCCAGGCGCTTGAGGCTACCAACCGCGGGAAGGTCATTTCGAATCCACGCGTGATCACTTCAAACAACCAGAAAGCGGTGATTGAGCAAGGTACCGAGATCGGGTACTACGTCGCCGGAACAGCGACTACCGGACCTACCGTACAATTCAAGAAGGCCGTTTTGAGCCTTGCTGTTACGCCTCAGATCACCCCAGACGGGCGTATCATTATGACCCTTGAGGTACGCAAGGACACCGTAGGTGCCAATTACTCGGGTGTCCCCTCAATAGACACCAAGAGCGTGGTTACGCAGATCGGCGTCAACAACGGCGACACTGCGGTTCTAGGTGGAATATACGAAGAGGTTTCCCGGAACGACGACAGCAAGGTGCCGTTTCTCGGCGATCTTCCGTTGATTGGTCACGTTTTTGCTAGCACGAAGAAGAAGGATGAAAAGTCCGAATTGCTCATCTTCATTACTCCTCGAGTGATCTCGGAAAGCGTGAGCGCGGTCAGATAGGCTGCTTCCGTGACGAGACAGCCACCTCAATGCTCCTCAGCGAGGCTGACAACGTCATTCTTGTCGGAATGATGGGTTGTGGTAAGTCCACGCTGGGCAAACAGCTTGCCCGCCGCCTGAGGCGACAGTTCGTAGACTCAGATGTAGAGCTCGAACACCGATCAGGGGTCAGCATTCCCATGATTTTCGAACTCGATGGCGAAGAGGGCTTTCGAGCACGCGAAACTCAGGTTATCGCGGACCTCACGCGTCGCAGGGGACTTGTCCTGGCGACGGGCGGAGGTGCGATACTTTCCCCCGAAAACCGCAGCATGCTTCGCGCGAGCGGTATGGTCATCTATCTGCACGCCAGCGTCGCGATTCTGTATGAACGCACTCGCAGATCAAAGGGGCGACCGCTATTGAATGTTCCCGATCCGGAACAGCGCCTGTGTGAGCTCTATACCGTTCGCGACCCTCTATACCGGGAAGCCGCGCACATTGTGATCGAGTCCGCGCAGAACCGCTTATCGTCGCTCCTGGAACGCGTCATGCACGGCATCAACAGTGCAAGCACTCGCCCAACCTCGATATCCGCGGAGAGGTGAGCGTGATTCGCCTTGAAGTTGGCCTCGCCGAGCGAAGCTATCCGATCCTGATCGGATCTGGGCTCCTGACCCAAGCAGTTCATCTTCTGCCGGCGGTTTGGCGCCGGAATGTAGTAATTGTGTCTAATCCGACCGTCGCCGCGATCTACCTGCCCAGGCTGGTCTCGACCCTAACCGACGCCAATCTTCACGTTGAGGTAGTCCTCGTGCCGGACGGCGAGCGCTTCAAGAATTCGGAGACGCTGACACTAATCCATACGCGTTTGCTCGAGCTCGGCGCCGACAGAATGACTACCTTAGTCGCGTTGGGCGGGGGCGTGGTCGGAGACCTCACGGGGTTCGCAGCCGCCACCTATCAGCGCGGAATTGAGTTCATACAGGTCCCGACAACACTTCTTGCCCAGGTCGACTCGTCCGTTGGGGGCAAGACCGGGGTAAACCATCGGCTTGGCAAGAATATGGTCGGTGCATTCCACCAGCCGCAGGGCGTATTGATTGACACCGAGTGCTTGCAGACGCTTCCACCGCGGGAGCTATCGGCAGGTTTGGCGGAGGTGATCAAGTATGGACTCATCCGGGACGCCGAGTTCTTCCATTGGATTGAGCTGCACCATCCGCAGCTTGTGGGCCGAGATCAAGTTGCTCTAGCCCACGCGATCCGAAGGAGTTGCGAAATCAAAGCCGAAATCGTGGGCCGCGACGAACGAGAAAGCGGAGAACGTGCGCTCCTCAATTTTGGTCACACGTTCGGCCACGCCATTGAGGCGGGCCTCGGTTACGGTTCCTGGCTCCATGGCGAGGCGGTTGCCGCAGGCATGATGCTCGCCACCGAACTTTCCCACCGCCTGGGCATGCTTGGCGGGGATGTCACGCCGCGCGTGGCGGAAGTTCTCCGGCACACCAAACTGCCCGCCACAGCCCCAGATCTTGGCGCTGCACGCTACCGAGAACTCATGCAGCATGACAAGAAGGTCCAATCCGGAACACTTCGCTTGGTGCTGCTGGCTGGAATTGGATGCGCGGCTATTCGGGCGGATGTTCCTGAATCGACACTGCTTGGATTACTGAGCGAGTTACGGTTCGCTCAGTAGCGGTTCGGCCAATCCGTCCGACACAAGCGCCCCATTTCGAGAGAGCTCGACCAACAGCCTCCACGAGGCCGTTGGTCGCTGGCGTCGGTAAAACCCGAGACCGTCTCGCTTCTAGATCAGCTACGGACAGCTTGCCGGATAAGTAATCGTCACAGGAATAATGCTCGTACCATCAGAGACATTTACTATTCCAGAGGTGCCGATCGCCACGCTCGCCGCGTAGGTGGCGTTAAGGGTAACACTTAGAACCCGCCCGGCAACGGTTACGGTCAGGACCGGAGAGACCGAGGCGGCCACGAACGTGCTTCCAAGGCCCCCACTGATCACAAATGTGGCCGTCTGCCCGCAAATCAGCGCGGCGGTGGGCGGCGTAACCATCAACTCCGGCGTCGGCACGGGAATCGTCGGCCGCTCCTCATCGCCATCCTCATTGATGATCTGAGCCGCGAGCGTTCTTCCCGTTGCATCAGTTGCGATAACGTTTCCCGGATCCAAACACCATCCCCGGGTGGTCGCAATGAATCCCCCACCGTTGGTTTGAACTGGTGAGCCGGAAATCAGAAGGCCCTCGGGGAAATCCGTAACTACGCGATAGGGCGGGGTCCCGCCGAATATGTAAAATGATGTAGGAACCCCACTGCTACAGTCGCCCTTGTAAAACATGGATATCTTGACTTCCTTGGGGATGATCGACAATGTTCCAGTCCCGTCCGTAAACTGGGCGATTACGAAACTTCCGTTTACGGTATTTCCGGTAATCAAGTCCGTAGCTCGAATCAACGCCGCGCCCGTTACCGCATTGACGTTGGCCTTGAACCGTACAATAGCCAAACCGTTCTGATCACTGGTTACGGTAGAAGTCGTCATGAACGGCTGGGCAGGATTGTCGGAATAGAACAGATACTGGCCCTGCACGACATCGAATCGCACTTGCCGGCCGGCCAATGGCGCGCCCTCAAAGCTTCGCAGAGTCACGGTGGCGGTTCCGTCCTGCCCGGAGCAAACCGCCGGACTGCAGCCCACCCCTGGCGACGCCGATACCGGCGTTACCGTGAAAACGTTTAGAAGCGGCGCGGGCTTGACCAGCACCGAAATGTCCGCCGCCTGTCCTGAGGAATCCTGCAGGACCAAGGAAACAGTCAAGTCACTTGCAACATTCCGGGCGAGGATTAGGAAATCACCCGACTGAGACCAAGAGGATGTAGAAATGATTGCCGGGTTTGCAGAAACTATTCTGTAGGGCGGGAGTCCCCCGCTCGCGGTCACCAGCGCGGGATTGTTCTGGTAGACCGTGATTGAGGACGGCAAGGCGCTGAGGCCGGAAACAGTGCTTGAATTGATGGTAATGATGCCAGAAGTCTGCGTGCCCTCGGCGTCGACAACTGCCACCGCGACTTCCGCTGTGCCATGAGGGTCACGGGTCCGAACCGTAAAGGTGCTCTCATTCAAATCCAGCACTTCCTTGGACACCACCACGAGCGACGGATTGGTGCTGGACACCCGATAGGGGCGCACGCCTCCGGCGAGCTGATATGTCCAGGTGGTGTTCGGCCCAGTGGTGATATAGGCGGGCGTGATCGACAGCCCGATCGGCGAGACAATCTGGCCGTTTGTCGACCCCCCCCCACCACCCCCGCACCCGGCCATCAAAGCGGCCAGCATCAAGGCCACGGTGAGGCCCGTCCAGCGCCGACCGAACTCCATCCAACTCTTGATCATCATTTCAGTCCCTTCGTTGCTTTCGGCCATGCCGGCGTCCTAATTTGATGCTACCGGCAAGATCGGGAAGTGGTGAATTTGGAAGCTTTAACAAATAGCTAGAAAGATTTCTTAAGATTAAAGCGCAAGTTTGGCGTGGGCGCAAGCGTTTTCTCGGCCCGCGGGTCCGGGCTGGGCCGGCGGTGGCAAAAAAACCGCAAGCTCGTCACCAGGAATTCTTGCCGCAATGCAGCATTGCGGGTAGCATTAAAAGGTTTCGCCTCTCATCCGGGCTGGGCTCCGGGCAGGGTAGGCGCTGGAATTGTAAACCCCGAGAGGTCACCGTGGAACATCAGCATCGCTCACCGCTCTTTCGCCAAGGGCTGTACGACCCCCGTAATGAACATGACGCTTGTGGCCTGGGCTTTATCGCCCATATCAAAGGCCAGAAGAGCCACGCGATCATCGAGCAGGCGCTGAAAGTCCTGAAGAACCTCACCCATCGGGGTGCCACCGGGGCCGACCCGCTCCAGGGCGACGGCGCTGGCATCCTGATCCAATTGCCCGATGCTTTTTTGCGGCGTGCCTGCGGTCGTCAGGGGCTCACCTTGCCGGCGATCGGGCAATACGGTGTGGGGATGGTCTTCCTGCCGCGCGAACCTGCCTCGCGCATGGCTTGCGAGCAGGAAATCGAGCGCGCGGTTGCCTCCGAAGGCCAGATTCTCCTGGGCTGGCGCGATGTCCCCACCGACAATTCCGGTCTTGGGGTGGGCGTCAAGGCGGTAGAACCCATCATTCGCCAGGTGTTCATCGCGCGGGGCGCCAACGATATGGATCAGGATGCCCTGGAGCGTAAGCTCTACATCATTCGGAAGAAGTCCGGACATGCCATCCAGGCGCTGAATCTCGCCCACGGCAAAGAGTTCTATGTTCCGTCGATGTCTTCCCGCACGGTGGTGTACAAGGGCATGCTCTTGGCCCACCAAGTGGGCGAGTACTACCTGGACCTCAAGGACGAATACATGGTGTCGGCGCTGGCCATGGTGCACCAGCGCTTCTCGACCAACACATTTCCCACCTGGGATCTGGCCCACCCCTTCCGACTGATTTGCCACAATGGTGAAATCAACACCCTGCGCGGCAACGTGAACTGGATTCGCGCCCGCCAGCAGGCGATCGCTTCCTCGGTGCTGAAGGAAGACTTGGATAAGATCTGGCCGCTCATTTACGACGGCCAGTCGGACTCTGCCTCGTTCGACAACGCCATCGAACTGCTGGTGATGGGAGGATACCCGCTCGCCCAGGCGATGATGATGATGATCCCCGAGGCCTGGGCCGGCAACCCACTGATGGATGAGGACCGACGCGCGTTTTACGAATATCACGCCGCGCTCATGGAACCCTGGGATGGCCCCGCCGCAATCGCCTTCACCGACGGCCGCCAGATCGGTGCCACGCTCGATCGCAACGGCCTGCGGCCGGCACGCTACTTGGTCACCGATGACGAGCACATCATCATGGCCTCGGAGGTCGGCGTACTCGATATTCCCGAGCACAAGGTCATACGCAAATGGCGCCTGCAGCCGGGCAAGATGCTGCTGGTCGATCTGGAGCAGGGTCGCATCATCGACGACGCGGAATTGAAGACGCAGCTCGCCGCGGCCAAGCCCTACCGCACCTGGATCGATCAGACCCGAATCGCCCTCGAAGCTTTGCCCGAACCAGCACCCGCGTCCCCAAGCGAGGTGCCCCTGCTCGACCGGCAACAGGCCTTCGGCTACAGCCAGGAAGATCTGAAAATGATCCTGGCCCCGATGGCGCAGAACGGCGAAGAACCAATCGGCTCCATGGGCAACGACAGCGCCTTGCCGGTGCTGTCCGATCGTCCCAAGCTACTCTACAGCTATTTCAAGCAGCTCTTCGCCCAGGTGACCAACCCGCCGATCGATCCCATCCGGGAAGAGTTGGTGATGTCGCTGGTCACCTTCATCGGGCCGCGGCCCAACCTTCTGGGATTTGACGAAACCAGCCCGCCGATCCGGCTCGAAGCGCAGCAACCGATCCTCACCGCCGAGGACATGGAGCGTATTCGCCATATTGCTTTGTTCACCGGTGGCGTGTTCAAGTCCAAGGAACTCGACGTCTGCTACCCCGCGCCCTGGGGTGCGGCGGGAATGGAAGCGGCCTTGGCGAGCCTGTGCGCGCACGCCGAGGATGCGCTCAAACTCGGCTTCAACGTCCTGATCATTTCCGATCGCAGGGTGGACACCGACCAAGTCGCCATTCCCGCCCTGCTGGCCACCGCCGCGGTCCACCAGCACCTCGTACGCAAAGGCCTGCGCACCAGCACCGGCCTGGTCGTCGAGACCGGTTCAGCGCGTGAAGTGCATCACTTCGCCTTGCTTGGCGGTTATGGCGCGGAAGCCATCCATCCTTACCTTGCCTTGGAGAGTATCGGTAGCCTACCGCAGCTTTTCGGCGAGCATAAGCCCAAGGACGCACAGAAGCGCTTCATCAAGGCGGTTTGCAAAGGCCTCTACAAAGTCATGTCCAAGATGGGCATTTCCACGTACCAGTCCTACTGCGGCGCGCAGATTTTTGAAGCGGTCGGCCTCAACTCGGCGCTGGTGGCGAAGTACTTCACTGGTACGCCTTCCAACGTCGAGGGCATCGGCCTGTTCGAAGTCGCTGAAGAAGCGGTACGCCTGCACCGCCAAGCCTTTGGCGGAGATCCGGTGCTGCGCGACGCACTCGATGCCGGCGGCGAATACGCCTGGCGGGTACGCGGCGAGGAACACATGTGGACTCCCGACGCCATCGCCAAGCTGCAGCATGCCACGCGCGCCGGCAACTACGATACTTATCGCGAATACGCCCGCATCATCAACGACCAGAGCAGGCGCCAGATGACCCTGCGCGGATTGTTTGAAATGAAGCCCCTGGGGCCACCGGTGCCCCTCGATGAAGTCGAATCCGCCAAGGACATCGTCAGGCGCTTCGCCACTGGTGCCATGTCGCTGGGTTCGATCTCCACTGAGGCACACGCCACACTGGCCATCGCCATGAACCGCATCGGCGGCAGATCCAACACCGGAGAAGGCGGCGAAGACGCCGCACGCTACCGCCCGGCAAAAAAGGGTGAAACCCTTGCCTCGCACATCGGGACCGGACGTATCGAGCGTGATATTCCCCTGCAAGAAGGGGACAGCCTGCGTTCGAAGATCAAGCAGGTCGCTTCGGGCCGCTTCGGCGTCACCGCCGAATACCTCGCCAATGCCGACCAAATTCAGATCAAGATGGCCCAAGGTGCCAAGCCGGGCGAGGGCGGACAGCTCCCCGGTCACAAGGTCTCCGAATACATCGGCTATCTGCGGCACTCGGTGCCTGGAGTCGGCCTCATTTCACCGCCGCCGCACCATGACATCTACTCCATCGAGGACCTGGCGCAACTCATTCACGACCTGAAAAACGCTAACCCACGCGCTTCGATCAGCGTCAAGCTGGTTTCCGAAGTCGGCGTGGGCACGGTCGCCGCGGGGGTCGCCAAAGCCAAGGCCGATCATGTCACCATTTCCGGCCACGATGGCGGTACCGGTGCTTCGCCCATTTCCTCGATCAAGCACGCCGGCACACCCTGGGAACTGGGCCTCGCAGAAACGCAGCAAACCCTGGTCTTGAACCGCCTGCGCGGCCGCATCGCCGTGCAGGTCGATGGCCAGATGAAGACCGGCCGCGACGTGATCATCGGCGCCTTGCTTGGCGCCGATGAATTCGGTTTCGCCACCGCGCCGTTGGTGGTCGAAGGCTGCATCATGATGCGTAAGTGTCACCTAAATACCTGTCCCGTGGGCGTCGCCACGCAAGATCCGGTGCTGCGGCGCAAGTTCACCGGCCAGCCTGAACACGTCATCAACTACTTTTTCTTCGTCGCCGAAGAGGCGCGGGAGATCATGGCCAGCCTGGGCGTTCGCAAAATTCAGGAGCTGATCGGTCGCGCCGATCTTCTGGACATGCGCAAGGGTATCGCCCATTGGAAGGCAAAAGGGCTGGATTTCCGCCGCATCTTCCATCAGCCGCAGGTCGCCGCGGAGGTCGCGCGCCACCTCTGCGAACATCAGGATCATGGCCTGCGCAACGCCCTCGACCACGACTTGATCGCTGCCGCGGAAGCCGCAATCAGGCGCCGCGAGCGGGTTCGGCTTGAGTTCCGCATACGCAATGCCAATCGCTCCGTGGGTGCGATGCTCTCTGGCGAGGTGGCGCGCCTTCATGGTCACGCCGGACTTCCCGATGAGTCGCTGCGCATCTGTTTCAAAGGCGTGGCGGGGCAAAGCTTCGGCGCCTTTCTGGCGCATGGCGTGACCTTCGAGCTGCAGGGCGCCACCAACGATTATGTCGGCAAGGGTTTGTCCGGCGGCCGGATCATCGTCTACCCCGATCCCGCTTCTCCGGCGCGGCCGGAAGAAAACATCGTTATCGGCAACACCGTGATGTACGGCGCCATCAGCGGCGAAGCCTATTTTCGAGGCGTAGCGGGCGAACGGTTCGCGGTGCGCAATTCCGGCGCCAGCGCCGTGGTCGAAGGTACCGGCGACCATGGCTGCGAGTACATGACCGGCGGCACCGTGGTCGTCCTGGGCGCCACCGGGCGCAACTTCGCCGCCGGAATGAGCGGGGGCGTTGCTTTTGTCTACGACCGCGACGGATTGTTCGCGCGTCGCTGCAACGCCGCCATGGTCGCGCTCGATCCGGTGTTTACCGAAGTTGAGCAAACACGGGCGGAAGCCGATCTCGTGGCTGCGGGTAAGGGGCTAGCGCGCCACGCCGGCCGAAGCGACGAAGCACTGCTGCGCGAACTGATCGAACGCCACGCCCTCCATACCGGCAGCAGCGTGGCCAAGCAACTCCTCGAAAACTGGGAGGCGGCACGCGCGCGCTTTGTCAAAGTGATGCCGCACGAGTATCGCCGCGCACTCACCGAGCAATACACCGGACAGCTTGCCCACAAGGCGCAGGAACCGGTTAAGCAGGCGGAGAAGGTGTAATGGGAAAAATCACGGGTTTTCTCGAACTGCAACGCATCAAGGAAGCGAGCCTTCCGGTCTCCGAGCGCCTCAAGAACTATCGCGAATTTGTCCAGACGCTCAAGGCGGAGGACGCCTCGCAGCAGGGTGCGCGCTGCATGGATTGCGGCACGCCGTTCTGCCACACCGGCTGTCCGGTCAACAACGTCATCCCGGACTGGAATGATCTGGTTTACCGCAAGGACTGGCGGCGCGCGCTCGAGGTGCTGCAGTCGACCAATAATTTCCCCGAGTTCACCGGCAGGGTTTGTCCGGCGCCTTGCGAGGCGGCATGCACGCTCAACATCAACAACGAGCCGGTGGGCATCAAGTCGATCGAGCGGTTCATCATCGACAAGGCTTGGGAGGAAGGTTGGGTGGTGCCGCAACCGCCTGCGCGCAAGACTGGAAAGCGCGTCGCGGTGATCGGTTCCGGCCCCGCCGGACTCGCCTGCGCACAGCAGTTGGCGCGCGCCGGCCACGCTGTCGTGGTTTTCGAGAAGAGCGACCGCATTGGCGGCTTAATGCGCTATGGCATTCCGGACTTCAAGCTGGAGAAGCACCATATCGATCGGCGCGTCGAACAGATGGAGGCCGAAGGCGTGGTTTTTCGGAGCAATCAGCATATCGGCGGCAATGTTCCAGCCAGCCGCATTGCCGCTGAGTACGATGCCGTGGTACTGGCGGGTGGGTCCGAGCTGCCACGCGATTTGCCTTTGCCGGGGCGCGAGCTCAGCGGCGTTCATTTCGCCATGGACTTCCTGCGCCAGCAGAACAAAGTTGTCGCGGGCGACATCCTGAGTGACGGCATACGCGCCACGGGCAAGCATGTGGTAGTGATCGGCGGCGGCGACACCGGCTCCGATTGCGTCGGCACGTCCAACCGCCACGGCGCGCTCTCGGTGACCCAGTTCGAACTCCTGCCCAAGCCCCCGGTGAGCGAAAACAAGCAACTGTCTTGGCCCTATTGGCCGATGAAGCTGCGCAGCTCGTCCTCGCACGAAGAAGGCTGCCAGCGCGATTGGTCGGTGGCGACCAAGGCCTTTCTGGGCAAAGAGGGGAGGCTCACCGGCTTGCGGGGCGTTCGGCTGGAATGGTCCGGCGGAAAAATGAGCGAAGTCACAGGAAGCGAATTCGAGATTCCCGCCGATTTGGTGTTGCTCGCCATGGGATTCGTTTCCCCGGTTCGCCTGGGCCTACTCGAGGCACTCGGCGTCGATCTGGATGAGCGTCAAAACGCCAAGGCGGGTACCGACGGTCCCACCGCCTATCAGACCAACGTCGCCAAGGTTTTCGCCGCGGGCGACATGCGACGCGGCCAGTCGCTCATCGTCTGGGCCATCCGCGAGGGTCGCCAGTGCGCCCGCGCCGTGGACAGGTTCTTGATGGGCGAATCGGAATTGCCGCGTTGAACCATTCGCCCCCGGTCGTGCTGCACAACGACACCCTGCTGCGCGCGCTGCTTCGCCAGCCGGTGCCACACACTCCGGTCTGGCTGATGCGCCAGGCCGGACGCTACCTGCCCGAATACAACGCCACGCGTGCGCGCGCCGGAAATTTCATGGCCTTATGCAAGAGCCGCGAACTTGCCACCGAGGTGACCTTGCAGCCGCTCGACCGCTTTGCGCTTGACGCGGCAATCTTGTTTTCCGACATCCTGACCATACCCGACGCCATGGGTCTGGGGTTGAGCTTCGCCGAGGGCGAAGGCCCGCGCTTCGCCCGCCCGCTGCGCGACGAAGCCGCCATCGCGGCGCTCCGGCCGCCGGCACTGGAAGACCTGCAATACGTCTTTGACGCGGTGGCGAGTATCCGCCGCGCGCTGGCCGGGCGCGTGCCGCTGATCGGCTTCGCCGGCAGCCCGTTCACCCTGGCGTGCTACATGATCGAAGGTGGCGGCAGCGGCGATTTCCGCCAGACCAAGCGGCTCCTCTACACGCGCCCCGAGCTCTTGCATCGCATCCTCCAAATCAACGCCGATGCGGTCACCGCCTACCTCAATGCCCAGATCGCCGCTGGCGCGCAAGCTGTGATGGTTTTTGACACCTGGGGGGGTGTGCTCACCGGCAAGGCCTATCGCGAGTTCTCGCTCGCCTATCTGAGCCAGATCATGGATGGGCTGACTCGTGAAGCTGATGGCCGGATCGTCCCTCGGATCGCCTTCACCAAGGGAGGCGGCCTTTGGCTGGAACAGATGACCGCCATAGGCACCGACGCCCTGGGTCTCGACTGGACCACCGATCTTGCGGACGCTCGTCGGCGAGTCGGCGCCCGCGTCGCCTTGCAGGGCAACCTTGATCCCATGGTGCTGCTGGCAGGGCCGGAAGCGGCTGCGGCCGAGGCGCGACGCATCATCGGGGAGTTCGGACCGCACCCCGGCCATGTCTTCAACCTCGGCCATGGCATTGTTCCGGAAACACCACCCGAAGCGGTCGCCGCCGTGGTCGAGGCGGTTCATTCGAGTAGCTTTCGCCCTGGCCATGAGCAATCGCTCCAGGGAGGGGCTGAAAAGATCAAGGTCGGTCATTCCGGGGAAGGGCAGAGTCTAGGGATTTAGACGACCCCGGCGGCCTTCAGCGTGGCAGCCTGGATCAGCGCTTTCTCGAGCCACCAGTCGCCAAGGTGGACGCCACCGCGCCCGCAAAAGAGGGCTTGACAAAGTCACCGGCCCGGAGCGCCAAGCCTTGATTATGCACAAGGCGGCTCGCCCCTTACCGTCTTGCGCAGTGCAACATCAGCAATATCAAGCACCTATTCCATGTCTATGATTCATAAGAGGTATGTGGGCTGCTCAAACTTCGGTCAAGGCCGGGCCAAGCAAGAACGATCGGCCCTTCGGCGCCGGCCCAAGCGATTTGCTCACATACTTATCCACAGAATCTGTGGGTAAACGCAAATTGATTGCGAAATTAGCGTCTTGCTCGCATAAGCTATGAGGAGAGCTGAGGTATCGCGGCCAAGTGCGGTTGCGACCGGCCTGCAGGGCACCCCCGATGCCACCTGGAAGCCGTTCCGAGTGGCCTTGCCGCTGCCTCTGGATGGCTGCTATGACTATCTTGCTCCCCCGCAAACACCACCAGGCGCGATCGTCACCATAACTTTCGGACGCCAGCGCCACCATGGCGTAGTGCTGGAACCTGCCTCTGCGCCGCCAGGCAAGTATCAGATCCATCCCCTCGATGCGCTCTGGGGGGAGCCCTGGGTACTGCCGGCGGAGTTGCTCGATCTCGGCCGGCAAGTCGCCCGCTACTACCAGTCACCGCTGGGCATGGTGCTGGCGCAAATGCTGCCGCCCCAATTCCGTGGCGACCTGCATTCGCGGGTTGCGTCCACCGCTTGGCGCCTCACCTCGGCCGGCGCTCTGGCGCTCGCTGGGCTTCCCGCGCGTGCCTGGGCGCAGCGGCGTGTCGCTGGAGCGCTGCGCGAGGGCCCGGTGCCACGGAGCGTCCTGGTGGCGATGGTCAACGATGGTCAGAAACTGTTCCGCCGCTGGGAGCAGTCAGGGTGGATCGAAGCGGTCGAAGCTCCCCTTCCGGCATCCACCCAACTCCAGCTCACACCCCGGCAAGTTGCCTGCTTAGCCGCGCTCAGGGCGGCACCCCAAGGCACGCCCGGCCTGCTCCACGGCATCACCGGAAGCGGC
Source organism: Betaproteobacteria bacterium (assembly GCA_016192065.1). GTDB lineage: Bacteria > Pseudomonadota > Gammaproteobacteria > Burkholderiales > Casimicrobiaceae > JACPUX01. Next base: position 51,032 of record JACPUX010000001.1, read on the forward strand.
AAGACCGAGATCTATCTGGCCCTGGCCATGGAGCTGGCCGCCAGCGGACGACAGACGCTGCTCTTGGTCCCGGAGATCAATCTCACCCCTCAGCTCGAACAGCGCCTGCGCGAGCGCGCGCCGTCGCTACGCCTCGCTGTGCTGCACAGCGGACTCGCCACAGGCGAGCGGGCGCGCGCCTGGGCCGCGGCGGCTCGGGGGGAACCGGATCTTTTGCTGGGCACACGACTGGCAATTTTCGCCCCCGCCCCGCGGCTGGGGGCGATCATCCTCGACGAGGAGCAGGACGGATCCTACAAGCAGGGCGAGGGCGTACGCTACCACGCCCGCGAAGTCGCACTCTTCCGTGGCGCGCTCGGTCCAGCACAGGTGGTCTTCGGATCCGCCACGCCCTCGCTGGAGACCTACGCCCGCGCCGAAACCGGTCGCTACTTGCGCGTCTCACTCGAGGAACGCGCCGTCGCCGGCGCCGCGCTCCCGGCGGTGCGTCTTGCACCGTTGCCTGCGGACGCCAGCGCTCCCGTGGGCAAAGAGTTGCTGGAGGCGGTCCAGCATCGGCTCGCCCAGGGCGAGCAGAGCCTCCTCTTCATCAATCGACGTGGCTACGCCCCAGTGCTGCGTTGCCGGTCCTGTGGCTGGGAGGCACCCTGCCCGCACTGCAGCGCGCGCCTGGTGGTCCATCTGGCCGCCGGCCAGGTCTGCTGTCACCACTGCGGACATCAGCGACCCATACCGCGCGTCTGCCCGGATTGCGGCAATCTCGACCTTCTGCCTCGCGGGTTCGGCACGCAGCGACTGGAAGAGCAACTCGCCGCTCTTTTGCCGGGCGCGCGGGTCTTGCGTATCGACCGCGACTCGACCCGCCGGCGCCATGCCTGGGTGGAAATGCTGGCGCAAATCAAGCGAGGCGAGGCCCAGGTTTTGGTCGGAACACAGATGCTCGCCAAGGGGCACGACTTCCCGAACGTAACCCTGGTAGGCGTGCTGGGTGCGGACAACGCGTTCTTCAGCGCCGACTTCCGCGCGACGGAACGCCTCCTCGCCCAGTTGCTTCAAGTGGCGGGGCGCGCCGGGCGCGCCGAGAAGCCCGGCGAGGTGCTGGTGCAGACCGCTTTCCCGCAGCACCCCCTGCTGCGCGCGGTACTGCAACACGATTACGCGGCGGGCGTACGCGTGTTGCTTGCCGAGCGGCGGGCTGCCGCGCTGCCCCCCTACTCGCATCTCGCACTGCTGCACGCCGAGGGGCCCCACCGTGCCGCCGTGGAGGCGTTTCTGCACCGAGCGCATCAACTCGCCCAGGGGCACGCCGTCACCTTCGGCGCACAAGTCGAGGTCTACCCCCCCATGCCCAGCGCTCTGGCGCGCCGCGCCGGCATCGAGCGTGGACAGCTGCTGGTGCAGGGCAGCTCGCGACGCGCCTTGGCCAGCTATCTCGCGGCCTGGCGCGAGGGCTTGCACGCCGAGCCGGCGCGAGTGCGTTGGTTTCTGGATGTCGATCCCATCGATTTCGCTTGAGCGGCCATGAAAGCCGTCGCGAGCAACCGGATCGCTTGCCGCCGTGGTGCTCGACGGTTTCTTCAGCGACGCCGAAGCCACGTATAATTCCAGCCTCACCCACGCGCTTGGCGCCCGACTTCTAATCCGGCGAGTCGAGGGCTGGGCGAATCCCAATTGATTTCGATGATGTTGACTGAATACTCTCCCCCCTTTGATCTCAAGCACGAATTGGCCGACTGGCTGGCCGTGGGCGTTGCCGCTCTCGGTTCTGATCTGGTGCCGGAACACCTTTTGCTGGAGCGACCCAAGCAAGCCGAGCACGGCGACTACGCCACCAACATCGCCATGCAACTCGCGCGCAAACTGCGGCGCAACCCCCGCGAGGTCGCCCAGGCGATCTGTGCCGCCTTGCCACCTTCGCGCTGGGTCGAGAAGGTAGAAATCGCCGGCGCCGGCTTTATCAACTTGCGCCTCACCGCGGCCGCCCATCAGCGGGTCGTAGTTGCGATCGTCGAGGCCGACACTCGCTTCGGCCGCGGCAGTTTCGGCGAAGGCAAGCCGGTGATGATTGAGTTCGTTTCCGCCAATCCCACCGGCCCCCTGCATGTCGGCCATGGCCGCGGGGCCGCTGTGGGCGACGCGCTCGCCACCTTGCTCGAATGGCAGGACTGGCAGGTCCATCGCGAGTTCTACTACAACGATGCCGGAGCGCAGATCACCAATCTTGCGCGCTCCGTGCAGGCCCGTGTACGCCAGCTTCGGGAACCGGATGCACCTTTTCCGGAAGATGGCTACCACGGCGAGTACATCCGCGAGTTGGCCGGCGCATACCGCGAAGCCTTTCCCGATGACCCTCGGGCCAATGATCTGGAAGAAATCACCCGCTACGCCGTCAAGGCGCTGCGGGCCGAGCAGGACCAGGATCTGACCGCCTTTGGAGTACGCTTCGATCGCTATTTCCTGGAAAGCTCGCTGTATGGCGATGGGCGGGTGGAGGATGTGGTCCAGCGCTTGATCACCAAGGGCAAGACCTACGTTCAGGACGACGCTTTATGGCTGCGCACCACCTCGTTCGGCGACGACAAGGACCGCGTGATGAAGAAGAGCGACGGGACCTACACTTACTTCGTGCCCGATGTCGCATACCATCTAACCAAGTGGGAGAGGGGTTTCCAGCGCGTCATCAATGAGCAGGGGGCCGACCACCATTCGACCATCACGCGCGTGCGGGCGGGCCTTCAGGCGCTCGACCTGGGCATTCCCGAGAGTTACCCTGAATACGTGCTGCACCAGATGGTGACAGTCATGCGCGGCGGCGAGGAAGTGAAGATTTCTAAGCGTGCCGGCAGTTACGTCACCGTACGCGAGCTGGTCGACGAGGTCGGCCGCGACGCGGTCCGTTTCTTCTTCCTCATGCGCAAGCACGATTCGCAGCTCACCTTCGACATCGACCTCGCTCGCTCACAGTCCGAGGAAAATCCGGTCTATTACGTGCAATACGCCCATGCGCGGATTTGTAGCGTCTTGCGCCAGGCTGGTGTCCACGCCGACGAGCTGCGTGGAGTGGACCTCGCGCCCCTCACCGGCCCCTATGAATTCGCGGTGCTGCGGCGTCTGGCCGATTTCCCCGAGGTGCTGGCGAACGCGGCGCGAGAACTGGCGCCGCATTTGATTCCCTTCTATTTGCGAGAGCTGGCCGCGGATTTTCACAGCTACTATAATGCTTGCCACTTCCTGGTACCCGACGCCGGTCTACGCCAAGCGCGGCTGGCACTGGTGGCGGCAACCGGGAAGGTGCTTCGCAATGGCCTGGCAGTCTTGGGCGTAGGTGCGCCGGAATCGATGTAAACGGCAAACCACGCGCGGCGTTTTCGCAGAATGCACAAGGTCGCGCGAGCGGACCGAACCTAGGGATGGCAACGATGACCCGTGACTATCGGGGAAAGACAAGGCAGCGCAAGGCCACACCCGGAAGATCGGGCGGCGGAACCTTGCTGGGAGTATTTATCGGTCTCATCCTCGGCTTGGGCATCGCCGCTGGGGTTTTCTACTACATCTCGCGCAGCCCGAGCCCCTTTCAAGCCGCGCCCGCCAGCGCGCCCAAGAATGGCCCTGCACGCCCCGACGCAGGCGGCCCCGCCGCCAATGCGGGGGCCGAGAAGCCCCGCTTTGATTTCTATAAGATCCTGCCCGGCGCCGACGAGGCGAGATCGCCGAGCGGCGAGCGCAGGTCGAGCGAGACCAAGCCCGCAGAGACCAAGGTGGCGGATCCAGACAAACCCACCGAGGGCAAGCTGCCCAAGCCCGCCCTGGCAAAGCCGGGTGAACAGTTTTTTCTGCAAGTCGGTTCGTTTGCGAACCCCGCTGATGCGGAAAACGAGAAAGCAAGGCTTGCACTTCTAGGCTTCGAGGCCAGCATTCAAACGGCCACCCTGGTGGATAAGGGGCAGCGCCATCGCGTGCGTCTGGGGCCATTCAACTCCGCCGAGGAAATGAACCGTAACAAGGCCGAGCTCGCCAGGCGCGGGGTAGAGGCGACCGTGATCAAGAACCCTTGAGCCCGCGCCGGGTCCTATCGCCGGAGCACAAGTTTTTCGGTGGTAAAGTCCGGCTTTCCCCCGTTTCCGTTTAATCAACTTGCCGAGGTCCTCATGCCCCGCACCATCCAATCTCTGTCCAGGCTGCTCACCGTGCTGCTGGCGCTGGTCACCGGTTTCGCCAACGCCCAAGAGCCCCAGGAGGGACGGCATTATCAGCGCATCAAGAACGCGCAGCCGGTGGAAACCGGCAAGAAGATCGAAGTCATCGAGTTCTTCTCCTATGGGTGCCCGCACTGCGCGAGTCTCGAGCCCTTCATCAGCCCGTGGTCAAAGAAACTCCCCGCCGACGTTCAGTTCCGACGCGTTCCGGTGTTGTTTCAAACCCCATGGATCAACCTCGCCAAGATCTATTTCACCCTGGAGACGCTTGGTGTTGAGGAACGGTACTCCCAGGCGGTTTTCGACGCCTTGCACCGGGAGCGCGTCGCCATCCACCAGGAGCCCGCGTTTCTCGACTGGGCCGCGAAGAAAGGCTTGGACCGCGAGAAGGTGGCGGGGGTCTTCGCTTCGTTTTCGGTCAACAGCAGCGTCTCCCGCGCGCGCGCGCAAGGTGCGGCCTATCGCGTACAGGGCGTGCCTATGATCATTGTCGACGGCAAGTTCATGACCGACGTTGAGATGAACGGTGGCAACGAACAAATGCTCAGAGTGGTCGAGCAACTGATCACCAAGGCCAGAGCGGAGCGCGGCACGCGTTGATCGCCAGGGCCCGCTGGTATGCCTGCCCCAAACGCCCTTCCGGCGGAGGAGCATGAGCATGGGGCCTGGCCCGCTCCAGCGTTTGAACCGCACCGCCTTAGCGCCTCCGGGGAGGGCCGCTGAGGCACCTCGAATATTCATTACCGGAGCCAGCGCCGGCATCGGCGCCGCGCTGGCCCGGCAATACGCCCGTGAGGGCGCTGTGCTCGGTCTGTTTGCCCGCCGCGCAAATCTGCTTGATGCATTGGCGGCGGAACTGAGTCCGGCATCGGTGGCTACCTATGCCGGGGACGTGCGCCATCCGGAGGCGCTCGCCAGAGCCGCCACCGATTTCCTCACGCGGTTCGGCGCACCAGATATTGTCATCGCCAACGCCGGGATCAGTTACGGCACTTTGACCGAATGCCCGGAGGATCGCGCGGCCTTTGCCGAGATCTTCGCCGTCAATGTATTGGGGCTCGTTCACACCTTTCAGCCCTTCCTGCACGCCATGCGCGACCGCGGCGAAGGTTGCCTGGCGGGCGTGGCGAGCGTGGCTGGGTTTCGCGGCCTTCCCGGCGCCGGCGCCTACAGCGCCTCGAAAGCCGCCGCCATCACCTACCTCGAAAGCCTGCGCGTCGAACTGCGCGGCAGCGGGGTGTCGGTCCATACCATTTGTCCGGGCTACGTCGACACCGCCATGACCCGGAGCAACCCCTATGCCATGCCCTTCCTGCTCTCCGCCGACCAGGCGGCGCGCCGCATCGCGCGCAGCCTGCGTGGTGGGCAGAGCTTTCAGGTGCTGCCCTGGCAGATGGCCGTGGTCGGGTGGTTCTTGCGCCGTTTGCCCAATCCTGTGTACGACCGGCTGTTCGCGCACGCGCCGCGCAAGCCACGCCTCGTCGAATAAAAAAAGGCCGCGGGTCAGCGCGGCCTTCGAGGAGAGTCGGGGCGATTTACAGCGGAATCTGCACCCCGAGAGTCAGGGACTGGTTGCGTCCGCTGCCGCTATTGAGCGTTGCGCTGTACCCCGCGAACGCCGTTACGCCTTTGCCGAGTTGGGCGCTGATGCCCAAGTCGAGCCGGCCGGTATCGCTGTCCGGACGGTATACGGGCATGTGAAAGCTACCGCCCATGGTGACCAGATTCGCGCGTACGCGGCGTTCGTCGTCATCGAATTCGTGCTCATAACTGAGTTTCGCGAATGGCCGCAACGTCGTACCGCCGGCATTCATTTCCGCCTGCAGCATGTAGCTGAGGCTACCCACCAGGGACTCGCGATTCTGCTCGCCGAATTGCATGGTCGTGCTGTTCGCGCCGCCTTCGCTGTAGCCCTTGACCTTGACCTTCTGGTGGGCCAACCCGATGACGGGTCCGTGTTTAAAGCCCGCACTGCCCATCCAATAGCCGCCGAACACGTCCACCGCGCTGTGGGTTCCGTCGGTGGTGCCGGTCTCGGTGCGCGTCCCGGCGCCCAGCGCGATGGTGCGATGCACGTTCTTGAAGTCGAGGTTGCCGTAGCTGAGCGCGCCGCCGACATAGGCAGCACCCAAACCGACCACACCGTAGCCGGTGAGCAGAGTCTCTTCGAGCTTGAAACCGCCCCCGTTGTTGGCGAAGTCTGACTTATTGCCACTGAAGCCGAAAGCCAAGCCGGCGGTCACGTTGTCACCGAACTTCAGGTCGCCGCCGATCAACAGCGAATTGGCCGTGCTGTCGGCGCCGCCCGTACGCGGGCCACGGTCGATGTCGCCAGTGTGGTAATCATAACTGCCGTACATCGAGAACCCACTGCCGCTGCGCGGCGCGCCTGCGGTGGCTAACATCCGGTTGTTGATGCCGCGCTTCTGCGCTGCGCTGACCTGAAGCGGCGCCTCGGCCAGCAGGCCGGCTTTTTCCGGCGCTTCGATGATCGATGCGGCATAGTCGCCGGCCACTCGGTGCATGCCCGAGGTCGGATGCACTCCGTCGGCGAAGACCCAGGTGTCGGCGCCAGTCGGATCACGCAGCGTGGAAGGAGTGCAGGTCAGCGAGCTTTCGGTGGTGCAGACCGGAATCGTGGCGTTGACGAAACCATAGGCGGCTGGATTGGCGACCACTTCGCCCAGAAGGGTGTAGAGATCCATCGAGATGACATCGAACCCCAACTGGTTGAGCCCGGACGAAAGCGTGCCGTTAAAGAGCTGGGTCAGCGCACCGAAGGGCGCGGTCGGCTGGGCGCCTTGCAGCGGCGTCTTGGAAATGTCGGGGATATTCGCCACCATGATGTAGCGGGCGCCCGCGGCATGCAGACGCGCGACCTGGGCGAGAAGGTCCGTCGCCGCGGTGGCGATGTTGGCTTGCATCTGGCCCGGGGTGATGGCCCCCGCGCCAGCCAAACCTACCTGATAGAACACGTCATTGGGACCGCCGGAGATAAAATAGAGCGCATTGGCGTCCACCTGCTGAGTGCCCAGATAGTTGGTCAACTGCGTGCTGACGGGCAGGGCCTGCGGGTTGTAGGTGTCCTGCCGGGAAACGCGTGCGCCACCCATCGCGTAATTCGTTCCGCCCTCGGTGAAGGGTTTCGCGCTGCTGCCGAAGTAGCTCGCCAAGTACTGCGCCCACACATTGCCAGGATTGGTGGTGAAGCGGGCGCCATAAGCGCCGGAATCGGTCAGGCTGTCGCCGAAGAAATAGGTATTGCTGAACTGCGCCGCACCGGCCCCCCCGGACACCCCCAGGGCCAGGGCCGACGCAAGCAGACTCAGGCGCGCCGCGCGCTTGATCGATGACATTCTTGGTCTCCTCACAGGATTAAAACGTTTGTTTCAAACAGTTGCTTGCAACGATGTGTATTCTAATCCAAAATTTGCCCCCAGCGACGCCATTTTTTGCACCGCGCGCATGGCGCGGCCAGGCCGGGGGCTGCCCGTCGGCGATCGGCGGGGTCAGCCTGGGCCATCGGTGTGCGCGCTTGACCATGCGCGCCCGAAGATGCTATGCCGGCGCTGCGGTCAACCGACTGTTGCTCAGGGCGTTAGAAGTGCAAACTCTGAGCGTGCCATTTCGGTCGCGACTTCGTGGAGGTGCCTGATGTTTCCCTTTCGATCCAAGGCGATACACCTGACCATCGCCCTCTTGGGTGCCGCCCTCTTCTGGGTCAGCGGTACAAGCTGGGCCAATGACGACCCACCGGGGCGGATTGGGCGGGTCAGCGATCTCGCCGGCGAGTTGCATTTGAGCAACACCGCGACGCAGTCGGCTTGGGCCGAGATCGGGCTCAACTATCCGCTCACCAGCTCTGACGACCTCTGGGTCGGGCGCGCGGGGCGCGCTGAGATCGATTTCGGCGACGGGTTCCTGCGGTTGGCGGAAGACACCAATGTTCATCTCAACCGCCTCGATGATCGCCAGATCGAAGTGATGCTCGCCAGCGGGCGAATGATCCTGAGCCTAAGACACCTCGATGCCGGTGAGATGGTGGAAGTCCTTACTGGAAACGCGCGGATCAGTGTGCTGCGGCCCGGCTCTTACCGAATCGATGTCAACCGCGATCGTTCCGTCACGGTGTTGGTCGTTCGCGACGGCGAAGCAGCCTTGGAACGAACCGGCGAGAGCACTGTGGTAGGCCGCGGCGAGACCGCGACCATCAGCGGCCGCGAGTACCCGACCCTGGATCTCCGCGGCGGGCACTACACCGACGCCTTCGACGCCTGGAGCGAAGCGCGGGATCGCCGCTTCGAGGACTCCGCCAGCGCCCGTTATGTGTCCCCGCAGATGATAGGCTGGCGCGATCTGGACGATCACGGCCGTTGGCATACTCACGCGACCTATGGCGCGCTCTGGTATCCGCGCGTGGTCGGGGCAGGCTGGGCGCCCTATCGCAACGGTCGCTGGGTGTGGGTCTCGCCTTGGGGCTGGACGTGGGTTGATGAGGCCCCCTGGGGGTTTGCGCCGTTCCATTATGGCCGTTGGGTCCATGTCTCGGGACGCTGGGCCTGGGCCCCTGGACGGTACACCGTGCGCCCGGTCTATGCGCCGGCGCTGGTGACCTTCATCGGCGGCGCCTCTTGGTCATTCAGCGTGCGCGCGCCCGTCTTTGCCTGGGTTCCGCTGGGCTGGCGCGAACCCTACCGGCCGTATTACCGCAGCTCCGACCACTACGTCCATTCGGTCAATCGGCCTTACGTCGTCAATCACACGGAAATCACTACGAAGCCGCCTGCTCCTGCCAACGCCTTCGCCAATATTCGCGTTCCCGGTGCGGTGACTTCGGTACCCGGCAGCGCCTTTGGCAGTGGGCGCATGGTCACCGAGAACCTAGTCACGGTGCCTCGGCAGGCCTTGGGCGGTGCGCCCGTGCTAGCGAGCGCTCCAGCGGTCAAACCGATCCCGCTGGCCCCCGCGGCGGCGGGGCACGGTGTCGTGCCGGCGAGTCAGATGTTCCGGCCCAACGCGGCGGGCAGCGGCATCCGAGAGCTGACCGGCGCGCCTGCTGGCGGCGTGGCCCACACACCGATCCAGGCGGCACCCCGCACTTCCGTAGCACCCCCCGTGCTGGCACGGCCGCCGCGCGAGGGCAAGCCAGTCGCTGGCGGCTCGGGGGTCGGCGAAATCGGGGGCGCCTCCATTCGAAGCAATGCGCCGAGCGCGAGAATCGAAGCGCCTCCGGCGGTTCGGGAGTCCCGCCCAACAACGGCGCCCCGCGAATTCAGCACGGGCGGGGGCATGGCTGGTGCTCCCACCGCCTCGCGGATGCGCGAGGCACCCCCGGCCGGGCGGGTCGAACGGTCGGCACCCCCGCAGAACCTCGGCGGCGGCAAGCCGATGATGGTTCCGGAAGTTCACACCGCGCCGGGAAACTCCGGTCGCGCCCTGCTCCCCCCGCGTGGCGCGGTTGAAGGCCGCGCCCAACGTTCTGTCGCGCCGGGTCCAGGGGTGCCGCAGAAGCCGCCAATGGTGTTGGAAAAGCCCTTCGCTGGGAAACCCGAAGTCCGCACGGAGCGGCGCCCTGAATCGCGGCCCGCGGCGCAAACCGAAGCGCCCAGGGTGATGGAAGGACCGCGCCTAAAGTAGCTTGATCTGAAACCGCGCTGGGGCCGGCGTCGCCGGCTCCAGCTTTATTTGCCGTCGACCCGCAGCTTGGCGTAACTTCCCGGGGCAGCTTCGATCACTTTCAGCTTGCCCTTGCCCGGCGCGCGCGCGGGGATTTGTTCGCCCAGATACGGCGTGAGCCATTCGAACCAATCCCCCCACCAGGACCCCTCGCTCTGTTTGGCGCCAGCGAGCCATTCATCGGCGTTTTTGGGCAGCTCGGAGTTGGTCCAGTAGCCATACTTGTTGGCGCTGGGCGGATTGATCATGCCGGCGATGTGACCCGAACCGCCGAGCACAAACCGTGATTTCCCGGCCATCAACTGGGGACCGAGGTAGGTGCTCTTCCAGGGCGCGATATGGTCCTCGACGGCGGAGACGAAGTAGGTGGGCGTCTTCACCGCTCCAAGGTCGATGGCCTGGCCGGCGAGGGTAATGCCGCCCGGTACCCGCAGCAAGTTCTTCATGTACATATTGCGCAGATAGAAGCTGTGCATGGTCGCCGGCATCCGCGTCGAGTCGCAGTTCCAGTGCAGCAAATCGAAAGGGAAAGGATCGCGGCCCAGCAGGTAGTTGTTGACCACGAAGGACCAGATCAGATCGTTGCCGCGCATCATATTGAAGGTATCGGCCATCTCCGAACCTTCAAGATAGCCACGCTCGTTCATGCGACGTTCGAGCGCCGCCACTTGTTCCTCGTCGATGAACACCTCGAGTTCGCCGGGTTCGGAGAAATCGATCAGTGAAGTCATGAAGCCGGCGGAGCGAATGCGCGTGTCTTTGATCGCCGCGAAGTATCCGAGGCTTGCCGCCAGGAGTGTTCCGCCGAGGCAATAGCCAAGCGCATTCACTTCCTTCTCGCCGGTCGCCTGATGGATCGCCTCGAGAGCCGCCACGGGGCCTTCGAGCAGGTAGTCCTCGAAGTTCTTGCCCGCGTAGCGGGCGTCTGGGTTCACCCAGGACACCACGAACACGGTCATGCCCTGGTCCACCGCCCACTTGATCAGTGAGTTCTTCTCGCGCAGGTCGAGGATGTAGTACTTATTGATCCACGGCGGCACGATCAGTAACGGCCGCTGGTAAACTTTCTTGGTGCTGGGCTCATATTGGATGAGCTGCATGAGGTCGTTCTGGAACACCACCTTACCTGGTGTCGTGGCGATGTTGACGCCAAGCTGGAAGGCCTTGGTGTCGGTCATCGAAATTTTCAGCTGGCCGTTGCCGCGTTCGATGTCGTCGAGCAGGTTGTGGAGGCCCTTGACCAAGTTCTGGCCGCCGCTGGCGATGGTCTCCTTGAACACTTCAGGATTGGTCAGGGCGAAGTTCGAAGGCGCCAGCGCATCGATGTACTGGCGGGTGAAGAAGTTGACCCGCTTGGCGGACTCCTCGTCCATGCCCTCGACATTGGCCACCGCATTGTGAAGCCAGCGCGCTGCGATGAGATAGGACTGTTTGACGTAGTCGAAAAGAAAGTGCTCCTGCCAGTCCTCGTGCTTGAACCGCTTGTCGTTCTTTGCCGGCTCCACTACTGATCTGGCGGGTTGTCCCATCATGCGGAGCATCGAGTTCTGCCACAACGACATGTAGTCCCACCACAGGTTCATCTGAGTTTCGGCAAGCTTGTAGGGGTTAGCCATCATCTTGCCTGCCAATTCCATAAAGACCTTGGCGATACCGAATTCATCGGTCGCCAGTGACTTGCCGGTTTGCGACTGCTTGGCGACGAATTCGCCGATCAGCTTGGCACCACGCTCGGCGGCTTCGGCGAAAGAATGGGCCAGCGCGGCGGGGTCCGCGGCAGCGGGGGTCTTGGTGGACGGATCGGACATGTATTCCTCTCAAACAGCACGAAGGGCCGCCCCGAATGTCTCGTGCCCCCGGACGGGGGAAGCGACCAAAACGAGGGCGTTCGGAACAGGCATCTCTTGGCGGGTAAAGGTTTAGACGCGGGTGAAACGCACCCGGTCGCCACGGTCGTGGCGCTGGATGCGCTGTAGAGCAACCAGGTGATTGAGGTGGGCGATGGTCTCGCCCATGGCAAAGAACAACTGCTGCAGATCGAGTTCGCGCGGGAACAGAGTTCTTCTTAGGCTCGCCGCGTCCTGAGGCGTCTGGCGAATCGCCCCCAGGAGCTCGGCGAGGCGTGCCTCGTGGTGCGCTTCAAGTTGCTGGAGGCGGCTGTGGATTCCCCGGAATGGCAGGCCATGCGAAGGCAGCACCAAGGTGTTCGCTGGCAGGTCGGCGAAGCGCTGGATCGAATGCAGGAAGCGGCCCAGGGGGTCGGCTTCTGGCTCGGTGGGCCAAACGCTTACGTTGGTCGTGATCTTGGGCAGCAGCATGTCTCCGGAAATCAAGATCCCCAGTTCCTCGCTGTGGAGGGCTACGTGTTCGGGGGAATGGCCGAGCCCGACGATCACCCGCCAACTGTGGCCGTCGATGGCGACGCGGTCGCCCTCGGCAAGTCGGTGGTAGGCGCGGGGCAACTCGGGCACGCCATGGCGATACCGGTTCCCGCGGGCGCGCAAACCATCGAGTTCCTCTTCCGCCATGCCATGGGCGGCGAAGAGGTCGAGAAGCGGTGCCACCCCGAAACCGGCGGTCTGGTCATGCATGGCATGCGCGCTCAGGTACTCGCCTTGGCTCATCCAGATCGCTGCGTCGGAGTTTGCGCTCAAACCCGAGGCCTGCCCGACATGGTCGGGGTGGCAATGAGTGACAACGATCCGCCTCAGAGGGAGACCTCTAAGCCAGCCCGCGGCATGTTCTTGCCACAAGGTCGTGGTCGCAGCATCTCCGTAGCCGCAATCGACCAGAGTCCAAGCCGCCCCATCGCGCAGCAACCAGATGTTGATGTGGTCCAGCGCAAACGGCAAGGGCAGGCGCAACCAGTACACCCCCGGCGCGACACTGACGATACGGTCGGCGGAGGGCGGTTGACTAATCGGGTAAACGAGCGCGGAAGCTGCGGCCGTGGCGTGAATCTGCACTGGGCGTCAGGCCTTGCCTGGGACATTGCTGCAAAGCAGCATAGTCCGATATGGCCCGCACCCTGTCAAGGGGCCCGGGGCCGCTGGCAGGCCCTTGTTGGAACGCGGGTAAGCGATTGGTTGGGTATGAAAGCCCTGGCGGGATTGTGCTATCTTCCTGGGCACCCTCACCGGTCCCACCTTTGATGAGTCCCAGCCAAGCCCACCAGACCTACAGCATTTCCGACCTGGCGCGGGAATTTTCGCTGACCACCCGCACCATTCGCTTCTATGAGGATCAAGGCTTGCTCGCCCCAACCCGGGTAGGCCGGCATCGGGTCTATGGCAATCGCGAGCGGGTCCGCATTCGATTGATCCTGCGTGGCAAGCGCCTGGGATTTTCGCTCGCCGAAATTCGGGAGTTCCTTGATCTTTACGAGGCCACCGAAGGGGAGCGCCGCCAGCTCGAGAAGTTTCTGGCCGGCTTGGCTGAGCGCCGGCGCAATCTGGCGCAGCAGCGCGAGGACATCGACGCCGTGCTGCACGAGATCGACAATCTTGAACACCAATGCCGCAGCTTGCTGGCTGGGCAGGCCACGACCAAGCCCCGCACCGCCCGGGATTCTTGAGGCGCAAAATCGGAAAAGAGTCGGACCGGATCCTGGGTAATTGACGTTTACGTAAACGTCAATTACCATGCTCCTATACCTTTTGCCCCTGGAGCAAACATGGGTCACCCCCCCTTCGAGCCCCGCGATCCCGAATACGACGCGCGCGTGCGGCGCAGTTTCGCGCGCCAGGGGGCCATGGCTTATCTGGGAGTACAGATCGGTGCCCTGGAACCCGGACACTGCGAGCTGCGCCTGCCCTTCCGGGCAGAAATTTCGCAGCAGCACGGCTACTTCCATGGCGGCGTGGTGGGCACTCTCGCGGATACCGCCGGCGGTTACGCGGCCTACACGCTCATGGCTGCGGAGGCGAGCATTCTCACCGTGGAATACAAGCTCAACCTGCTGGCACCTGCCGATGGCGAACTGCTGGTCGCCATGGCCCGAGTCGTCAAGCCCGGCCGGACACTCTCCATCAGTAGCGCCGAGGTGTTCGTCGAAAAGGGTGGGCAGCGTACACTATGCGCCTTGATGCAACAGACGCTGATGGCCATCCATGGGCGCCACGACCCGGCCTGAACCACCATGAACCAACCCGCCGCGCCCTGCGGCCCGGGCAGTGCATGCTGCCGATCGCCCGAGCCCGCTCGGCAGCGCGCGTCTGCCGGCCCGGTGAGACCTTTACGCGACCGGCCGCCCCGCACTCGGAGACCCAGACCATGATCAGCTACCCCAGCCTCAACTTCGCCCTGGGCGAAACCATCGACATGCTGCGCGACGTCGTAATCGATTTCGCCACCAAGGAAATTGCCCCTCGAGCGGCCGAGATCGACCGCAGCGATCAGTTTCCCATGGACCTCTGGCGCAAGATGGGCAACTTGGGTTTGTTGGGCATGACCGTGGAAGAGCAATACGGCGGCAGCCAAATGGGCTACCTCGCCCATATTGTCGCCATGCAGGAAATCAGCCGGGCTTCGGCCTCGGTGGGGCTTTCCTACGGCGCGCATTCCAACCTCTGCGTCAATCAAATCCGCAGGAACGGCACCGCGTCGCAGAAGCAGCGCTACCTTCCCAAGCTCGTCTCCGGCGAGCACGTTGGGGCCCTGGCGATGAGCGAGCCCAACGCCGGTTCGGACGTGGTCAGTATGAAGCTGCGCGCGGACAGGCGCGGGGAACACTACCTCCTGAATGGCACCAAGATGTGGATCACCAACGGCCCGGATGCCGACACGCTGGTGGTTTACGCCAAGACCGACGTAACCGCCGGGTCGCGAGGAATCACCGCCTTTCTGATCGAGAAGGGCATGAAGGGTTTTTCGGTCGCGCAGAAGCTCGACAAGCTCGGCATGCGTGGCTCGCACACCGGAGAACTGGTCTTTCAGGATTGCGAAGTCCCCGAAGACAACGTGCTCGGCGCCGTGGGGCGCGGCGTCAATGTGCTGATGAGCGGCCTCGATTACGAACGCGCCGTCCTGGCCGCTGGCCCCCTGGGGATCATGGACGCGTGCCTGGACGTCGTCCTGCCCTACCTTCACGAACGCAAGCAGTTCGGGCAGGCGATCGGCGAGTTCCAGCTCATGCAAGGCAAGCTCGCCGACATGTACACTACGCTCAACGCCTGCAAGGCCTACGTGTACGCCGTGGGCGCGGCCTGCGACCGCGGCGAGACCACCCGCAAGGACGCCGCCGGGGCCATCCTCTACGCCGCCGAAAAGGCGACCTGGATGGCCGGCGAAGCCATCCAATGCCTGGGCGGCAACGGCTACATCAACGAATACCCCACCGGCCGCCTCTGGCGAGACGCCAAACTGTATGAAATTGGGGCCGGCACGTCGGAAATACGGAGAATGCTCATCGGTCGCGAACTTTTTGGCGAGACGACCTGATGCATGCCTGCCTCGATTCGTCGCAGGCTAACGTGAGCACTGCGAACGTTGAGGCGCGAAGCGCCGACCGGAGACAAATTGGGGCGGGCACGTCAGAAATTCGGAGCATGCTTATCGGTCGCGAACTCTTTGGCGAAACGGCCTGATGCATGCCCGCCCCAGTTCGTCGCAAGCGAGCGTGAGCGCAGCGAACGTCCCTGGGCTTCATTTGCTGAATCTCGACTCACCCCTAAACCATGATCGAAACCTACCGCGGCACCGTCTACCCCTGGCACTGCGACCACATGGGTCACATGAACGTAATGTGGTACGTGGGCAAGTTCGACGAGGGTACCTGGAACTACTTTTCCGGCCTGGGTCTCACGCCCGCCTTCCTGCGCGCCGAGCACCGCGGCATGGCCGCGCTCGATCAGCGCGTCGCCTATCGCCGCGAGCTGCATGCGGGCGACACGGTGTGCATCCGCAGTGGCAGTATCGAAGTGCGCGACAAGACCCTGCGCTTCGTTCACGAAATGGTCAACACCGAGAGCGGCGAAATCTCTGCCATTACGCTCCTGACCGCAGTGTTCCTCGACACCCGGGCACGAAAGTCCTGTCCTTTGCCCGAATCCGTCCGGGCGCGTGCGGAGGCCGCGCTGGTGCAGTACGATCTGCCCTGGGCGCTCTGAATGATCTTTCACGCCAATTGAGTTCTGGAGTCCATCATGAATGATCCCGTCGTTATCGTTGCCGCCGCCCGCACACCCATGGGGGGCCTGCTCGGAGATTTCGCCGCCACTCCCGCCACCGAGCTTGGCGCGACCGCCATCCGCGCCGCGGTCGCGCGCGCCGGGGTCAGTCCCGAAACGGTCGAGGAAGTGATCATGGGCTGCGTGTTGCCCGCGGGCCAGGGCCAAGCGCCGGCGCGTCAGGCGGCGTTGGGAGCCGGGCTGCCATTGGCCGCCGGCTGCACCACCGTGAACAAGATGTGCGGGTCGGCGATGAAGGCGGCGATGCTGGCGCATGACCTCATCGTCGCCGGCAGCGCCCAGATCATCGTCGCGGGCGGGATGGAAAGCATGAGCAACGCGCCCTACCTGCTACCCAAGGCGCGCGCCGGCATGCGCATGGGCCATGGCACGGTCATCGATCATATGTTCTTCGACGGTCTGGAAGACGCCTACGACAAGGGCAAGCTCATGGGCAGTTTCGCTGAACTCTGCGCCAGCCACTATGCCTTCACCCGCGAAGCCCAGGACGCCTTTGCCCTGGCCTCGCTGGCGCGTGCGCTGGAGGCGCAAAAGAGCGGGGCCTTCGTGTGGGAGATCGCCCCGGTCAAGGTCACTTCACGTAAAGGCGAAATCTTGATCGACCAGGACGAACAACCGCCCAAGGCGAGCCCGGAAAAGATTCCCGGCCTCAAGCCGGCCTTCAAAAAGGATGGCACGGTCACCGCCGCCAACGCGAGCTCCATTTCCGACGGTGCGGCGGCGCTGGTGATGATGTCCCGCTCCACCGCGGAGCGCCAAGGCCTCAAGCCGCTGGCGGTGGTCATGGGCCATGCCACCCATGCCCAGGAATCCGCTTGGTTCACGACCGCGCCGGTGGGCGCGATGAAGAAGCTATTCGCCAAGACCGGCTGGCGCGCTCAAGAGGTCGATCTCTTTGAGATCAACGAAGCGTTTGCGGTAGTGTCTATGGCGGCGATGCGCGAACTCGATCTCCCGCACGCCAAAGTCAACGTCCATGGCGGCGCCTGCGCACTGGGACACCCTATCGGCGCGAGTGGCGCGCGCATCCTGGTCACGCTCATCGGCGCCCTGCGCGCGCGGGGCGGCAAGCGCGGCGTGGCTTCGCTGTGCATCGGCGGTGGCGAAGCCACGGCGATGGCGATCGAATTGGTTTAGGGTCGAGCGGGCGATGATCCTCAACGAACAACAGAACATGATCCGCGACACCCTGCGGGTGTTCGCTCGTGAGCAATTGGCACCGCAGGCCGCCACCTGGGACCGTGAACATCTCTTCCCGCGCGCCGCCTTGCGCGAACTCGGCACTTTGGGCGCCCTGGGCATGGTGGTGCCGGAGCAGTACGGCGGGGCCGGGCTCGATTACCTTTCGCTGGCCATTGCCCTGGAAGAGATCGCGGCTGGAGATGGCGCCACTTCCACCATTGTCAGCGTGCAAAATTCCGTGGTCTGCGGGCCGCTCACCGTCTTCGGCAGCGAGGCGCAGAAACAGCAGTTTCTGGTGCCCTTGGCGCGCGGCGAAAAACTCGGCTGCTTCTGCCTCACCGAACCCCATGTCGGTTCCGACGCAGGCGCCATCACCAGCCGCGCCGATCGGGACGGCGACGCTTATGTGCTCAATGGCGTAAAGCAGTTCATCACCACCGGCAAACACGCCGATACCGCCATCGTCTTTGCCCTTAGCAACCGCCAAGCCGGCAAAAAAGGCATCTCCGCCTTCATCGTGCCCACCGACACGCCCGGGTATGTGGTTGCCCGGATCGAGGAAAAACTTGGGCAACGCGCCTCCGACACGGCCCAGATCGTGTTCGAGAACTGCCGCGTACCACTCGCCAATTTGCTGGGCCAAGAGGGTGAGGGCTACCGCATCGCGCTCGCCAACCTCGAAGCCGGGCGCATCGGCATCGCCGCGCAGTCGGTCGGCATGGCGCGCGCCGCGTTCGAGGCGGCGCTCGCTTACGCCCAGGAGCGCGAGGCTTTCGGCAAGACCATCGTACAGCACCAAGCGGTAAATTTCCGGCTCGCAGACATGGCCACCCAGATCGAGGCGGCACGACAACTCGTCTGGCACGCAGCGAGTCTGCGCGACGCCGGTCGACCCTGCCTGCAGGAAGCTTCGATGGCTAAACTATTCGCTTCGGAAATGGCGGAGCGGGTGTGCTCGGACGCCATCCAGATCCACGGCGGCTACGGCTACGTTACCGATTTTCCGGTTGAACGCATCTACCGCGACGTGCGTGTTTGCCAGATCTACGAAGGCACCAGCGACATCCAACGGCTGGTCATTGGCCGCTCGCTCACGGCGTGAAATGGAGAACACCGGACGCTTCTCCGACCGCGTCGCCGATTATGTGCGCGCACGCCCCGGCTATCCGGATGCGGTCCATGTAGGTCTGTTGGACGGTGGTGCCCTGCTGCCGAAAGCGCTGATCGCTGATATCGGGGCCGGCACCGGTCTATCGGCCGAACTGTTCCTGCGCCACGGACATCGCGTCATCGGCGTCGAGCCAAACGCCGCCATGCGCGAAGCCGGACTCAAGCACTTGGCGCACTTCGGCGCAGCCTATACGGCGCTGGGAGGTAGCGCCGAAGCCACGGGGATCGCCGCGACCAGCATCGATCTGGTGATCGCCGCCCAGGCGTTCCACTGGTTTCAGCCCGCGGCCACGCGCGCCGAATTCCGCCGCATCCTGAAGCGCGGCGGACAGGTCGCCTTGATCTGGAATGATCGCCAGACCGACACCAGCGCTTTCCTCAGGGATTACGAGGCGCTGCTGCAAAGCCACGGTACCGATTACCGCGAAGTGAATCATCGCAATATCGATGCGGCGAGACTGGCGGCCTTTTTCGGTTCCGGCGCCTACCGCGAATTCGTTTGCACCTATGTCCAGAACTTCGACTACGAAGGGCTTGAGGCCCGGCTTCTGTCTTCCTCCTACACCCCCCCCGCGGGCGACCCGCGACGCCAGCCGATGCTCCAGGCCTTGTGCGACCTCCACGCCCGGCATGCGGTGAACGGCCAGGTCGCCATGGTGTACGATACCCGCGTCTACTACGGCGCCTTGCCCAGCGAGTTGTGAATGGCCGATCCGGTGGAATTCTTCTTTGACTTCTCCTCGCCTTACGCCTATCTGGCGGCCATGAAGATCGAGGATCTGGTCCGCGTGCGGGGGCGTGCGGTGGCCTGGCGCCCGATGCTGCTGGGAGTGGTGTTCAAAGCCGTGGGCGGCGCGCCGCTCACCGAATACGGGATCAAGGGGCCGTACTCGGTGCACGACTTCGCGCGCTCGGCACGCTACGCCGGTCTGCCCTACCGCATGCCCGAGCCCTTTCCCATCGCCACGCAGAACGCAGCGCGTCTGGTGCTGGTGGTGGAGCGTGCGGCGCCTGCACGAATCGGTGAGCTGGTGCGTGCGATCTTTCCCGCTTTCTTTGTTGACAACCGCAACATCAATGACCCTGCCGTCTTGGCCGAAATCTGCGCCAGCCTCGGACTCGATGCGGAAGCCCTGACGCCCGCCATCGAAGAGCCAGGGATCAAGGACGCCTTGCGCGCGAACTGCGAGGAGGCCTTGCGGCGCGGGGTGTTCGGAGCGCCCTTCATGTTTGTGGAGGGCGAACCCTTCTGGGGCAATGACCGCTTGCCGCAGCTCGATCGTTGGCTCGAGACCGGCGGCTTCTGAGCGCGAGACGGACAGCCCGTCTGGAAGCTAGAGATGTACCTTTTCTAACACAGGATTCGGAATGGCCATTTTGCACAGCAGCCTCAACCCCAGGGACGAAGGGTTTCGGCAAAACACGGCGGCGATGCAGGCCCTGGTCGCCGATCTGCGGGCCCGCGTCGAGGAAGTGATGCTGGGTGGCGGCCCTGCGGCGCGCGCAAAACACACCGCCCGCGGCAAGCTCTTGCCACGCGATCGCATTCGCAGTCTGCTCGATCAGGGCTCGCCGTTTCTCGAGTTCTCGCAGCTCGCCGCCCATGGCATGTATGGCGAAATGATCGCCGCCGCCGGCATCATCACCGGCATTGGCCGTGTCGCCGGTCGGGAATGTGTGATCGTCGCCAATGACGCGACCGTCAAAGGCGGCTCCTACCTGCCCCTAACGGTCAAGAAGCATTTGCGGGCCCAGGAAATCGCGCAGCAGAATTTTCTGCCCTGCGTCTACCTCGTGGACTCCGGCGGCGCCAATCTGCCGACGCAAGACGAGGTCTTTCCCGATCGCGAGCACTTCGGGCGAATTTTCTTCAATCAAGCCAATATGTCGGCACTGGGCATTCCCCAGGTATCAGTGGTGATGGGCTCCTGCACCGCGGGCGGAGCCTACATTCCGGCGATGTCGGACGAGTCCATTATCGTCAAGGAACAAGGCACGATCTTTCTCGGCGGGCCGCCGTTGGTCCGCGCCGCCACCGGCGAGGTGGTCACGGCCGAAGACCTCGGGGGGGCGGATGTGCATACGCGCATCTCCGGCGTGGCCGATCACTTCGCCCTCAACGACGCGCATGCCCTGGCGCTGGCGCGGCGCGCAGTCGCCAACCTCAACCGGCCCAAGAACGTGTCGCTGGAATTGCGTCCCCCGATGGAGCCGCGTTACGCGCCCGAGGAGATCTACGGCGTCGTTCCCGCGGATAGCAAAAAGCAGTATGACGTGCGCGAAATCATCGCCCGTTTGGTGGACAACAGCGAGTTCGACGAATTCAAGAGCCGTTATGGCAGCACCCTGGTGTGCGGTTTCGCGCACCTCTGGGGCTATCCCGCAGGCATCGTCGCCAACAACGGCATCCTGTTCTCGGAATCGGCCTTGAAGGGGGCGCATTTCATCGAGTTGTGCAGCCAGCGCAACATTCCGCTGATCTTCCTGCAGAATGTCACCGGCTTCATGGTCGGCCAGAAATACGAGGCGGGCGGCATCGCCAAGGATGGGGCAAAAATGGTCACGGCGGTTTCCTGCGCGCGCGTGCCCAAGTTGACTGTGATTACCGGGGGCAGCTATGGCGCGGGCAATTACGGTATGTGCGGCCGCGCCTTCAGCCCGCGCTTCCTCTGGATGTGGCCCAACGCGCGCATTTCCGTGATGGGCGGCGAGCAGGCGGCGCTCGTGCTGGCGCGGGTCAAGCGCGACGCCATCGAGGCCAAGAGCGACGCCTGGTCGGCCGAGGAGGAAGAGGCATTCAAGGCGCCCATACGCGCCAAGTACGAGCGCGAGGGGCACCCCTACTACGCCAGCGCCAGGCTCTGGGACGACGGCATCATCGACCCCGCGGATACGCGCCGCGTGCTCGCTTTGGCGCTGTCGGCCGCACTCAACAAACCGATGGAGGAAACACGCTTCGGTGTGTTTAGAATGTGATCATGAGCGTCGTCCAAGCACTGTTCAGCACCCTCAAGGTCAACATCAACCACGGCATCGGCGTGATCGCGCTGAACCGGCCGGACCTGCACAACGCCTTCAACGAGACTTTGATCGAGGACCTCACCGAGGCGCTCAAGGCGCTCGAACTGCGCTCCGAAGTTCGCGCCGTGGTGCTGATGGGCGAGGGCAAGAGCTTCTGCGCTGGGGCGGATCTCAACTGGATGCGCAAAATGGCGGGCTACAGCTACGAGGAAAACTACGCCGACGCCATGGGCCTGGCGACCATGCTGTCCACCCTCAACCGACTGAAGAAGCCAACCATTGCCCGGATACATGGCCCGACTTTCGGTGGCGGCGTCGGCCTCGTCGCCTGCTGCGACATCGCCATCGCCAGTACCGACGCGAGCTTCGCGCTGACCGAGAGTAAACTGGGCATCATCCCCGCGACCATCAGTCCGTATGTGGTCGAGGCTATCGGCGCTCGGCAGTCCAGGCGCTACTTTCTCACCGCCGAGCGTTTCAGCGCCGCGGAAGCGTTTCGGATTGGCCTGGTCCATGACTTGGTGCCCCCAGAGAGGCTGGACGAGCGGGTGATCGAGATTTATGCGCGCCTGCATGAATGCGGTCCTCTGGCGCAAGCCGCGGCCAAGGATTTGATCCGCGCCGTGGCACACCGTCAGGTGCGCGATGACTTGATCGCCGACACCGCCAGACGCATCGCCGATCAGCGCGCCTCGGAAGAAGGGCGGGAAGGGGTCGGCGCTTTCCTCGCCAAGCGTAAACCCAGTTGGGCCACCTCCCAGGAATAGTGAAAAAGTGTTTGAGAAGATCCTGATTGCCAACCGCGGAGACAACACGCCGCGCAGCGGCTTGTTGCGGCACAGGCTAACTCCCGCGCAGCGGGAGTTAAGCGCAGCGGCCGAAGCCAAATCGCCGGCCGCGCATTGTGGAGTAGCCAGTGTTTGAGAAGATCCTGATTGCCAACCGCGGAGAAATCGCCGTCCGCGTCGCCCGCACCGCTCGGCTCCTGGGCATCAAGACCGTCGCGGTCTACTCCGAAGCCGACCGCGGCGCGCTGCACGTCGAGAGTTGTGACGAAGCCTACCTCTTGGGCGCGGCACCACCGCGCGAGAGCTACCTGCGCGGCGAGCGCATCATCGAGATCGCTGTACGCAGCGGCGCCCAGGCGATTCACCCGGGCTACGGCTTTCTCTCCGAGAACGAGGATTTCGCCCGGGCTTGCGCCGACGCGGGGCTGGTGTTCATCGGCCCACCCCCGGCGGCGATCCGCGCCATGGGTTCCAAGAGTGAGTCCAAGCGATTGATGGCCGCGGCCTCGGTGCCCTTGGTGCCGGGCTACCACGGCGAGGACCAGGATGATGCTCTGCTCCACGCGGAAGCCGACGCCATCGGCTACCCGGTGCTGATCAAGGCTTCGGCCGGCGGGGGCGGCAAGGGCATGCGGGTGGTGGAACGCCACGAGGAATTCCCCGCCGCCCTCGGCTCGGCGCGACGGGAAGCAAAGTCTTCGTTCGCCGATGACCGGGTACTGATCGAGAAGTACCTCAGCGAACCACGGCACATTGAGATTCAGGTCTTCGCCGATACCCTGGGCAACGCGGTCTATATTTTCGAGCGGGATTGTTCGATTCAGCGCCGCCACCAGAAAGTGCTCGAGGAAGCCCCCGCGCCGGGCATGAGCCCGGAGCGCCGCGCCCAAATGGGCAGTGCGGCGGTCGCCGCTGCCCAAGCCATTGAGTACGTCGGCGCCGGCACGGTGGAATTCATCGCGGAACAAAGCGGCACGTTCTACTTCATGGAGATGAACACCCGCCTCCAGGTGGAGCATCCGGTCACGGAGATGATCACTGGGCTCGATCTAGTCGAGTGGCAATTGCGCGTGGCCAGCGGCGAGCGCTTGCCGCTCTTGCAGGACCAGTTGCGAATTCGCGGGCACGCGCTGGAGGCACGCGTGTACGCCGAAGACCCGGAGCGAAACTTTTTGCCGTCCATCGGTGGCATCGCCCATTTGCGCACGCCCTCGCCCGCCGCGGCGGTACGCATCGACACTGGAGTGCGCGAGGGCGACGAGATCAGCGCCTACTATGACCCGATGATCGCCAAGCTGATTGTTCACGGTGAAGATCGCCCGCAGGCATTGCGGCGCATGGCGGATGCGTTGACGCACTATCAAGTGGTCGGTGTCAACACCAACCTGGAATTCCTGCATCGCCTGGTGACCCATCCGGCTTTCGCCGCGGCGAAACTCGATACCGGCTTTATCGGCCGGCACCAGGAGGCGCTGCTCCCCAAGAACGTCGCCCCGGACGCCACGGTGGTCGCTTCGTTGGCGCTCGCCGAACTCGAATTCGCTCGCGCGGCGGCGCGTCGCGTTGCGCAATCCTCGGGTGAGCCCAATTCGCCTTGGTTCGCCGCGGACGGTTGGTGGCTCAACAGCGACAACCACCGGATCTTCAGCTTCGAGTATCAAGGCAAGCCGCTGCTCGTCACCGTGCATTTTTGCGGCACCTCCTATCTCATCGATTTACCCGAGATATCGCTGTCGGCCACGGTGGCCGCGGTAGGTGAGGGCCTGCGGGTCAACCTCGATGGCGAGGAATTTCTTTGTCATTGCGTCCGCAGTGGCGAGGACCGCATCCTCTATCGACAGGGCCGCGCTTGGCGTTTTCGCCATCTCGATGCCTTGACGCATGCTGGTGACAGTGGTGGTGGCGGCGGCCATCTCACCGCGCCGATGTCCGGGGCGGTAATCAGTGTGCTGGTGAAGGTGGGTGATTTGGTGAGCGCCGGGCAGGCGCTTCTGGTCATGGAGGCGATGAAGATGGAACACACCATCGTCGCGCCTGGTCCCGGGCGGGTGCTGCGCATTGCCTTCGGTCCCGGCGACCAAGTGAAGGATGGCGTCGAATTGCTCGAACTCGCCGCTGCAGAAGCCGCATGACCTGCGGCTCCACTGACTGGCCCGGCAGCGTGCTCATTACCGAGGTCGGACCGCGTGACGGCTTGCAGAACGAGCAGACCGTGGTGCCGGCGGCGATCAAGATCGAGTTGATCCGGCGCCTCGCCGCCGCCGGCTGCGCCAGCATCGAGGCGACCAGCTTCGTCTCACCCAAGTGGGTGCCGCAGCTCGCCGATGCGGCCGAAGTGATGCGGGGCCTGCCGCGCCGCGCCGGCCTGCGCTACACGGCGCTGACCCCCAACCTCAAGGGTTTCGAGGCAGCACTGGCCGCCGGTGTGGATGAGGTGGCAGTATTCGTCGCCGCGTCGGAGTCGTTTTCGCAGAAGAACATCAATTGCTCCATCGCCGAGAGCCTGGACCGCGCCGAACCCTTGATCGCGGCGGCGCAAGTCGCAGGGGTGCCGGTACGCGGCTACCTCTCCTGTGTCATCGCCTGCCCGTATGAGGGCGCGATCGCTCCGGAGAAGATCCGACCGATCGCCGAGATGCTCCTCGCCATGGGCTGCTATGAAATCTCGCTGGGCGACACCATCGGAGCCGGTACCGCGGGGACGGTCCAAGCCTTGCTCGAAGTGCTGTTGCCAGGTATTTCCGCCGATCGCCTGGCCGGGCATTTCCACGACACCTACGGTCAGGCACTCGCCAATGTTTTGGCCGCCTTGCGCCTGGGCATCCGCCATTTCGACAGTTCCGTGGGAGGTCTCGGCGGCTGTCCCTACGCCCGGGGAGCCACGGGCAACCTCGCCACCGAGGACTTGGTGTATCTGCTCAACGGGCTGAAGATCGAAACCGGCATCGATCTTGACCGGCTGGCGGCGGCGGGGCAGTTCATTGCGGATTTCCTCGGCCGTCCGTCGCACTCCCGCGTCGCGCGCGCCTTGGCAGCAAAACAGGAGGTGGCATGATCGCCCCCGACACCGCCTCGCCCTGTACCGGAATCTGCGCCGTCGAGGCCCACACTGGCTGGTGCGCCGGCTGCCAGAGGACCTTGGCCGAAATCGCCGCTTGGGCAGGCCTCGATGAACCTGCTCGACGCAGCATCATGGCCAAGATCGTCGATCGCCGCGCCGGCTTGCGCGACTGCCGCGCCACGCTCCGGCGGTCTTGATCGCCCAGTGCGGCCCGTTTGCAGACCAGCTCGGCCGAATCAGATCACTCCCTGGGACGCCAAAGAGGCGATTTCTTCTTCCTCGAAGCCCGCTTCTCGGAGCACCTCTTTGCTGTGCTCGCCCTGCGCCGGAGCACCCTTGGGAGCGGGAAACTCGGCCCCGGATAGACGCACCGCCGGGCCGAACTGGGCCTCGGCCAGGGTCTCGCCCAACACCATGCCGCGGCTGCGGAACTGGGCGTCCTGCATTGCCTCGGCCAACGTCAGCACCGGCGTTACGCAACAATCGACGCCCCGTAGCGCTTCGACCCACTCGGCCTGAGTCCGGCCCGAAAAGACGGCCTGCAACTCGGCTTGGGCCGCGATCCCCGCCGCGCCCGTGGCGAACTGCTGGCCGACCAGGTCCGGTCGGCCGATGGCCGCGCACAGGCTTTGCCAGAACTTCGGCTCCAGCGCGCCGACCGCGAGATAGCGCCCGTCACCGGCGGGATAGACCTGATAACAGGGCACGCCGCCAGTCAACAGATCGGTACCCCGAGCCGGTACCTTGCCCCAAGTCGAGAGGGCGTGCAGGGCGAAGTACTGGTGCGCGAAGCTGGCGTCAGTCATGGCCACGTCCAGGTGGCGCCCCCGTCCGGTGGCGCGCGCCTCCACCAGGGCGGCCAGGATGCCCATGGCGGCGCTGAGACCGCCGCCCAGGAGGTCGGCGATTTGCAGATTACTGAGCGCCGGCGGTCCGCCGGCCGTGCCGATCTGGTCGAGTACGCCGGCGAGCGCGAGATAATTGAGGTCGTGCCCGGCCAAATCACGGTTGGGCCCGGTCTGGCCGTAGCCGGAAATGCTGCAATAGACGATCGCCGGATTCCTTGACGACGCCTCGGCATAGCCCACGCCCAGGCGATCGACCACTCCGGGGCGAAAGCTCTCCACTACGACCTGAGCCCCCTGCACCAGGCGCAAAAAAATTGCTCTCCCGGCCTCCTGTTTGAGGTCGAGCTGAATGCTGCGCTTGTTGCGATTGATGGCGCGAAAATAGGTCGAGGTTTGGCCCGCCTCAACGCCGAGTCGACGCGCGTAGTCGCCCTCCCCGGTGTCCTCGACCTTGATCACGTCGGCGCCGAAATCGGCCAAGTGCAGGGTGCAAACCGGACCGGGCAGGAGTCGGCTGAGATCGAGGATACGAATGCCATGCAGCGGACCGGTCGGACTAGGACCGGACCTCCTCCCAGCCCCCTCTCCGCGGGAGGGGGTGGGCGCTCCCGGGCTGCGCCCGCTCCGGTCCTTGGCCTGCGCCCCCTTCGTGCGGCCGGGCGGGCTCGAACGACCCCTCCCCCCGGCCCCCTCCCCGCGGGAGGGGGTGGGTGTTGTTCGCGGGCTGCGCCCGCTCCGGTCACTGGCCTGCGCCCCCTTCGGGCGGCCGGGCGGGGGCGCGCTCATGCTGCGCCGGGCGGCGGCAGGCTCAGGGCGAGTACGGCCGTGGACTGCTCTTTACGAAACTGGTGCAGGCGTTCGGCCAGGGCCGCATCACCCGCGGCCAAACAGGCGACCGCGAACAGCGCCGCGTTGGCGGCGCCGGCCTCGCCGATGGCGAAGGTGGCGACCGGTATTCCTTTGGGCATTTGTACGATCGAAAGCAATGAATCCTCGCCGCGCAGGTATTTGGAGGGGATCGGCACACCCAGCACCGGCAGTTCGGTCTTGGCGGCGATCACGCCCGCCAGATGTGCCGCACCTCCGGCTCCGGCAATGATGAAGCGCAGACCGCGCTGCTGCGCCTGCGCGGCGTAGGCCATGGTCTCGTCCGGCACTCGGTGGGCGGAAAGGACGCGCGCTTCGTGCCCGACCCCGAACTTCTCCAGCATGGAGCAACTGTGTAGCATGATGTCCCAGTCACTCTGGCTGCCCATGATTACCCCCACCAAGGGGGAGCTTGCCCAATTCGAAGCCATGACCCACTCCTTGCGGCGATCGCGCCTGCCAAAGGCGAATTTTACGGTGCTTTGTCTCTTGCCCCAAGGGCCGCGCTTGAGCACAATTGCCGGCATGAGATCTCTTCCGTCCCTGCTCACCCTTGTGTTTGGGCTGCTCGGCCCGGTGGCCGCGTACTCTGGCACCCCCGCCGCACCCACCCAAGTCGATCAAGCCTTTCTCGACGCCCGCGAGGCCTTTCGGGTAGGCGAGCGCAAGAAGCTCGATCGCGCCGCCCTGCTGCTGCGCGATCACGCTCTGTTTCCCTATGTCGAGTCCTATCAGCTACTCCTGCAATTGGATGAGCTAGCGCCCGAAGTCGTGCTCAGCTTTCTCGCGCGCCACTCCGACAGCCTTGCCGCGGAAAGGCTATACACCGAGTGGGTTCGTTCTCTGGGCAAACAGCAGCGCTGGGATCTGTTCGGCGAGCATTTCGCCGCGTTGAACCAAGAAGACCAGGAACTGAGCTGCTACGGCCTACAGTATCGCGCACGCAGCGATCCCGAAGCGTTGCTCGAGGCTCGGGGACTATGGTTCACCGGGCAGGATTTGCCGGAAGCGTGCGCGCCGCTTTTCGAGCGGCTCGCGGCCCAGGGCAAGCTGGGCACTAGCGAGCTGCGCGCCCGTCAGCGCTTGGCGGTCGAGGCTGGCAATGCCGCGCTGGTGCAGAAGCTCAACGCCCGGCTTCCTCCTGCCGAACGGGTTGCACCGAAGCGGCTGGAGTTCGCTTTGCACCGACCGGAAAGGCTGCTCGCCAAGGGCGACTTGAAATGGCAGCAGCCGGCGGAGCGCGAGCTAGCGCTCCTCGCTCTTTGGCGTCTGGCGCGCAATTCTCCCAGCGCGGCGCATGAGTTCTGGACGCGCCATCGCGAGCGCCTCGCCCCGGCTGACGCGCTGGCGACGCTGGGCCAGATCGCCCACCAGGGCGCTCGCCGCCTGCAGCCCGAGGCGCTGGAGTGGTATCGCGCGGCGGAGGGCGTCCAGCACAGTGAGGCCGCGCTGGCGTGGAAGGCGCGCATTGCCTTGCGGTTTGCCAATTGGTCGATGGTTTTGAGCGCCCTGCAGGCCATGCCACCAACGATGGCTCAGGAACCGGTGTGGCGCTACTGGAAGGGGCGGGCGTTGCGCCAGCTTGGACGCTACGAGGAGGCCCGGACGCTTTGGGAGCCGCTCGCCCGGGAGTTCAGCTACTACGGATTGCTTGCCGCCGAGGAGTTGGGCGTCGCCCTGGTGCCCAAGAGCGAGCCCACGCCAGCAACCCCCGAGGCGCTGGCGCGGGTGGCCGCCATGCCGGCGGTGCAGCGCATGCTCAAGTTCTACGAATTGGGTTTGCGCTTCGAGGGCACTCGCGAATGGATATGGGCGATTCGCGGCATGAGTGACGAGGAGCTTTTGGTGGCGGCCGAGTTCGCCCGGCGGCAGGGCATTCTTGATCGTGCCATCAACACCGCCGACAAGACCGTGGCCCGCCACGACTTCAATCTGCGCTTCATGACGCCTTACCGCGAGCACCTCAGCGCCGCGGCGCGGGAACACGGGCTCGACGAGGCCTTGGTCTTCGCCTTGGTGCGCCAAGAGAGCCGCTTCCTGCCCGAGGCGCGTTCGCGCGCCGGCGCCGTGGGGCTGATGCAATTGATGCCGCCGACCGCGAAGTGGGTGGCAGGCCGAACGGGCAGCCGCGATTATCGGCCTTCGCAGATTGGCATCGTCGATGTGAACGTCAAGTTCGGCGCGTATTATTTGCGTTATGTGCTCGACCGCTTGGGCGGTTTGCCCGTCTTGGCGACCGCCGCGTACAACGCTGGCCCGACCCGCGCGCTCAATTGGCGCGGGCCGATCGCGCTGGAAGGAGCGATTTATGTGGAGTCCATTCCGTTCACCGAGACCCGCGACTACGTCAAGAAAGTGCTCGCCAACGCCATGTTCTACGCGCCCCGCCTCGGTACCCGGCAAGTGCCGCTGAAGACCCGCTTGGGGGTCATCCCGTCGCGAGATGCGAGTTTGAACGGGGTCTATCAGGAGCTCATCTATACCTCGGTTGAGGCGGACCAGTGAGCGCCCCTCGAATCGTGGTCTTTGGCGGCGGCGGCTTCCTTGGCAGCCGTCTAGTAACGGCGCTTGCTGACCTCGGCTATCGCGTCATCGTACCGACGCGAAGACGCGATCACGTTCGGCATCTGCTGGTCCTGCCCAGTATCGAAGTGCTGGAAACGCCGGACCTTGACGATGCGCAGTTGGAGCGCCTGCTGGAAGGTGCGATCGCGGTGTACTTCCTGGTCGGGATTCTGCACGAGCGCCGTCCAGGGGACTCTGAGCGCGTTCATGTGACCTTGCTTGGGCGTGTGCTCGCCGCCGCGCGCCGGGCACAGGTTGGACGTTTGCTGCACGTCAGCGCGCTGCGGGCTGATGCCGAGGGACCGAGCGAGTACTTGCGTAGCAAGGCGCAGGGTGAGGCGCTGGTGCGCGGATCGGGGCTCGCTTGGACGATCTTCCAGCCCTCCGTGATGTTCGGACCCGGCGACCGCTTCCTGGGGCTCTTCGCCAAGCTCCTGAAATGGACGCTGGTGGTCCCGCTGGCGGCGGCGGAGACGCGCTTTCAGCCGATCTATGTGGCTGACGTCGCCACCTGTCTGGCGCGGGCGCTGCATGACGGGAGAACCCTCGGCCAGACCTATCCTCTTTGCGGACCGAAGATTTACAGTCTGCGCGAAATCGTGCGCTATGTCGCTGAACTCAGTGGCGGTCGCCGCTGGATCATCGGCTTGGGGGCAAGTCTTGGCGCTATTCAGGCGGCCATCTTCGAGCTGCTGCCGGGGAGCTTGCTGACCCGCGACAACTTGCGCTCCATGCAGCGTGACAACGTGTGCGAGTGCGCTTTTCCAGCGGTATTCGCGGTGGAGCCGGCGAGCCTGGAGAGCATCGCACCGACCTATCTCGGGCCTGGAGCAGTGACCGACCCTTACTTCGCCACGCGCGAAAAGCGCCTGCGCTGACGGCTTGCAGAGCGCGGCACGGTTCAGAATGAACATCTATCGCGTCGGAGGTGCGGTCCGCGACCAACTGCTCGGCCGCCCGGTCGCGGATCGCGACTACGTGGTGGTCGGCGCCACACCGCAGGAGATGATCGAAGGTGGGTATTCGCCCGTAGGGCGCGACTTCCCGGTGTTCCTGCACCCGCAGACGAAGGAGGAATATGCGCTGGCACGGACCGAACGCAAAGCCGGGCGCGGGCACCGCGGTTTCATCATTTCCGCCGCACCGGAAGTGACGCTGGAGGAAGACCTGGCCCGGCGGGATCTCACCATCAACGCCATGGCCCAAGAGGAAACCGGGGCGGTGATCGACCCCTACGGTGGACGCGCCGACCTTGCCGCCGGAGTCCTGCGCCACGTCGGCCCCGCCTTTGTCGAGGATCCTTTGCGCGTCCTGCGCGTGGCCCGCTTCGCCGCGCGCTTCGACTTCACTCTGGCGGCGGAGACCGAAGCCTTGCTGCGCCGCATGGTGCAGGCGGGCGAGTTGCGGGACTTGGTGGCCGAAAGGGTTTGGCAGGAGTTAGCGCGCGCTTTGATGGAAGCCCGCCCCTCCCGGTTCTTCACCTTGCTTCGGCGCTGCGGCGCCTTGGGCGAGGTTCTTCCGGAGTTCGAGGCGCTTTTCGGGATTGCGCAACCACCGCGGTTTCATCCCGAAATCGATGCCGGAATCCATGTGCTTCAGGCTTTGGATTTCGCGGCCAGTGAACAGCAGCCCCTAGAGGTGCGTTGGGCTTTGTTGGCGCACGATCTGGGTAAAGCGGATACGCCGGTGGCGATCCTGCCCCGCCACATCCAGCATGAAAGCCGGGGCCTCACTCGTCTGGCCGGCTTGCAGCGGCGCTTGCGGGTCCCCGTCGAATGCGCCGCGCTGGCCGAGCAGGTCACGCGGCATCACGGGGCGGTTCACCGCTGCCTGGAATGGCGCGCGGAGACTCTGCTGGAACGGTTGCTGGCGATGGATGCCTTGCGCCGCCCGGAACGATTCGCGCTGATCCTGGCGGCCTGCCGTATCGATGTCCAAAGCCGGCTGGGGGAATCCTGCACGTACCCGCCTGAGAATCATCTGCTGGCCGCCAGGGACCGGCTGGCCGGTCTCGACCTGGCACTGGTGATCGCTGCGGCGCCGCAGGGCAAGATTCCCGCCGCGGTGGCGGCCGCCCGCCTTGCCCACCTCAAGGCCTGGCTCGGTCGAACTGGCGCGGCGCGGTGCTGATCCATTGCCTCGGGTACGCTTGAGCTGACGCCAAGCGAAAATTCCTTGCGCCACGGTGCGTGCTTACCAACGAGAGGCAGATCAAGTCAGGGTCGGTCGTTCCCGCGAACGCCGGGTTCCAGGGAATCCAAGGCGGGTGGCTCCGACTTTCGCCGAGGCGACGAACTCAAACGACCCGCCCCTACAGGTAGTAAGCGCCGCGAGTCATCAGCCGCCCACCAACCTTCATCGCGAACCGTAGCGGGAACGGCAATTGCGCGGCACCCCGGATGTTTGCCTCGTGGGCGTGCCGGGCTTCATCGTCGCGCATCTGCCGCAGGATCGCCCGGCTCCTGCCATCCTGCGCCGGCAAACGCGCGAGATGATCGGTGAGGTGGGCTTCAACCTGGCGCTCCGTCTCCGCCAGAAACCCAAGGCTCCAGCGATTTCCGGCTAGACCCGCCGCGCCACCGAGCAGCAGCGACCCGGCATACCATAGCGGAGCCAGCAGGCTGGGGCGCGCGACTAGTTCGTCCAGGCGCTGCCGGGTCCAGGCCAAATGGTCCGCTTCGTCTCGGGCCGCGTCACGAAAAGCCGCTTTGAGTGCGGGATCGGGTGTGGTCAGCGCCTGCCCCTGGTAGAGCGCCTGGGCGCAGATTTCGCCCGCGTGGTTGACGCGCATCAGCCCCCCGACATGGCGCCGGGTGGTCTGGTCCAGACTGGTCTCGGGCATGTCGAGGCCGGGCCTCGCGCGCCGGGCGTGGACCGTCCCCAAGGTCGCCTTGAGCAAGCCGTCGATTGCAAGGACTGCGGCATCCGGGATCATGCGTGTCGCATCCTAAAGTAGCAAAAAAATCGGGCACCCCGAAGGGTGCCCGCATGATCACTTCAAACCCGTTGAGAAAAATTTCTCGTTGGATTAGAACTTGTGACGAACACCAACCGCGAAGGCGGTGGGGTCGTAGCCAAGGCCGTTGGCGGGGGCGCCGTTGGAGCTGTCACCCAGGCCCAGGGCGGCGCCGGACTTGTTGTTCATGCGCGATACCACCGCGTACACGTTGGTGCGCTTCGACAGATTGTAGTCGTAGCCGACACCGAGCATCGCGGAATCAGCGGTCGAAGAACCACGCACGTCACGGTTGGCATAGGTGGCGTACAGCGCGCCATTGCCCAGGGGCACGGTGGCGCCCAACAGCCAGTAGCGGTCGTCGATAGCCGACGCGCCGCAGCCGGAGTGGGTGCACTTGGCCGACATCACCGACGCGGCCAGCTTGGCCACACCGAGGTTGTAGGTGCCGTTCAGGGTGAAGTGACGACGGTTCGCGGGACCAACATCGAGCGTTTCAAAGCTGCCACCAACCGAAATCGGACCGGCGGCATAGTTGACGCGGAAGCCCATGTTGCGGCCGACATCCTTGGGATTGGTCGTGGCTTCGTTCGCGCTGGCGTTGCCGGTGTATTGCACCTGAACAACCAGGCCACCCATGGCGGGCGTGGTGTACTCGACGGCGTTGTTCTTGCGAATGATGTTGGCGACGTAGATGTTGGCGACGTGGGCGGTCAAGCCGTAGCCGAAAGGATCGACGCCAGCGAGCTGGTTAAACTCGGTGGCGTACATACGGCCCATCTTGACCTCGCCGAAACCGCCGGACATGCTGACCCAGGTCTGACGACCCCAGGGCAGGCTGCCTTGGGTAAAGCCGCCGGTGTCAGTCTGAATGCCGGTTTCGAGCAGGAAGTTGGCCTTGAGGCCGCCGCCCAGATCTTCCGAACCCTTCAGACCGATACGGTTACCCGATTCGATACCGTCTTCGACGCGCATCAGGGTGCCGGCGTTTTGCGTCCGGTCGACGCGCACGCCGAGGTCGACGATGCCGTACAGCGTGACATTGGTCGATTGCGCTTGGGCAGCCAGCGGCAGCGCGAATACGCCAGCTACCGCCAAGGCTACTAGTTTTTTATTCATGGTGGAGTCTCTCCTCTAACAAGAAAATTGGCAAGTAAACAATTTGTGCGCCTGCCATCGGAACCTTCTCAAGAATATCGAGAAGTTGCCTCAATTCTGCCAAACGGGGCAAGGCCTTGGCAAGCTAATTCCGGCCTTCGGGTGGTCGCCGGAAACGCCTGTTGTGTAATTGCAACAACCCCTTAGATCGGCTCGTGGCAAGGCAAAAGAGGCTATGGGCGAGGTCGCAAGCAGTATAACATGTGGGGCACTCGCGGCGCCTCGAAAGACCGGCCTCTTGGGCAGGTTTTCCGGGAAGTTTCTCCTTGGCGGCGGTATCGGCCGGTAGTAGGAGAATCCTTGCGAAAGAGGCGTCCGCACACCCGGATTCCTGGAATAATCGGCTTCATTGCCCGACCAACAGGTTTTCAGGGTGAATTACCTATTCCCGCTCACCTATCTCGCCAACGGTCTCGCGACAACTTTTCTGCTCCTTGGCCTCGGCCTGGCGGGTGAGTCCTTGCTTGCGGCCGACGTCGGTTTGGTCCAGGGAGCCACCCTGGCGACGTTTTATGCCTTTTCGGGCAATGCGCGCAGCCTGATCCTGCATTCGGCGGGAAATCGCCACCTTCCCGGAATCCTGAGCGCACGGTTGGTCCTGGCACTGCCGCTGAGCGTGATCGCGCTCATGCTCTGCATCAGCGTCGGCGAGGTTTCGCCGATGCTGGCGCTGGCGCTGGTCGTGCGCCGCTGCGGAGAGTCGTTCAGCGAGGTGCATCTGTCCATCCTCGAACGCGAAGATCATGCGGATGCGGCGCGCCGGTATCTGCTGGTGCAGGGACTGACGCTGGTGTTGGCACTCGTTTGGGCGCTCGCCCAATGGAATGGTTGGCTCCTGGTGTGGATGGCCTGGGCACTGGCGCCGTTGGTCGCGGCGGCGCCGGCCCTGCGCCGGGTTGAGTGGCTGGACTGGGCGCAAATGCGCCGCGCCCTACCGGAGCTTTTCCCTCACGTCGGTTCGACTGCGATCATTGGCATTTCGATCTACGCCTTTCGCTTACTGATCCTGCTCCTGGGCGGGCGCAGCCTCGCCGGCGACCTCTTTACGGCCTTTGCGCTGGGGAGCTTCGCCGGGTCGGTGTTCGCCAACGTGCTCGGCCCCAGTCTGGTTTGGCATCACGCCCGGACTGGCGAGCGCGGCGCCTCTTGGCTGGATCGCCTGGTCTTGCCCGGTCTACTGCTCACTGGCGCGATCATCTTCGCGGCCGGCTGGGGCGCCGGGACCGCAAGTCTGTTTGGCCGCCAGCCCCTCTTCTGGGAGGCGGTCGGGCTATCGCTGATGGGTGGCGCGGCGATGCTGCTTGCGCAGCGGCTGCGGCTCGCCCTGCTGCAGGACAGCTCCGGCGTGAGCGTCTTTGGCGCCGATATGATGATCAATCTGTTGCTGCTGGCAACCATCCCCTTCGTCTATACGCTCTGGGGC
The DNA here is from genome assembly GCA_016192065.1 of Betaproteobacteria bacterium. Classification (GTDB taxonomy): domain Bacteria; phylum Pseudomonadota; class Gammaproteobacteria; order Burkholderiales; family Casimicrobiaceae; genus JACPUX01. The sequence continues at coordinate 86,131 of JACPUX010000001.1, forward strand.
GAAAGCGGGCTGGTGACCCTCTACGCGGCGAACGCGATACTCTGTTTGTTATTCTACGCGAGCGCCCAGGGCCGGTATCAGTTCCACCTCAAGCGCCTTGGCGTTCACCGCGCGTGGCTTCCGGTGAGCGTCGGTATCCTTCTGCTCGCCCCGATTTTCGTGCAGCTCGGAGGTGGCATCTACCACAGCGCGCAAGCACTAATCGATTCGGGGGGAATACTCCTGTCGGTCCCGCTCCCCCTATCCGTTCCCATCACGGTGCTGGGCATTTTATTGCTTGGTCGGTTTCGGCGTGCCCAGTTGAGTCTTTCGGTGCTGTTCGTGCTTTTCCTGGCCATGCTGCTGGCGGCGGTGATTTCTACCCATGGCGAACTTCAGGAGGAAAGGCGCAAGCTGGTGTTGCTGCTGCAATTCCTCGTTCCCGTGTTTGGGCTGGTCCTCGGCCAAATGTTGGGCGCAACCGCCTTGCGCCAGATCGCCGCCGGCTTCCTGATCTGCCTTGGCGCGTTCGTCCCGGCGCAGCTTATCGCCACCTGGCTGCACGGTCAGGTTCTGCTCAGTCATGATTTGGGACTCATCGGGATCTATCAGCATCGGCAATATGTGCCGGTCATCATGGTGGCGGCGTATCTCTGCTCCTTGTTCGCGCTCGCTGGTCAGCGAACTTGGCGGCAGTTCGGCCTGGCGCTGGCCCCGCTGATGGCGGTTTACGTGGTCGCCTCGACTTCGGTGCTGGCCTTGCTGGGTCTGTTTTTGGGGATGATCGGCTACACCCGCGCCCGGGCGAACAGCAAGGACGCTCGGCGAGGTCTGACGGTATTGGCGCTTTGCGCATTCGCCTATTTTTTAGTCGCGATTCAGAGTCCCGAGTTCAGCGCCAAGTTCAGCTACCAAGACCACGCCCATGCCAGCCTTCTTCCGGACTCGTTTCAGATCCGCGTGACGGTCTGGGGCAACTACCTCGCAGCCATCGCGGGCGATGTGCCCACGATCGCTTTCGGGCACGCTCGCCCCCCGGAGCGCTGGGTATCGACCGGCGCACACAACTACTATCTCGATTTCATCTATCACTTCGGCGTGTTTGCGCTCCTGCCTTTGCTCTTTCTCGCCTGGCATACCGGGACGCGTCTTTGGCAGGCACGCGAGCGCGTGCACGAGCACCCTGAATTGCTGGGACTGGCTTTGGTGATCACCTTCCTTCTGTTTGCCGACAATGGCTGGAAGGTCGCCTTGCGCCAACCCTATTCCGGCATCCTGAGCTTCTTTCTCTGGGGGCTGCTGCTCGCGAAGCTCGAAAAGCTTCGCGCTCCGCTGACCCGTGCGGCAAAGGTCGCCCCGGGGGTGGTTTCGCATGCGCATTGAATTCGCCTTGCCCCTACTTTCCGGGCTCGTCGCGGCGATCTCCCTGGCCGCGCTGCTGCGTTGGCGGGCACTGCCCATGGATATTCCAAATCAGCGTTCGTTGCATAACCGGCCGGTTCCGCGCAGCGGTGGCCTGGCGATCTGGGCGGGCTGGGGGGCCGCGCTGCTGGCCACGGGGGCGACTGGCGCCTGGCTTCTGCCCGCCTTGGTCTTGGCCGTTCTGTCCTTGGTCGATGATCGAACGAACCTGTCCGTGTCCGTTCGTTTGCCGGTACACGCCCTCGCCGCGGCTTGGTTCGTCTGGACCGGCCTGCCCTCCATGGGTGCTCTGCCAGCGCTTGCCCTAGTGCTTGCCATCATTTGGATGCTCAATCTTTTCAATTTCATGGACGGAGCGGACGGCTTGGCCGGGGCCATGGCTCTGAGCGGCTTTTCCTTTCTTGCCATCGCCGCACTGCAAGCCGGGGAATGGGGTTTCGCCCTCCAGTTGGCCAGCCTGGCAACGGCCTGCCTCGCCTTCCTCTGGGTCAACTGGAGCCCCGCTAAGGTCTTTCTCGGTGACGTGGGCTCCATACCCTTGGGGTTCCTGGCGGCGGCGCTCGGTAGCGAGGGATGGGCCAGGGGAATCTGGGGGGGGTGGTTTCCCGTGCTGGTCTTCCTGCCTTTCATTGCTGATGCCAGCATTACCCTGGTGAAACGTGCCGTGAGGCAGGAACGCTTCTGGGAGGCACATCGTGAACACGCCTACCAAAAATTGGTTCAGCTCGGCTGGAGCCATGGCCGCGTCGCGGGGCTCTATGGCGCTATTATGGCGGCCTGCGGGCTAAGCGCGCTGGTTTTGGCCGGGCAGGGGCCAACCCAAGGCATCTCGGGCTTGGCTGTGTGGTCGCTGCTGCACGGCATCGCCTACGCCTGGGTGATGCAGCACTTCGCCAGACGGAGAGTCGATTCCCATGCCCAATAGGCTGGATACGCGCGCGCTGCTCGCGTTTTTGCATGATCTGATGGTTGCCGCCCTGGCTTGGTGTGGCACCTATTGGCTGCGCTTCAATCTCGAGATTCCGACACCATTCGTCGAGGACATGCTGCGCACCCTGGCCTGGGTGCTGCCTCTGCAAGGTGGAATTTTCCTCGCCTTTGGGCTGTATCGGGGCCTGTGGCGTTTCGCCAGTTTGACCGATTTGCGCCGTATCGTTTTCGCGGTCGGCCTGGCGGCAACGTTGGTTCCGCTAATCGTGGTGATGTTCCGCGTCCAGGCGGTGATTCCCCGCTCCGTGTTGTTGATGGATCCGGTTCTGCTGGTATTGTTCATGGGCGGCAGCCGTTTCGCCTACCGTTCCTGGAAAGAACATCGGCTTTATGGCCTGACCGCCGCGCTGGGTGAACCGGTGTTGGTCCTCGGCGCGGGTGCCTGCGGCAACCGTCTCGCCAAGGATCTGGCGCAAAGTCGCGAGTGGCGCGTCGTGGCCTACCTCGACGACGACCCCGTGAAGCTGGGCAGAGTGATCCACAACGCCAAGGTTTTCGGCCCGCTCGATCGTGTGGCCGACTGCGCCGCGGTGTTCGGTGCACGCGACGCCATCATCGCCATGCCTTCCGCCAGTCGAAACGTGCGGCGGCGCGCGGCCAACCTCTGCGCCACGGCGGGGTTGCGCACTCTTACCGTGCCCTCCTATGAAGATCTCATCAGCGGCCGCACCGCCGTGGCCAAGGTGCGCCAGTTCGAAGTGGACGATCTCTTGGGGCGCGACCCCGTGGTGCTTGACCTAAGCGGCTTGAGGGATTGGCTGGGCGGACACGTCGTGCTGGTCACCGGCCCCGGGGGCTCTATCGGTTCCGAGCTCTGCCGCCAGCTCGCACGCTTCGCGCCGGCCCGGCTCCTACTCTTGGAACTTTCTGAATACGCTCTCTACCAGATTGAACAGGAGTTGCGCGAAACCGCGCCCGAACTTGAGGTCGTCTGTCTGGTGGGCGACGTCAAGAATCGCCAGCGGGTCGCCGAAGTGCTGCGTATTTTTAAACCTTCGCTGATCTTCCATGCGGCCGCCTACAAACACGTGCCCCTGATGGAAGTCGGCAATGCCTGGGAGGCCGTACGCAACAATGCCCATGGAACCGCTGTCCTCGCCACCGAAGCGCTGGCCGCGGGCGTGGAAAAGCTGGTGTTGATTTCCACGGACAAAGCAGTGAATCCCAGTTCCGTCATGGGTGCGAGCAAGCGCCTCGCGGAAATAATTTGCCAGGGTTTGCAGGGACGGGGCACCCAATTCGTGATGGTCCGTTTCGGCAACGTCCTCGGCTCCACCGGCAGCGTCATCCCCAAATTCCGCGAGCAAATCGCGCGCGGCGGCCCGATCACCGTCACCCACCCGGAGATCACCCGCTACTTCATGTCCATACCCGAAGCGGCGCAACTCGTCCTCCAGGCGGGCCTAATGGGGCAGGGCGGGCAAATCCTGGTGCTGGACATGGGCGAACCTGTGCGCATCGCCGATTTGGCGCGGGACATGATTCGCCTCTCCGGCGCCGATCCGGACCAAATCGGCATCGAATTCGTGGGACTCCGCCCCGGCGAAAAACTCTACGAAGAGCTGCTGGTCGACGCCGAGGCCACGCTGCCAACGCCCCACCCCAAGCTGCGCGTCGCCCTGGCCCGCGATGCGGACTCGGCCTTGCAGCCGATGTTGCTGGCGTGGCTGGAGCAGCGTGGTCCGATCGAAGACGCGCAGGTGCGCAGCGGCCTGCGCCGCTGGTTGCCAGAGTATCAGCCAGAACCCGCGGCGGTTCCCGGGCGGTCCGCGGCGGGGCCGGCGGAGATCTTGCCCTTGCAGGCGGGCAGCTCGCATTGAGGCGAGGCTGGAGGCGATGCTCGCGCGCGGTCGGCACACGCACCGGACGTTCGAGGTGCTGGCGCGGTCAGCCACCCTGGCGACGACACCGCCGGCCATAGCTGATTAGCATCGCGCTCAAAGCCCAGAACAACAGGCCGGTGTGGCGGACCATGAAATCATCGGTCATGTTCTTGACCAGGAAACCGGCGCAAAGGCTGAGCCCGACGATGCCCAGGAGTCGCGCCTCCGGTTCGGCACTGCGATATAGGCGCACATGCTCGCGGATGACCGCGGCGAAAAGCCAAGTGAGCGCACCCAGGCCAAGCACGCCTAGTTCGAGCAGGTAATTGATGCCGAGGTTGTGGCCATGCCACAGCAAGGGGTTGCCCAAGGTCGCCTGCATTTCCCGGCGATGGATGCCACGCCCGAATCCCGATCCCAGCCAGGGGTCGGCGCGGATTTTCTCCACCGCCAAGCGCCAGACCTTGAGCCGGTCATCCTGCGTCAGCGAAGAATGAATCCCGCTCGCCTGAGGATAGCTGGTGCGCGCCTTGTACGAAGCCACGGCGCCAAAGGCCAATACCAGGCCGAGCAGGACCGCGCTCAAAGTGAGCGCCAAAAAGCGGCGTTGCACCGCGCTTACGGGCAAGCGGGGCAAGGACAACACCGAGAACACCGCCAGCGTCACCGCCAGCGCTGGCCACAAGATGCGATTGGCGGTCAGTGCGCCGCTGCCGACCAGGGCGAGGAATCCGCAACAAAAAACCGCCGGGCGCAGCCTGCCCAGCCAAGCGGTGAGCGCCGTTGCAGGCAACAGCAGCAGCAGCAGGAACGGAAACACCAGCACCAGATAGGTCGAATAGAATCCGAGATCGGCGTGCAGCCGCTCGGCCGTGAACGTCCCCCAGAGCAGTTGCTCGACGGGCGCGGCCACGCCCAGCACAAATAACGACGCCAGCACCGCGCCAACCCAGAGGCGCCAGTGCCCCGCATCGCGCGCCCCGGCATAGAAGGTGAAGAACGCCAGCGCCGGGTACAGGACTTCGGACTTGAGCTCACTGGCGGTGTAGCGAGGGTCGATGCTCCAGGTCCACGACGCCACGCACACCGACGCCCAAGCGAGCAGCGGCAGGACCAGGCGCGCGGGCGGGCGAGTCTGGGCGGATGCCCCACCTTGCTGCAAGTCCGACCAGGCAACCGCTGCGAGCGCCACAGCCAGCGCGGTCAGGCGCAAGGCAATGGTCGAAGTGAAGGGCAGGCTGAACAGGAACACTGCTCCGGCGACCGCAACCAGACGGTCGGCGAAAATCGTCTGCGGTTGGGGAAGAGTGGTCGCGGTCTGCATGCTGGGTTCGCCTTGGCCGGATTATAGCCCGCTCTTGGGGCAGCGCCGGACCGAGCGTGGCGGACTGCGGAAAAGGTCTAGAATGCCGTTAAGCATGGCGTGGGTCAGGCTGGCGGACGGCAAGGGAATGCGCGCGGAGGAAACGGCGAATCGGGGCGAGCAGGGTGGGCAGGGGGACACTGGCGAAACGGCCGCTGGCCCAGGCGCAGCCGTGCCCGTAAAGTCCGCGGCACAGGCCGCCGAACGTGGTGCTGCGCTTGCCGCCACCCACTTCAAGGTACTCGCCGACCTCGCGCCCGACGGCATCGCTTTTCACGAAGATGGCGTGGTGCTTTACGCCAACCCGGCCCTGCTGAAGATTCTGGGTGCGGAAGACCTCGCCCAGGTGTTGGGTCGCCCCACACTGGAGTTCGTGCATGCTTCCAGCCGTGCCACGGTAATCGCGCGGATCCGCGAAATGCTCAGCGGTGGCCGCCCGGTCGAACCGATGGAAGAGGTCTTCCTCCGCCTCGACGGTTTACCAGTAGAGGTCGAAGTGGTTGCCGCACCTTGCGGCGGGCGCGCGATCATGGTGCATGTGCGCGACATTTCCACGCGCAAGAGCGCCGAGCGCGAACTAGAAACCACCCGCCGTTTCCTGCAAGACGTACTCGACCACTGCCCGAACACCATCTTCGTCAAGGACGATCTGGGCCGCTACGTTCTCGTCAACGAGGCGATGGCTCGTGCCCACGGCAGCAGTCACGAAGGTCTGTTGGGGCTCACCAACGAGCAGGCGCATCCGCTGCCCGAGTTCGCCGTGCAACACCTGGCCGAGGATCTCGAGGCGCTTCGCACCGGGCAGCCGGTAATCGCTGATGAACCCTTCCTGATGCCCGACGGTCGCCAGCTGATCTTTCAGACGGTCAAGACGGCAATCACCCTGCCGGACGGTTCGAGAGGGGTGCTGGGGGTTTCCAATGACATCACCGCGGTCAAGGAAGCCGAGGCGGCCGCGCGGCAACTCAACCAGGAACTCGAACGCCGGGTCGCCCAGCGCACCGCGGCTCTAAGCACGGTCAACCAGACCCTGGAGCAGCGCGTGCAGTTCGAACGCCTGATCGGAGAATTGGCGAGCGAGTTTTCCCGCCGCAGCGCGCTCTTCTGGGAGGAATCGATCGCCGCGGGATTGGCCAAGATCGGGCCGCTACTGCGCGCCGACCATGTCTTCAGCGCCCTGGTGCCAAAAGGGTGGCGGCAGCCCGAGCACCAGCAGGAGTGGACGCGGGCGGGAACCCGCGCCTTGCCGCAGCGCTTTGCACTGTTCCACTCCGCTTCCTTCGCTTGGTTGGGACAGGCGCTGGTCGCGCAGCAGCCAGTGCGCGTAGGTTCCTCCCATCCCTTACCCGCCTCGCTCGAACCGGCCGAGGATGCCTTGAACAATCTGCGCATCGGCGCCCTGCTCTTGGTGCCGATCATCGCTGGGGGAAGCTTCCAAGGCTACCTGGGGGCCGACCGAGTGGGCTGGGACGAAGCTTGGTCGGACGCCGAGGTTCAGTTGCTCAATACCATCGCCAGCGTGCTGGCCGCGGCGTTGGAGCGACAGCGTGCCGAGACTGCTCTGAGGCAATCGGAGCAGCGCCTGGCCAACATTGTCGCGGCATCGCCCGATGCGATCTCGATTTCTTCGATGAAGAGCGGCGTCTACGTCGCGGCCAGTCCCTCCTTCGGCGAAGTCTTTGGCTGGGCGTCCGAGGAAGTCATCGGGCGCGTGGCGATCGAAATTGGCCTGTGGCCAACCGCCGGCGACCGCGATGCCCTAGTCGCCCGCGTGCGGCGCGATGGTCGCGTGCGCAACTACGATCAACGCTTCCGTCATCGCAGCGGGCGGCTGTTCGATGCCTTGCTTTCCGCCACGATCATCGAGGTCGACGGCGAGCCCTGCATGCTCACCATCACTCGCGACATCAGTCACCTCAAGGACACGGAGAAACTCCTCAATCGCCAGAACGCAATGCTCGAAGCCCTGGCCCGCGCTCAGGCCGATTTTATTCTCGACGCCGAACCCAAGGCCACCTTCAGTCGCCTGCTCGACCATCTGCTGGCGGCGAGCGAAAGCGAATATGGCTTCATCGGCGAAGTGCTGCGTGATGAGCGGGCGGAACCGTTCTTGCGCGCTTTCGCCATTACCGACATCTCCTGGGATGACCCTTCGCGCGCGCTCTACCAGAAATACGTGGACGGCAGCTTCGAATTCCGCAATCTCAAGACGCTCTTCGGGCATGTCCTGGCGAGCGGCGAAACCGTCATCGCCAACGAACCCGCGCGCGATCCGCGGCGCGGCGGGCTGCCGCCCGGACACCCGGCGTTGAACTGCTTTCTGGGCATGCCGCTCTATCGCGGCGGATTGCTGGTCGGCATGATCGGCGTCGCCAACCGCCGGGGCGGCTACGATCAGGAGGTGGTGCGTGATCTGGACCCCCTGCTCAAGACCTGTTCCTTGCTGATCGAGGCGTTCCGCAGCGCACAGGCGCGGAGGGCGGCGGAAGAAGCCTTGCGTGGGCTGGCTGGTGAACTCGAACAACGGGTCCGTGAGCGCACCGAGGAACTGCAACTCTCGCTTCAGGAACTAGAGAGCTTCAGCTACTCGGTCTCCCACGATTTGCGCAGCCCCTTGCGCAGCATCAACGGCTTCGCTCAGGCTCTAGCCACTTTGCATGGCAACAGCCTGGCCGAACAGGGGCGCGACTACCTGCGCCGCATCAACCAAGCGACCGTGCGCATGGGGCAACTGATCGACGATCTGTTGCGCCTGGCGCAACTCACCCGCGCGCCGCTCAAGCGTGAGCGCTTGGACCTCACCCGCCTCGCCCAACAGGTGATCGCCGAGTTGCACGCCGCCGAGCCGGGTCGCACGGTGGCGATCGAGATCGCCGAAGGGCTCATGGCCGAGGCCGACCCCACGCTGATGCGCGCAGTTCTGGAGAATCTCCTGGGCAATGCCTGGAAATTCACCCGGCGCAGCGCGCAAGCCAGCATTGAATTCGGCACGACTCCGCATAACGGCGGCAGCGCCTTTTTTGTCCGTGACAACGGCGTCGGCTTCGACATGCAGTACGTCCACAAGATCTTCGAGGTCTTCCAGCGCCTGCATGGACCCGAGGACTTTCCCGGCACCGGCATCGGCCTCGCCACGGTGCAGCGCATCGTGCATCGACACGGTGGCAAGTGTTGGGCGGTGGGCAAATCCGGCGAGGGCGCCTGCTTCTATTTCACGCTGGGCGCCGGGGGCGGCAACGGCGCCTCGACGGAGGGCGGCTTGCGGTAGAGCCAGGGATTGAGGTCGGGGTCGTTGTACATCTTGAACTGGCGATAGATCCGAAAGAACGCCAGGCCCTTGGCCGCGCGGTCCAGTAGGAGGTCCAGGCAGTCCCCCAAGTCTTGGCGCTGGACGACCAAGCGCTGCAGTTTCTCGGCGCAGGCAGCGCGATGTTCAACGCTCGCCTCCGCACGTTGGGTTTGCAGGCGCATGTGGTAGAGCTTCAAGCTCAGGATGGAAAGCCGGTCGATCATTGCTCCCGCGGTCTCCGCGTTGTGCCAGGCGCCGGCCACCGGCGTGATCGCCGCCAAACGCGCCAGCACATGCTCGTCGACGCGCTCCACAGCGTCGTTGCGCTGCTGGTTGTAGCCGTCGATGGCACGCTTGTTGGCGGCGATGGCCGAATCCGGAACGTCGCGGCGCCGCGCCAGATCCTCTTCGTCCCACAGCAGACAATTGTAGCGATGGTTGCGCTCGATCCACTGCCAGACTCCGGAATGGTGGGCATCTGGTTCGGAATTGCCCCATCCCGGCTGGGCCAGTCGGGCGTCGTGGAACGCTGTGATGGTACTTGCGGGAAGATCTTCAAACATTGGTGTGGCCTCACGAGCTCAAAGAGATTCCCAGTTCGGTGATCGCCCCGCGCACTGCGGTCAAGCTTACCGCCTCCAGGCAGCGCGGTGCTGCGCATTGAGTTGAAGTGCGGGCGCAGCGCCTGACCCAGGAGACCTCGCGCTTAAACAGCAGGTGTTGATCACGGCAGGCGAAGGGGTCTACCCACACCGCGCGATAGGGGCTCTCGCGCCAGAACTGCCCCGCGCCGCACAAGATCGGCGATCCCGGTCCAAACAGAGTGACCGTGGGAACGCCTGCGATGCGTCCGAGGTGGGCGATCCCAGTGTCAGGGCAAATCAGCAGGTCGGACCCCGCGAGCAATTGCCAAACCTGCGCCAAGTCCAGCCGACCCGCGAAGCTCCTGAAAGCCCCTGCTGGGTCACTCGCCCGAACCAGTTCTTCCTCGCCCCGCCCGGCGCTCCAGACCGGTTCGATGCCGGACGCCAGCAAACCGTTGGCCAGTTCCCGCCAGTCCTCCGCCGACCACTGCTTCAAGCGCGAAGATGCACCCAAATGCAGGACGGCATATCGCCCCGGCGGACGATCGAATGGCGCGGCCAACGGTGCGGACCAATGGGAAGTCTGATAGGGCCGGGGAGGCGGGCCGGGGATCAAGCCGGCCACCATGTCACCCCAGGCGGCTGGCGCTTGCGGATAGGAATGCAAAGCATCGACCGGCCAGCTCTTGTAGGCGGGCCGATCCCCGGCAAAGGCGCTGATCCAGCGCGCCCCGAGCGCCAGAGCCAACCAGGCATAGCGGTTGTCGCCAGGCACCAGCGCGAGATCGAAGCCAGGCGCTTGGAACAGTGGCGAAGCCAGTGGGATACGCGGATTCCAGGGCAGGGCGCTCACGCCATAGGGTCGTCCGGCATAGAGCGGCGCGATCGCCTCCGGCACGGCCATCACCACCTCAGCGGCCGGATACTGCTCCCGCAACTTGGCCAGCAGAGGGGTGAGCATGAGCGTATCCCCCAGCAACAGATGATGGGCGATCAGCACCCGCCTGGGTTCGCCTGGCGCTTGGCTCCGGCCGCCCCTGAGCCAGGCCGCCCCAGCGCGACGCAAAATCGCCCACCGCCCCGCCAGACGGCCGCGCGGCGGCACTTGGAAGGGAAAGTGTGGCTCCGTATCGGCGGCAGGGTTCTTCATTCGAGAGCTGATCGTACCTTCACAGACACGCTGCTTGAAGCCGCCACACCGGCGATGCGAGGTACAAGGCCTCAGCCCCTCGCGGCGAGCGAGAACACCACTTCCATGCGATCGAGCATGGCCTCCAGGCTATGCCGCGCCCGTACTGCTTCCCGCGCGGTATCGCCCAAACGGTGGCGCAGCTCGGCATCGTCGAGCAGGCGCGCCAGCGCCTTGGCCAAGCCGCCGGCATCCTGCATCGGCACCACCAGCGCGGTGAGCTCGTTCTGGGCGACTTCACCGATGGCGCCAGCGGCGGTGGTGACACAGGCCAGACCGGTCATCATCGCCTGCAGCAAGGCTTGGGGCACACCCTCGTTGGCATAGGAGGGCAGCGCGAAGACATCGAGCGCGCGCAGCCAGGGCGCGACATCGTTCTGATTGCCGGCGAAGACCACCCGATCGAGGATATCCAGATCAGCGGCCAGGCGAAAAAGCGGGCTGCGCTGCGGACCATCCCCCACCACCACCAGCCGTGCATTGGGGCGCTCGACGCGGCGCAGGGCATCGAACAGAAAACGATGTCCCTTCCAACTGCGCAAGGTCGCGACGATACCGATCAGCTCGCCGTCGGCGGGCAGATTGAGTAGTTTTCGCGCGAGCAGGCGATCGCCCGGCTGGAAGTGCGCCGGATCGATGCCCGTGGGCACGGAAATCACGCGGTTGGGGTCGAGCCCGTTATCGCGAATGAGCTGCGTGCGCAGTGCCTCGCCGGTGGTCACCACCCGTGAGGTGGCACGGCGGTAGAGCCAGCCAGTGGCGAGATTGCGCGGCACGGCGGCGGAAATGTGCCGCGTGCGCACTAGCGGCGGCGGCGCCAGCAGCATCAGCCGCGCCAGGGCGACCAGCCAGGTGTCGGTGGAGCTGTGGCTGTTGATGACGTCGAACTTCTGCCCGGCGAGCCAGCGCCGCAGTTCGAATACCGCGCCCGGTTTCTTGCGTCCCAGCGGTAGCTCCACCGCCGGGACCTTGAAGCGCGTCGCTTCCCGAAAAATGCGCGCATCGCCAGGGCAGGCCAGCATGACCCGGTGACCGCGGGCGATCATCCCCGCCGCCTCGGTAAGAATGCGGATCTCCTGCCCCCCCCAGCCGCGCGAAGCTTCGGTGTGAAGGATGGCGAGCTTGCGCGCGGCGGTCATGGCACCGCCCTCCCCGCCCCTCGGCTGGCGCGGCACGACCCTGGCCTGCTCGCCCACGCCGCGCCGCGGCGGCGCGAACGGCCTGGTCCCGGAGCGACCAATGGCGCGCTCATGTCAGCGCCGAAAACTGCAAGCGATGAAGCCGCGCATACACCCCTTCGCGGGCCAGCAGTTCAGCGTGCGTGCCGACTTCGGCAACACTGCCCCGGTCCAGTACGGCGATCCGGTCGGCGTGTTCTATGGTCGAAAGCCGATGCGCAATGACAATGGTGGTGCGGCCGTGCATCAGAGTCTCCAGCGCGGCCTGAACTTGGCGCTCGGATTCCGAATCCAGGGCCGAGGTGGCTTCGTCGAGGATAAGGATGGGCGCATCCTTGAGAATCGCCCGAGCGATGGCGATGCGTTGCCGCTGTCCACCCGAGAGGCGCACGCCGTTCTCGCCGACCAGGGTGTCGAAACCGGCCGGCAGGGCTTCGATGAAGTCGAGCGCATGGGCAGCGCGGGCCGCTTCGACGATGGCCTGCGGCGCGCAGCCTCCCATGGCGCCATAAGCGATGTTGGCGCCGACGCTGCCATTGAACAGCACCACATCCTGGCTGACCATGGCGAGATTGTCCCTGAGGCTCGCGAGTTTGATTTCTTCCAGATCATGTCCATCGAGCAATACCCGCCCTTCAGTGGGATGATAAAAGCGCGCGATCAGATTGACCAGCGTCGTCTTGCCCCCCCCCGATGGCCCGACCAGGGCGAGCGTCTCGCCCGCGGCGATTCTGAGATCGATGCCCGCGAGCGCCCAGCGCGCCGCCTCGCCGCTGCCATAGCGCATGCGCACGCCCAGGAAGCTGAGTTCACCGCGGGCGCGGCCCAATTCGAGCTGGCCACGATCGGTCTCCATCGGTTCGTCCAGCAGCTTGAAGATACTCTCCGCCGCCGCCAGTGCCCTTTGCAGCGTGGCATTGACCCCGGTGAGCATCTTCAATTGATCGAGCAGGCGCAACATGGCGAAGATATAGGCGGTGAAACCGCCCACGGTAATATGCCCGCTGGCACTCTGCTGCAGGGCCACGAACAACACCAGCGCCACCACCAGCGCCGCCAGGAGCTGCGTAACGGGATTGCTGGCCGCCGTCGCCGAGGACTGACGGGTCATGGCCCGGCGTAGGTCCTCCGAGGCCGCTTCGGTGCGTCGGGTTTCGTAGTCTTCCCCGCGGAAGACCTTGACCACACGGTGTCCACCCACCAACTCCTCGAGCACATGGGTGAGTCGGCCGATCGCTTCCTGCACCTCCCGGCTCGTACGCCGCAGGCGCTTGGTGAAATAGCGGATCACCATCGCCACCAAAGGCACCACCACCACGAGCAGCATGGTGAGCTGCCAGTTCTCGTACAAGAGGAAGACCAACAGCCCCAGGATGGTCAGCGTGCCGCGAATTAGCGCGGTGATCGCGCCGGAAGTGGCCGAGGCGACCTGCATCGCGTCCCAGGTGAGTTTCGAGACCAGGGTACCCCGCGATTGATGATCGTAGAAAGGTGTGGACAGGCGCAGCAGATGGGCCGTCATTTCGCCGCGCAAATCGGCGACCACACGATTGCCCACCCAAGCCATGCCATAGTCCGAGATGTACGATCCGAGGCCACGAAACAGAAAGATCCCCAGCACCACCACCGGCGCCCAGACCACCCAGAGCGGATCGGGATTGACGAAGTTGTTGATCAGGGGCGCCGTGAACCAGGCGAGCAGCGCATCGGAAGCAGCCACCAGGGCCATCCCCAGGATCGCCGCCGCGAACACCCAGCGATACGGGCGCACGTAACTCAGCAGGCGACGATACAGTTGGGTGCTGGACATGGTGGCGGGTGCGTGGGGCGATGAGGCGAGGCGGGGATTATAGCCCGGAGGCGAGCGGGGTCTCGGCGCCAGGTCGCTGGAGCAGGCTGTGATAGAGCGCCAGGAGCTTCGCGCTCATGGCCTCGGCGCTCAAGGGTAAGACCGCGGCGCGCGCCGCGGCGCCCTGCTGTTCGCGCCAGACGCGGTCGCGCAGGGCCTCGATCGCAGCGCGTAAGGCCAGCAAGTCGCGAGCGTCGCAGGCCATGCCGCCGCCATGTTCATGCAGCAGTTCGGCGACGCCGCACTGGGTGCTGGTAACCACCGGCACGCCGCAGGCCATGGCCTCAAGCGCGGCATTGGGGCAGGGATCGTAAATCGTGGGCAGTAGGAACACATCGGCCGCGCCCAGCGCCGCGCGCGGGTCCGGCATCGCCCCGAGCAGCCGGACCCGCTCCTCTACACCCAGGTTCTGCGCCAGGCTGCGCCACGGTTCGAGCCGCCGCTCACGCCCCACCACTAGAAGATAAACGTCGCGCGGCAGCCCCTGCAGAGCGCCCAGGGCGGCGGCTAGCCCCTTGCGGGCATAGCCCGAGCCGAGCAACAGACAGACCGTCGCGGTGGACGGCAGGCTGAGCGCCTGGCGCAGGGGCACCCCCATTTCCCGCAGTGCGGGCGAATAGCGCTGGCTATCGACGGCGTTGTAGACGAGATGCAGGCGCTCACGCGGGTAGGCGAAGCGCCGCTCGATCTCTTGCATCACCAGGCGTGAATTGCAGATCACCGCCCGCAGCGTGGGGTCGGCGAAGAGCGCCCGCTCCGCCGCCAGCACATGGCGATGAAAGGGATTGCTCTGAACGCGCAGGCGCTGCCAAGCGGTCATGGCCCGTTGCCGCTCTTCCAGCCAGACCGCATGGACTCCATCACCGGCACGGTAGATGTCGCAGCCACGGATGCGTTCGTGGGTCTGCACCAGCGTCGGGCGTTGCGCATCGAGCGAGCGCCGCAGAGCCCGCTCGAAGGAGATGTCCCGCCAGAGGCTGCCCAGATACGGCGGGTCCAGCTTGACCACTTCGTATGGCACCTCGCCCTTGGGCCAGGAACGAGTGTAGAGGCGCAAGGCCACCCCCTCGCGCGCGAGGCTTTCGAGCGCCGCGGCGACGAAGCGCTCGGCACCGCCGAAAGCGGTGTAGCGCTGACGCACCAAGGCGAGCGTGGCGGGCAAGATCTACGCGGTTTCGGCCAAGAGTGCGGCGACCGCCGCGCGCGCCTGTTCGACCGAAATCGCCTCCAGGCATTCGGACCGCTTGCCCCCACCGCAGCCGTCGAGCGCACAGGGTCGGCATGGGTGCTGAGTGGAAACCAGCACGCGGCTGGGTACCTGCCAGGGTCCCCATTCCCGCTCGCCGCTGGGACCGAACAGAGCGACCGTGGGTGTGCCCATCGCCGCGGCGATATGCATCGGCGCCGAATCGACTCCAACGAACAAGCGCGCCCGCTGCGTCAGGGCAGCGAGTTCCAGCAGGCTCAGCCGGCCGGCGAGCCCGAAATACGCCGCCTCGTCCACGCTGGCACGCAGGGTCTCGATCAGCGCCGCTTCGCGCGGGTCCGGCGCCGCGGTCACCACCAGGGCCCAGCCGCTCGCGGCGAGACCTTGCAGCAAAGCGGCGAAGCGCTCCATCGGCCAGCACTTGAACAGCCAGCGCGAGCCAGGGTGTACATGGAGGAACGCTCGCCCCTGGAGACCGGCACCGGCCAGCTCTTGCTCGATGCGCTTTTGCGCCGCCTCGCCGGGCACCAGGACCACGCGCTTGTCCTCGGCGCGCGGGAAGACGCCGAGCCGGCGCAAGGCGTCGAGATGACCTTCCACGGTATGGCGGGGCGTGGTCCGCGGCAGCGGATACAAATGGGTGAAGCTTCCCGTCCACCAGCGCGAGCGGTCGGCCTGCACGCGCGCCACCGCCCATCGCGGCCGCAGCAGCCGCGAGAGCCAGGCGCCGCGCGGGTGTTCGGTGAGGTGAATGAGCAAGTCATACCGCGCCGCGCGCAGGGCGCGGTACAGTCGCCATTCCTCGCGCGCCTGAATGCCGAGCCCAGCGCGCTTCCAAGCGCGGTCGATGCGGTGCACTTCGCGAATGGCCGGATGGTGCGCCAGGAGCGGCGCGGTATCAGCATAGACCAGCGCATCGATTTCCAGGTGCGGGGCCTGCGCCTTGAGGGCGGCGAAAACCGGCGAACTGAGGAGCACGTCTCCGTGGTGCCTGAGCTTGATCACCAGCACGCGGGCAACTTGGGTAAGGTCGATCCGATCCGGAGGCATCGCCGAACGATAGCAAAAAGCCTGGAGTCCGCGCAAACGATGCTATCATCCCAGCCAGCAGGTGCTCGTGTCGCCACATCCTGGCGCACGGGTGAAACGGGAAACAGGTGCAATACCTGTGCTGCCCCCGCAACGGTAACGGAGAGCAAGTACGTCCAAGAGCCACTGCGCCCACAAGCGCGGGAAGGCGGCGTGCATAACAAGCTCCGGAGCCCGGAGACCGGCCTGCGACGCGTCGCCCTGGATCATCCAGGACGACGTTTTCCCTGGAACGTTCGCGGCGTGGCGAAATCCAGGCGCCGCCGTCTGCGCCTCGTCCCGGTTTTCCCGCTCCGCCTTCGTTTCGCCTCATCAATCCCGCGCGGGGATGCGCGAAGGACCGGAGTTTGTCGTGAAAAAATCTGCCTCAATTTGCTTGTTCCTGTTCCCTCCATTTTTGTCGGCGATCGCCGCCAGCTCCAGCCTGGCCAACGAACCCCTGGCCAAAGTCGGCCCCCTGGTGGTTACCGCGGCGCGCGGTGCCCAAGCCTACACCGAGGTCGCCGCCGACCTCACGGTCATCGATCAGGATCAGATCGAGGCTTCCGGCGCGGCGAGTTTGGTCGAGCTGCTGCGGCAGGTGAGCGGCGTCGAAATCACCAGCAACGGTGGCCCCGGGACCGCCTCGGGGGTTTTCCTGCGCGGCGCCAACGCCGGGCACACCCTGGTGCTGATCGACGGCGTACGCGTCGATTCCTCCACCCTCGGCGGCACCACCCTGGAAGCCCTGCCTTTGGCCGCACTGGAACGCATTGAGGTGCTGCGCGGGCCGGCCAGCAGTCTCTACGGCGCCGACGCCCTAGGCGGGGTGATCCAACTCTTTACCCGGCGCGGCACCGCTCAACCTCGGCTGCACGCAAAGGTCGGCGGTGGCAGCGATCGCCGCCTCCAGGCCGATGCCGGGGTTGATGGCGGCGACGCGGCCTGGCGCTATGCCCTCGCTGCCGGGGTCGAAGACGCTCGCGGTTTTTCCGCCATCCGCCGGGAAACCCACTACAGCTACAACCCGGACCGCGACGGTTACCGCCGCGAGCACGCCAGTGTGCTGCTCGAATACCGGCTCGCGGCAGGCCAGGATTTCGCTTTGCAGGGTTGGCGGGCCCGTCTTGCCAGTCAGTTCGACGCCGGCGCGGATTTCGACGATCGCACCCGCAGCGTCGTGCAAGGGCTCTCGGCGCAATACCGCGTCAGTCCCGCCGCGCGTTGGGACACTTTGCTGCGGGTCGCTCAGGGGCAGGACGATAGCAGCACGATTTCGAGCTGGGGGCGCTTCGAGGTCCGCACCCGCCAGGACCACTATGTTTGGCAGAACGACCTCGCCCTGCCCCTGGGCAAGCTGCAGCTCGCCCTGGAGCGGCGCGAGGAAACAGTCACTTCGGACACCGGCTACGTGAAAAACCGACGCGACACTGATTCTGGCGTCGCTTCGTATCGATTGAACACGGGCGAACACAGCCTGCAGGCGAGCCTGCGCCGCGACGACAGCTCGCAATACGGCGGCAAGGAGACCGGCAGCTTGAGCTACGCGCTTCGGCTCGCCCCCGGCTGGCGGCTCAGCGCGGCCGCCGGTACGGCGTTCAAGGCACCGAGCTTCAACGATTTGTACTACCCCGGCTTCGGCAATCCGGACTTGCGCCCCGAATCGGCGCGCAATTTCGAGGCTGGCTTGAGCTACGCCCAGGGCGGGCTGGAGGCAAAAGCGCTGGCCTATCGCAATCGCGTCGAAGACCTCATCGTCATGCAATGCGATCTCGATTTCAATTGCGCGCCTTACAACGTCGCGCAAGCCAGTTTGCGCGGCGTGAGTTTGAGCGGCGGCTGGGTTTCCGACGGTCTCAGCGTCCGTGGCCACTTCGATTGGCAGCGCCCGGAAGACGCCCAGACCGGCCGCTGGCTGCCCCGCCGGGCGCGCCAGCATGGCGGCCTGAGTCTTTCGCGGCATTGGGGCGCCTGGCGCCTGGGCGCCGAATGGCAGGCCTCCGGCAGGCGCTACGAGGACACCGCCAATCAGCGCCTCATGAGTGGCTACGGCCTGCTCAATCTCTCAGCGAGCTACCTCTTGCGCCCCGGATGGAGTCTCCTGGCGCGCGTAAACAACGTCTTCGACAAGCCCTACGAGCTTGCCAAGGATTACGGCACCGCGGGAGTCAATATCTTTCTCACGCTGCAATACCGCTCCGGCGACCGATGATCCTGCGCGCGGCATGGGTCTGCCTGCTTGCGGCACCGCTGTTGGGCGCTGGGGCAGGCGCACGGGCCGTGGCGGCGGCCGGCATCGTGGTGGTGGACGATGCCGGCCAGCCGGTGATGCTCTCGGGGCCGGCACGAAGGGTGGTCAGCCTGGCGCCGGATCTCACCGAGTTGCTCTTCACCGCCGGCGCCGGTGAGCGCCTGGTGGGGGTCGCCGAGCGCAGCGACTACCCAGCGGCGGCGAAGGACATCCAGCGCGTGGGCGACGCGCATGGCTTCGATTTCGAGCGCATCGTCGCGCTCAAGCCTGACCTGATCCTCGGCTGGGCGGGCGGCAACGCGCCGCAGCACCTGGCCCGTTTGCGCAGCCTGGGACTTCGAATTTTCCTTTCCGACATCCGCGAGCCGGAAGGCATCGCCAGCACCCTGGAGCGCTTGGGCACCCTGAGCGGCACTCGCCCCAAGGCGCAGGAAGCGGCACGCACGCTGCGCGAGCGCCTACGGAGCTTGCGCGAAGCTTATGCCGGGAAGAGGCCACTTCGAGTCTTCTATCAGGTCTGGGGACAACCACTCTACACCCTGGGCGGAACGCATATGGTGAGCGTGGCACTGGGGCTGTGCGGGGCCACCAACGTCTTCGCCGATCTGCCAGTGCTCGCCACGGTCGTCGAAACCGAGGGCGTGCTCCAGCGCGATCCCGAGGTGATCATTGCCGCCGCCGAAGGTGCCCGGCGCCCCGACTGGCTCGACGCCTGGAAACGCTGGCCGACCCTTAAGGCAGTGCGACACCAAGCCCTGGTGGTGGTGAACGCCGATCTGATGAACCGGCACAGCGCACGGTTCGTCGAGGGTATCGCCGAGCTGTGCGCACAGCTCGATCGCGAGCGCGCCAAAGCGGTAGAATGAGGCGCTCCGCCACGTTCCTCACTGTTCATGAGCAAAGCCTTCACCCGCGAAGCCGATTCCGCCCCCGAAGACGAGGAAGAGGTCGGCCTGCCGTCTCTGCCACCAGGCACCAAGAATTATTTGACTCCCGGTGGCTTCGCCCGCCTCAGGAACGAACTCACGAGCCTGGTCGAGAAGGAGCGCCCGGAGGTGGTGAGCATCGTCTCCTGGGCAGCCGGCAACGGCGACCGGTCCGAGAACGGCGACTATATCTACGGCAAGAAGCGTTTGCGGGAGATCGATCGGCGCATCCGCTACCTGGTGAAACGACTGGACCTCGCCGAAGTGGTCGATCCCGAGGCGCGCGGCAACGACGAGCATGCCGACCAGGTTTTCTTTGGCGCCACCGTGACGCTATGCGCTGCCCAGGGGAAACCGCGCATCGTGGCCATCGTTGGGCTTGACGAAATCGACGCCGGCAAAGGCTACATCAGCTGGGTCTCGCCCATGGCACGGGCCCTGCTCAGGGCTCGCGAGGGTGACCTCGTGACCCTGCGCACCCCAGGGGGGGTCGAAGAGGTCGAGATTCTCGAAGTCAAGTACCAGCACCTCGACACCGGCCGCTAGGGAAACGCCGACCAGCTTCGGTCACTTCGGCGGTAGACCGGTTCCCAGTTCTTTGAATTTCCGGGACTCAGGCTTTCGTCGGAGTGACGAGTCCTGGTTAAAGCCGCGTTTCCCCGGCGCGAGCAACGCTCCAGGAGGCGATGCCCGGCGCAATAACCATCCGGGAGTTCATGCGGTTTCTCCGCTTCGCAAGCTTATCTGTTGACGGAACGAGATTTCTGCCCCTATAGTTTGGGCATGGAAGCGGAATTGGCGGCGCTTGAGCGCAAACTCACGGACCTGCTTCGGCATTTCGGAGATCTCCGGGCCGAAAACATCGACCTGCGCCTGCAAATCAACTCCCTGCGCAAAGAACACGAACGGGTCACGCGACGCATGAATGAAGCGGCACAACGCCTTGATGCCTTGCTGGAAAGTCTGCCTGAGGAAAACGCTTGAGCGCGGCCATCAAGATCAAGCCCGCGAACCGCACTCTGGCACAGTGGCTGGAGCGCGCGGCCGGTGCGCGCGAAGCACCAAGCCGCCCGCTCGGGCCGGCGAAAGATCTACCGTGAATCCCCCGCCGGTAACCCTGACGATCAACCTGCTGGGCCGCGAGTACCGCGTCGGCTGTAGCGAAGACGAACGCGCCGATTTGCTCGCGGCGGTCGAGTTTCTGCAAGAGCGCATGCGCGAAACGCGTGATGGAGGCAAGGCGCCGAACGCTGAACGGGTGGCCGTGATGACCGCGCTCAACCTCGCCAACGAACTCCTGAAGGAGCGTTCTTCGAGCGCGCCCGCAATCTTTGACAGCTCTGATTTTCGGCGTAGAATCGTTGCCATGCAGACCGCCATCGACCACTCGATGACGGGCCAGGAAAAGCTCTTCTGACCTGGTTCCACTGCGCCAGTTGTCCCCTGCGGTGTTGGTGTTTGGCCATATACTCTTCGAACCAATATTGCATACCCAGGTTGCCGGGCCAATGACGATTCCGGTGTGCGCGTCCTTCGTCGGAAGCGCCTAATGGATCGGGCAGGTGACCGCCTTGAACCTTAGGTTCAAGATGAGGGCCACACCTCTCTCGCGGGGGACTCGCAACATGGAAACGCGGCTTCGGCCGCGTTTCTTTTTGGGGGTTGAGTGTGCATTACTGGTTGATGAAATCCGAGCCCGACGAAGTGTCGATCGACGATCTCGCGGCCGCGCCGCGGGCCACTCTGCCTTGGTTCGGCGTGCGCAATTTCCAGGCGCGCAACTTCATGCGTGACCAAATGAAACCGGGCGATCGCGCGTTTTTTTACCATTCGAGTTGCCCCGCGCCAGGGATCGCAGGCATTATCGAGATCCGCCAAAAAGCCTATCCCGATGCCACGCAATTCGACCCCAAGAGCTCTTACTTCGACCCCAGGGCGACGCTTGCCGCGCCGCGCTGGTTCAACGTCGACGTCACCCTGTTGCAAAAGACGCGCCTGCTGCCACTGGCCGAACTGCGGCAGCATGCGGCCCTGTCGGAAATGCGGCTGCTGGCGCGCGGCAATCGGCTCTCCATCACTCCAGTCACGGCGCAGGAGTGGCGCCACATCATCAAGCTGCTGAGCTAGGATGACGATCCCCCCACGCTCGCCGTGCTCGCTGCCCCCTGAGGGGGCGTGTCCGTGGCTTCGGGCGGCCGGGCGCCACTGGACGGAGAACCCCCCACGCTCGCTGTGCTCGCTGCCCCCTGAGGGGGCGTGTCCGTGGCTTCGGGCGGCCGGGCGCCACTGACATGGACTGGTCGCTGCTGCCGGTATTTTTGTTGCTGGGTTGTGTGGTGGGGGTGCTCGCGGGGCTCTTGGGCATCGGGGGCGGCATGACCATCGTGCCGGTGCTGACCTTCGTGTTTACCCGCGAAGGCTTTCCGCTGGCGCATGTGGTGCACCTGGCCATCGGTACGTCGATGGCGACCATCATGTTCACCTCGATTTCCAGCGTGCGCGCCCATCATGCCCATGGCGCGGTGCTTTGGCCGGTCTTCCGGGCAATCGCGCCGGGCATTCTGCTCGCTTCCGTCCTCGGACCCCAAGTGGTGGGGGCGATGAAAACGCCTTGGGTGGCGGCATTTTTTGGCAGCTTCGCCGCGTTCTCGGCGGTGCAGATGCTGCTCGACAAAAAACCCCATGCGGCTCGCCAATTGCCCGGTCCCTGGGGCCTGTTCGCGGTAGGCAACGGCATCGGCTTCATTTCCAGCATGGTGGGCGCGGGGGGTGGATTCATCTCCGTGCCGTTCATGGCCTGGTGCAATGTAAAAATCCACAACGCCGTCGCGACCTCGGCCGCCCTGGGGCTGCCCATCGCGGTCGCGGGCACGGTGGGCTACGTCATCGCCGGGCTGCGGACCGAGGGGCTGCCGCCCCACACCATCGGCTATGTGCATTGGCCGGCCTTGCTGGGCATCGTCGTCGCCAGCGTTTTGTTCGCTCCGACGGGTGCACGTCTGGCGCATGCCTGGCCGGTGAAAAAGCTCAAGAAAGCTTTTGCCGGCATGCTCTTCGTGCTCTCGGCCTACATGCTGTGGAAAGCCGCGTCGACTTGGTGAACGGGCCCTTGCCCGACACGGCGATAGCGCGAGTCGCCGCCTTGGTCGATGCGGGCAGCATCGAGTTTTTGCCACAGCAGGAACAGAGCGTTCATCTGGCCCGCTGGGGCATGGCCGCGCGGCCGGGCGATGGCGTGCTGCTGGGGCGGGCCTGGGTACAAGGCGCGCCGGTTTCGGTAATCGTTCAGGAGGGGGATTTCCTGGGCGGTGCGGTCGGTGAAGTGCAGGCCGCGCGCATCGTCGCCGCGCTCGAAGAGGCGCGCGCGCTGGCCGACTCGGGGCAACTTGCGGGGGTGCTGTTCCTCTTCGACTCGGGTGGTGTGCGCTTGCATGAAGCCAATGCCGCGCTGGTGGGCCTCGCCCGCGTGCTCAAGGCCTGCTGCGCTTTGCGTGTCGCCGGGGTACCGCTGCTCAGTGTGCTCGGCGCGGGTACGAGCGCCTTTGGCGGTGCGGGGGTACTCGCCGCCTGCGGGAGCGCCGTTTTTTTGCACGAGCGCGCCAAACTCGGCGTTTCCGGCCCCAAGGTGCTGGAAACCCTGCTCGGGCGGAACCGCTTCGATGCCGGCGACGCCCCTGGGGTCGCGCGTCTTTTCGGCGCCGCAGCGCGCATTGCCAGCGGACTCGCGCAGGCGCTGCCCGACGACGCCGTGCAGGCCCGCGATTTCCTCGCCCAGGCCTTGCGGCAGCGTCGGCGTCTGCGCGACGCACTCGATGCGACACAAGCCGATCTGGTGGTACGACTCACCTCCGCCAGGCGCGCACCCGCCCGCGCCGAGGCCTCCTGGCCGCTGGCGGGCACGGCGACACCTTGCGACGCGCTGGGCTGGCTGTGGCGCATAGGCGCAGGCGAGGTTTATGTGCTCCGTGCGGTGGCACCCGCCGCGCTGGCGCCAGAAACCGCTTTTGCCCTGGGCCTCGCCTTGCGCGACTTGGTGCGCCAGGCGCCTAGCGGCGCGACGCTATTCGTTCTGGAAGACTCCGCCGGCCACGAGGCCACCCTTGAGGCCGAGGCGCTGGGGCTCACCCACTTTCTCGCCTGGCTCGCCTTGTGCCACGCCGAAGTGCGTGCCCGCGGCGTGTCCACCATAGGGCTGCTCACCGGTTGCGGAATCTCCGCCGCCTTCTTCGCCAACGCCTTGCAGGCCGAAGCTTTGTTGGCGCTGCCCGAGGCGCGGGTGAAGCTCATGGAGGCGCGGGCCATGGAGCGCGTTACCGGTCTGTCTCGCCGCGAAATCGAGGCCCTGTTGGAGAACGACCCGGTCTTTGGCCAACCGGCGCGCCACCTGCGGACCTGGAAGGCCCTGGCCGGCGAACTCGATCGCGTCGATGCTCAGCGCCTGACTGAACTCGCCGCGGCGATGAGCTGAGCCACTTCGATGGCCGTTGCGGTGAGGAGTGCCGGAGCTTCGGCCATGGCTTGCGCGAGCGACATCGGCCCGAAGGGCAAGGCGAAACACGCGGCGAAATGCTGGTGCAATTGCGCAAGGGCCTCGCGAGCACAACTCCCGGAGAGCAGCAGCGTCGGCACGCCGTGGCAGGCGGCATGCTGGGCAGCAACGAGTGGGGCCTTGCCCAGCAGGGTCTGAAGATCGCTGCGGCCTTCGCCGGTAATCAGCCAGTCGGCGCCGGCCAGGGCGACATCCAGCCCGGCGAGCTCGGCCACCACTTCCGCGCCCGAACGCAAACGCGCACCCAGCAGGAGTAGCGCAAAACCAAGTCCACCTGCGGCGCCCGCGCCGGGCAAGTGCATCACCTTGCGGCCAAAGGCCGCCTCGCAAAGGCCGGCAAAGCGCTCGATCACCTGATCGAGCGCGCGGATCTCACCCTGAAGCACGCCTTTCTGCGGCCCGAAAACCGCCGTGGCTCCCAAGCTGCCGCAAAGCGGATTGCTGACATCGGACAGCACCGTGAGCCGGCAGCCTGCGAGACGCGAATCGAGCCCCGAGGTATCGACGCGCACGAGGTCGACCAGCGCTTCAGGTGTGGGTTCGAGCGCCGCACCCGCGGCATCGCGATAGACCACGCCCAGCGCGTGCAGAAACCCCGCGCCGCCATCGTTGGTGCTGCTGCCGCCCAGGGCAAAAAGGAGCTGTCGGTGCCCGGCATTCAGCGCCGCGCCGAGGAGTCCGCCCAGGCCACGCGTGTCGCGCCGGGTTGCCGCCAGCGCCATGGCCTCGGCATCGGTGATGGGCACTACCTGGGCCACCTCGAGCAGCGCCGCGCTTGCGCCCTCCCAGCGCACTTCGCCCCAAGCGGCGCGGCGCGCGCCGCCGGCAGCGCCGCGCACCGTGGCGAAACACCGCTGCCCGCCACCGCGCAGAACCGCTTCGAGCGTGCCTTCGCCACCATCAGCGAGCGGCACTTCCAGCACCTGCGCCTCGGGCCAGACGTGGCGCAGTCCGGTGGCGATCGCCGCGGCCACCTCGGCGGCGCTCAATGAGCCTTTGAAGGAGTCCGGTGCGACGACCAGGCGCATGGTGGACCGGCGATCAACGCGTGGTGGCGCGGCGCAGTCGGTCATTGACCGCCTCCCAGGCCGGTGTGGCCGGTGGCGCTTCGACCAGAATGCGCGTGGCGCCGGAGGTGTCGAGCAGGCGCAGCGCGGCGTAAAGCTCGCGCGCATAGTCCTCGGGAGCGTCGGGCGCGACCAGCCACAACCCTGGAAACCCTTGGGGCGCGGGGCTACGCGCCCAGACCGCGAGCTCCGGCGCGAGCGCGCTGGAAAAAGCGGCCAGTTGCGCGGCGCTGGCGAGATCCGTGGGCGTGTGCGGCGCGTAATGTTGGGCCAGGGTTCCGGAAGCGCGCGGCGCGGACACCCCCGGCGCGGCCGGGGCATAACCCAACACCTCGGCCAAGGCACTCGCGGCGATGCCTCCGGGGCGCAGGAGCACGGCCCGTCCGCTGGTGAAATCGATGATGGTCGATTCGATACCCACGGCACAGGGACCGCCATCCAGAATGAGCGGCAGAGTCGCCCCGAACTCCTGCGCCACGTGCGCCGCCGTGGTCGGACTCACTCGGCCGTAGCGATTGGCCGAAGGCGCGGCGATGCCGCCGCCAAAGGCTGCCAGCAGGGCCTGCGCCACGGGGTGCGCGGGCACGCGCAAGCCCACGCTTGGCTGCCCGCCGGTGACGGCGTCGGGCACGGCTTCGCGCTTGGGCAGGATGAGCGTCAAAGGGCCCGGCCAGAAGCGCGCGGCCAGCGCGTCGGCCGCGGGCGGGATACCTTCGGCCCATTGCGGCAACTGGCCGGCATCGGCCAAATGCACGATCAGCGGGTGGTCCGCCGGGCGGCCCTTGGCCGCGAAGATTTTGGCCACGGCTTGGGGACTGCTCGCGTCCGCGCCCAGGCCATAAACGGTTTCCGTGGGGAAAGCCACCAATTCGCCCGCGCGCAGCAGCCGCGCGGCGTCACGAAGCGCGGTGGCGTCGGCCGCGCGAATCATGAATAGATCCTCGGCTCGCCCGGCGGACGGGTCTTGAAACGCTTGTGCAGCCAGAAATATTGTTCGGGCATTTCCCTCACCCGCTCTTCAATGAAGGCATTCATGCGGCGCGCATCGGCCACATCATCGCCACTGGGAAAATTCTCCCACGCTGGGTAGAAGCGCACGACATAGCCGCCTCCCCGAGGAAGCTGGCGGGTGACGCAGGGCACCACGCGCGCGCCGCCCACGGCGGCCAGGCGCGACAGCCCGGTGATGGTGGCCGCGGGCACGCCGAAAAAAGGCACGAACACGGCGTCGCGCGGTCCATAATCGAGATCAGGCAGGTAGTAGAGCATTCCAACTTCGCGCAGGGCGCGAAGCACCGGGCGGATGCCGTCCTGGCGCGAGAACAGCGTGACATTGCCGAAACGCTCGCGTCCCCGGCGGATGGCGGCATCGAGGGCGCGGTTCTTTTGTTTGGAATAGATCGAGGCGCCGGGAAACTCGCAGACGATGCGAGTGCCGGCGGCGTCGAGGCCCACGAAGTGCGGCGCGAACAATAGGGTCGGTGTCGCCGCCGCGTCGCGCCAATGATGCAAGCCCTCGAAGCGGATCTTTTCCATCAGCCTCTCGCGGCTCGCCCACCACAGGAAGCCGCGCTCGAAGGCGGCCTGGGTGAAGTCCCGGAAGTGCTGTTTCAGAATGTGGCGTCGCTCGGTATCGGATAGCTCAGGCAGCGTTAGCCGCAGATTGGTTTCGCCCACCCGCCGCCGCTCTGTCGCGAGGTAAAACAGGAGCCCGCCCAAGGCCCGCGCGAGCGCCACCTGGCCGCGATAAGGCAGTAGATGCAGCAACCACAGAAAGTTGATGACCAGGCGAGCGGCCACGTCATTTCGCCGGCGGCGGGGTCACTCCGGCCGGTACTTTGTACCGGTTGTAGGACCAGAGATATTGTTCAGGCTGGCGCGCAATCGTCGCTTCGAGTTCAGCGTTCATGGTCCGCGCCGCCGCCTCCAGGGTGCCCTGCAGCGGCGTTTTCAGCAGCCGCAGTCGCACCACGAAACCGCGCCCTTTGGGCAGGCGTTCGGCATAGCCCATGGCGATGGCCGCACCGGTGGCCTGAGAGAGCTTAATCGCTAGAGTCATGGTATAGGCCGGGCGCCCGAAAAACTCTACCCACACGCCTTCGCCGCGGCCAGGCGCCTGATCCGGCAGGACGCCGATGGCCTCGCCCTTCTTGAGTGCGCGCAAGAGCGCGCGCACGCCGCGCATATCCGCGCCGACCAGCTTGCTGCCGTCGCGCTCGCGCCCGGCGCGCATCAAGGGATCCAGCCAGGCGAGCTTCGGTCGGCGATACATCGCGGTCATGGGAAACCGATGCCCACAGTATTGCCCGACGATTTCCCAGGAGCCCAGATGCGGCACCGCGACGATCAAGCCCTTGCCCTGAGCATAGGCTTGCTCGACTTCGGCCCAATGCTCATCGGCCTGCGTCCAGGCCTCGATTCTTTCGCGCGGACTCTGCCAAACCGCGATCGCTTCGAGCCCCGCTTTGCCGGTTTCGGCCGCGGCGGCGCGCGCCACACGCTGCAAATGCCCGCGCGCCAAGCCGCTCTGGGCAAGGTTTTCGGTGAGGCGCCGGGCAAAGCGCGGGCTCAAGCGAAAGGCCATCCGCCCAGCCAAGGCGCCGAAAGCATGAATCCAGGAGAGCGGCATACGCCCGAGCGGGCGCAGGAGCAATTGCAGCATCAGCGTTCGCGCCTAGGATTCACTGCGCATCGCGGGCCACGCCGTAGCTTGCTGGCCAGTCGCGGCCGGAGCGCCCGTAGGCGGGAGATCGGTAGATTTGGTAACATTGCGAGGTTTGGCGCCCGTTCAGGCGCATTTGCTTAGAGGCGATGATGAGTGAGTTCTTGTTTACGTCGGAATCCGTTTCCGAAGGCCATCCTGACAAAGTAGCGGACCAGATTTCCGACGCGATCCTGGATGCGATTCTAGCGCATGACAAATACGGCCGGGTAGCGGCCGAAACACTGGTCACCACCGGTTTGGTCGTGCTCGCGGGCGAAATCACCACCACCGCGAAGGACATCGACTATGCCCAGGTCGCCCGCTCCACGATCAAACGCATCGGCTACGACAACTCCGAATTCGGCATCGACTACCGCGGCTGCGGCGTACTGGTTACTTACGACCGGCAATCGCCCGACATCGCCCAGGGCGTGGACCACGCCTCGGATGACAACCTCGACCAGGGCGCGGGCGATCAGGGCCTGATGTTCGGCTACGCCTGCGACGAAACCCCCACGCTGATGCCCTTTCCGATTTACTACGCCCATCGGCTGATGCAGCGCCAGGCCGAGGTCCGGAAAGACGGGCGCCTGCCCTGGCTCAGGCCCGACGCCAAATCGCAGCTCACCGTGCGCTACCGCGACGGCCGGCCGGCCAGCATCGAAACCGTGGTGCTTTCCACCCAGCACGAGCCCGACGTTACCCACAAACAAATTGAAGAAGGCGTAATCGAAGAAATCATCAAGCCCGTGCTTCCCCAGGAGCTGATTTCCAAGAACGTGCGCTACCTCATCAACCCCACCGGGCGTTTCGTGATCGGCGGACCCATGGGCGACTGCGGCCTCACCGGACGCAAAATCATCGTCGATACCTACGGCGGCGCGGCGCCGCACGGCGGTGGCGCCTTCTCCGGCAAAGACCCCTCCAAGGTCGATCGTTCCGCCGCCTACGCCGCGCGTTATGCCGCCAAGAACGTGGTGGCGGCGGGCTTGGCGCGGCAATGCGAAATTCAGGTTTCCTACGCGATTGGCGTGGCCCACCCGGTAAGCGTCACGGTGTACACCTATGGCACCGGCAAAATCGCCGACGACAAAATCGCCGACCTGGTCCAGAAGCATTTCGACTTGCGGCCCAAAGGCATCATCCAAACGCTCGACCTCTTGCGCCCGATTTACGGCAAAACGGCGGCTTATGGCCACTTCGGCCGCGATGAGCCGGAGTTTTCCTGGGAAGATACCGACAAGGCGGCGCTGCTGCGCTCGGAAGCGGGGCTCTAAGACCGGCGAGACCGAATCTTCGCCACTTTGCGGTTCATCAAGTGGCGAACGACGTGGCGAAAGAGCCACGCCTTGAAGCCCGAAAGGTTGCTTCCGTGGCGTGAATAGAAGGCATCGGGGTCTTCGAAGACGCCAAAGTCCTGGTTCACCCCGGTCTGCTGAATGGCGGTATCAGTTCCCCGCCATTCGATCGCCGGGGCAGGCCACTGGTCCGTGCCCACCGCGTAGCCGAGCATGCAACGCGCGCCGGCCGGCGCAATCCGGCGCACGCCGTCAAGGTAGGGCTGGTCCAGAATGACGCCCTCCAGAGCGACCCAACCCACCTCGCCTTTCACCTCCACCCAAGTGTGCAAGATGTTTTCCGGCGCAAGCACGTAGAATAGGCCGCTGACCACGCCCTTCTGCAACCGCTTGTGGATGGTCGCCCCGTGCAGGCGGCAGGGGATGCCGGCGGCACGCAGCAGGGCCATCAGAAGAACGGCTTTGGTGTTGCATTGACCGTAGCCGTCCTGCAAGACACGCGAGGCAGGCAGGTTGTCGCGCTCGTTGTAGCCGAAGGCGATTTCGTCGCGCATGTAGCGGTAGATCGCGCCGACGCGCTCGAATTCGGGCAGCTCGCGCCAGCCGCGCGCGGAGACGAGATGCAGGATGGCGGGGGTCTGCCAGTCGAGCAGCGGGGTGGCTTGCAGCAGGGCAGTGTCGTCGCGTTTCATGTTTGCTCCTTTCGGGCATGGGCAAAGGCGATTGCTCGGCGATCTCGGGCGCTTCGCATCGCCATCGGTTCAAGAACCCGTCATTGAAAACCATGGAGCGGCTGCAGGGTCAAGCGCCTATAATGGCCTTTGTACGCGATTGGGGGGCGGCATGCGCATCGGAGAGTTGAGCCGGATCACCGGCGTGGACATCGAAACCATCCGCTACTACGAGAAGCTTGGACTGATGCCCCGACCCGATCGATCACCCAATGGCTACCGGAGTTACCGGCCAGAGCATTTGGAGCGGCTTTCTTTCATCCGCCACTGCCGGGCCCTCGATGTGCCACTGACCGAGATCGGGCGGCTGCTGGACTTTGTCGCCCGGCCCGCAGCCGACTGCGGTGACATCGATCAACTGATCGACCAACAACTCACTCGCGTACGCGCGCGGCTGAAATCGATGCGTGCGCTGGAGAAACAGCTCGCGGCACTGAGAACGCGCTGCGGCCGGCCTCACGACGCCGCTGCTTGCGGCATCCTTCAGGAACTGGTGGCGGCCGCGCAGGGCGAAGCCTGCGCCTGTCATGGCAACACTTCGTGGACCATTGGTGGGCGAGCGGCAAGCCGCTAGCGCCCCATTTCTTCGCTGTTCGCGTTCCCAGGCCGGCGGCCGTGTCGAACCAGGGCGCTGGCGAGCGCGTCGCCCGCATCACCCACGGCGCCAAACCGCAGATAGAGCGCGGGCACGACGACCATGTTGAGCACTGTTGAACTGAACAGACCGCAAAGGATCACCACCGCCATTGGCGCCTGAATTTCCGAACCGGGCTGGCCGGCCGACAGCGCCAGCGGCACCAGAGCCAGACCGGCGGCAAGCGCTGTCATCAGAATCGGCACCAGGCGCTCCTCGGCACCACGCATCACGGCCTCGCGACCGGTTGCCACCAAGTCGTGTTCCACCAAGTGGTGGATGTGCGCGATCATCATCACGCCGTTGCGCGTGGCGATGCCGAACAGGGTGATGAAGCCGATGATCGAGGCAATGGTCACGACGCCGCCAGCCAGATACACCCCGACCACGCCGCCGATGATCGACAGCGGCAGATTGAGCATCACGAGGAACGCATCGCGCGCCGTGTGGAAAGCAATGAACAGCAAGAGGAAGATGCCGACCACCACCGCGCCGCCGAGCAGCAGCAGGATGCGCGAGGCTTCGGCCGCCGATTCGAACTGACCGCCGAATTCGAGGTGGTAGCCGGCCGGCAGTTTCACCTCCTTGGCTACCCTGGCTTGCATCTCTTCCACCACGCTCTTCAGATCGCGTCCGGCGACGTTGGCCATGACGACGATCTTGCGCTGCACGTTCTCGCGGTTGATGAAGTAGGGGCCACGGTCGTTCTCGATGTCCGCCAACGCGGACAGCGGTAGTCGTGCGCCAGTCGAAGTCGTGATCAGCGTGGCGCGAATCGCGTCGAGGCTAGCGCGCGTGGCTGGATCGTAGCGGACCACAAGGTCGAAGCTGGCCTGGCCCTGCAGGACCTTTCCGACGACGAGACCGTTGAATGCCGCCTCGATACTTTCCGACAGCTCCTTCGCCGACAGGCCGTGGCGCGCCAGCGCGTCGCGCCGGTATTTGATGGTGAGGAAGGGTATCTCGGTCTGCTGCTCGGGCTGCACGTCGACAGCGCCTTCGACCTGCTGCATCACACCCTTGACCTGCTCGGCCAGGCGGCGCAATTCGGGCAGTTCGTTGCCGAAAATCTTCACCGCGATATTGGCGCGCGTGCCCGAGAGCATGTGGTCGATGCGGTGCGAGATCGGCTGGCCCACGACGACCTGCACGCCCGCCAGCTTGACGAAATCGGCACGCAGGGCGGCGAGGAATTCATCCTTGCTGCGCGCACCCATCTTCAGGCTGACCTCGATTTCCGACTGGTGCACGTCGAGCGCATGCGGATCGAGCGGGGAGCGCCCTGTGCGCCGCGCGGTGGCGACGACTTCGGGATGCGTCAGGAGTACTTCCTCGACCATCTGGCCGAGCTTCGCCGATTCGGCCAGAGCGGTGCCAGGAACGGTTTCGACCCCGACGGTCAGCGTGCCCTCGTTGAAGTCGGGCAGGAAGGATTGCCCGGCCATGCCGAGGCCGATCAGCGCGGCCGTCAGCAGCACGCCGCTGACGGCCGAAATGGTCTGCCAGCGATCCAGTGTGGCATCGAGCACGCGCCGATAGGCGGTGCGCAGCCAGACGACGAAGCGTGGTTCCGTGTGTTCCCGAACTTCCCGGGCGTTGCCGAGGAAGAGCGAAGCCAGCACCGGCGTGACGGTGATCGACACCAGCAGCGAGGCGAACAGGGAAATGACGTAGGCCAGGCCGAGCGGTACCATCAGGCGGCCTTCGATGCCTGAAAGAAAGAACAGTGGCACAAACACCAGCATGATGATCAAGGTGGCGAATACGACCGAAGCCTGGATTTCATTGGTGGCGAGAAAGATGACATGCATTGCCGATTCGCGTTGGCCGTCGTGCTTCGCATGGTTTTCGCGCAAACGCCGCACGATGTTCTCCACCACGATAATGGCGCCGTCGATCAGCGCGCCGAGCGACATCGCTATACCGCCCAGTGTCATGGTGTTGATGGTCGCGCCGAACGCCTTGAGCGACAGCACGGCCGCCACCAGCGACAGCGGCAGGGCCACCAGCGTGATTGCCGTCGATCGCACCGAGAGCAGGAAGGCAAAGACGATGGCGACGACGAGAATCGCTCCGTCGCGCAGCGCGGCCACCAGATTGCCAATGGATATCTCGATGAAATCGGCCTGGCGGAACAACCGCGTTTCGATCTTCATGCCGGCCGGCAGCGATTGCTGGATGTCGGCCAGAGCCGCATCAAGTGTGCGCGTCAGCTCCAGCGTATTGGCGGACGGTTGGCGCTGGATGCCAAGTACCACTGCCGGCTTGCCATTGGTCGAGCCGACGCCGCGCACGACGGCGGTGCCGAGCGCCACCTCGGCGATGTGGCGAATCAGCACCGGCTGGCCATGTTTCATGGCCACTACAGCTTCCGCGACATCCTCGGCCGAACGAACCCGGCCGATACCCTGGATCAGATATTCCTGGCCGTTCTCGGCATAAAAACCCGCCGCCGCATTCTGGTTCGCCCCTTCGACCGCTTTGATCACTTCGTCGATGGTCAGGCCGTGGGCCGCCAGCCGTTCGGGCTTGAGTGTCACCTGAAATTGCTGCAGGTCACCGCCAATGGGCAAGACTTCGGCAACGCCGGGCACCGCCAGCAGTCGTTTCCTGAGCACATAGTCGGCGGTGTGCTTGAGTGCCGCCGTCCCGCCAGTGCCGACTTTTGCGGGATCATCCCAAGTCAGGGCGATGAACATGATTTCGCCCATGATCGACGCCGCCGGCGCCATCAGCGGCGCTTCGATGCCGGGAGGCAGCCCGGATTTCGCCAGTTGCAGTTTCTCGGCGACGATCTGGCGCGCAAGGTAGCCATCCGTGCCCCAGGCGAATTCGACCGTGATCGTTGACAACCCCACCTTGGTGGCCGAACGCACGCGGCGCACGCCGGGCGCGCCGTTCAGCGCGGTTTCGACGGGAAAGGTGACCAGCGCTTCCATGTCGGCCGGCGCCATGCCTTCCGCCTCGCTGACGACGGTCACGGTCGGCGCGGTAAGGTCTGGGAAGACGTCGACCGGCGTGCGCGTGGTTTCAATGCCGCCCCAGACAAGCAGAAGCGATGCGCCAAGCACGACGAACAACCGGGTGCGCAAGGCCCACCGGATGATGGCTTCGATCATGATCGATTCACCTCAGTGTGCATGGCCGCCGGCGGCGGCCTTGGCGGTCGACAGCCGGATCAGGTAGGCGCCCTGGCTGACGACGCGTTGGCCGGGTTCGATGCCGTCGAGGATGGCGATGCGCGTGCCGTCGCGTGCGCCGGTGCGCACGATGCGGCGTTCGAAGCTTTCACCGCCGGTCTGCACATAGACGGCCTGCGTGCCGTTTTCGTCCTGGACGGCGCTGGCGGGTATCAGCACCGCTTCCTGTCCCGCGCCAGCATATAGGTGTGCCTTGGCGGTCATGCCGAGGCGCAAGTTGCCTTCGGGGTTGGCGAATTCAAAGATCGCCGGGACGGTGCGCGTGTTGGCATCGACCACGCCGCCGACGGCAATCAACCGACCGTTCTTTCCGGCCTCGATGACGAAGGGCTGCGCGAAGCCATCGACCGAGAATGCGGCGCCGCTGGGTTTGCCGAGGCGGCCGATCTCGCTTTCCGGCACGCGTGCTTCCAGCCACAGCCGTTCCGTGTTGGCGACGTGGAACAGCAGCGCGCCTTCGGCAACGAAGGCGCCCGGCGCCACGGCAACATCGGCCAGCGTGCCATCGATGGGCGCGCGGATGGCAATGCCGCCCGTTCCGCCCAACTGGCCCAGCCGCGCCTGCGCGGCTTTCGCTTCGGCCTCGGCGATGCGCTCGCCGACGCGCGCCTCAAGCAGGCGCTTCTCGGGCACGGCTTCGTCCTTGAACAGCGCCTCCATGCGCTCGCGTTCACGCCGCGCCTGTTCGAGCGCAATCTTCGCCTTGCCGGTCGCCGCTTCCAGCGTCGCCAGGTCGGTCTCGCCGCCGAGGCGCGGTGCAAGGGTAGCCAACACTTGGCCTTTCTTGACCGTCTGGCCGACCCGCGGGAAGGCGCTGGCCGGATGCAGCACGCCGGCCGCCGGTGCCGTCAGCAGCGCTTCG
This sequence comes from Betaproteobacteria bacterium, assembly GCA_016192065.1. Classification (GTDB taxonomy): domain Bacteria; phylum Pseudomonadota; class Gammaproteobacteria; order Burkholderiales; family Casimicrobiaceae; genus JACPUX01. The sequence goes on from JACPUX010000001.1 coordinate 120,294, forward strand.
CCATCGGGCTGCGCCTTGATCGTCGCCGTGGCAACGACCGAAATCCGCGCGCGGCCAATGACCGCCTCGGCCGTGGCGAAGTCGATCTTCCACTGCTGTTCCTTGGTGAAGGCGATGCCCTCATCGTCATGGCCGTGGTCGTGCTCGGCTTGTGCCGCCTTCGCATCGGCGAAGATCGTCACCGCCCCAAGCTCGTGGACGATGCTGCCGGCCGGCGTTTCGAGGATGAGCGCCAGTACGCGTTCCCCTCCGGACTGGGCTGTCACGCTCGGCTTGAAGATGCCGGGCACATCTGGGGCGTCGGCAACGAAGCGCTCCTCCGGGGCGCCGCCGCCCGAGAGCACCACGGTAAGCCTGCCTTGCCTCACCGGCTTGAAGTCGGCAAGCCAGGTGAAGTGGGCGACGAAGGTCGCGGTCTGGCCGACGACGAGGTTGGGAAACTCCACGTAGAGTTCGGTCTGGGCGCCGAAGTGGGTTCTCTTTTCGCCTTCGGGTCCGTGGTCGGCATGGTCAGTGTGGCCGGCGGCTTGGGTCGTGGCGCCGTGGTCGTGGCCGCCGCTGGCGGTTTTTTTCTCGCCGCAGCCGGTGAATAGCAGTGCAGCGATCAGCGCCGCGAGCAGTCTGGATGAGGTTTTCATTGCGGGTGGTTTCCGGTCAATTGGTCGAGTTCGATGCGCGCGGCCCGGGCCTTCCATTCGAGGTCGAGGGCCGTGAGTTCGGCCTCCAGCGCACCTTTGTACGCATCCAGCAGTTCAAGCACGGTGGATTCGCCGGCCCGGTAGGCGCTCTCGGCGATGTGCACCAGCTCAGCCGAAGGGGCGACGGCTTCCGCGCGATAACGCGTGGCGGCGGCGATCAGTTGCGTAGCCTGCCGGTGCAGACCCAGCAACTCCCCTTCTGCGTGCTGGCGGGTCAGGCTCAGTTCAGCCTGCGCAGCCTGGGCTTGCGCCGCAGCGCGGCGGTTTTTGGCTTGCTGTCGGTCGAATAGCGGGAGGCTGAAAGATAACATCAGCAGATTGCCGTGGTCACGCTGCGGCCCATCCACCAACTGCTTGCGCCCCACCCCGACGGTTAGTTCGGGAAGGTTGCGCTGGGCGGCGGCCCTTTCGTTTTGCGCTGCATCGACAAGAGCGGATAAGGCCGCGAACTCCGGTCGAGCCATCAGTTGGGTCTGCAGGGCAGGCAGGGCTTGTGGTGACTCCGGCAGGAGTTTCCCGGCTATACCCTCTTCCGGGGAGCGACCGATCAGGGCGGCCAGGCGTGCGCGACTGCGTTCCTCCCCGGCGCGAAACTCGGCAAGCTTCGCTTCGGCGCTGCGCTGTTCGCGGGCCAGACGCCGCCGGTCGTAGCCGGAGACCTCGCCGGCTTTGGCCAGTTTGGCCACCACGGTGTCGATATGTCCAAATCGCTCCGTCCAGGCACTGACTGCGCGGGTCTGTTCCTGCTGGCGCAGCAATTCATGGAAAACCAGGCGCAGTTCGGCGCTGCGCTGGTTTTGCCGGGCGCGATTTTCGGCTTCGGTGGCGCGGATGCGATGACGGGCTGCTGTTTCGCGCAATCCGCGCCGGCCGGAAATATCGACGGCTTGATTGAGTTGCCAGGTACGCTCAGCGGCAGTCCCGGTTCTGTCCTGATTCAATTCCAGCGTCGGATTGCTCCAGGTTCCGGCTTCGAGCAAATCCGCTTCGGCTTCGCCGCGACGGGCTTGTTGCAGTTCGGAAATTTCCGGGCGGGACAGTCCCAGACGCAGGGCTTCGCTTTCGGTCAGACCGGCCGACCAGGCAGGGGTGGCCAAAACAGCGAGCAATAGCGCGCACGACAAACCATAGGAATACATCGAAATCCTCGTGAAGAAAGCGTCGGATTTCGACGGGACGCGCACCCGCCACTGCGGGCCTAGTGCGGCCAGTTAATCGGTCTGGGGAGTGTCCCGTCGGCTCAGGCGACGAGGACGAATCTCGGCGGGCGATCGAGTCGAACCGGAGTGACCGAGGTCAAGCGCCTTTGCGGCGGAAATGCCGCAATGGCTGGTTCGGGGTTGAAGTGGACTACGATCGGCGCGGGGACAATAAAAGAGAACACGGGGTGCGCGTGGGAATGATGGGGGTCGCCGCCGCTCGTTTGCGCGGGGTCTGCGTCGCCGACCCCGTCGTGATCATGCTGGTGATGCCCGAAATGTTGACCGTGCTGGGCGTGGTCATCCACGCCGTCGCATACCACGGTGGCCGCGGAGTAGGCGGCATTGATCGGAATGACCAGTGCTAACAGGAGCATGAGGACGAAACGCATGCGGGCGACTATATCACAGACTCTGCGGCGCACTATTGGGACCATGGGCGACGCAAATTAACTTTCCGCCACGACGGGCGCGAGAGCAACAGGGCAAGCGCCAATGCGCTGAAAATGCTGCCGGTGAAGAACGTGGCGCGGGCGCCGAAACCGTCCCACAACAATCCCGCCACCACGCTGGCCAGAAGCATGGCCAGACCACTGCTCAAGATAAATAATCCATAAGCCGTGCCGCGAAGATCGGCGGGTGCGGTGTCGGCAATCATGGCGGCGAGCTAGCCTTGCGTCATGGCCAGATGCAGACCCCAAAGCACGACACCGAGCCAGGCGATGCTCCAGTGTCCGTCCCACGCCAGGGCCAGGTCGGCGGCGATCAGCAGTAGCAAACCCCAAGCAAGCAGCCTGCGGTGGTTCATGAGGTCCGCGAGTCTGCCGCAAGAATAGGCGGTGAGCGCGTAGACTCCATTTGACGCGCTTGCCATCGACTTGGCGCTCCGGCTCGCGAACGCCGAAGTAGAGCGGGCCAGCGCACCGGCAGACACCGTGACGATCAGAGCCGTCGCCTCGACCGCGCCTTCGTTGAAACCCATGGCCGCAGCCGAGATGCCCAGCGCGGTGAACATAAATGCCGGCAACAGGCTATGGATGACTTCTGAAGAAACATCCATCAGCAAACTGACGAATCCGAGCGCCTAGATGGGACGGTGGATTCGCGGGCGTGTCTAATTCATCGACGCGCGTGGCGAGTTGCCCTCACCCCGCCAAGGGCAAGCGCAACACAAACTCCGCCCCGCCCTGCGGGTGGTTGGCGACACTCAGGCTTCCGCCGTGGCGCTCGATGATGCCGTAGCTGATCGACAGCCCCAGGCCCGTGCCCTTGCCTATGGGCTTGGTGGTGAAGAAGGGGTCGAAGATCTTGCTCGAGGCTTCGGGCGGGATGCCGGGGCCGTTGTCGTGAAAGCGTAGTTCCGCGGTTTCTCCCTCGATCCTGCCGCTCACTTCCAGGCGCGGTGCGACGTGTTTGGCGGTGGCGTCGGCGGCGTTTTGCACGAGGTTGATGAACACCTGCTGCAACTGCCCCGGCGAGCCTTTGACGAGCAGTGTCGCAGGCAGATCGACCCGCGTCTCGAAGCGGTGCGAAGCCGCCTTGCTCACCCAATGCACGGCGCGCTGCACTACTTCAGTCAGGTCGAAAACCGACTCCTCGCCGCGATCGGCAGCGGAGAAGCGCTTCAAGGCGTCGACAATGTCGCGCGAGCGTTCGGCCCCTTCGATGGTGCCGGCCAGCAGCGAAGGCAAATCCTGCATGATGTGATCCAGACGCAAGCGCAATCTCGCCTCTGCCAGCGCCTCCGGTGGCGCGCCGTCATGCACCAGGGCGAGGTAATTCTCCACGCGCTGCAAGTAGCGCTGAAGGGAAAAGACGTTGCCGAGGATGAAGCTGATCGGGTTATTCAGTTCGTGCGCCACTCCGGCCACGAGCTGGCCCAGTGAAGCCATTTTCTCGGTCTGCAAGAGCTGCTGCTGAGTGCGCTTCAGAGTCTCGTGCGCCTCGCTCAGTTGCTGATAGGCACGGCGCAATTCGCCCGTGGGCCGGCCGATCAGCACCATGCCCTGCACGTGATGGTTGGCGTCGTAGAGTTCCGAGCCGTTGACCGCCACGGTGATGGCCTGGCCATCGGCGGCGAGAAAACGCAGTTCCACGTCCACTAGCGGCCCTTGCGCCGCGCCCAGAGGTAACACCTTTTCCCGCGAGGCCTCATCGGCAAACAGGCTGGCGAGATCCGCGCCCACCAGTTCCGCTTCCGAACGTCCCACGAGCTTCAGGAAAGCGCGATTCACCTCCTGCACCCGGCCGCGCCGGTCGCAGACCAGCAGCACATCCGACATCGCTTCGAGCACGCTGTAGACGAAACGGTGCGAGCGCTCCAGCTCGGCGTTCTTTTCTTCGAGCTCGATTTCGTTGTGTACCAGTTCGCTGTACACCTCGTCCATCTTGCGAATGACGTCGAGCCAAGTTTCTTCGTTGATACTGGCGGCCAAGCTTTCTCGCCCGGCATCGAGATGCAGCCCGCGCAGCATCGAGGCCATGGGCGCGACGCGGCGGCGCGGATGCGAAGGGCGATTTTTGCGCGGTGTGGTCATCAATGCACCGTACAAACCATACACGGATCAAACGACCGCACGACGTGTTGCACCGCGACCGGCGTGTCTTCGCCCGCCTGCACCGGCGCGCCTTGCAGCGCCAGCTCGGCGGCGCCGGGCTGGCCGTTGCGGTCGCGCGGGGAAAAATTCCAAGTGGTGGGCGAGATGATTTGGTAATGTGCCAAGCGCCCGTCTTCAATGGTAATCCAGTGCCCGAGACTGCCGCGCGCCGCCTCCACGAGCCCCATGCCCTCGGCGTGGCGAGGCATTTCCAGCGGCGCGAAATAAGGCGCGCCGGCTTCGAGTTCTTGCAGCCAGCCCTCGATCAGCGGCACCAATCGCGCCACTTCCAAGAGGCGCGCAAGCACGCGATTGCGCACATTGCCGCCGCTTTCTACGACCAAAGCGCGCGCCAGCGGATGACCGTCGATCAACTGCCTCGCCAGGGCGCCGGTTTCCACCACCGAACCATAAAGCCGCGGCGCTTTGCACCAGGTGTAGGCATCGGGCTTGTCCAGCAGCGGCTGGGTCACTCCGTGGGTGGGCGCAAGCGGTGCGTCGGTGGCGGCAAGCCAGGCGTGGCTGTGGTCCTCGGTGATGCCGGCCGGGTCCAGGGCATGCACCACATGCTGATACCAATGCCCGCGCGCGAATACCGGGCTGTCGCCCTTGCGGTAAGCGCCAAAGGAAAGAAAGTGGTCGCTCGCGCGACCCAGGTCTTGCAGCGCGCAGTCACGGGCGATTTCCAAGAAGAGTCGAAAGTCGCTGCTTTCGGGTGCCCTGGTTTCGCGCCAATTGGTGAGCGATTCGACGGTGTGGATCGCGGCGATGTTCTCCAGCGCATCGCCGAAAGTGCGGGTTTCGAGATAGGCGCGGAATTCGCGCACCAGCGCGAGAAGACGCACTCGCTCGGCCGCTTTTACCGCCCGCGACGAACCTCCGGGCTGAATCGAAAGACTGTGCGGCCACTTCCCCGCCAGATAACCCATGACGCGAAGGAAGTCGGTGCGCACCGCCGGCACCTCGCGCGCGGCACTGCCGCGCATGGCTTTGAAGCGCCGCTCAGCGGCGGCAAACCAGGGCCGGCCGCGATAAACCTCGCGCGCAAAATCCGGCAAAAAGAATAGATAAAAATGGGTGAAGTGGTCGGCGAGATTTTCCGCCGCATGCATCAAATTGAGCGCGCGCTCGCCATTGGGCGGCGGTACCGCGCCGCAGGCGTCGGCGATGGCCGCTGCCGCGGCGATGGATTGGGAAACCGAACAAATGCCGCAAATGCGCGGCACGATCACGAGCGCATCGAGCACTGGGCGCCCAACGAGCAGACTTTCAAACCCGCGAAAAAGCGGCGCCTTGATGCGCGCTTCGCGCACCCGTCCATCAATGAGGTCGAGCGCGATTTCGAGGTCGCCCTCGACGCGATTGAAGGGTCCGACGACCAAACGGCTCATCGCAAGCCCGTTTTCTTTTGGGTGGGGGAGACCACCAAGTGATCGGCGACGGCGTTTTCGCGCACGCGTTTGGGTGTTGCCGATTTGGACAACGCCGCCAGCGCCACGAACCACGCTTTAGGCATGTCGGTGGGTAGGCCCACCGGAATACCGGCGACCTTGGGGGTTTGCTGAAAGGGATGGCCGGGATTTTCGAATCCGGGCTCGGTGCAACTGATGCAGGCGTAACCGCCGCGCGTGCAGGAGCCCTCGCCGTTCCACAGCCGCGTGTTGCAATCGGCGTGCGCCTGGGTGCCCTTGCAGCCCAGGTGCTCCATGAGGCAGCCCAAGTCGGAGGGTTTCTCCGCGCTGGCCTTGAATTCGTAATACTCATTCCGAGCGCAGCCATGGTGCACCAACTGATCGGCGTAATGGCGCGGCCGACCCAGAGCGTCCAGCGCTTTGGCGCCAAGTTCTCCCAGGGCCAAGGCGTAGAGCGTTTCCAGCACCCAATTGGGATGCACCGGACAACCCGAGACATTGATGACCGGCAAACCGCCGCGCGACATCCAGCCCGCACCCAGGAGACCGCCGGGTTGCTCGCCTTCATATTGCAGCCCGCAGGCATCGGTAATGGAGCCTGGTCCGGCGGGCAAACCTCCGAAAGCGGCGCAGCTGCCGATCGCGAAAACGTACTGTGCTGCGGCAGCGAGCTTGGCAATCCAAGCCATCATCGGTTCGCCCGATCCAGCCAGCAAATGAAAGCGCCCCGTGTTCGCCGGGCCCCGCATCACCGCGCCTTCGAGGCAAAGCACATCGAGACGTATACGGCCAGCGACACAATCGGCAAGAAGGCCTTGCAGCGCGGCGCCGTTTTCTTCGGCCAGCGCAGGGTGCCACAAGAGGCGTATGCCGGCGCTTTCCAAATTGCCGAAGAAGTCGCGACCGTCGGCGCACAACAAGGACATCGAGCAGCCGCCGCAGCCGCCGGATTGCAGCCAGAGAACATTCAGCTCCCGGTTCACTGCCGTTCCGCCTTCTCCATGCCGTAGCGCAGGAGCTTGCCGCGCAGGCCCACGCGCGAGAGGCCCAGTTCCTCGGCGGCTTTGGTTTTGTTCCAGCGATGCCGCACCATCACTTCGCGGATGAGCCGGCTCTCCAGGGTTTCCAGCCGATCCTTGAGGCTGCCGTTCAAGCGCGCGAGGTGTTCGAGCTCGGGCTCGTCGTCGAGATCGGCGCCACGCACGATGGCCGCCGAAAGCAAATCGGCGCTCAGGGTTTCGCTCTCCGTCAGCGCCACCATGCGATAGATTTCGTTTTGCAGTTGCCGCACGTTGCCGGGCCAATGGTAGCGGCACAGGCAGTCCAGGGCTTCGCGACTGAAGCCCGCCACCGGTTTGCGCAAGGCCTTGCCCACGTCGGCCAGCAATTGTGTGGCGATGAGCGGAATGTCCATGGGGCGCTCGCGCAGGCTGGGCAGCACCAATGAGAAAGCCGACAAGCGATAGTAGAGATCGGCGCGGAAGCGCCCGGTGCGCACCGCCTCTTGCAAATCGGCGTTGGTGGCGGAAATCACCCGGACGTTGATTTTTAACGGCCGTGCGCCACCCACCGGACGAATTTCGCCTTCCTGCAAGACGCGCAGCATCTTGACTTGAAATCCGGGCGAGGTGTCGCCGATTTCATCCAGAAAAATGGTGCCGCCATCGGCCTGCTGAAATAGCCCGATGCGATCTTCATAAGCGCCGGTGAATGAACCGCGCTTATGGCCGAAGAGTTCGCTCTCCAGCAACTGCTCGGGGAGTGCCGCGCAGTTTTCCACCACGAAAGCGCGGCCCGCGCGGCTGCTGTGGTAATGAATGGCCCGCGCCAGCAGTTCCTTGCCGGTGCCGGATTCGCCGGTCAGAAGCACCGGAATGTCGTAGCGCGCCACCTTGTGGACCACAGCGCACAGCGCGTTCATGGGGCTGTCTTTGGCGCGGGCGATGCCGTCGTGAGCGTTCTTCTTCAAGAGCGCCTCGCGCTTGGCCTCCACCCGGCCGCGCAGCACCGGCTCGGTGGCGCGCAGTTCGACGTTGAGCAACTGGTTTTCGCGCTGGAGCTGATATAGCTGGGCGGCACCGCGCACCGACAAGAGCAGGGAATCCGGGTGCCAGGGCTTGTGGATGAACTGGTAGATGCCCGCGTCGTTGACCGCGGCGATGATGTCGGCCGGGTCGGTATAACCGGAGATGATCATGCGTATGGCGTCGGGCCACTGCTCGCGCACCCGGCGCAGGAACTCCACGCCGCTCATGTTGGGCATGCGCTGATCGGAGAGCACCACTTGCACGAATTCCGACTCCAGCACGCGCAGGGCGTCTTCCGCACTGGCCGCCACCACCACGCGGAACTCTTCCTCCAGGGTGCGGCGCAGCGTTTCCAGCGAACGCTGTTCGTCATCGACGATCAGGACCAGGGGCAGTTCTTCGGCGTTCATCCGGCAAGCCTCTCTTGCGCCACTGTCTCGCCCGGCACCCGCCAACCGAGGCGGCGATGTTTGGCCAGATGCAGCGGCGTGCGCGAATAGGGCACGTTGTAGACGAAATTGTAGCGGGCGACGTGGTAACTCGGGTCGAAACCGTAGAAGTTGAGCCGCATGCGCTCCAGCTCCTCGGCGCGATAGGTCGCGAGCGGTTTCGCGGTTTCATCGTTGGCGCGGTGCTCGCGCTTCACCGCCAGGCGCCCATCGAGCGTGATGGAGGCCGCCAGCCCCGCCGCGTAGGCTTGTATGCGCTGTGCAAAGTCTACGCGGTCGCGCCCCAGCACCCCGTCGATGAGCCCCAAGGCCGCGGCTTCCGCTGCGCCTATGGGCAGGCGGTGCGACATGATGGCGCGCGCGCGCTCCCAGCCCACGCGGCGGGGCAAGAGGTAAGTCCAGTATTCCGAGCCGTAGAGATTGCCCATGCTCTTGTAGTGCGGGTTCAGAACCACGCCTGGGGCAGCATAGACCTGGTCGGCGGCGAGCGCCAGGAACACCCCCCCCGCGCCGGCATTGCCGCGCATCGCCGCCAGCGTCCATTGGCGGCTGGTGCTGAGGATTTCCAGGGTGAGGTCGTCCATGGCGTTGATGTTGGCCCAGGACTCATCGGCGCCGTAACCCGAAGCTTCGATGGTGTTGAGGTGAATGCCATTGGACCAGAAATCCGCCCCGCCCAGTAGAAGCAGCACCCGGGTGGGCCGCTCCTTCGCCGCGCGCAGCGCTTCCACCAGACGCTGACACTGGCGCGTGGACATAGCGCCGTTGTAGAAGTCGAAAGACAACATGCCCACGCCGTCGGCTTCTTGGTAATAAATGTCGCGATAGGTCTCGTTGCCCTTGCCCTCGGCGGGTAATGCGAGCTCGGGCAGCGCCGCGGCGGCTTCGCCCAAGGCAAAGGTGGCGGGGAGCTTGAGTGCCAGGCCATCGGCGCGCTTTTCCTTGAGCTGCCCCAGCCAAAGCGCGCCATCGCGCGTGGCGCGCAGGATGGCCCCCTCGCGGCGGCCCAGGAGCGCACCGGGCTCGCCGCGCAAGGCACTCTCGGGGTGGGCGTCGAAGAGATACCAGTCGCGCCCGGCCAGGTGGTCGAGCACACCCGGCGTGCCGTCGGCGGCACGTATGCGGGCGAGGATGGTCGTGGTGCTGTCCGATGCCCAATCGATGCGCCGGTTTTCCTGTTTCATCAGCGGTCGCAGGCGTCCGCGTACGCCGGGGCGCGCGTAGTCGAGTGGCCGCGGCTTGAAGCTTGGGTCGCCAAGCTTGCCCAGTGCTTCGAACACGCAGCGCAGTGCCGCCTCGGTCACCTCGTGGCGATAGATGCTGCTCTTGCGCGCGGCACGCAAAGGAAAGGTCGCGGTGGCCCAGATGTCACCCGCATCCATTTCGCCATTGGCTTGCAAGAGCGTGACGCCCCACTCGGTTTCGCCTTCCTGTATCGCCCAATCGAGCGAGGATGGGCCACGGTCGCCCTCGATGCCCGGATGCACGATCCAGGTGAGGTATCGACCCCAGATCGCCTCGGGCAGCGCACGCTTCAAAAACGGCGCGATGATGAGTTCGGGCTGAAAAAGTTCGACCGCTTCGAGACTCACTTCGTCGTTGACGTCGAACTCGATCGACAGCTCATGGCCGCGCGCGGAAAGCTCCACGTACAGACGCTGGGCGAGGCTATTGAAGCTGTGGGTCAAGAGCAGAATACGCATGGTCAGCAGATTCTCGGGAGTTGTTCGCCGGTCAGCCAATCCACCACCCGCCGACCGCCAAACGCCGTTTCCATTTGCACGAAGTGCTGACTGTCCTCGATGACCTGGCCGACGATCGCCGCGTCGCGCCCCAGCGGGTGAGCCCGCATGGCGGCGAGCAAGGCCTGGGCGTCGGCGGCGGAGCAGATGGCGACGAGTTTACCTTCGTTGGCGACATACAAGGGGTCGAGGCCCAAGAGTTCGCAGGCCGCGGCAACTTCTTCACGCACCGGCAGGGCGCGCTCTTCGAGCACCATGCCCACGCCCGATTGCCGGGCGATTTCGTTGAGCGTGGTGGCCAGGCCGCCACGAGTGGGGTCGCGCAAAACGCCGATGCCGGGCACGGCGGCGAGCATGGCGGCGACCAGTTCGTGCAAGGCGGCGGTGTCAGAGACGATGCTGGTGGCGAATTGCAGGTTCTCGCGCAGCGACAGGATGGCCATGCCGTGATCACCAAGATAACCGCTCACCAGAATGGCGTCGCCCGGACGCGCTCTATCGCCGGAGATTTCCACCCCTTCGGGCACCACGCCGATGCCGGTGGTGGTGATGAACACACCATCGCCTTTGCCGCGCTCCACGACCTTGGTGTCGCCGGTGACGATGGGCACGCCCGCCTCGCGCGCCGCCTGCGCCATCGATCGCACGATGCGCCGCAAGTCGGCAAGGGCGAAACCTTCTTCCAGAATGAAACCCGCCGACAGCGCCACCGGCCGCGCGCCGCACATGGCGACATCGTTGAGAGTGCCATGCACCGACAGGCAGCCGATGTCGCCACCCGGAAAAAACAGCGGGCTCACCACATGGCTGTCGGTGGCCATGACCACGCGGCCTTTGAGTTCGGCGAGCTTCGCCTGGTCGTTGGCCTGACGCAAGTACTCGTTGTCGAATTCGGCCAGGAAGAGCTCCTCGATCAATTGCGCCATGGCCCGCCCGCCAGCGCCGTGAGACAGGTCGACCAGGCCGTGTTTGAAATCGACCGGCCGCAAATAGTCACTCCGCCGGCTCACGGTCTCGGTTCCCTATTTTCGCAGCCCGCGAAAACGGAAGACCCGCAGGGTGGATTAAGGATGCGCATCCACCAGGGAGACGCGGGTTGCCGCGTTGAGTCCGCGGCGCCCGCCGGCCGCGTCGCTTGGTGGACCCGACTCCGGCAAGCCTTTATCCACCCTAGCTTCGGGGAAGTGGCCAGTGCTGCACTCATGCCGCCCGCTCCTCGGGTTTGGCCGCGTCGCGATAGCGGCCGTAGCTGTAATACGCGGCGCAGGCGCCTTCGTTGGAGACCATGCAGGAACCGATCGGGGTCTGCGGGGTGCAGACCGTACCGAAGGCCTTGCAGTCTTTGGGCGTCGTCACCCCGCGCAGAATGGCGCCGCACTCGCAGGCTTTGTTGTCGGGCACCGCGTGGTATTCAAGGCCGAAGCGCCGCTCGGCGTCGAAATCCTGGTAGCGCCGATGGATGCGCAAGGCGCCGTAAGGCACTTCGCCCAAGCCCCGCCACTCGAAACTGGGACGCAGCTCGAACACCTCGGCCACGAGCTTTTGCGCCTTGCGATTGCCTTCGCGGGTGACCGCCCGGGAAAACTCGTTTTCCACTTCGCAGCGACCTTCGTTGACCTGACGCACCAGCATCAAGGTCGCCTGCAAGACATCGAGCGGCTCGAAGCCGGCAATCACCACCGGCTTCTGGTACTCCTCGGCGAAAAATTCATAAGGCTGGCTGCCGATGATGGTGGAGACGTGCGAAGGACCGATGAAGGCATCGAGCGGCACGGTGCCCAGACGACGCACCTGCGGCGCGTCGAGGATGTTTTGGATCGCGGCCGGAGTGAGCACATGATTGCAGAAGACACTGAAGTTGGTCAGTCCCTCGCGCGCCGCCGCCTGAATGGCCACGGCCGTAGGCGGTGTGGTGGTCTCGAAGCCGATGGCGAAGAAGACCACTTCGCGCTGCGGATTGTCCCGGGCGATCTTCAGCGCATCGGCCGAGGAATAGACCATGCGGATGTCTGCACCTTGCGCCTTGGCCTTGAGCAGGCTCATGGGGGTAGCTTCCCCCCGCGCCCCTTCCGGGGGATGGAGATCATTAGGGTTCGCGTGCTGCGCCCGCTCCGTCGATTGGCCCATGCCCTTGGACGCCGGCACGCGCAGCGTGTCGCCGTAGGTGCACAGAATCACGCCGCGCCGGGTGGCCAGGTCGATGGCGTTGTCGATGCGCCCTATGGGCAGCACACAGACGGGACAGCCGGGACCATGAATGAAGCGGATTGCCGCCGGCAAGAGTTCGGCGATGCCATAGCGCGAAATCGCATGGGTGTGCCCGCCGCAAAACTCCATGATGCGGTACTCGCGCCCAGGCTGAAGCTCGGTTGCGATGGTGCGCGCCAGCGCCCGGGCGACTTCGCCATCGCGAAACTCGTCGACGAACTTCACAAGCTCTCCGCCGACAACGCGCCCATTTCCTTGAATAGGGCGAGCGTGCGTTGCGCTTCGTCGGGGTCGAGGCGCGAAATGGCATAACCGACGTGAACGATGACGTAGTCGCCCACCGTCACGCCTTCGACCAGGGCCAGTGAAATCTCTTTTCTTACGCCACCGATGTCGGCAAGGGCCGAGTCCTCTGCGCCGACCTCCACTATCCTCACCGGAATCGCCAGACACATGCTTAAACTTCCTTGGTGGTTTGCTGCGCCACCCAGGCCTGGCCCAGGCTGATGCCGCCGTCGTTGGGTGGCGCGGCCTGGGCGCCGAGCACCCTGAGCCCAGCGGCTTCGAGTTTCTGGGTCAGCGCACCGCTCAAGATCTGGTTGAGAAAACAGCCCCCGCCCAGCGCGACGGTGCTCAAACTTTCACGTCGCGCGGCTTCGATGCACCAGTTGGCGAGCCCTGCCGCGACGGTGGCGTGAAACACTGCCGCGGCCCGTTCGACGGCTCTCGCCTCGGCGAGCCAGGCCAAAAGCGGCAGGAAGTCGAGCTGCCCGGCTTCCAGACGGTAGCCCTGCGCCAGTTGCTCGGCGGGGCCAAAACGCTCTGCCAGGCCTTCGAGGCGCATTGCCGCCTGTCCTTCGAAACTCATGATTTGCGCAATGCCCAAGAGGCCAGCCGCGGCATCGAAGACCCGGCCCAGGCTGCTGGTCTGTGGCAGGGCAGGCCCGGCGACGAGCCACTGGGTCAAAGCGGCCCCGGAACGCTGCGCAAAGCGCTGGGCGATTTCTTCGCCCCGCCCCAGGGTGTGCAACACTGCCGCGGCGAGGCGCCAGGGCTCGCGCGCCGCGCGATCGCCCCCGGGCAAGGGCAAAGGCCGCAAATGCCCGAGGCGGCGCATCTGGCCGCCGTCGAGATGCAAGAGTTCGCCCCCCCAGAGACCGCCGTCGCTGCCATAACCACTGCCGTCGCAGGCGAGCCCCAGCAAGGGGCCGCTCCAGCGATGCTCAGCGGCGATGGCGGCGATGTGGGCCTGATGGTGCTGCACGGCCACCAGAGGCACGCCGAGTTCCCGCGCCAACTCCTGCGCGAGGCGGGTGCTGGCATAGTCGGGATGGAGGTCGCAGGCGATGCGTTGCGGCCGGATCTCCAGCACCCGCAAAAGATGCGCCGCGGCCTCGCGCTGCGCCTGCCGGGTGCGGGTGTGATCGAGGTCGCCCAGATGTTGCGACAAGAAGGCCTCGCGGCCGCGCGTCACGCAAACCGTGTTCTTGAGATGCGCGCCCAGAGCCAGCACCGCCGGCCCCTCCTGCGCCAGGAGAATAGGCGATGGGGTGTAGCCGCGGGCACGGCGCACAAAAGCTGGGGCGCCCCCGGGGGCGGCGCGCAGCACGGAATCATCGGCGCGCACGGCGATGGCGCGATCATGGCCGAGGTAGGCATCGGCGATACCGGCGAGTCGCGAAAAGGCCTCGGAGTCGTCGATCACCAACGGTTCGTCATGCGGATTGGCGCTGGTCATCACCAGCGCCAGCGCCTGCGATGCCTCGCGCCAGGCTGGGCCAGCCGGCCGCCCCGCGGCTTCGAAAAAGAGCAGGGCGTGTAGGGGTGTGTAGGGCAGCATCACCCCCAGCCAGGCGATGTCCGGCGCAATGCCGGGTAGCGCCGCCTCGGTCTCGGCGCGCTTCCTGAGCAGGACGATGGGTCGCTCCGGGCTTTGCAGCAAGGCCGCCTCTTGGGCGTCGACTTGCGCCAGCTCGCGCGCCGAGGCGACATTGGCCAGCATCAGCGCGAAAGGCTTCTCTTCGCGCCCTTTCCGTTCCCTCAGCCGCGCGACCGCCGCCGCATTGCGGGCGTCGACGGCGAGGTGGTAACCGCCCAGACCCTTGATCGCCAGGATTTCGCCCGCATGCAGGCGTTGCAGTGTCGAAGCGATGGGGTCGTCACACGCGATGCGCTTGCCCGCAGCATCGGCGAGACTAAGGCGCGGCCCGCAATCAGGACAGCCATTGGCCTGGGCATGAAAGCGCCGGTCGGCGGGATGGGCATATTCGGCCGCACAGTTCGGGCATAGGGCAAAAGCTGCCATGCTGGTCTGTGGCCGGTCGTAAGGCAGGCTTCGGGTAAGCGTGAAGCGCGGCCCGCAATAGGTGCAGTTGATGAAGGCGTGGCGGTAGCGGCGATTGCGCCGGTCGAAGAGCTCTTCAAGGCAGTCCGGGCAGGTGGCCAGGTCCGGCCCGATTTCGGTCTGAGCAAGGCCCGGACGGCTCTCGACGATGCGAAACCCGGGTGTCCAACACACCTCGTCTCCCAAAGGCAACTCGATGATGCCGTCGATGCGCGCCGTGGCCGGCGCCTCGCGCCCGAGCCGCTCCTGAAACGCTTGAAGCACCTCGCGCTCGCCGCTCACCAGCACTTCGACACCTGCCGCGGTGTTCTGCACCCAGCCCTCGAGCGCGAGTTCCCGCGCCAGGCGATAGACGAAAGGCCGAAAGCCCACGCCTTGCACGCGACCGCGCACCAGCAGACGCTGGGCGGCGAGGGCGGGGGCGAGGGCAGGCAGGGCCATGGTCGATAGCTCGGAAAGAAACTCAGTGCCCGTGCGTGTGGGCGCGAGCTCGCGCCGCGCCGCAGCCGGCACGCAACCAGGCGAGCCAGGCGTCGAGCCCCTCGCCGGTGGTGGCGGCGAGTTGCAAGATTTCGAGGCGGGGATTCACTCGCCGTGCATGGGCGAGGCAGGCCGGGAGATCGAAACTCAAGTGCGGCAAGAGGTCGACCTTGGTGACGATCATCAGATCCGCGGCGCGGAACATGTTGGGGTACTTGAGGGGTTTGTCCTCGCCCTCGGTGACCGAGAGGATCACCACTTTGTGCGCCTCGCCCAAATCGAAATCGGCGGGGCAGACGAGATTGCCGACATTCTCGATCAGCAGCAGCCCGCCGGCGGCCAGCGGCAGGCGCTCGAAGGCCTGGCCGACCATCGAGGCATCGAGGTGGCAGCCCTTGCCCGTATTGACCTGGATGGCGGGTACGCCGGTGGCGCGAATGCGCTCGGCATCGACCGAAGTTTGCTGGTCACCTTCGATCACCGCTGCGGGCAGTTCGCCCGCCAAGCGCTCCAGGGTCTTCACCAGCAGCGTGGTCTTGCCCGAGCCGGGACTCGAAACCAGGTTAATGGCGAAGACGCCATGCGCGGCAAAATGATTCCGGTTGATCTCGGCCAGCGCATTATTTTTGCCCAGGATATCGGTCTCGATCTGCACCATACGTTCCTGACTGAGGCCAGGCGCATGTGCCGCCGCCGGGCCGAGCCCGTAATGAAGCGCCGCGGGGGCGCCCGCCTCCGCGGTTTCGTGCGTGTGGCCATGTTCGCCGGCATGCACATGCGCATGCGCGTGGGTGCTGCCGTCGGCGTGGGTGTGCGGGTGCTCATGAAAACGGCCCACCACCGGCGCCTTTCCATGATCGTGCGCGCCTTCGCCATGTACATGCCGGAACACCGTGCCGTCTTCGCGCACATGCGCGTGCTCGCCACCCTCGATCCGGACTTCGCCTTCACCGCAACCGCATACTGTGCACATGCCGCACTCCTCAATCGACCAGAAGGTCCTTGATCCTCATCTCATCCCCTCCCTGCACCTGTAACTCGATGCTGCCACAGTCCGGGCAGGTCGCCAGTTCGGTGGCGACTTCAACCGCCTTCCCGCAGGGAAAGCACCAGGCACGTCCGGGCAAGAAGATGATCTCCAGCGCCGCGCCCGCCGCCACGCTGCCGCGGGTGACGGCATCGAAACAAAAGCGCAGAGACTCGACTTCCACCCCCGAGAGCCGCCCGATCTCCAGGCGCACTTCCTTGACGTGCCTAAAGCCCTCGCGCTGCGCCGCATCCTCGATGACCTGCAACACGCCTTCGGCGAGCGACATCTCATGCATTGTGCACCTCCAGCGTCCAAGCCACGCAGGGGTCGAGTGCGTAAGCGAGGAACGCGCCGCGCGCCTTCGCGTCCTCGCTGTTGGCGGCGGGCGTGCCGGCGAGACCCTGCACCCAGGCACCCTGGGGATGGAAGTTCCACTCCGTCGGCGCGACGATGGTCAAATGCACAAGCACATCATCGGCGAGTTGCACTTGATGCAGCAAGAGGCCGCGCGCCGTCTCCACCGCCCCGAGGCTCGTCTGTCCCGCGGCCCAGGCTCGGGTTTGCCCTGCTTGAGGCTCGCCCCCAGCCAGCCGGCGCAAGGATTCAGGCATCTGGGCCAGTTCGGCGAGGCGCGCGAGGATACGCAGACCTGCGCTTGCGCCGCGCTGGGCCAGCCAGTCTTGCACCAGCGGCGCAGCGCGTTGCCGCGCCAGGGCGCCGGTTTCGGCGGGCTGCCCTTGAAGACTGGGCTGGCGGGCGAAGCCTTCGAGACTTAGCCACTCGCCACGCCAGGCTTCAGCTTCGGTCAGGGTGACCAGGGGAAGGCGGACATCGGCGAAGTCCTGGGCCAGTTTGGGTGCAAGCTGTTGCGCCAGCGGCGTGGGTTGCGCCGTGAGCCAGGCGTCGAGCGCGGCGAGGGATTCTCGCCCGCGCCACGCCTCCAGTCCCTCGCCGAAGAGCTTGTTGGTGAGGAAGTCTTCCAAGGCATCGGCAAGCTGCAACCAGGCCACCGCGGCGGCGGCATTGAGCGGCTGCGCCCACCAAGACTCGGCGCCGCCAGAAGCGACACGGGTCTGCTCGAATAGCCGACGCAGCTGTGCCAGTGTTCCCGCTTGCGGGACCGCCCCCGCGTGCTGCGGCAGATCGACGGTCAGGCGCCAGAGATGTTCACGCGCCGCTTCGGCGATCACCATCGCCTGGCGCTGGCAACACACCGCCGGACTGGGTTCGCGCGCCTGGGCCGCTTCGATGGCGCCGGCCAAGGCCACGGTTTGCGCCCGGCCGCAAAGGCTGAAGAGCAGCGCCACCGCGGCCAGGGCCACGCCCGTGCGCCGGCCTTCGAGGATGCGCCCGGCGAAAACTGGCCTCTCGGAGACGATGCGCGCGGCACGAATGTGGCCCTCGGCGCATTCCAATGACAAGCGCAGCCGCCCCTCGAGATTCATGAGCTTTCGAGCCCTTCCTGGGTTTCGCTTGGCGCGCCGCCGACCAGGCCGCGCAGGCGCGCGATGGTGCCCGCCAGTTCAGTGACACTGGCCGCGGCGCACTCGGGCAAGACCCCGATCTCCAGAGTATCGAGCTGGACCCGCGCGTTGGCGTCGAGGTATTGCACGCGCCAAACGCGCTGCCAGCGTGTACTGGTGATCTGCCGCAGGAGCTGCCCTTCCAGGCGGCCAAGGACCGCTGCCGCGCCCAGGGCCTGGGTCAGGGCACGCCCGGCTTCGGGATCCAGAGCGGGCACGCTCAGGTTGAACACCCGCGTCTCGCGCACGCCCGCAGTGAGGCCCAGGCGCAAGTCTGCCCAAAGTTCTGCCAGCCCGGGCGCCGGGGGCTCCTGCGGCATCGCCCGCGGTGGCCGGGCCACCGTCGCGGCATGGATGGCAATCCGCGCCGGACAACGCGTCAATTCCAGTTGCCAAGCCCCAGAAGGCGCCTGGCCTGCTTGGGGGCGCACGAGCCATAGGCCGGGCAGGCTGGCCTCGTTCACCGACCACAGCGTTTCGCCGGCCGGAGCCTGAAGTTCGAGACTCAGAGGTGAGGTGGCGAAAAGCGCGGGGAGGAAAGGGTCGCCCGCCAGGGCCACAGCCGAGAGTTCCAGCGACGCGCCGGAGTCCATGTCTGATGTCGTGTCCCAGAGGGCAAGCAGGCGCTCCACAAGGCCCGCCGTCCTGGCCGCGGTTGCGGGCAGGCGCCGCCTGGGCGGTGAGACTTCCTTGGGTCGGGATAAGGCGAGCGAATTCATGGCGGGGAAAGTGTAACCAGCGGCGTAACACAACAAGAACCATACCAGGCGAACTCGGCGCCCAAGCCGCTGAATTGGCGTAAGTATTCCATGACTTTGGGGCCAGAGGTGGAAAGCGAGCTTCCATAGCGCAAAGAAACCAGCCAGGGCGACTTCCGGCCACGCGCCTTGCGCTTTCGAGGAGGGGCCGGGGCGTCTACAATGCTTGCTGTGTGCGCTGCGGCAAAAGCGACGTGAAGGAGGCAAAAATGCTGGAAGGTGTGCAGAATTACCCGGTCTTTCTGTTGGCGGCGCTTACTCTTGCCATCATTCCCGGACCCGATACGCTTTATGCCCTCGGCCGAACCCTGGCCGGAGGCCGCCGGGCGGGCCTGTGGTCAGTGGCTGGCATAGGCGCGGGCTGCCTGGTGCACATCGCGTTCTCCGCCTTGGGGCTCTCGGCGCTCCTGGCCAGTTCGCCCCTGGCCTTTCAGGTGGTCAAATGGCTGGGCGCGGCCTACCTCGCCTGGCTGGGCGTAGAACTCGTGCGCCATGCGGCGGCACCCGCCGGGGACGTGCCGGCACAGTTGCCGGCCCCAGGCGGACAGATCTTCCGCCAGGGCTTCGTGACCAATGTGCTCAACCCCAAGGTGGGCCTGTTTTTCATTTCTTTTCTGCCGCAGTTCGTGACCCCCGAAGCCCGCGGGCCGCTGCCTTTTGCCCTGCTGGGCCTGAGCTTCGTGGGCATTGGTCTGGCGTGGATCATGGTGGTGGTATTCGCCGCCGACCAGGTCACGCAAAGGATGCGCCGCAGTGTAGCGGTGAGCGTATGGCTCAAGCGCGTCACCGGCACGCTGTTCGTTGGCCTCGCCGCGCGGCTGGCGCTCGATCGCTGATCGTTTCCGGAAAATCTCGATGACCCAGGATGAATTGAAGCAAGCCGTTGCCCGAGAGGCCGCCAAGTACGTCGTCGCCGACGCGGTGGTGGGTGTGGGCACCGGTTCGACGGTGAATTTCTTCATCGACGAACTGGCCAAGATCAAGTCGCGTATCGCTGGCGCCGTTTCCAGTTCCGTGGCGAGCACCGAGAGGCTCAAGCGCCATGGCATCGCGGTGCTCGATCTGAATGGCGTCGATGAATTGCCGGTGTATGTCGATGGCGCCGACGAAGCGACGCGCCACCTGATGTTGATCAAGGGCGGTGGTGGCGCGCTGACGCGCGAGAAGATCGTCGCCGCGGTGGCGAAAAAGTTCGTGTGCATCGCCGACGGCAGCAAGCTCGTCGACGTGCTGGGCAACTTCCCGCTCCCCGTGGAGGTGATTCCCATGGCCAGGAGTCACGTCGCCCGCCAGCTCATCAAGCTGGGCGGTCGCCCGAAACTGCGCGAGGGTTTCACCACCGACAACGGCAACCTGATTCTCGACGTGTTTGGCCTCACCATCATCAATCCGGTGGAACTCGAAGGGCAGTTGAACAACATTGTCGGCATCGTCGAAAACGGTCTTTTCGCGCGGCGCGGCGCCGACGTGCTTCTTCTGGGCACGGCCGAAGGTGTGCGCACGCTGCAATGGCCCTGAGTCAACCCGCAGGAACAGCACCATGAGCACTTCCACCGCGAGCGACGCGATTGCCTACATGCACGAACTCGGCCGCCGCGCCCGCGCCGCCTCGCGCGAACTGGCACGCGCCGATACGCGCAAGAAAGACGCCGCACTCCTCGCCATGGCGAAGGCCATCGAGCGCGAGGAGCAGGCACTGCTCGCGGCCAATGCGCAAGATCTGGCCGCGGCCCGCGCCGCGGGGCTGGATGCGGCCCTGCTCGACCGCCTGACCCTGAATTCCAAAGGGGTGGCCGCGATGGCCGAAGGCTTGCGGCAAGTGGCGCGGCTGCCCGACCCGGTGGGCGAAATCACCGATCTCAAGCTGCGGCCTTCGGGCATCCAGGTGGGCAAGATGCGCGTGCCTCTGGGCGTGATTGGCATCATTTACGAGGCGCGCCCCAATGTCACCGCCGATGCCGCAGCCTTATGCCTCAAGGCCGGCAACGCGGCGATTTTGCGGGGCGGTTCCGAAGCGCTGCGCTGCAACCAGGCAATCGCCGCCTGCGTGCGCGAAGGGCTCGCCGCGGCCGGACTGCCGGAGACCTGCGTGCAAGTGGTCGACACTCCCGATCGCGCCGCCGTCGGTGCACTCATCACCATGCCGGAATTCGTGGATGTGATCGTGCCGCGCGGCGGCAAGGGCCTGATCGAGCGCATCAGCCGCGAAGCGCGCGTCCCCGTCATCAAGCACCTCGACGGCATTTGCCATGTCTACGTGGACGAGCGCGCCGATCTCGAGATGGCGCTCGCCATCGCCGACAACGCCAAGACGCAGCGTTATGGCACCTGCAACACCATGGAGTCGCTGCTGGTGGCGCAGGCGGTGGCCTGCTACTTCCTGCCCAAGCTCGGCAAAATCTACGCCGACAAAGGTGTGGAAATGCGTTGTTGCCCCGAGTCGCGCACCATTCTCGAAGTCGCCGGCATTCCGAAGGTGGTGGCTGCCAGCGAAGCAGATTTCCGCACTGAATTTCTCGCGCCCATCGTGGCCATCAGCACCGTGCCCGGCATCGACGAGGCCATCGAGCACATCAATACTTTAGGTTCGCACCACACCGACTGCATCGTCACTGATGACTACGCCCGCGCCCGCCGCTTCCTGCGCGAAGTGGATTCCGCCTCGGTGATGGTCAACGCCTCGACGCGATTCGCCGACGGCTTCGAATACGGCCTGGGGGCCGAGATCGGCATCTCCACCGACAAGATTCACGCCCGCGGTCCGGTGGGCCTGGAGGGGCTCACCAGCCAGAAGTGGGTGGTGTTGGGCAGTGGGGAGCTGCGGACTTGAGCGCGGCGCGTTACGGCTGATCCTAAGTCATCGTCAATCCGATTGGCACCCAACATGCCGGAACGAATCGTCGGTGATGAGGCAGGCACCTTGGGACAGGAGCCCCCGCCTGCCCTGCCCGAAAGCCTCGCCTACCTTCGTGGCGCGAGCCGCTTGGCGGTCGACGCGGTGCTGGGTGTGACGGGCATCGTCGAGAGCATGCACCGCAACATCGCGGGCCTCGCCCCGGTCGTGGGCGCCTCGCGTCCCGGGCGCAACCGCGGCATCACCGGCATGGTGTACGATGGCGTGCGCGGCGTGACGCGCGCGGTGGGGCTAGGCCTCGACGCGGCGCTGGCGAAGCTTTCGCCACTGCTGCGCGGGCGCCACAGTTCGCCGCGCGGCGATGCAGTCCGTGCTGCGCTCAATGGCGTGCTGGGCGACTATTTGGCCGCATCGGGCAATCCGCTGGCGATTGGCATGCAATTTCGGCAACGAGGTCGCACGCTGACCCTCGAGCGCGAGGCTTTGGAGCGCGAAATCGAGGCGCCGCGGGATCGTGTGCTACTGCTCGTTCATGGACTGTGCATGAACGATTTGCAATGGCACCGCGAGCGGCACGACCATGGCGAGGCGCTGGCGCGGGAACTTGGCTTGACGCCGGTTTACCTTTACTACAACAGCGGGGAACACATCTCCGCGAACGGCCGCGCCCTGGCGCACTTGTTGGAGAACCTGCTGCGCGAGTGGCCGTTGGAGCTGCGCGAGTTGACGATCTTGGGGCACAGCATGGGCGGCCTGGTGGCGCGCAGCGCGGTCCATTACGCACGGCGCTCGCGCCTGGAATGGCCCAGGCGCCTCGTCAAGCTGGTCTTTCTGGGCAGCCCGCATCATGGTGCCCCGCTGGAGCGCGCCGGCAACTGGGTGGATGTGCTGGTGGGCATCAGCCCCTACACCGCGCCCTTCGCTCGGCTCGGAAAAATCCGCAGCGCTGGCGTGAAAGATTTGCGCTACGGCAATCTCCTGGACACCGACTGGCAAGGCCAGGCCAAGGAGCACACCCATGACCCGCGCGCGCCCCTGCCCCTGCCACGCGGGGTGCGCTGCTACACCCTGGCGGCAAGCCGCGAGACCGACGCCCAGATGCCCGAACGACGCCTGCCGGGCGACGGCTTGGTGCCGGTAGCCAGCGCCCTGGGCGAGCACCATGACCCGAGCCGAAGCTTGCGTTTCGCGGCGGCGCACCGGCGTGTCGTGCGCGGTTGTGGCCACCTGGAACTGCTGCATCACCGCGAGGTATATGAACAAATTCAGGCCTGGCTGGAGGAGGCTTGAGAGCTACCGGATTCGGCAAGTGCCGCCCGGCGCGAGGCATCCCCGCCAGCGCATGAGGAGCTTGGGGTTTGAGCGGCTGTTGTGACCACGATTGCGCCCTGGAACCCCTGCGCGAGCGCCAGCGCGGTACGCTGCGCGTGGTGCTGGTCATCAATGCGCTGATGTTTTTGGTGATCGTTGCCGCCGCGCTTTACGGCCGCTCCAGCGCCCTTTTGGCCGACAGCCTCGATAATCTCGGCGATGCACTGACCTACGGCTTGAGCCTTTATGCCGTCGGGCAGGCTGCGGCTACCAAGGCGCGCGTGGCCTTGTTCAAGGGAGCGTTGATCTTCCTGGCGGCGATGGTGGTGGCGGGCCAGCTCCTCTACCGCCTAGGGGTGCCGAGTGTGCCCATCTTCGAAGTGATGGGCGTATTCAGCCTGCTCGGCTTGGCCGCCAATTCGGCTTGCCTGTTCCTGCTCTGGCGCCACCGTCATGAAGACGTGAACATGGCTTCGGTATGGGAGTGCTCGCGCAACGACATCGCCTCGAATTTGTCGGTCTTCGTGGCGGCCGGGGCGGTGTGGCTGACCGGATCGGCCTGGCCGGATCGGGTGGTCGCGCTGGGGCTCCTGGTGCTGCTCCTGAGTTCATCGCTAAGGGTGCTGCGCGCGGCAAGCCGCGAGCTTGCCGCGGCGAAGGCTTGAACCTGGACACCTCGGTTGACCGCTCATCGATTCGGGTCCAGTCAGGCTGGACAAAGTCTGCGGGGTGGGTCTGGATCATCACCTCATGGGTGAGCACGCTGCACACCCGCTACGGAACGTTCAAGACCCCATGCGCCTGTTGATCGGCGTGGTAGCTCGATCGGACCATGGCACCGACGGCGGCGTGCTTGAACCCCAGTGCCAGAGCTTGCTGTTCGAACTCTCGAAAGCGCGCCGGTGTGACATAGCGCAGCACCGGCAGGTGCCCGGCCGAGGGCTGCAAATATTGCCCCAGAGTGAGCATGTCCACCTCATGGGCGCGCAGGTCGCTCAGGGTGGCCAGAATTTCTTCGTCGGTCTCGCCCAAGCCCACCATCAGGCCGGACTTGGTGGTGATGCCGGGATAGCGCTCGCGAAATCGTTGCAGCAAAGCCAGCGAATGGACATAGTCGGCCCCGGGTCGCGCCTGGCGATAGAGCCGCGGCACGGTTTCAAGGTTGTGGTTGAAGACATCGGGCAGGGCTTCACCCAGCACTTCGAGGGCCAGGTCCACGCGGCCGCGAAAATCGGGCACCAGGATTTCGATACGTGTGCCAGGCGAACTTTGTCTCAATTCCCGCACGCAATCGCGAAAATGCGCGGCACCCCCGTCGCGCAGGTCGTCGCGGTCGACGCTGGTGATCACCACGTAGGACAGGCGCATCGCCGCCACCGTGGCGGCAAGCGCTTGGGGCTCCTGCGGATCGAGCGGCAGCGGCCGGCCGTGCCCGACATCACAGAAAGGGCAACGCCGGGTGCAGATGTCGCCCATGATCATGAAGGTGGCGGTACCGCGGCTGAAGCACTCGCCGATGTTGGGGCAAGAAGCCTCCTCGCAAACCGTGTGCAAATGGTGCTCGCGCAAAGTGCGCTTGATTTCCTGGAACCGCGCTCCTGAACCGGCCTTGACGCGAATCCACTCGGGTTTCTTGAGCCGTTCCGCGGGAACGATCTTCACCGGGATGCGCGCAGTCTTGGCCTCGCCTTTTTGTTTGAGGCCGGCGGATTTTTCAGTCATGGGGTCTTGGGGCTCGCGCGCGGCGCGCCGTCAGTAGAGGTTCTTGAGGAGTTTCTTCAGCAGTTGTTCGGCGATGTGCGGCAGGTCGGGCTCGATGCCGAGGTCTTTGAGCTGGGTGACGGCCAGGCCTTCGTAGCCGCAAGGATTGATCGCCGCGAAGGGTTTGAGGTCCATGTCGACGTTGAGCGCAAGACCATGGTAGGTGCAGCCGCGCTTGACGCGTAGCCCCAGCGCCGCGATCTTGGCCTCGTGGACATAGACGCCGGGAGCGTCTTCCCGCGCTTGCGCGGCAACACCGAAATTGGCCAGCAATTCTATCACGGCATGCTCCATGCGCCGCACCAGGTCTCGCACACCGAGGTGCAGGCGCTTGAGATCCAGGAGCAGGTAGACCACCAGTTGCCCCGGCCCGTGGTAGGTGATCTGGCCGCCGCGATCGACCTTGATCACGGGAATGCCCAGGTCGTGCAGCAAGTGTTCGGGTTTGCCGTTGAGTCCCAGGGTGAAGATCGGCGGATGCTGCAGGAGCCAGATCTGGTCCGGAGTGTTTTCCTGCCGCAGCTCGGTGAAGCGCTGCATGGCCTTGAGCGCGGGTTCGTATTCGACCACGCTAAAGCGCTTGATCACCGGCTCGGGAAGAGGGCCATGCTTGGTACGAGCCTCGGCTTCGACGTCGCTGAAATCGGCGTGGCCGCTCCTGACCTGGTGGGTGCGCATCACAGCACCATGACCACGCCGGGATGGCGGGTGAGCGCCTGGTAGAGCGCGTCGAGCTGCGCCTGCGAGGTGGCGCGTAGGGTGCAGGTGAGACTCAGATATTTCCCTTCGCGGCTGGGGCGGATGTGCATCTGCGAGCTTTCGAAGTCGGGGGCGTATTGCAGCACCAACTCCAGGACTTCCTGAGCGAACCCCGGCTGAGTGCGGCCGAGCACTTTGACCGGGAAATCGAGAGGGAATTCAAGCAGGGTTTGGGTCACGCGAAGACCTTGACGGCGCCGGGTTGGGTTTATGGGACCACAGTGCGGGCCGATGGGGCAAGCCTCTGTAGCGCGGCCTCATCCAGTCTCGTGTTGCGGTTGGCGGGGTGCATCGCGTGACCGGCGCCCTACCCCAACCTTGCGCCATGGCGCGGCCCCGCGCTTAGGCCTTGTCCGCATCGATCCCTAGTTCCTGGATCTTGCGCGTCAAGGTGTTGCGCCCCCAGCCCAGCCAGTGCGCCGCTTCGATGCGCCGCCCGCCGGTATGTTGCAGTGCGCGCAGAATAAGGGTGCTTTCGAATTCGCGCTGCAGGCGGTCGCCCACGGCTTCTTCGCCGCGAGTGAGCGCCTGGGCGACTTCACGGTCGAGGGCCTGATGCCAGTTGGCGCTGGTGGAGGTTTCCGCCAGTGCGGGGGTCTCTTTGAGCTCGGGCGGGAGGTCGGCGGGCTCGATCACTTGTCCGGGCGCCATCACCGTCAGCCAGTGGCAAACGTTTTCCAGTTGCCGTACGTTGCCCGGAAAAGGGAACCGCAGTAGGGCTTTCAATCCGGCCTCGGCGAACTGCTTGGGCTCAACGCTGAGATCCTGGGCGCTCTTGCGTAGGAAGTGGCGCGCCAGCAAGGCGATGTCCTCGACCCGCTCGCGCAGGGGTGGCAAGCGCAAGCGCACGACGTTGAGGCGATGCATGAGGTCCTCGCGAAAGAGCCCTTGACGGACGCGGTCCTCGAGGTTCTGATGGGTCGCGGCGATGATCCGCACGTTGGACTTCAAGGGCTGGTGCCCGCCAACGCGGTAATATTCGCCGTCGGCCAATACCCGCAGCAAGCGCACTTGCAGATCGGGCGGCATATCGCCGATTTCGTCCAGGAAAAGGGTGCCACCTTCGGCTTGCTCGAAACGCCCGCGCCTGGCTGCCTGCGCCCCAGTGAAGGCACCGCGCTCATGGCCAAAGAGCTCGGACTCCAGGAGATCCTTCGGAATCGCCGCGGTATTGATCGCGATGAATGGACCGGCGGCACGCGGGCTGTGCCTATGCAGCGCCCGCGCCACCAGTTCCTTGCCCGTACCCGACTCGCCGGTGATGAGCACCGTCGCGGCCGATTGCGAAAGCCTGCCGATGGCGCGAAACACATCTTGCATGGCGGCGGCCTGACCGAGGATTTCCGGGGCACCCGCGGCGGCACCGGCGCTATCCGCAGGCACTTTGGACTCGGCGCTGGCGCGGCGAATCAGCGCCACGGCATGATCGACATCGAAGGGCTTGGGCAGATATTCGAAAGCGCCACCCTGGAAGGCTGCCACCGCGCTGTCGAGGTCGGAATAGGCGGTCATGATGATGACCGGAATTTCCGGGTAGCGCTCTTTCACTTTCTCCAGCAGCAGCAGCCCGGAATCGCCGGACATGCGGATGTCGCTGACCAGCACCTGCGGTTGGCTCTGGTTCAATGCCTGCAAGACATCAAAGGCGGTGGAAAAGCTGCGGAACGGGATTTCCTCTCGGGCCAGCGCTTTTTCCAGCACCCAGCGAATTGAACGGTCGTCGTCGACGATCCATATCGGTTTCATGGCGTATGTCCGTTCAGGTTTGGCGTCGCGTTGATCGGCAGCATGATGGTAAAGACCGTGTGTCCCGGCGCGCTGGTGCACTCAATAGTGCCTTGATGTTGCGCGACGAAGGTCTGGGCGATGGTCAAGCCCAGGCCGGTGCCGCCCTCCCGCGCGGAGACCAGCGGATAGAAGATTCGCCCGAGCAAGTCCTCGGGTACCCCTGGCCCGTCATCTTCGATGGCCAGCGCAAGCGCCAAGCGATGGCGCTTGCGGGCGAGTGTCACCTGACGGGCAACCCGGGTCACCAGCCGAATTTCTCCCTGACCCTGACAGGCCTGGGCAGCATTGCGTAGGACATTGAGCACGGCCTGTAGGATCTGCTCCGGATCACACTCGAGCTCGGGTAGGCTGATATCGTAATCGGTAACGATCCGGATGCCCTGAGGGTATTCAGCAAGGATCAAGCTACGCACGCGCGCCAGAATTTCGTGAATATTGGTCAAGCGGAAGTTCGGCAGACGATGGGGCGTGAGCAGGCGGTTCACCAGGGCTTGCAGGCGATCGGCCTCGCTGATGATGACCTGGGTGTATTCCGCCAGCTGCGGCTGGGAGAGTTCATGTTCCAGCAACTGCGCTGCGCCGCGGATGCCGCCCAGCGGGTTCTTGATCTCATGCGCGAGATTGCGGATCAGCTCCCGATTGGCCTGCTGCTGTTCGAGTAGGCGCTCCTCGCGCGCGATGCGCAACTGCCGGTCGATGTGCCGCAGCTCGACCAGCAGCGCCGCGCGCCCCTGTTCGAGCGGTGTGATGGTGCAGGATAAATGCAGGCGCTGTCGCCCCTGCACGGCGATTTCGAGCTCCTGTTCGGTGAAGCTGCCACGGCTCTGCAGGGCCTTGTCGATGGCCTGCATCAGCGGTCCGGCGTCGCTAAAGAGCACTGCCAGGGGTTGTCCGAGCAGTTGCTTCTTGGATACTTCGAACAGGTTTTCAGCCGCGGGATTGGCGTAATGGATCGCCAAGTCGCGTTCCAGCAGCAGCACGGCCGTGGCCAGCAATTCCAGGCCGGAAAAGGATTGGGGGTTGCGACTCGCGCTCATGGTCAGGTCCACCCCTTCCGCATAAGCAATAAGCGCGCCCGGCTACTTGAACTTCGCCAATTCCTGTTTCAGCGCGTCCACGTTCTTTTCATGCACAGCGAGGTTCTGCTTGAGTTTCGCCACCCGCTCGCGGTACTTGACTTCGTTGCCCTGCTCTTCCGGCACGCGCTCCGGCACACCGTTGCGATAGGCTTTGCGCGCCTCGGTGAGGAGCTTCTCTTCGCTGGCCAGTTCTTCATCGAGGATCTTGCGGCGCATGTCGTCGCGGTTGCGCTGCGTTCCGGCATCAACTTTGGGAAATCCGGCGGGACTGGGATTGTGGCGCGCGCTCTTCCCGCCGGAGCTGCCCGGATCGAGGGTGACGTCGCAAGAAAGCCGCTTGGCGCCTTTCACCGGCAGATTGGAATAGATCACCCGGCCTTCGCTGTCGACATACTTGCAAATGTCCGCCCAAGCCGCACCCGCGAACGCGTAGATGACCAAGGCAGGGCCGAGGATCAGGCGCCGGCGTCCTGGCAGCACACGGAATCGGTTTCGCTTCATGGCGTCGAGTGTAGGTGATTTGTCCGGAAATGCAAAAGGGGCGGCAAGCCGCCCCTTTCACAACGCCGGAAGGTGTGCCGCCGCTTACAGGCTGTAATACATGTCGTATTCGACTGGGTGCGTGGTCATGCGAAAGCGCGTGACTTCCTCCATCTTCAGATCGATGTAGGCATCGAGCATGTCGTTGGTGAACACGCCACCGCGGGTCAGGAACTCGCGGTCTTTATCGAGATAATCGAGCGCCTGATCGAGCGAGGAGCATACAGTCGGGATCTTTGCGTCCTCTTCCGGCGGCAAATCGTAGAGGTTCTTGTCGGCCGGATCGCCAGGATGGATTTTATTCTGCACGCCGTCGAGACCGGCCATCAGCATCGCCGCGAAACCCAAATAGGGGTTGCAGGTGGGGTCGGGGAAGCGCACTTCGATGCGCCGGCCCTTGGGGTTGGCGACATAGGGAATGCGGATCGAGGCGGAGCGGTTGCGCGCCGAGTAGGCCAGCTTTACCGGGGCTTCGAAGCCCGGCACCAAACGTTTGTAAGAGTTGGTGCCCGGGTTGGTGATCGCGTTCAAAGCCCGCGCGTGCTTGATGATGCCGCCGATGTAATAGAGCGCGAGTTCGGACAGGCCCGAATAGCCGTTGCCTGCGAAAAGATTCTGGCCGCCCTTCCAGATCGACTGATGCACGTGCATGCCGGATCCGTTGTCGCCGACAATCGGCTTGGGCATGAAGGTGGCGGTTTTTCCGTAGGCATGGGCGACGTTGTGAATCACGTATTTCATCACTTGCAGCCAATCGGCACGTTTGACCAGGGTGTTGAATTTGGTGCCGATCTCGCACTGCCCGGCGTTGGCCACTTCGTGGTGATGTACTTCGACCTCGACACCCATCTCTTCGAGCGCCAGACACATGGCCGAGCGGATGTCCTGCAGGGAATCAACCGGGGGAACAGGGAAATAGCCGCCCTTGACGGTGGGGCGATGGCCCTTGTTGCCGCCGTCGAATTTCTCCGCCGTGGACCAGGCCGCCTCTTCGGAGAACACGCGGCAATAAGAACCGGACATGTCCACCGACCACTCGACGGAATCAAAAATAAAGAACTCGGGCTCGGGGCCGAAGTAAGCTGCATCCCCCAGGCCCGTGGACTTGAGGTAAGCCTCGGCGCGCTTGGCCAGCGAGCGCGGATCACGCTCGTAGCCCTTGCCGTCGGTCGGTTCGACCACGTCACAACTGATATTCAGCGTGGTCTCATCCATGAAGGGATCAATGTTGGCGGTGTCGGGGTCGGGCATGAGCAGCATGTCGGATGCCTGAATGCCTTTCCAGCCGGCGATCGAGGAACCGTCAAACGCGTGGCCGGCCTCGAATTTGTCGGCGCCGAATTGGTGTGAAGGCACCGTAACGTGCTGCTCTTTGCCGCGCGTGTCGGTGAAACGGAGGTCCACGAACTTGACCTCTTTTTCCTGAATCATCTTGAGTACATCGGCTGCCGCCATGGTTTTCTCCTAAGGGGAAAGTTTCTGACACCGTGAAGCAAAAAATTTTCGCCTGCGCCTCAAGCAACATTCGTGCCATGCACCTTTGACGCCAAAACACGGTTTGGACAGGCCGTGGGCAAGCTGCGGGACGCACTGTTTCGGTGCGTATCAACGAATCCGCACCCATATGGTGCGGACAAGTTATGCGCGGGAATCAACTCTGCATTTTAGACCAATTCGCCTGATTGCGTGGAACCTGGCGCCGCCACGGTCCTCTTTGGCGGCGGTCGGCTGGGCGTCCGGGCGCCACCTGCGCCAACCCCCGCGAACCGGCCTCGCCAATCGCCTGCGGGAAGGGGCGGGCGATAGGTACGCCAGTGGGGACGCCAGCAAACTGCGCTCGGCGACCCCACCGGTGCGCAGCCCAGGGCCCAAGTGCTGCGATTCCCGCTTCGCTGCCCTATACTACGGGTCTCAATTTTTCCGTCCGCCCAATTTGGCGGATTCCGACCTTGGCCGGAAGGGCGAATCTTGACTCGATCAGCGTCCCCCGATCTGCGACAGCGCACTCTTGGAACTTATAATATGAGCCAACTCGATGATTTGTTAGCCGTTGCGCGCGAGCGCGGCGCCTCCATGGGTCTGCCCTATTTTGGTGCAGCGCTGCCGCGAGAAGCTGCGGCACTGCTTCAAGAGTCGCCTGAAGCGCGCATGATCGACGTGCGTACCAATGCCGAGTGGGATTGGGTCGGACATGTACCCGGCTGTCCGCTGATTGAATGGCAGTCGTATCCCGACATGCATCTGAACGAGCGATTTATCGCCGAATTGCAGTCCGCGGTGCCTGACCGGAAGGCGCCGCTGCTGTTCATCTGCCGCAGTGGCGCCCGCTCGGATCTCGCGGCACGGGCCGCCACCGCCGCGGGCTACGAATGCTGCTTCAACGTACTCGAAGGCTTCGAGGGTAACCGCGATGAACATGGCCATCGCAGTACCCTGGGCGGCTGGCGCGCCGCCGGACTGCCCTGGGAGCAGTCGTGAGCGCGGCACCGCCAAAGTCTGCGCTTGGGCTCGATGCTCGCGGCGTACCGCCGCCCCTTCCCCCTGCCGACGCGTGGAGCCGGGTGTGGTTCGCGCGCCCGGCCTGCTCCGGAGTCTGACTTGCGCCCTGCGTGAACCGACCGATCAGATCAAAGCGCGGAGCTTTTGCGACCCGATCGTTGCGGCGGTATCAGGGATGGAAGGGCTCTAGTTTGTAACCCTCGGCGGGCACGCCCCCGGAGTCGAGGTAGAGCGTCAAATAGTGCTCTTCACCTGCCGGCAGGCCGCGCTCTGCGGACGCCTTGCCGGTGAGGTATTCCACCGGGCCGAACACCCGTCGCGCCACGACCTGACCCTGCACATCCTGCAGGGCCAGTTCGAGGTGCGGATAGGCGACCGCGAACGATGCGCGGTTGCGCAGGGTGGCTGAAAGCACCAGCAAACCCTTGCGCGCCGGATCGGCCTGCAAATCCGAAGCCTCGATGGTGATGCGCCCCGATTCGCGCGGCGGGCCGATGCTGCAGCCGATCGGCTCACAGGCCGAGCGCAGGATCTCCCCCAGCTCCGGGTACTCGGCGCTGAGGCGATCGCGATAGGCGTAGGTGATTTGCGCCACGAGCAACGAGGCCAGCAGGACCGCCGCCAGACCGTACGCCCAGAGCTCGCGGCGGGTGAGCCGGCGCTTCGCCTCGGCCAATTCTCCAGGCAAGCGCAGGGGCGTTTCCTCCTCCACGACCACCGCGGCGGCTTCGGCGCTGCCTTCGGATGCCGCCGAATCACCCACCGGCCTACGCAGGGTCATGGTGGGTGGCCCCTTCGCGGGGTCGAAACCCTCCTCGAGCTCGTATTCCGGACGCGCCAGGATCTGAGGCCGCAACTCCACCAGATACATGCGGCCGTCGAAGACCCCCTGGCATTGGCCGCAGCGCACCCGGCCTTCGCGCAGCGAGAGCTGCTCCGCAGTAATGCGGAACACGGTATGGCATTTGGGGCAGCGGGTGTGGAGGGGCGCAGACATTTCAGCCAGCCGTCACTAAAGGTTTGGCACCCGCCAGCGCCACCCAGCCATCCTCTTCGCCCCATCGCGACAGCGCAATCCAAGGGGCATACGCGGCGATGACCTGATCGGCCTGGCCGACGAGGATGCCGGACAATACCAAGGAGCCCCCGGCCGCCACCTGCCGGCTGAGCAGCGGCGCCATGGCGCAGAGCGGATTGGTGAGGATGTTGGCGACGACTACCGCATAGCCGATGTTCGGCTGGTCTCCGGGAGAAAAGAAGCTTGCCGATACTTGGTTGCGCGCAGCGTTATTCGTGGCGGCCTGAATGGCCTGCGGATCGATATCCACGCCATGTACCGGCCGGGCGCCCAGCAAAGCCCCGGCGATGGCCAGGAGTCCCGATCCGCAGCCGTAATCGAGCAAGGCCGTGCCGGACGCAAGCTTGGCGTCGAGCCAAGCCAGGCAAAGGCGGGTCGTGGCGTGACTACCGGTGCCGAAAGCCAGGCCGGGGTCGAGCCGAATGTTGATGGCGCCGGGGTCAACCGGCTCGGACCAGCTCGGAACCACCCACAGGCGACCAGTGGCGTGTATCGGTCCGAATTGAGACTGGGTGAGGCGCACCCAGTCCTGGTCGTCGAGGGTCTGCATGGTCACGGCGCCCAACTCTGGCAGCGCGTGTTCGCGCCCCAGGCGCTCTAGCAGGTCCGACATCGGCGTGCCCTCTGAAAACAAGGCGAGCACACGATTGCACTTCCAGCCGATACCGTCTTGGCTGGCCGCGCCGGGTTCGCCATAGAGCGGCGACTCGGCGGGTGAGCCGGCTACTGCATCGGCGATGTCCACAGCCAGGGCGCCGGCCTCGAGCAGCGCCTCGGACCAGCGTTCCGCGCCGTCCGCGTCGGCTTCGAAGAGCAGGGCGAGGTAAGCCACTTCAGCCCCCGGGTTTCTTGATCTTGGCCAGGCGCTGCTCGAGATAATGGATCGACGTACCACCACGACGAAAATTCTCGTCGGCCAGAAGCTGCTGGTGCAGGGGGATGTTGGTCTTGATGCCCTCGACCACCATTTCCGAGAGCGCCACGTGCATGCGTGCCATGGCCTGTTCACGCGTTTCGCCATAGGCGATGACCTTGCCGATCATCGAATCGTAGTGCGGCGGAACGAAATAGCCGTGATAGACATGTGAATCGACGCGGATTCCCGGCCCGCCTGGCGGGTGCCAGGAGGTGATGCGCCCGGGCGAGGGCGCGAAGGTAAAGGGATCCTCGGCGTTGATGCGGCATTCGATGGCATGGCCGCGCTTTTCGATGTCGCGTTGCCGGAACCGCAGCTTCTCGCCGGCGGCAATGCGGATTTGCTCCTGCACGATATCGATCCCGGTGGTCAACTCGGTGACCGGATGCTCGACCTGCACCCGAGTGTTCATCTCAATGAAGAAGAACTCCTCGTTTTCGTACAGGAACTCGAACGTGCCCGCGCCACGATAGCCGATTTTTCGGCACGCATCGGCGCAGCGCTCGCCGATCTTGGCGATGATGCGTGGCGCGATGCCGGGCGCCGGGGCCTCCTCGATGACTTTCTGATGGCGCCGCTGCATCGAGCAGTCGCGCTCGCCCAAGTACACGGCGCTACGAAACTCATCCGCCAGAACCTGGATTTCCACATGACGCGGGTTCTCCAGATACTTCTCCAGGTACACCATGGGATTGCTGAAGGCAGCCTGGGCTTCGCTGCGGGTAAGGCTGACCGCGTTGAGCAAGGCGGCCTCGGTATGCACTACGCGCATGCCGCGCCCGCCACCACCACCCGCGGCCTTGATGATCACCGGATAACCGACGCCCCGCGCAATGCGCACGACTTCCTTTGGGTCCTCGGGCAGAGCGCCTTCCGAGCCCGGTACACAGGGCACATCCGCATCCTTCATGGCGTTCTTGGCGCTGACCTTGTCGCCCATCAGCCTGATGGTGTCCGCGCGCGGGCCGATGAACACAAAGCCGCTGCGTTCCACCTTGTCGGCAAAATCGGCGTTCTCCGAAAGAAATCCATAGCCTGGATGAATCGCCTCGGCATCAGTGACCTCCGCCGCGCTGATGATCGCCGGAATGTTCAAATAGCTCTGGCTGCTGGGTGCCGGGCCGATGCACACAGATTCGTCGGCGAGGCGCACGTACTTGGCTTCGGAGTCCGCCTCGGAATGAACGACCACGGTCTTGATGCCCATTTCGCGGCAGGCGCGCTGGATGCGGAGGGCGATTTCGCCGCGGTTGGCGATCAGGATCTTCTCAAACACTCTCGGCTCCATAACGACCAGCGGGCGATTTGGCTCCGGCCGCTGCGCCCAGGATTCTCTTGAACATGATGTTCCGGCCAAATGGCGGGTATGCCGCCCGAAAAACTCAGCGCCAAGGCGCTTCAGCCGATCACAAACAGCGGCTGACCGTACTCCACGGGCTGGCCGTTCTCCGCGAGGATGGCCTTGACCACGCCAGCATGGTCGGACTCGATCTCGTTCATGAGTTTCATCGCCTCGATGATGCAGAGGGTGTCGCCCACGCCGACCGTTTGCCCGACTTCGGCAAACGCCTTGGCATCGGGTGAGGATGAACGATAGAAGGTCCCGACCATGGGCGACTTCAGTACATAGCCCTCGGCCGCCGGCGCCGCATTGGCCACCACAGCGCCGATCGTCGCGGACCCTTGGACGGTCGTGGCATTGGCCACGATCGGTGGCGCCGCCGGCAGGGTGATGGTCTGCTGGCTCATGGCCGGCTGGAGAGCCCGCGTGATGCGCACCCGTTCTTCGCCTTCCGTGATCTCCAGCTCCGCAATCCCCGACTCCTCGACTAAGTCGATGAGCTTCTTCAGTTTTCGCAAATCCATGGTGCCTGTCTACTCCTGTAGCCGAGCCAGCGCATAGGACAGCGCCAGTTCATAGCCCTTGATCCCCAGACCGACGATGCAACCGACGGCCACGTCGGAAAAGTATGAAACACGCCGGAAGGGCTCCCGGGCATGCACGTTGGAAAGATGGACCTCGATGAAGGGTATGGCCACCCCCACCAGAGCGTCACGCAGCGACACGCTACTGTGCGTCAACCCGCCCGGATTGACGAGCAAAAAGCGCACGCCCTCTTCGCGCGCCAGATGCACCCGGTCAATCAACGCCCCTTCGTGGTTGCTTTGGAAGCTGGCGAGCTTGCTTCCGTCGTCCGCCGCCAGCCGCGCCAGTCGCTGGTCGAGTTGCCGCAGCGTGGTACGGCCATAGATTTCCGGCTCCCGGGTTCCCAAGAGGTTCAGATTGGGCCCGTGTAGAACGAGTATGGCAGTGCCGGAACGTGGGGCCGCCCCTCTGGAACCGCTAGTCTTGGCCAGTCCTTGGCGCTTTTCCTGGCCCATCTCCGCCCCTCCCAGGACGTTACAGAGGGCGCAAGTTTGCCGCAAATCGCCGCAACTTGTCCAGTATTTCGGGTTTTTCTACGCTGTTGTCCGTTGCGCGGACCGACCGCTGCGGCTAGAGCGCCGCGCGCACCATGGCCGCCAGGCGCGTGCCCGGAACCCGTCCCAGATGGGCTTCGGCGATCCCGCCCTGCCGATCGATGACCACCGTAAAGGGCAAGACTCCGTACTGGTTTCCCGCCGCGCGTGCGATGTCGACCGCGGTAAATCCCCCGATCAGTATGGGGTAGTTCACTCCGAACTCGGCAACATATCCTCGCACGGCTTCGGCTTGGTCGATGGCGATGCCGACTATGGTCACGGGTTCCTGGGCAAACTGGGTGTGCAGCGCGATGAGGTCTGGAATCTCCTCGCGGCATGGACCGCACCAGGTGGCCCAGAAGTTCACCACGATCACCCTCCCAGCCCATTGTTTGAGGGCTTGAGTCTGGCCCCGCAAGTCTGGGTAGGTGGCGGCCATGATCGGCCCGGGGTCGCGCTCACGCCCCAGCTTGTCGGCATGTTTTGATTCCGGCGGCATGGTCCAGCGCAGTAGGGCGGCACCTCCCAGTACCAGGGCGAGGCCCAGCGCGATCAGCCCCGGCCAACCGGCCAGGAACGCGCGCCAGGGGGCCCGTGGTTCAGCGGGGAAGTTCATGAAGCACGGCGAGAAAGCGCTCCGCGGGGAGAAAGCCGATCACCCGAGGATTGGGGAGCTCCCGCCCGGCGGCATCGAAAAAAATGATTCCGGGCGGCCCGAACAAACCAAAGCGCTTGAGCAATTCCTTGGACGCGCTGTCATTGAGGGTCACATCCGCCTGCACCAGGGCGAATTCGGCGAGCTTCGCGCCAACCTTGGCGTCGGCGAAGGTGAAGCGCTCCATTTCCTTGCAGGACACACACCAGTCGGCGTAGAAGTCGAGCATCACCGGCCGACCCTTGGCCTGCTCCAGGAAGCCGTCGAGTTGGGCACTGTCCCGCACCCGCTGGAATTGCGGCGCACCGGAAGCCGGCGCCGTGGTGCTGGCGCGCAGCCCAGAAAGGGGTTGCAGAACATCGGTACCGCCGCTCATCGCACCCACCCATTGGGCGACCCCCGCCAACAACAACACCACGCCTAGTGCCTTGCCTAGGCGGGTGATGCCGGGCGCGTCGTGAGGCAAGCCGTCGAGCACCCTCAAATAGACCGCCAGGGCGCAAAGCAGCGAACCCCATACCGCCATCTGCACCGCCAGCGGCAGCACCGGGGCGAGCAGCCAAGCCGCCACGAACAACAGCAACCAGCCGAAGGCTCGCTGTACCGATTCCATCCAGACCCCCGCCCGCGGCAGGACCGAGCCTGCGGAAGCGCCGACGAACAACAGGGGCAGCCCCATGCCCAGGCCCATGGCAAAGAGCGCCGTCCCGCCCAGCAGTTGGTCGCCGGTCCGCGCGATGTACAAGAGCGCCCCGGCCAATGGGGCCGCGACGCAAGGCCCGATGATCAGACCGGAGAGCACCCCCATTACCAGCACGGCGGCGTAACGCCCCCCCGGCAGGCGGTCGACGCGGTGCCGCAGAGCCGCCTGCAAGCTAGCGGGCAATTGCAGGTGATAAACGCCGAACATCGACAGCGCGAGCAAGACGAAAATAATGGCAAAGCCGCCCAACACCCAAGGGTTCTGCAAGACGCTGGCGAGGAGCATGCCGCTGGCGGCCGCCAGCACTCCGGCCAGCGCGTAGGTTACCGCCATGCCCAGCACGTAAACCAGGGCCAACATGAACCCCCGCGCCGCGGTGACGGTTTTGCCATGCCCGACGATGAGCCCGGAGAGGATGGGCAGCATGGGCAGCATGCAGGGCGTGAAGGCGAGCAGCAGCCCGAAGCCAAAAAACCCGAGCAGGCTGAGCGCGAGATTACCGCCGGCGAGCAATCGCTCGGCCTGACCCGCATCTTCATATCCGGATGGCCCGGCGGCACCAGCGGGCGCAGCCGCAGCGGCGGAACGGGCGCCCGCGCTTGCACTGGCCGGCGACTGAACCGCCGGCGACCTCTCGCCCAGATCATTCGCGGCCACGGACGGCATCGACGGTGCGGATGATGACGGGGCGACCGTAGCCGCCGCCAGGGGTACCAGCAGCGCCGACTTCTGCTGCTGCGGCGGGAAACAGACCCCGAGATCGGCGCAGCCTTGCGAGGTCACACTCAGATCGAGTTTCTGACCGGGGCGCGCGCCGACCAGCGCGATCGGTATGCGTAAATCGCCACGGTAGGTTTCCACCCGGCCGAAAAACTCGTCCTCCTTGATCTTGCCCGGAGGAAACCGCGGTTCACCGAGTTGGGCACCCTCCAGGGCAAAGCGGAATTTCTCGCGGTAAAGAAAATAGCCCTTGGCGATGCGAAAGCGCACTTCCAGTGACTTGTCGTCAACCGCGCGGGCTTCGAACTTGAAGGCGATTTCGGGATCGAGCAGCTCTTCGGCGGCGTGGGGCGCCATCGAAACGGCGCACAAAACGGCCGCAAGTCCGAGCCGCAGAGGGTGGAGGTTCATCAATCAGCTTTCTGCGGAGCTAGTCTCGCCGCGGACCCAATCGAGGTATTCCGGCAGGCCCGCGCAAAGGGGGACAGCGATCACCTCGGGAAGTTCGTAAGGGTGATTGCGCCGTATGGCTTCCTCGACCTCGGAATAGCGTGCGTCGGTGGTCTTGATCTGCAAAGGGTACTCGGTCGCGATTTCGGTTTTTCCGCGCCAGTGGTAAAGTGACCGGGTCGCGCTGCCGATATTCACACATGCGGCCAAGCGACGCTCCACCAGCAGCGCGGCAAGCTTCTCCGCGCTGGCTAGGTCGGGATATTGGGTCAAGACGAGCAGGATTTTCATCAACCGGGCACGAAGGACGGGCGATGCGATACGCAATGTTGGCTATTTTACTGGGTTTCCCGGTCCTCGACTGCTATTTGACGGTACAGCTCGCCAACCTGAGCGGCATACCGGTCGCGGCCTGGATGGCGCTCGGCCTGGTCGCGGGCTGGATGCTGCTGCGCGCACAGCGGCTAAACTTCCGGGCTCGCACGCTGGCGGCCATGTATGGACCGGATTCGCTGCTGCGCGGACTCCTGGATAGCGGGCGCAAAGTGCTCGCCGGGTTCCTGTTCCTGCTGCCCGGCGTACTGTCCGACTGCATGGCCTTGCTGCTTTTGCTGGTGCCGATCAATGTTGGCCCGCTACTGCAAATGCAATCCAGCACCCAACCAGGGATGACGCGCCGGCCCGATACCCTGGACGGTGATTTCCGCCGTCTCGACTGAGCACTGGTGAACGAATCGGGTCGCGCAGCCGATCGATGCACAAACCCTGAGTCAGGCCGAAAAACCCGCGGGCTTTCGATAGGCCCAGGCGAGCATTGCTCCGCCAGCCAAGATCATGGGCAGGCTCAACCATTGCCCCATACTGAGACCCAGCGCCAGAAAACCCAGAAAACCGTCCGGCTCGCGCGCGAACTCCACCAGAAAGCGGCAAACCCCATAGCCCAGCAGAAAGAGCCCGGAGACCGCTCCGACGGGCCGCGAGCGTGAAGAGAACCACCAAAGCACTACGAACAGAGCTACGCCCTCCAGCGCAAATTGATACAACTGCGAAGGATGACGCGGGAGTTGGTCGACTTGAGGAAAAATCATCGACCAGGGTAGATCCGTGGGGCGACCCCAAAGCTCGCCGTTGATGAAGTTCCCCAGGCGTCCGCTGGCCAGACCCAGGGGCACCAGCGGGGCGATGAAGTCGGTCACTCCCAGCCAGCTCTTGCCACGTCGTTCCGAAAAGAACCAGATCGCCGCCAGCACGCCCAAGAACCCTCCGTGAAAGGCCATTCCACCCTGCCAGACGGCGAAGATCTCCAAAGGATGGTCGAGGTAGTAAGCGGGCTTGTAGAACAACACATAGCCCAGACGTCCACCCAGTACCACCCCCAGCACACCATAAAAAAGCAGGTCGTCGAGGTCCTGCGGCACCCAGGTCTTGCCCGCCCCCTGCTTCATGCGCCAGCGACCCAGCGCCAAGAAGAGCACAAAGGCGAGAAGATAAGTCAGCCCATACCAGCGCACCGCGAGCGGCCCGATCGACAAAGCGATGGGATCGAACTGGGGGTGAACGAACATGGGGGGCGCCGCTTTTGAGATTAGAATGTGCGCATTATGCCTCATCCCTATTTCACGTTCCGCCGCGTAATCGAACGTTTTGGCGGCGACTGCAAGTGAGCGATGCCCTCAGCGCCAGCGCGCAACGCGCCCAGGCCGCCGTGCTGGCGGCCGGAATTGAGGCCCGGGTCACTGAACATGAAACCGCGGCGCGCACCTCGGCGCAGGCGGCGGAGACGCTTGGATGTTCGGTGGCCGAAATCGCCAAATCACTGGTGTTCCGGGGCGCACATTCAAATGAACCGGTATTGGTAGTGGCCAGTGGCGAACACCGCATCGACCTCGCCAAGCTCGCCGCGCTCATCGGCGAGCCGGTGCATAAGCCCGATGCGGCCTACGTGCGCCAGGTGACCGGTTACGCCATCGGCGGCATTCCCCCTTTGGGCCACGCCCGGGCACTACCCACCCTGATCGACCAGAGCCTGCTGCGCTTCGCCAAGGTATACGCGGCCGGCGGGACACCCAACGCGATGTTCCCGGTCTCGCCCCTTGAACTGGTGCGCGCCACGGCTGGTCGGGTCGTTGATATACACGAAGAAGCTTCCTGATCCGCGTGCCACGCCCTCAACGCGCACCGGTGCGCCACATGACCTGCACCGACCGCGAGAACCGATCCGCCCTCCTAAACGAGACGCCGAGCTGCGGCAGCGCGGCCCCATGGCGCCCGCCCGATGCGGCGGCCGGGATGAACCCTCAGCCGGACAAGCCGGAACCAAAGAGGGTCGCCCACTGGCGGCAAACGGCGAACAAACCCTCGTACCAACAAGAGGAGAAACCCCTTGTATATCCCCCGCCAGGAACAAGGGGGCGAGCCTCCTTGTAAATCCCCCAACTCATCTCTTCGACTCGATTCTTCTCCGGAAATATGAAGACTTCGGGCCTCAGTGACTAAATCCCCAGCCGTTGCCAGATCGTGCTGACCGGGCCCGCCTGATTGAGGGTATAGAAGTGCAGCCCCGGCGCACCATGACGCAGCAAGCGGGCGCACAAATCGGTGACCACCTCCAGGCCGAAGGCCCTGATCGAGGCGCCATCGTCGCCGAAGCTCTCGAGTTTGCGTCGAATCCAGCGCGGGATTTCGGCGCCGCAGGCGTCGGAAAACCGCGCGAGTTGCGAGAATTTGCCGATCGGCATGATGCCGGGGACGATCGGCACAGTCAGCCCCAGGGCCTCGCACTCGTCGCGAAAGCGTTCATAGGCGTCGGCGTTGTAGAAATACTGAGTGATGGCCGAATTCGCCCCGGCCTCGACCTTGTGCTTGAAGGCGAGCAGGTCCTCGCGCGGACTCTTGGCTTGCGGGTGGTACTCGGGATAGGCGGCGACTTCCAGGTGGAACCAGTCGCCGGTCTCGGCGCGAATGAACTGCACCAGGTCGCTGGCGTAGCGGAACGCGCCGGGCTCGGCCATGCCCGAGGGCAGGTCGCCGCGCAGCGCCACCAGACGGCGAGTGCCGGTTTGGCGGTAGGTGTCGAGCAGTTCGCGAATCTGCTCGCGGGAGCTGCCTACGCAAGAAAGATGTGGCGCCACGATCGAGCCCGCCTGCTGCAACTCCAGCACCGTGGCGAGGGTACGATCGCGAGTGGAGCCGCCAGCGCCGTAAGTCACCGAAAAAAAGGCCGGGTTGAGCTGCGCCAACTGACGATGGGTCGCGCGCAGCTTTTCCTGGCCTTCCGGAGTTTGCGGCGGAAAGAACTCGAAACTGAAGGTGCTCATGGCAAGTTCGTGCGGGGCTCCCAGACGCCCGCGCCCTTTCTCAATACCGATAATGTTCGGACTTGAAGGGGCCGTCTTTGGCCACCCCGATGTATGCCGCCTGTTCATCGCTCAAGACCGTGAGTCTGGCGCCCAGTTTCTTGAGATGCAGCCGCGCCACCATCTCGTCGAGCGCCTTGGGCAGGGTGTACACGCCGATCGGATAAGCCTCACGCCGGGTAAAGAGTTCGATTTGCGCCAGCACCTGATTGGTGAAGGAGTTGGACATCACGAAAGACGGATGCCCGGTGGCGCAGCCGAGGTTCACCAGGCGACCTTCCGCCAGCAGAATGATGCGCTTGCCGTCAGGGAAGATCACATGGTCGACTTGCGGCTTGATGTTTTCCCAGGTGTAGCGCTTCAAGCTCGCGACATCGATTTCGGAATCGAAATGCCCGATATTGCACACGATGGCTTGATCCTTCATGCGCGACATATGCTCGTGGTTGATGACGCGCAAATTGCCGGTGGCGGTGACGAAAATGTCGGCTTGCGAGCAAGCGTCGTCCAGCGTGACCACACGATATCCCTCCATCGCCGCCTGCAAGGCGCAGATGGGGTCGATCTCGGTCACCCACACCGTGGCGCCCAGGCCGCGCAGGCTTTGCGCGCAGCCCTTGCCCACATCGCCGTAACCGGCGACGACGGCG
Organism: Betaproteobacteria bacterium; assembly: GCA_016192065.1. Lineage (GTDB taxonomy): Bacteria > Pseudomonadota > Gammaproteobacteria > Burkholderiales > Casimicrobiaceae > JACPUX01. The sequence goes on from JACPUX010000001.1 coordinate 162,343, forward strand.
ATCTTGCCGGCGATCATCACGTCGGTGGCGCGCTTGATGCCATCGACCAGCGACTCGCGGCAGCCATAGAGATTGTCGAACTTGCTCTTGGTGACCGAATCGTTGACGTTGATCGCCGGAAAGAGCAGCCGCTTCTCGCTGTGCATTTGATAAAGCCGGTGCACGCCGGTGGTGGTTTCTTCGGTCACACCGCGAATCGCCTTGGCGATTTTGGCGTACCAGCCGGGCTGCGCGGCCAGGCGCTTTCTGATGGAAGCGAAAAGCGCCTCTTCTTCTTCGTTGGTGGGCTTGGCGATCACCGACGCGTCGCTCTCCGCCTTCAGGCCCAGATGCACCAACAGCGTCGCGTCACCGCCGTCATCGAGAATCATGTTCGGCGTGCCGCCATCGGCCCACTCGAAAATGCGATGCGTGAAATCCCAGTATTCGGCCAGCGATTCGCCCTTGAAGGCGAAAACCGGCGTGCCCGCGGCGGCGATTGCCGCGGCGGCGTGGTCCTGAGTGGAGAAGATATTGCACGAGGCCCAGCGCACCTCGGCACCCAGGGCTTTCAGCGTTTCGATCAACACCGCCGTCTGAATGGTCATGTGCAAACTGCCGGCGACGCGCGCGCCTTTCAGGGGCTGCCTCGCGGCGTATTCCTCGCGCACCGCCATCAGGCCCGGCATCTCGGTTTCGGCGATGCGGATTTCCTTGCGCCCCCAATCGGCAAGGCCCAAATCGGCGACGAAAAAATCCTTCATTTCGACCACAGCGTTCATGATTGCTCCTTCGCTCATGGCCTGACAGGGGAAACGCGGACTCACCCGGATCCCCCGTTAGGCACAGGGTTAGGTGAGCGCGGTTGAAACATTTGGATTTGCCGAGCCTGGGGGGAACCTTGCAGCGCTCCTCGGCAGAGGAAGGAATTATACGCGCTTCGGGCACCGGTTCAACGCCGGCCGGCCTGGCTGGCCCAGCGGGAACATTGGAGAGCTAGCCGGACGAAACTGCGACTCAGCGGTCTCGGGACAAACCCAGTGCCTGACGCAAATGCTCCACCGGCACCGAACTGAAGCCCGGAGTGCCTGCGCCGTGCCGCTCCATTTGCAGCAACAGTCCTTCCACCAACTCGCGCCCATCGCGACTCTTCACGGCTTGGCGCGGTGTTTTTCCATGCAGCGCCGGGATTGCGGTATTCAGCCATTGCTCGTAGTACTTGTTCATCTGCTCCGCTAGCGCAGCCTGAACTTCCGGCCGGGCCATGAGGGCTTTGTGTTCCTCTTCAGCCTTGCGCTCGGCGGCGGTGGGGGCCCGCGTTTTCCTTTCGGCAAGCATTGCCTCGACCGATTGCGTCAAGGTTGTCCGATAGCGGGCCTTGGGCAGGCGTTCGTCCATCAACTTGCGAAACGTGAGGGCGCGGTTTTCCGAATTGACTTCAACCTTCAAGCGCCTGCCCTCGATCTCGATCTTCCCCATGATGGTATTGGTCCAGCTCTTGTGGTGGGCATTGCCCGGCTTGTGCCAATCGATGCAGATGCCGCTGAGCTCGCCCTTGGCATTTCTTTGCGCTTCTTTGAGCAAATCCTCTCGGCTGCCCACGATACACAGATCGGCGAGCGCATCGAAGGCCTCCTGTGGCGACTCGATGTCATACACCAAGGTCTGCATCACCAGGGGATCGCCGTCGGTATTTTGCAGTTCCGGCGGTCGCGGATTCAGGATGGGTTCGATGATTTCCCAATAAGCCGCGAGCATATCGTATTGCCATTCATACAAAATCGCCTGCGTAACCGGCTTGTTGCGCCGCTCGATGCGTTTGCGCAGGCGCAGGATCGGCTCCCGCCGATCAGGCGGAATAGCAGCAGGCGCAAAGGCTTCAAACAGGTTCAAGTCAGACAGACGGGCGATTTTCGCGAAACAAATGTCTCCCGGACGCAGGAATTGCGAACCAGAGCGCTCGCTGACGTCGATTTCCGTGCCATCAAAAATGTCGCGCACGACCACGCCTTGGCCCGGCCGAACACTCACAACATCGTAGAAACTGAAGGGCGCTGCGCAACACGCTTCGAGATATTCGACGAGTATCGGTTCGATCCGATTGCGCCGATCCCGCAGGTACGCTTGCGCCAGGGTTAAACCGTCGCGCGCCGTGGTCTTGACGGCGGTAATCTCCTCCTCGGGCAGCCAATGGAAGAATAGCCAAGGCATGAACACCTGCATATGCGGCGTATCTTGCGGCATGTCCTCGTATTCCTCGGGAACACAAAAATCCTCCCAGCCCTCGACAAAGAAGCTCGATCCATAACGTTCCTCGCCAAACCGCAGGAGCTTGGCGACAAGGCTCTCCAGTGCGCGTCGCACGCGTCGCCAGCGCAGCTCTTCGGGCGAAGATGTCTCCAGGGCGAGAAGACAGCAGTGCTTGTATTTCTTCCCGCTGCCGCAGGGGCAGGGGTCGTTACGTCCGGGTTTGCTCATCCAATTTGTCCAATTCGCGCATTCTGCGATTGGCCTCATTGTAGCGGCAGTACCCCGCCACGCCAAAACCTGTCGTACCCTCTTGCCCGCGGGCTTTGCTGAGAGAGGGCTGTGGCCTGGGTGCGCCTCTGGCAACCCAACTTGAACCCGCAAGACCCTGACCGAAAACCCAACTGATCGCTCGAACATGAGATAGGACGTGAGGAAAGAGCTTGGCCTGGACGATTGACTACACCGACACGGCGAAAGAGCAGCTGCGCAAACTTGACCGGTCGGTGGCACGGCGCATCGTCGATTTCATGGGTATGCGCATCGCCCGCGCCAACGACCCGCGTCAAACCGGCAAAGCGCAAAAAGGCCCGCTTGGGGGCCTTTGGCGCTAGCGCCTCGGCGACTATCGGGTGATCTGTGACGTCTAGGACGGCGCTTTACGCATCCTGCTGATCCGAATCGGCGGCCGCGAACCGGGGTACCGATAGGCGGCGGGGGGCCAAAATCGACGGGGAGACGCTGCACGGATCACGGCACGGACCCGAGCTGCCTTTCCCCACAGCCGACCCTGCCCGCAAAAGCGACCGCGCCCGCCAAGCTGCGCGCCGCTTCTGCCGCTGTCCGACTGGCGGGTCGCGCCACGCGTGAGCTTGAAGTTTGGTACGCGCTTGGCCGTATTTACGCGCGAGGCGCGGGGTACCCGCCCGAGGACGTGAATTGCGGCAGTAGCGGTGCGCGGCTTGGCGGGCGCGGTTGCTCGCGAAGGTGCGATGCGCGGGGAGCAGAACTGCAAGAGACAACCAGCCGGTGCGCTTGCTTGGCAGCGGTCGGATGACACACCGGCAGCGGCCGGATGACAAAAAAGCTCGCGGCTGCCGCCGCTCCTACCGGACGGTGCTCAGGGTTTGTTTGCTTCCAGCCCTTCCACCACCCGCGCCAAGGCTTCTTTCAGCGCCGCCACCTCGGCTTCGAGTGCGGCGAGGCGCTCTTCCATATCCCTGTGCCGGCTGGATGTCGCTGGCGCGGGGGCAAACACCGAGGGGGCCGGCGCGCCGGTGAGTAACTGCGCCCAACGGGTTTCGCGCGTGCCGGCGCTGCGGGGCAATTCGACGACCAAGGCGCCGCTCGGCCGCGCGGCGAGTTCTTCGAGAAAAGCTTCCACCGCGGAAATGTCGGCGAAGCGATGCAGGCGTTCGCAGTTGTTGCGCAGCTCGCCCGCGGTTTGCGGACCGCGCAGCAGCAACACAGTCAGGAGCGCGATGGCCTGGCTGGGCAATTGCAGCACGCGCTCGGCGTTGTGGGCATAGCGCGTAACGCGCCCGCCGCTGCTTTCGATGATGAGTGCCTGGGCTTTGAGTCCGTCCAGTGCCGCCAGGACTTCGGGCTCGCTCAAATCGAGCACGGGGTCGCGGCTGGTCTTTTGGTTGCAGCCGGCAACGAGGGCGTTGAGCGACAAGGGATAGGTGTCGGGCACGCTGCGCTGTTTTTCGATCAGCACACCGAGCACGCGCCCCTCGTTGAGCGTTAGCTCGGGGAGAACGCTCCCTTGGGCCGTGGGCAGAGAGTCGTCGGCGCTGGGCATGATCAAGTGCGCCGATAGATCTCGGCGCCGCTTTGCAGGAATTCGGCGGCTTTGTCCTGCAGGCCCTGGCTGCGGGCCGCGCTCTCGGGGTCATCGAGGCTGGCGGCGTAATCGCGCACGTCCTGAGTAATTTTCATGGAACAAAAATGTGGCCCGCACATGGAGCAAAAATGCGCGAGTTTGGCCCCTTCCTGGGGCAAGGTTTCGTCGTGGAATTCGCGCGCTTTATCGGGGTCGAGGCCGAGGTTGAATTGGTCTTCCCAGCGGAATTCGAAGCGTGCTTTAGAGAGCGCGTTGTCGCGAATCTGCGCGCCGGGATGACCCTTGGCCAAATCGGCGGCATGTGCGGCGATTTTGTAGGCGATGATGCCGTCTTTCACGTCGTTTTTGTCGGGCAGGCCCAAGTGCTCTTTGGGCGTGACGTAGCACAACATGGCAGTGCCGAACCAGCCGATCATGGCCGCGCCGATGGCCGAAGTGATGTGGTCGTAGCCCGGCGCGATGTCGGTGACCAACGGCCCCAAAGTGTAGAAGGGTGCTTCGGCGCAGTATTTGAGTTGCAGGTCCATGTTCTCTTTGATGAGATGCAGGGGCACGTGCCCTGGGCCTTCGATCATGACTTGCACGTCGTGTTTCCAGGCAATTTGCGTCAGTTCCCCCAAGGTCTTGAGCTCGCCGATTTGCGCTTCGTCGTTGGCGTCATAAATCGAGCCGGGGCGCAGACCATCGCCCAGCGAAAAGGCGACGTCGTAGGCTTTCATGATGTCGCAGATTTCCTCGAAGTGTGTGTAGAGGAAATTCTCCTGGTGATGCGCCAGGCACCATTTGGCGAGAATGGAGCCGCCGCGCGAGACGATGCCGGTCTTGCGCTTGGCGGTGAGCGGGATGTAGCGCAGCAGCACGCCAGCGTGGATGGTGAAGTAGTCCACGCCTTGCTCGGCTTGTTCGATCAGGGTGTCGCGGAAGATCTCCCAGGTGAGCTCCTCGGCCTTGCCACCCACCTTCTCCAAAGCCTGATAGATCGGCACCGTGCCAATGGGCACCGGCGCGTTGCGAATGATCCACTCGCGGGTTTCATGAATGTTCTTGCCGGTGGACAAATCCATCACCGTGTCGCCCCCCCAGCGGATCGACCAGGTCATCTTTTCGACCTCTTCCTGGATGGACGAGCCCAGGGCCGAATTGCCGATATTGGCGTTGATCTTCACCAGGAAATTACGCCCGATGATCATGGGCTCGCATTCCGGGTGATTGATGTTGCAAGGCAGGATGGCGCGCCCCGCGGCGATTTCCTGACGCACGAATTCTGGCGTGATCTGGGGCGGGATACTCGCCCCGAAGGCGTTGCCCGGGTGCTGCGCGAGCAGTTCGGCGTCGAGACCCTCGCGGCACTGATTCTCGCGCAGGGCGACAAACTCCATTTCCGGGGTGACAAGGCCGCGCCGGGCGTAGTGCATTTGGCTCACGCTAGCACCTGGCCGGGCACGGCGCGGGCGGCGCTTGAGCTCAAACCGCAGCTCTGCCAGGGCCGGGTCGGCAAGCCGAGTCTGGCCATAGGCGGAACTCGGCGCCGCCAATTCCTCGGTGTCCCCGCGCTCCAGGATCCAGGCCTCGCGCAGCGCCGGCAGCCCCTGGCGGATGTCGATGCGGGCACTGGGGTCGGTATAGGGTCCGGAGGTATCGTAAACCACGATCGTCGGATTGGGCTCGCCCCCGTGAGCGCTGGGCGTGGCAGTCTGGGTGATTTCACGCATCGGAACGCGAATATCCGGCCGCGAACCCGCCAGGTAAACCTTGCGCGACCGGGGCAAGGGCGCGACCGCGGCTTCATCGACCTGCGCGGTCTCGCGTAGGAACTTGGGTGTGGCGTTCATTCCGGCAACCTCGGCTCGTCCATACGGAATCACAGGGAGGCGCGGAGCACGCTTCCCTGCGGCAGCATTACCTGCATCAGGTTCAAAGGGACTTTCTCACCCGGCGGCACCGCGCCAGGACCCCCAGCGATGCCGACACGGTAACGAAATCAGCCCAAAAACGCAACGCGCGTTTGCACACCCGGCAACGAGCGGCTAGAATCCGCTGCCACGCGGGTGTAGCTCAATGGCAGAGCAGAAGCTTCCCAAGCTTACGACGAGGGTTCGATTCCCTTCACCCGCTCCAAACCGAAACGCCGCGATCAGCGGCGTTTTTCGTTGAGGGTGAAGGGAAGCGAACCCTGGGGGTTCGACCAGGGGCGCGCGCTGCGCGCCCCGCAGGACGCCGCGGCGCCAGCCGCGGCGGTCCCGAGCCAACTGGCGAGGGATCGGACTGGCGCCAGCCGGGCCGACATTCCCTTCACCCGCTCCAAACCGAAACGCCGCGATCAGCGGCTGCCCCTGCGTCCGTCCCGGGTATCGGCTGAGTACCGACTATTCCACTTGCCAAGCGCCGCTAAAGCTTCCCCGTTTCAAGCCGTTAGCTTAGTTCTGTGTGCCGGGCACGGGTCGCGACGATTTGCCCGGACCAAAGTCAACAAGCTGCAAGGAGGACGGTCCCATGCCTGAAATCCTGCCGATTCCGGCGCCCTGTGCGGCCCCCGCCGCAGGGCTGGCGGCACGCCATTCTGACCCCCTTGCCTAGGTACCGCGGGCCGCCGCCATGCGCTTAACTGCTTTCGGCCAACGCGCCCTCGAGCGCAGCGCTCAGGCCTCAGGTCCGCGAGCAGGCAAATCCCGCTGGGTTGCGGTAACCGGCGCGGCGATCGCCGCGTTGATCGGTCTGGCCGCCCTGGCCGGCGCCGTGCTGAATCACGACGGCCTGCTGCGGGTCTATCTCAATGGCCCGCCCCTCGTCCCCGACACCGCACTAGGTCTGAGTCTGGGCGCCCTCGGGCTGACGCTCGCCACGCTGACCCGCGACGATCCTCGCCTGCGCCCCGTGGTCCTGGGGCTGGGCGCGCTCATTCTGGCTCTGGGACTGCTTCAATTCGCCGATGGCCTCTATGCCAAGCTGGCCCCCTTCAGTGCCGAGCGCCTGCGTCTGCTGCCCGAGCCGATGGAACTGCCCGCGGCGCCACAAGGTGCGCTGGGCTTCTTATTGGTCGGTCTGGCGCTGATCCTGGGCGTCTGGGGCACCGCCGCCGCCGGGCTCGCCGCCGAAATCCTGGGACTGGTGATTTGGGCCGGGTCCGGCCTGGGAATCGTCGGGCACGCCTACGGGGAATTCGATCTGTTGCTGCTGCGGGGGTTCGCCGCCATGCCGCCCGGGGCGACCCTGGGTTTTGCCGCCCTGGGTTTCGGCCTGCCCTTCTCCATTGCGGCGCGCAACGGACTGCTGTCGATCTTGGTCAGCCGCAGTGGAGGTGGCACTCTGCTGCGCGCGATCCTGCCGGAAGCTCTGGTGGTGTTTTTCGTCGGCGGCTGGTTCCAGCTCTTCGCGCTCAACCAGGGGTGGATCGAGCAGCGTTTTGCTACCGTGCTGTTCGCCAGCTTTGGCTTCGGTGTGATCTTTCTGTTGATGTGGCGCACGGCGCGGCGAATCAACCGCATCGAAGGCGACATGAAAGACCTGGCCGAGCAGTACGAAGCGATTCTGCGCACCGCCCCAGACGCGGTCATCGTTTGCGACGCGCAGGGAACGATTCTGCTGACCAACCGCAAGGTCAAGGCGCTGTTTGGCTATGGCACACAGGCCGCGCGTCAGATGAAGATCGGCACGCTGCTGCCGGCTTTGCGCTGGCAGCATTTGATCGAGCCCGACCAGGACGGCACGCGCGAGCTTGAACCGGCCTCGGGCACGCAGCCCTTGAAAGGCGTCAAACGCGACGGCGGTGAGTTCATCGCCAACGTCAGCCTGGGCGTCCGCGGCCAGGGCAAGAACGCGGTGCTCATCGCGGTCATCCGCGACCAAACCGCCAAATACCAGCGCGAAGAAGAAATGCAGCGCATCAATCGCGCCCTGCGCCTGCTCACGGCCACCAGCCATGCGGCGCGGGAGATCCGCGATGAACAGGCCTTGCTCGCCCGCGTTTGTGAAGTGATCGTCGACCTGGGCAATTACATCGGCGCCTGGATCGGTCTGGCCGGGCCTGCGCCGGAAAAGCGGGTGATTCCGCTGACCGGAGCCGGCCCACAGTCCCTGCGCGAGGGCCTCAAGAGCGTCGACTCCCGTTGGGACGAAAGTCCGCGCGGGCGCGGCGCCGCCGGAACCGCCATACGCAGCGGACAGCGCTGCGTCATCCGCGACACCTGGAGCGATCCGGCGTTTTCGGTTTGGCAGAGTTTCTCGCGCAGCGTCGGGTTCCGCTCGGTAGGTGGCTTTCCCCTGCGCGTGAACGGCAACATTGAAAGCGTGCTGCTGCTCTACGCGCCCAAGGATTCGTTTTCAGAAGCCGAGTGTGAGCTGCTCGACGAGTTAGCCAAGGATCTGGGCTTCGCCATCGGCGCCTTGCGCACCAATGCCAGCCGGGACGAGGCCGAGGCCGCCCTGCGGCGTAGCGAGGCGAGCCTCACGCGCGCCCAGCATATCGCGCACCTGGGGAGCTGGGAGTGGGATCTGCGCACCGGGGGCATGAGCTGGTCGGACCAGGTCCACATTCTTTTCGGCGATGAGTTCTTTCAGTCCGAGACCACACGCGAAGCCATGCTCAGTTTTGCCCATGACGAGGAGCGCGAGGCCCTGCGCAACACGTTGGAGCGGCTGGGTGCGGGCGAGACCAGCGCCGCGGGGTGCAAGTTCCGGGCGCAGCTGGCCGAAGGCGGAACCGGTCACCTCGCTTTGCAGGCGGAACTCGAGTTTGACGACGAAGGTCCGCGCCGCGTCGTCGGCACCCTGCAAGACATCTCCGAGCGGGTTCGTTTCGAGGAGGAACTCGCCAAACTCGCCCGTTACGACGCCCTCACCGGACTGCCCAACCGCCATCTCTTGAATGACCGGCTCGAACAGGCGATGACCCACGCCAAGCGTAGCGGCCGAATGATCGCGGTGGCGTTTGCCGACCTCGACCGCTTCAAGATCGTCAACGACACCTTGGGTCATGACGCCGGCGATGCCCTGCTCAAGGAGGTCGCCCGGCGCCTCCAGTCCTGCCTGCGCGAGGGCGACACGGTGGCGCGCCAGGGCGGTGACGAATTCGTGGTGGTGCTTTCCGATCTGGCCCGCGCCGAAGACGCCACCCTGGTGGCGCAGAAGATGCTTGATGTCCTGGCCCCCCCCGTGCGCCTATCGGGCCAGGACGTGATGCCTGGCGCCAGCATGGGCATTGCGCTGTTCCCGCAGGACGGCGAAACCCTGCAAACCCTGATGATGAACGCCGACAAGGCCATGTACTCGGCCAAACATGCCGGCCGTGGTCAGTACCGCTTCTACGACGCCGACCTCAACCGCAACGCCGAGGACTGGCTGGAGATGACCGGCAGTTTGCACCACGCCATCGAGCGCAACGAATTTCAGCTGTACTACCAGCCCAAGCTCGCCGTGGGCGGCAGCGTCACCAGCGTCGAGGCGCTACTGCGCTGGCAAAGCCCCGAGCATGGTTGGGTGTCACCGGCACGCTTCATTCCCCTGCTCGAGGAGACCGGCAAGATCGTCGAAGTCGGCGAATGGGTCATCCGCGAGGCTTGTCGCCAAATCAGGCATTGGCGCGAACACGCGGGCCTGACCATGCGCGTCGCGGTCAACCTTTCGCAACGCCAGTTTCTGCAGCCCGATCTGGTCGCGCGGGTACGTACCATACTCGATGAAGAGGCCGTGCCCCCGCACGCCCTGGAACTGGAAATCACCGAGAGCACGATCGCGCATAACGTTGATCGCGCCGTCGCGACGCTGCACGCCATCAAGCAGTTGGGCGTGCGCTTGGCGGTGGACGACTTTGGCACGGGCTACTCCTCGCTGGCGGTCTTGAAGCGCTTCCCGGTCGATTGCCTGAAGATCGACCGCTCCTTCGTACAAGACTTGCCCGACGACAACGACAGCGCCACCATCGCCCGCGCCATCGTTGCGCTGGCACACAGCATGGGGCTCGCGGTCGTGGCCGAAGGCGTCGAAACGCAGGAGCAGCGCGAATTCTTGATCGATTGCGGCTGTGACGAGTTGCAGGGCTTTCTGTTCGCCAAGCCCATGCCGGCGGCTCAGCTCCTGGAATTCGTCGGCGCCAGAACCCGCGGCGCATTGGCGGCCGTGGCGTAGCGCAAAGCGCCGAAACCGCGGCGGCGAGACCGGCCGGCGTGCTACACCGGCGGCAGATGCTGCAAGGGCAGAGCCGTGCCCTCCTTGACCTTCTCCAGCACGAAGCTGGACTGAACGTTGACCACCACGGGCAAGGAAAGCACGTTCTCCATGAGAAAACGGGAGTAGTGTTCGAGATCAGGGGCGACCACTTTCAGAAAATAGTCCCACTGCCCGGACAGTGCGTAACAGACCAGGACCTCCGGCCAGCGCTGCACCGCCTGGCGAAAAGTGGCGCGGGCATGCTCGACGCGTTTTTCCAGCATCACTTCCAGGTGGGCGGTCAGGCCCAAGCCCAGGGACTTCGGATCGAGCAGGGCGGCATAGCGAGAAATCACACCGGTTTCTTCGAGGCGATTCAAGCGGCGCAGGCAGGGCGAGGGCGACAGCGCAACTTTCTGCGCCAAGTCGACGTTGGCGATGCGTCCATCGGTCTGGACGATTTCCAGGATGCGGCGATCAGCGCGATCTAATTCCATGGTGGTCCGTGGCACGAGCGGCGGGAGTCGGGTTGACACATTATTGCTTGTTTCCCATTCATTCCGCAATTGCGTGACGCCAAAGCGTCCGCCAGCGTGCCTATGCTTGGAGCTTCACGCAAAAGGGGGCGGGCGCAGGCAAATGTGAAGGAAACGCTGCGCAAAGCCGTCTCACCAACCACAGCCGGTGTCCAGCTCGTTGAGTTTCCTCGATCCCATTGGCTTGCGCCGGAATGACGAATCCGGCATTGATTAGCGCCTCCCTACCTGTGGCGCGCCCTTGCCTATGGGCCTCCGCCGCGCCCCCGAGGGGCAGGCGTTTGGTCTCCCGCGAGGGGTCGCGGTAGCGTAAACCCTTGACGCTTTTCCCCTATTTCCACCGGGGGCAAGCAGGACTACAATTCGCCGCTTGATTACCATAAGGGGGAGTGCCATGCAATCCATGGCGATTTCACTCGCGGATTCCTTGGGGAGAACCGCCCGGGGGGATCAGGAATTAGCGCAGGCCCAACACGGCCTGTCGGTAGCGCAAAGAAAGCTGCTGGGTCAACTCGGCTCGCCCGGCACTTTGGAAATACTGGCCCGAGACAACGGCTGGGACAGCAACTACGCCAGCAAGACCGCCACGCGCCTGGTCGAACTTGGTCTGGTCACGGCAACCGCCGCGCCACGCGCCTACGAGGAACCGGTCCCGGAGGGCGGCGCCCGCGTGCTGCCTCTGAGTCGCGGCGCGCCGCGCCTTTCACGGCCTTGGCCAGCGGCGGTGGCGGTGGTGTTGATTGCTGGTGCGGTGGTGATCTGGTGGAGCGTGAGTTCGAATTCGAGTTCCTCGATCGAGAAGATCGCCGGTTTGCCCAGTCCCAAGGCTGCGCCAAGCCTTCCGAACGTCACCGCGCCCGCCGCCGTCGCCGGCGATGGCAAGGGGACGGTGCTGCCCAAGGCGGTCTTCAGTATGACCTTGCAGCAGGCACCGACACCCGCACCCGCGCCGGAAGCCAAGCTCGCGCCCACACCTGCCGTGGCAGCCAAACCGACGGTCGCCGTACCCGCACCGGCCGTGACGGCCAAGCCGGCGGTCGCGGTCCCCGTACCAGCCGCGGCGGCCAAGCCGGCGGTCGTCACTCGTGGCCTGAATGCCGCGCCAGCGGCGCGCGAACAGGTTCCGGCCCCGGCCCCAGCAGAAGTCGCGGCGCCCGCGCCAGCCGCGCCCGAAGCCAAAACCGTGCTCGCCGCGGCCGCGCCCGAGTTGGCCAAGCCGACGGCGTCGACGGTGGTTGAGAAAGCCCTCAAGATCGTCCAGCGCGAGGCCCCCAGCTTCCCGCGCGAGGCTCTACTCGCCAATGTCAGCGCGGGTTCGGTAAAGGCCCGGTTGAGCGTGGATGGCGGCGGCAACGTCACCAAGGTCGACATCCTCGAAGCGCAGCCGCGTCGCATCTTCGATCGAGAGGTGCAGCGCACGCTCATGCGCTGGAAGTTCGAGGCTACAGGCCAAACCCACACCGCCGAAACCGAAGTGGTGTTCAACCGCGAGTAGACACCGCGGGGTTTGCTCAGGGAACCACCGGGCAAAGCCGGGGTACCGGCAAAAGCCGGTAGAGCGTTCCTTGAATTCCCTGGATTCCGGCTCTCGCCAGAGTAACGAATCTTGAATGGACGCGCGCCTCCCCACGTGGCGGGGGCGCGCTGGGTTGGTTCAGGATCGGTGCGGCAGCGCCGGCCGGCCGATGATACAATCGGCCGGCCCCTTCGTATCGCTGGTGTGCGACTTGTCCCTGCCGCTCACGATCCAACTGCTGCGCCTGCTCTGTCATCGCGAATTCCGCTCCGGCCAAGACCTGGCGCGCGCGGCCGGGCGCTCGCGGGCGAGGGTCTGCCAGGCCCTGAACGATGCTGAAGCTCTGGGTGTCCACCTCCATCGACTGCCTGGTAAGGGCTACCGCCTGGCCTCCCCCCTTTCATTGCTCGATCCGCCCACCATTCAGGCGGCGCTGCCGCCTGGCAACCCCTTCCTGCTGGAAGTGGTGGATGAAATCGGTTCGACCAATTCCGCGCTCCTGACCGCGCTTCAGCGGGGCGAAGATGTGCACGGGCGCGTCCTCGCGGCCGAACGGCAGACCGCCGGCCGTGGCCGCATGGGGCGCGAGTGGGTGTCCCGCTTCGGCGGCAGCCTGACTTTTTCTTTTGGCTGGCGCTTCGAGCAAGGCGCGGCCGCCTTGTCGGGGCTGAGCTTGGCGATCGGTGTGGCGCTGGCCCAGGGTCTGGGCGGCATGGGCTATGGTGGAGTGCGTCTCAAATGGCCCAACGACCTGCTCCACACCCACCGCAAGCTCGGCGGCGTACTGTTGGAAATCGCCGGCGACGCGCTGGGGCCAACGACCGTGGTGGTCGGCGTAGGCATAAACGTCACGCTACCCGCCGCCGCCCGCGTGGACATCCCCCAAGCCGTGGTCGACTTGAGCGAATTGGCGGAAGCCCCCCCCGACCGCAACCGCCTGCTGGCGGGCCTGTTGGCGCGTCTGGCCCCAGCCTGTGAGCAGTTCGGGAAGGCCGGGTTTCGCGCTTTCGCCGACACCTGGCAGGGCCTGCACGCTTACCACGGCCGCCCGGTGCGCCTATCGGAACCAGGCGGCGCCGTCAGCGAAGGCGTGGTCGAGGGGGTGGATGAAACCGGCGCCCTGCTTTTCTCCTCCCAGGGTACCCTGCGCCGTTTGCTCGCTGGCGAAATCAGTTTGCGGAGAATGGCGTGATCCTGCTCTTGGACGTCGGCAACACCCGCCTGAAATGGGCCCTGGCGAGCCCCCGCGGCTGGCTGGCGCAGGGCGCGCTCAGCAATCAGGAAATCGGCACGCTCGCGCTGTCACAGTGGCAGAACCTGCCGCGACCCTTGCGCGTGGTCGGTGTCAATGTGGCCGGTGAAGCCTTGCGCGTGCGCATCGAAGGGCAGCTCGCGCGCTGGCGACTCTGGCCGCATTGGCTGCGCCCTGGCGCCCAGGCGGGCGGGGTACGCAACAGCTACGCCCAACCCTCGCAACTCGGCCCGGACCGTTGGGCCGCCCTCGTCGCCGCGCGGCGGCAGGTCCCCGGCGCTTGTGTGGTGGTGAACGCCGGCACGGCGCTGACTATCGACGCGCTCGACGCCGAGGGCGTATTCCGTGGGGGTTTGATCATCCCAGGGCTCAACCTGATGCGCCAGGCGCTCGCCGCCAATACCGCCCGTTTGCAGGTGGGTGGCGGGCTCTTCCAGGAATTCCCCACCAATACCGCGGACGCCATCCACAGTGGCACCATCCAGGCCGCTTGTGGTGCCGTCGATCGCCTGCGCCACCTGCTCGGCGGCGACCACTCCGAGGTGGCGATAATTCTGTCGGGCGGCGCCGCGCCCGAATTGCAGCAGCGCCTGAGACCACCCGTTCTGTGTCGCGAAAATCTGGTGTTGGAAGGCGTCGAGGTGCTGGCTGAAGTGGAACCGGGAAGATGAAAGCGCTCGCACTTTTGCTGCTCTTGGCCAATCTCGGCCTTTTCGCCTATTTGCAGATCGACCGCCTGGGCGCCAGTGAAGCCGACCGCCTGAGTCAGCAAGTGCAGCCCGAGAAGCTCAAGCCTTTCACCGCAGCGCAGGTCAAGGCAATGGCGCTCGACAAGCCGGCCACGCCGGCGCTGGCCAGTTGCCTCGAATGGGGCCCGTTCTCCGAGGCGGAACGAACGCGCGCCCAGCCGCTGCTCGAAGGACTTGCCTCTGGTCGCGGTATCACCAGCAAGCCGGTCGAAGTGACCACCGCCTACTGGGTGTTCGTACCGCCACAGGCAAACAAAACCGCCGCCGAGAAGAAGATGGCGGAACTCAAGGCGCTCGGCGTCACCGAAATGTACTTGGTGCAAGACCAAGGCCCGCAACGCTTGGCCATCTCTCTGGGCCTGTTTCGCAGTGAAGAGGCCGCCAACAGCTACCTTGCCGGCATGCTGCAGCTTGGCGTGAAGACCGCCAAACTGGCCCCCCGCACCCAAACCCTTTCGCAAACCCTGTTGGTGCTGCGTGACCCTCCGGCCGAAGCCTTGGCGCGTCTGGCGGAGTTCAAGAACGATTTCCCGGGCGCCGAGGCCAAGCAGGCGGCCTGCAATGGCAAGGCTGGCGCCTAGGCGCCTGGTGGCGAACCCCGCACGACCGCCCGGCGAAGAGCAAGCTACCCGGCATCCAAGGGACTCCACACCCCGTGCCCGCCGCGGTTGAGCACATGGGTGTAGACATAGTCGTGGACACGTCTGAGTGGCCCAGGAGTCCCTGCACGGTTCGAATGTCGTAGCCGTTTTGCAGAAGGGTGGATGGCGACGGAGTGGCGCAACGTGTGCGGCGACACCGGCTTGGCGATTCCGACGCGCTCCGCCGCCTTCACCGCTCGGTGCATTCGTTTCTCGTCCGTATGATGCCGACGCACCACGCCGCTTCGTGGATCAGCCGAGAAACCGGCGGCCGGAAATACGTATTGCCAAACCCCACTCTTGGGTGCCTTTGGATTTTTCACCGCGAGCGCATCGGGCAGCCAAACCTCGCCCTGCCCCAGGGCCAGGTCGGCCTCATACATGGCGCGTGCTTTGGCGATCTGCGCGCGCAACAGCACGTGAAGGCGGCGTGGCAACATGGTCACGCGGTCCTTGTTGCCCTTGCCTTCGCGAACCACGATCTCCGAACGCTCGAAATCAATGTCCTTCACCCTCAAACTACAAGGGCTTCCCCAAATTGAGCAAGTGTTTTTCCCGTTTTCAGTTCATCGCTGTTTCCTGATCGGGTTTCCGTCTCACTGCGCGTGTTGCGTAAGAAGATGGCGGACTGCGAAACTACAACCGGTCATGTTGGGCATCTCACCCGGACCCTGATGAAAGACGCGCGCCGGGGCCTCAATCGTTAGTCGGGAATGACCACTCCCCTGGAGTCAATCAGGCGCTCCCGGCGCGGGTCCAACCCGCTTCACATCAACGCATGCAGTGCATCGGTGATTCCTGGCCACGGTCTCTTCGGTGGCAGCTGTGTTCCTTTCCTGGCTTTTCCTTGCTGACGCTTTTGTCGGCCGTTCAGGCGGCGCTCGGGCTCAGCCGGAACGCTTCGCCGTACCTCAGCACCGCCCAGGCCAGCCGCGCATTCTTGGCGGCGATGGCCACCACCGCCTTCCAATAGCCGCGCCGCTCGACCAGGCTGCGTGCCCAGCAACTGAAGCGGTCCTGCTTGGTCCCCAAACCGCTCAGTATGGCCCGAGCTCCCATGGCACTGGATGATCTGCTGCTGTTCTTCCTTGACCGGGACGAAGCGCATGGCGGGTCGCCCGACGGCTTCGCAGATCGCGGCAGCATCCGCCGCATCGTTCTTGCCCCGCTTGCCGCTCATACAGTAGGGGGTAACGAACTTGGGCGCCATCAGTCGCACGGTGTGGCCGTACTGCCGGAACAGTCGCGCCCAGTGGTGCGCGCCGGAGCAGGCTTCCATGCCGATCAGGCAGGGCGGCAGTTGCGCGAAAAGCGGCAGAAGCTGCTCCCGGGAAACTTTGGGCTTGACCAGCGCCGCCTTGCCGTTATCATCAACGCCATGCACGGCAAAGACGTTCTTGGCCAGATCAATTCCAACGGTGATAATGCTCATGGACTTCCCCTTTCGTGGTTTGATGTGATGTCGAAACTCCATCATGGCACTTGTTGCCGTTCGCGGCTTCCGCCGCAGCCTCGGGACGGGGAAGTCCCTTTCATTCGTTGGGCATCTCAATGACTTCTTCTCCAGTCCATATCGCTAGACCAGAGGATCGCCTCAACAGGCTTGAGTTCTCACGCCTACGCGAGTGGACGGACCATGCCACGGATCTGGGAACGTATGTCTGTCCGCATTGCAGCGCGCCAGTCGAATTTAGGACCGCAAACTTCGAACGTCATGCCAACTCTGACGTCACTAATCTTTCGGCAATTTGGGCCCGCAATTTTTCAAACAACCGCGCGGTTCGTCGGAAATGTTGGGAGTCCTTCCTTGATTTTGCGTGTCCTGGTTGCAATGCGCCGGTTCGCATCATTTATAGGGCGGGTCCTGAATTTTCCATGGGTTCCCATGGGTGGGAACTAGTAGCGGTGCTCGAAGCCTCCGCTTGGAAGACGAAATAATGCCCAACCCTTCGATCGACCTCGCTCCCTTCGATCGCTGGACGCTGCGCGACAAAGCCGCGCAGCGCCGGTCATCTCCACGTTATGCGTCTTGAGTCCCCCTCTTACCTGCTCGATCTCTTGGCCACGGAGGTGGAACCCCAAGATTTTTCATCCGTCGGTGATATACGCATCGAAATTCAGGCTTCCGTCGGCGAGTTCTCTGGCAAAACGACCTGCTGTGTGGAGGCTCACGAGATAAAGAGATTTTCGTCATCTCTTAGCCAGCTTTACGCCTCGTTCCAAGGCACAGCACAACTTCACAGCATTTCGCCAGACGAGTTCTCTCTGTCCCTGTCGCCGGCCAATTCTCGTGGCTATGTGCTCATTCAAGTCGCTCTTGCTAAACTTGTTTCACCGCAGAGCACATTTAGCGCCGAATTCGAGGTTGATTTGCCGTCCCTTGCTCCGCTACTTGCGTGGTCTAGGAATCCAGGTGCCGACGCATAACGAATAAGGATAGGTCGCGCGAAGCCGCGACCTGATCCGTTTGTTGGACGAGCCCGGTCAGCGTGCGCGAAAATCGGCACGCCCCAGAAAATATCTCTTTTCCCCCTTCCACCCGCGCGAGGCGATTGCGCGGTGACG
>JACPUX010000015.1 GCA_016192065.1 Betaproteobacteria bacterium
CGCCCCAGGTCATCAGCTGTTCGCGCGCCGCGGCGCGGAAGGTGTCGCCCGCCGCGAGCAGCACCGATAGCCCCTGGCCTTGCAGGTACTTCGCGAGCTTGCCAATCGAGGTGGTCTTGCCTGCGCCGTTCACCCCGCACATCATGATGACGAAAGGTTTATGGGTTTCGGCCTGCAGCGGTTGCGCCAATGGCTTGAGCAGCTTGAGCAGGCAGTGTGCGAGCGCCTCCCTGAGCTCTGCCGCCTCGCTCAGATGATGCTCCCTGACGTAATAGCGCAGGTCGGCGAGCAGCGCATTGGTCGCGTCCATGCCGACATCGGCGGTGATCAGGATGGTTTCCAGCTCCTCGTAGAGGTCGTCGTCGATCCTCCCGCCGCGGCCGAACAGGCCGGTCAGCTGGCTGCCGGTGCGCGCCAGGCCGGATTTCAGGCGCGCGATCCAGCCGTTGGCGGGTTTTTCTTCGGGCGTACCGGACGGATTTTTTTTCAGGAAGCTGAACATTTGGGATGCATTCGGGGCATAGGAAAATGGGGCATAATGCGCACGCATTTTATGCCGATTACATGTTTTAGGGCTAGGTACATGAGAGCTTATCTGTTTTGCATCGCGCTGCTGCTGGGAGGCATGCAGCCTGCCGCGCAGGCGGAGGTGTTCGAGCGCACGCTGGCGAACGGCCTGAAAGTCATCGTCAAGGAAGACCACCGCGCGCCGGTGGTGGTGCAGCAGATCTGGTACAAGGCGGGCAGCATGGACGAGCGCACCGGCGTGACCGGCATCGCGCATGTGCTGGAGCACCTGATGTTCAAGGGCACCCATAGCGTGCCGGCAGGCGAATTTTCCAAGCGCATCTCGGCGGCTGGCGGGCGCGAAAATGCCTTTACCAGCTACGACTACACCGCCTACTTCCAGCAACTGCACAAGTCGAAACTGCCGCTGGCGATGCAGCTGGAGGCCGACCGCATGCGCAACCTGAACCTCACCGCCGACGAGTTCGCCAGGGAGATCAAGGTCGTCATGGAAGAGCGCCGCCTGCGCACCGACGACGAGGCGCATGCGCTGCTGCAGGAAAAGATGATGGCGACGATTTACCAGCAGCATCCCTACCAGCATCCGATCATCGGCTGGATGAGCGACCTCGAATCGCTCACGGTGGGCGACGCCAAGGCGTGGTACGACCGCTGGTATTCGCCGGGCAACGCCACGCTGGTCATCGGCGGCGACGTCAAGGCCGACGAGGTGTTTGCGTTGGCGCAGAAGCACTATGGCGCGATCCCGAAGCGCGCCATGCCGCCGCGGCGCAACTTCATCGAGCCCAAACAGATAGGCATCAAGCGCATGGTGGTGAAGGCTCCCGCCGAGCTGCCGCAGCTGGTGATGAGCTACCACGCGCCCACGCTGCAGGACCCGCAACAGGACTGGAAGCCTTACGCATTGCAGATCCTGGCCGGGGTGCTGGACGGCAACGAGTCGGCGCGCCTCAACAAGCATCTGGTGCGCGAGCAGCAGGTCGCCAGCGCGGCGGGCGCGGGCTACGACGCCACCTCGCGCGGCCCCAGCCTGTTCACCCTCGAAGCCACGCCCAGCGAAGGCAGGACGGTGGACGACGTCGAGGCCGCGCTGCGCCGCGAAATCGCGCTGCTGCTCAAGGACGGCGTGAGCGAGGAAGAGCTGCAGCGCGTCAAGGCGCAGGTGGTGGC
>JACPUX010000016.1 GCA_016192065.1 Betaproteobacteria bacterium
ACCCTTGCGATGCAACCGCACCACTTGCTTGCGCCGCTCGTGCAGTTGCTCCATTGTCGAATATCTTGCGTCGTCTTTTTCCATCCAACCAACATGGGGGCTAATTCAGATAATTCAAGCATTATCGTGCCGAGTCAATAGTGCGCCAGCGAAACCACCTCAGGCGAGACGCCCTGGCGATCGTTATACGGGGGGAAGCCGGCCGATAAGCCGGGTTCTGTCGTGGACCGTCATTCATCTAGGCGCCGAGTTACCCCGGCGCTCGAGCTACCTACCCGCAGACTCGGCGAGCCGCGTCATCGTCTGCCTATTTGGTATTGCTCCGGATGGAGGTTACCGCGTTTCACCCGCGACGCTTACGCGCCGCGACTCGTCTCTGTGGCCCTATTCCTCGCCTCACGGCGTCCGGCCGTTAGCCGGCATCCTGCTCTGTGGAGCCCGGACTTTCCTCTGCGCGCCCGAAGGTTTGCAGCGACGGTCTAGCCGGCTTCCCTTGCCGGCATCATACCAAGTGGCGCGTCCGCCCGCTGCTTTTCTCGTGACGCGCGGTTGATTTCTAGTTTCTAGTCTCTTGACACTAGTTTCTAGAAGCCGCCCCTACCCCACTGATCTCGGCATAAGCCGAGTGATTGTGGATCGACTCGTAGTTCTCCGAAGCCACGGTGAACTTGCCGATGCGCGGATCGCGCTGCAAGCGCAAGGCCAGATCGCGCACCAGATCTTCGACGAACTTCGGGTTGTCGTAAGCCCGCTCGGTGACGTGTTTTTCGTCGGGGCGCTTCAAGAGCCCGTAGACCGCGCAGGACGCTTCGTCTTCGGCGATGCGCGCCAGCTCTTCCAGCGACACCTCGCCCCACACCTCGGCGCGCAGCGTGATGCGGGAGCGTTGGTTGTGGGCGCCGTAGTCGCTGATCTTTTTCGAGCAAGGGCAGAGGCTCGTCACCGGCGCACTCAGTTCCATGGTGAGGCAAATCTGATCTTCGCTCTCGCCTTCGGCGATCAGCGCCGCTTCATAATCGAGCAAGCTCTCCACCCCGGAAACCGGCGCCGTCTTGCGAATGAAATAGGGAAACCGCATCTCCAGGTAGCCGGACTTCGCATCGAGGTGATCGAGCATATCGGCGAACATCTGCTGAAAGCTCCAGCGATCGATGGGCTCGCGATGCAGTTCCAGAATCTCCACAAAGCGCGACATGTGCGTGCCCTTGACCTGCGGCGGCAGGCCGACGTACATCGCCAGATCGGCAATGGTGTGCTGCGGCACACCGGGCTTGCCCGAGCGCACGACGACCGGGTAGCGCAGCCCTTTGACTCCGACCTTGTTGATGGCCAGGCCGCGCGCATCGGGGAGAGCCTGCGTATCGGGGAGCAACAGTTTCTCTGGAGCGTTCACGATCGTTCCTTTGCGAAAAGAGGGACAGGGTTCAGCGGGTGCCGCCGCCAGTAGCCGCCAACATCTGCTCCAGCGCGGTCAACAATTCAGGCGATTCGGGGTCGACGCGGGTACCGAAAGCGAGCACTCGCTCGCCGCGCCGGTCGATGAGGTACTTGTGGAAATTCCAGCGCGGCGGCGAGCCGGTGCGCTGCGCCAAATCGCGGAACAGGGCATTCGCGCCCTCACCCTTGACCGACGACTTCTCGAACATGGGGAAATCGACCGCGTAGGTGAGGCGGCAGAAGTCGGCGATCTCAGCGTTGCTCTCCAGTTCCTGTCCGCCAAAATCCGCCGAAGGAAAGCCCAACACCACCAAGCCCTGTTTCTCGTAGCGGCCGAACAGGCGCTCCAAGCCTTCGAACTGCGGCGTGAAACCGCACTTGCTGGCGGTGTTGACCACCAGCAGCACCTTGCCGCGGTACTCACAAAGCGAAACCGACTTGCCGTCCTGCAGGCGCTTGAACTGGTGATTGAGCCCCGCCGGGCAAGATTCCGCCGCCAGAGCCTGACCGGCAGACAGAAGAACCACAGCGGTGGCGAGGGAAAGAAGCAGCGCCTCGCCCAGGACAAACCAGGGTGTTGCGCGTTCATTTGAGGCCATTCTGCGAACTTGCATCGTTATGTCCTAGACAAATTAGTCGACTTCCTGGATAGGTTAAAGTCTTTATTGATCCGTGTCAATCTTTTTGTCAGGGCCTTTGGCAGCCAGACCCAGCAACCCATCGCAGGCGCAAATCGCCCCGACGGACGACTCCAGCTACTAGCTGCTGGTCGGTTTCGGCTCCGTGGCCTTACATCAAACGGGCGCCCCCCCGGTGCGAAGGCCAGCGGGCGCCCCCTCCCCGATCATCAACATCCAGCCGCGTGCGGTGATACTTCCGCGGCAAGCAAAGATCCGTCCTCTCACTCGCTCGCCAAACGCTGCTATAATTTCGCGCTTTCGACGCGCCATTCGGCCGGCGAAAAAGAAGGCAGCAAATGGCCAAGTAGCTCAGTCGGTAGAGCAGAGGACTGAAAATCCTTGTGTCGGTGGTTCGATTCCGCCCTTGGCCACCAAAATTCAGCGCCCAGCTGTTTTTAGTTGGGAGTTGTTCATTTGTGCTTCCTGAACGACGCGCGGGGCTCCCGGTCATTCTGCGTGTGCGATCAGGGTCCCGTGACCTTGCGGGGACATCCTCGGTTGCCCTTCGTTCCGCCCTTTCTTCTATCGAAATCGGCGCCAACTTCTTCGTCGTGGCACGCGCATGCGACCTTGTGCGCCCGCAACTTGCGCGCGTGCCATTGCCACCAGTTTTTTCAGCGAACTTAGAGCAGCAATCCATCAGGCCGATGCGGCTTCACGCCGGATCGCAACTAACAGTATCTGAAAGCCAACCAGTTCTTGCGCCGCCAGCATCGGGAGATCGACTGCCTGACCGCGGGGCTGATCGCCGAGGTTAGCGGCGCGGTGGTGCTTGATCCGGCGACCGACCTTCTCACAGTCAACCGCGAGTTCAACATCTCGCTGGCGCTCTCGCGCTGCCAGTTGCTAGGCAAAGACCGCCCCCGCTGGAAGGCGCGCTTCGATGCCAGTCTGACACCCGAAATCACCGGCGGCCGCGTCTGGACCTCTGCCAGCCGCGCGTTCACTTGGCCGATCACAATGATCTCATGCTGGTTCCGATTTCGATTTTGCTGCAGCCGGGATCGCACTCGCCATAGTCGGTGTGCCCCCCCCCCACCGCTACCGGCGCCAGTAGTCTGGGTTCTCGGTTGTCCACTCCCTGCTGTGTCGGGCGTCGTTGTCCCGGTAGTCGGGGTCGATTCGGCGTTTTCCCTGCGGCCAGCGCCTGCGACGCTCCCGCTGGCACTTCGGGTCGGATAAATAGGCCTGACAATGGATTTGGGGATATGCCAGGAATGCCCGACCGGAGGCTGCGCAGTATTTCTTTTTCATGAGTTGTCTCCATGCGTAGGGAATCCAAGGAGACTGCGCGTTGGCCATCTGAATGTCGAAGCCAGGGAAGCGCACCATGTGAGCCACAGGCCGAGTAGGCTTGGTTTTTCGGGGACCACGCCTCCAGGCAGAGAATTTGACGGCGTGCGGTGGCGGCCCCGCTGCTAATGACGTGGGAAGCGATTGCCGCTAAACTTTGAAGTGGAGGACGTATGCCCAGAGCCGATCTAATCGTCAATCTTGTGCGGGCGGGCAGCCAGGGCGATCAGAATTTGTTCCGATCGACTGTGGAAGCCATGGCCGCGGAGGAGCGCGCAAAACACCATAACCAGCTGGCGGACAGGCTAGAGGCCAATCTACGTGCTGCGATTGCGCGCCCGAAGGCGGCAGAGGTGGTTCGCAGTTACGACGGCGGGCACGGTGGGCTTCTCTACGAAATCGAGCCGCGCCGGACGCTGGATTCCATGCTGCTGCCCTCGGACATTCTCAAGGCGTCGTCGGAGCTGATCGAGGAACAGCAGCGGCGCGACATCCTGCGTTCATACGGCCTGGAGCCAAGGCATCGGGTGCTGCTCTCTGGCCCCCCGGGTAACGGCAAGACGACGCTCGCCGAAGCCATCGCGCAGGAACTGATGGTGCCGCTGTTTGTCGTGCGTTATGAGGCTGTGGTCGGCAGTTTTCTCGGTGAAACCAGTGGCCGCCTGAAACGCCTGTTCGACTTTGCCCGGACGCATCAGTGCGTCCTGTTCTTCGACGAATTCGACACTCTCGGCAAGGAGCGGGGCGATACCCACGAAACCGGTGAGATCAAACGGGTCGTCAGCTCCCTGCTCCTGCAGATCGATTCGTTGCCCAGCCACGTGGTGGTCGTGACGGCCACCAACCATGCCGAATTGCTTGACCGGGCCGTGTGGCGCCGCTTCCAGCTGCGACTGAACCTGCCCGGCCCAACCACTGAACAGAGGACCGCCTGGTTCGAGCGATTCCAGGAACGTCTGGGAAGCTCGCTCGGCATGTCGCCGAAAACGCTCGCCACGAAGCTCAAGGTGAGCAGTTTTTCGGATCTTGAGCAATTTTGCGAGGATGTCCATCGGCGGTACGTTTTGTCGCTGCCAAATTCAGACATTCACGCCGTTGTCAGCGATCGCCTGGAACAATGGAAGAACAGGGTGTCGTCTGACGCCTAGTCCGGCACGACGACAGATGCCGGATGAGCGAACAACAACGACCACTACTCCTATTTCCACGGCCCACTTCATCCGAACGGGAAAAACGTACCCCGGGCTGGGCACAAGTCCATGTCCCGCCGGCACAACGCCAGGCTGAGAGACTCACCCCGAAATTTGGCACGCTGCAAACGGCGTTCGACGCCCGGCGAATACAGCTGCAAGCCACTGCGCCGACGGATGATCCCGAGTTTGTCGTGGTCTTCGAGACGGTGGGCTCGGTCGAGAATTTCATCGGGGCAGTGCAACGAACGCCCGGCCTGGAATGGCTGCTCGAGGCCGACGAGGCCGGCGTTGAGCCAGACAATGACTTCTACGATCAGCACGATCGCGAGAAGCCCCTTGATGGCCGAGTCTACCTCCTTGGCAGTAATCGGCAAGCCCTCTCCGAAGTAATCAGCCTCTGGAATCGTTATAAGGCAGATCAGCGAGTCAAGCTCGAACACGGTCTGGGCAAGTGGAAGGATGTATTCAAGCACCTGCGCGATGTTCGCTTCTGGGGAGTGCAGGATCGAATCGGGCCGGACATCCGCGAATATTGGGAAAGCCGGCTGGCTCACGGCGAGGATGCCATCCGGTTCGAGGTAGAAGCGTGGTGCTATTCCTCCCCCGATAAGAACGACCGCACGGCGGTAGACCTGAGGCGGCTCGTCAGCGAGATTGGTGGACACACACTGAATACCGCGCTGATCCAGGATATTGCGTACCACGGTTTCCTGGTCGAAATGCCTGCGTCGGGTATACGCAGCCTGCTCAGCGAGACTCCCCCTGCCTTGGTCCAGTCTGAGCGCGTGATGCTTTTCCGGCCACGCGGCCAAGCATTACCCTTGCCGGAGGGGGATGAGCTTCGACTGCCCTGGGTGGAAGGCTCGGCCCGGACATCCTCTGGTCAGCCAGTCGTCGCACTGCTTGATGGTCTCCCTCTCCAGAACCATCCTCTGCTTGCCGGGCGCCTCTCCGTCGACGACCCCGATGGCTGGGAGTCCGAGTATCCGGCAAGGGATCGGGGCCACGGAACGGCCATGGCATCGCTGATTCTGTACGGCGAACTGGATGGCCCGAGGGTGGCATTGGCCAAGCCTATTTACGCGAGGCCGATCATGCGTCCCGATCCGGCCGATTCGCGGGTGCCAAAACAGGAAACGACGCCCGACAACGTGTTGCTTATCGATCTCGTACATCGGTCGGTGAAGCGGATATTTGATGGCGAGGGGAACGGCCCCGCCGCCGCACCCACCGTCAAGGTGATCAATCTGTCTGTGGGGGATCTGCTCAAGCCGTTCGATACCGAGCTGTCTCCTTGGGCAAGGCTTCTGGACTGGCTCTCGTCGAAATACCAGGTGCTTTTCGTCGTGAGTGCGGGCAACGTGCCGGCACAACTTATATTGCCGATAGCACGGGGAACACTCTCCACTCTACCAGCCGACGCGCGGCAGCGGCTTGCCGTGTCTGCTCTTGTCGCCGAGTCGGTGGGTCGCCGGTTGCTGACCCCAGGGGAATCAATCAACGCCATCACAGTAGGATCTGTGCATGCTGACGGCTCGACATTCATGCAGGCTGCAAATCGCTACGATCTATTCCCTGACCGGGGAATATCGCCATACTCCTGCATCGGTCACGGTTTCCGGCGGGCGGTCAAGCCGGACATCCTGATGCCCGGCGGGCGGGCACTTCATCGTGAGCGGCACACCGACGATCCGCGTGTTTCCGAACTCCAGATCGTCAACACTGCTGCTGCGCCGGGACACCGGGTCGCAGCCCCGCCGGATCCAAGTGGCCAGAATACGAAATATGCTCGGGGTACAAGCAACGCGACTGCTCTTGCCACACGCGGAGCTGCACAGGCCCATTCGGTGATCGAGGCGCTGCGCGCTGGCAGCCCCGATCGCCTTCCCGATCGCCTGGACGCAGTTCTCTTGAAAGCCCTGTTGGTTCATGGCGCAGAGTGGGGAGGCCTCGAAGCTCAAATCATCGACGCTCGGCCCGAGATCGAAGACTGGCGACAGCGGCAAAGCCTGGTAACGCGTTTTGTCGGTTACGGCGTGGCGGACATCGACCGCGCTATCACATGTACGGAACAACGTGCGACCCTCATTGGGACGGGGGAGCTGAGGGACGGTCAGGCGCTCGAATTCAGGGTTCCGCTTCCGCCCAGCCTCAACGCACGGATGGTGAAGCGCCGCCTGACCATCACCCTGGCCTGGATGTCGCCGGTCAACCCTCGACATGCGAAATATCGAGCTGCACGACTGTGGATCAAGCCGCCCGACGGTGATTTCAGCGTTTCCCGGATGAACTGTGACTGGCAGCGAGTCCAGCGAGGCACGGTGCAGCACGAAGTCCTCGAAGGGGAAAGCGCGATCGCGTTTGTGGAGGGCGCCGACTTGGTGTTCAGGGTCAACTGTGCCGAGGATGGCGGCAAGCTGCTGGCGCCGGTGCCATTCGCCCTATGTGTCACGATCGAGGTCGGCGAGGGCGTCGAATTGCCGATCTACCAGGAAATCCTGGAACGAGTCAGCACGCGAGTTGGTGTCCCTGGCTGATAGCCTCGGCATTGGCCTCCCTTCTGAACATCCCTATTTGCGGTGATTCCCAAGGGTTGTGACAGGGTAGTTCGAGAATCTGTTTAACCACACCACCAACTCCCCGAAGAGGACTGACCTCGCGCGTAGCGCCGCAGACCAACCCAGCGCTGGGCACCTCTCTGAAACAAGCGTCGCCGCCGCGCGATAATGGCGGGCATGCCTGCCCTTTCCAAGACTCCAAGCCTCGACGACCTGCGGCGTTACGCCATCGCGCGCAGCTTGTTTGCGCCGCTCAGCCTGTCCGCGGCCTTGAACCGCCTGGGTTTCGTCCAGGCCGATCCGATCCGCGCGCCCGCCCGCGCACAAGACTTGATTCTGCGGCACCGGGTCAAAAACTATGCGGCGGGTGAACTGGAGCGTCGTTATCCGCGGCTCGCAGTCGAGGAAGATTTTTTCATCAACTATGGCTTTCTGCCGCGGGAGAACCAGGCGCTCATGCATCCGCGCGTGGCGCGCAATGCTTGGTCGCCGGCGCAGTGGCGGCGCGCCCGCGAGGTGCTGGCTTTCGTGCGGGAGCGCGGGCCCACGCATCCGCGCGATGTCGACGCGCATTTTCGGCATGGCGAGGTGCGCAACTGGTTTGGCGGCAAGAGCAAGGCCAGCACCTTGCTGCTCGATGGCATGCACTACCGTGGCCTCTTGCGCGTGGCCCGTCGCGATGCTGGCACGCGCATCTACCAAGCCGCGCCGCCCTGGCCGCAAGCCGCAGACCCGGCCGAGCAACAGGCGCGCTTGGATCGCCTGGTGGATCTGGCCGTCGCCCACTACGCTCCCCTGCCGGCGGCGAGCCTCACGCAACTCGTCGGCATGCTGCGGGGTGCCGCACCGCAGTGGGCGAACGATCGGCGGCGCGCACTCAGCGCGGCCAAGGCGCGTTTGGCGCAGGCTCGCATCGATGGCGTCGATTGGTTTTGGCCGGCCGGAGAACGGCCACAGCGCGCCGGTGAAGAGCCGAGCGCACTGCGCCTCCTCACCCCTTTCGACCCGGTGGTTTGGGATCGCCGGCGCTTCGAGCTGTTTTGGGGCTGGGCCTATCGTTTCGAAGCCTACACGCCGGCGGCCAAACGCAAACTGGGTTACTACGCTCTGCCGCTGCTGGTGGGCTCGCGCGTGCTGGGCTGGGCGACGCTGACGCTGACCGAGGGGCAACTTCGTTGCGAAGCCGGCCTGGTAAACGGCGCCCGACCCAGCCGGGCACTGCGCGATGCTTTGGAGGGCGAACTGGCGTCCGTGGCGACTTTTCTGGGTGCGCCACATGCACGCTGGGTGCAAAGCTGGCGCACCTAGTGCCCACCGCTTTGCCACCGAGGCGCCGCAATGCGCCAGGCGGAAGTTCAGGCCGGTCCACCCCACATCGGCAGCTCCGGCGAGCGCGAGGCCAAGCGGCTACCGGAGCAAGGCCTCAGCGCGGCATTTCTGCAATCGCCAAATCGATGAAAGCGCGCACCTTGGGCGTGAGGTAGCGGGCACTGGCAAAGACCGCATGCACCGGCACCACGGGAAGTGACCAAGATCGCAGCAGCGGGCGCAACTGTCCGGCGGCGACGCTTGGCGAAGCCACGACCAGCGGCAGCTGCGCGATGCCCAGACCCGCGACCGCCGCATCGCGTACGGCGAAAACGTTGTTGGCCTTGAGCCGCGGCTGCAGAGCGACGCGCTCCTGGCGCCCGCCCTTGCTCAGGGTCCATTCGGTACGATGACTGCCGCTAGCAAAAGCAAGCGCCGGATGGCTGGCCAAATCTGGCGGCGTTCGGGGTTGCCCGTGGCGTTCGAGGTAGGCGGGGGAAGCGAACACACCATAGGAAAGATCGCCCAGCTTCCGCGCCGCGAGGGATGAATCGGCTAGCGGCCCGACCCGCAACGCCAGGTCGAAGCCTTCGTGCACGATATCGACCAGGCGCGAAGTGAAATCCGCGTCGATGCGCACCTCGGGGTAGCGCCGGAGATAGGCATCGATCCAGCCGCTCACCGCGATCATGCCGAACTCTACCCCGCAGGTGAGCTTGAGCGTGCCCCGAGGCTCGCCTTGCGCTTTTTGCACCATGCGTTGCGCGTCGTCCACGCTCGTGAGGATGCCCACCGCGCGCTCATAGAATTCGCGCCCGATCTCGGTGAGTGAGAGGGCGCGGGTGGTGCGCTCCAGCAAGCGCACGCCCAGTTCGCGCTCCAAGTGGGTGACCACCCGTGAAAGATGCGCCTTCTGCGAATTCAAGGCCTCGGCGGCGCGCGTGAAGCTGCCGGTTTGCACCACTTTGACGAAGGCCTGGAGTGAGAAGATGTCCATTGTTGCTCATCCTAACAACAGTGCATAGCTTTCGGCCGTATTTATTCCAGCGCATATGGCGCCCAGAATTCGTGGCATCGTCACTGCACACTCGGAGATCGGCATGAGCCTGAAAGACCCCAACGTCCGCAACCCGCAAACCAGAAAGCGTGTCGCCCTGGTGATTGCCAATCCGGCCGCCTCCACCACCACGGGCTGGCCGGTAGGTTTTTGGTGGAGCGAGCTGACCCACCCCTACTACGTATTCAGCGACGCGGGGTACGAGATCGAGATCTTCAGCCCTCTGGGCGGAAAGTGTCAGGCCGACGGCATGAGCGACCCCAATGACGCGAGCGGCTACAGCAAAACCGATCTCATCAGTCAGGGCTTCATCCACACTCCCGAGCTTAGAGCGCTGGTCGATGGCACGCGTAAGGTGGCCGACATCGAGCTCGCCGTGTTCGACGCGATCATGGTCGCCGGCGGGCAGGCGCCGATGTTCACCTTCGAGCAAGCCACCGATTTGCACCAGAAATTCGCCGCTTTCTACGAGGCCGGCAAAGTGGCGGCCGCGCTGTGCCATGGCGTGGCCGTCCTCGCCTACGCCAAAGGCCGCGACGGCGAATACCTTGTCAAAGGCAAAACGGTCACCGGCTTTGCCAACGTCGAAGAGGATTTCGCCGACCAGGCGGTCTGGTCCTACGGCCTCCTGCCTCGCGATCGCCACCTAATGCCTTGGCGCATCGAAGATCGCATGAAGGAGATCGGCGCCAATTACGTGCAGGCCGGTCTGTGGCGTAGTTTCGCCGTTCGCGATGGGAACCTCATCACCGGCCAGCAAAACTTTCCCGGCGAGGAAACCGCTCGCCTCGTCATCGAAGCCTTGGGTCGCTGAGGAGCAAACACCATGAGCACTCGCATTCTCGTCGCCGGCGCAACCGGCAACATCGGGCAAGCACTTACCGCTGAACTGATGCGCAACTCAGCAGGTCTGGAAGTGATCGCAGCATCTCCCAAAGGCCAAAGTGTGGCCGGCGCCACGGCGCGCAGCCTCGATTGGCTGAACCCCGCCTCTGCCGGCCAGGCGTTGCAGGGCGTCGATCGCCTATTCTTGCTCACCCCGCCGCATCCCGAGATGGAAGCCATGACCGCGAACGCTGTCGCCGCTGCGCGCGAAGCTCGAGTCGGGCACATCGTTCGTGTCGGTGGCGCCGGAGCCGATGCCGATTCCGACGTGGCCATCGCGCGTTTGCAAGGCCGCTGCGACTTGCTCGTTATGCGCTCGGGCATTCCTTATACCTTGCTGCAGCCGAAGAACTTCATGCAGAACTTCGCCACCTTTCTGCGCGACATGCTGCGTTCGGGCATGGTGTATTCCTCGCAAGGCGAAGGTCGCGTGCCGTTCGTCGACACCCGCGATGTTGCCGCCGCGGCCGCTGCCGTGCTGCGCGCGCCGCAAGAGCACGCGGGCCAGCGCTATATTCTCACCGGCCCCGAGGCACTGACCAACGCCGAAGCGCTCGCCCTCATCGGCAAGGAAATCGGCCGCGAAATCGCGCTCGTGCCCATCACCGAGGAACAGGCCGTCGCCGCGATGCGGGCGGGTGGCATGCCGGAATCGCTGGTACAGGCGATGTCGAGCCTGAATCGAGTCATCGCCGCGGGGTGGGTGGCCGAGGTTTCGCCGGATTTGCCGCGTCTGCTGGGGCGACCGGCGACGCCATTGGCGGTTTTCGCGCACGACTACCGCGGGGAGTGGATTTAGACGCCGTCCACGATCTCCCGCCATTGGCTATGCGCCCAGCAGGGCGAGGTGAACGCCTGATCCGTGCTCAGGGCGTCCAGTCGTAGGCCAGCGTATTCCAATCGAGCGCGGCGATCTGGCGTTGGGTTTCTTCATCGGGATTGCCGAAACCCTCCTGGAACCAGATCACCACCAGCGAAGAAAAGCACTCCTGGGCATCGCTCGCAAATTGGCCGCTGTAGAAGAGCGCGATGCTCGCCACCCGAGGCAGGGTCACCGGCCGAAAATTCTGGGCATTGGGATCCTTACGCCAAGGCGTATGCAAGATGCTGTACTCCAGCAGCACCGGCTCCACGAGCACCGGTTCGCTTCCCACCCAGGAATACTGTTTCTTGGCGTTTGCGATGGCTTCATTGATCGCTTGGGCCGGGGGAAGCACGAAACCCATCAGGTGTCCGCGATAGATGTAGTACTGGTGCAAGGCTTCCAAAAAAACTTCCCTGCCATCGGCACGCGGCAAACCCCACCGCGGATGCGTCTTGGGGTGCTGCGGCGCGGGCTCGATGGGGCGCCTGGGTAAGTGGTCCCATTCGAATTCCATGAATTCCGGCATCGCGGGTCTCCATTGTTGAATCGCCAAAGTGGGATTATGCGCTTGGCCGAGCTCAAACGATTGGCCCGCGTCCTCCGGCAAGACGCCGATGGATTGCCCCGAAGGCAAAAGAGCGCCAGAGCTTGAGTCCTTCGGGGCCATCGCGTTCACGGGCGCGCAACCCGCGGCGAACACCCCTACGCTCCCGCCGCCCGATAGCCATCGTCCATCGTCGTCATTGGAACAATTCAATGGTCAGTGAGCGACATCGTTGCTAGGATTCTCATCACACACCCGATCGACTCGTAGAGGAGTAGCGAACCATGAACAGCGAAAGCAAGTGCCCCTTCACCGCCCAGCGGGGCGCGCGCACCACCATGGGTATGCAGTCGAATCGCGACTGGTGGCCAAAGCAACTGAATCTCAAAATCCTGCATCAGCACTCGGAACGCTCCAACCCGCTGGGCAAAGACTTCAACTACGCCGAGGAATTCAAGAAGCTCGACTACGCGGCGCTCAAGCAAGATCTGTATGCACTGATGACACAATCGCAAGACTGGTGGCCCGCCGATTGGGGCCACTACGGCGGCCTGTTCATCCGCATGGCCTGGCATAGCGCCGGCACCTATCGTGTCTTCGACGGCCGGGGCGGTGCCGGCCACGGCAACCAGCGCTTCGCCCCGGTGAACAGTTGGCCCGACAACGGCAATCTCGACAAAGCGCGCCGCCTGCTCTGGCCGATCAAGCAGAAATATGGCAACCGTATCTCCTGGGCCGACTTGTTCATTTTGGCGGGCAATTGCGCATTGGAGTCGATGGGTTTCAAGACCTTTGGCTTTGCCGGCGGGCGCGAAGACATCTGGGAGCCCGAGGAAGACATCGATTGGGGCAGCGAGACCGAATGGCTGGGCGACCGGCGCCACAGCGGCGGGCGCAGCCTCGATAACCCGCTCGCGGCGGTACAGATGGGGCTCATTTACGTCAATCCCGAAGGCCCCAACGGCAACCCCGACCCGGTGGCTTCGGGGCGCGATGTGCGCGCCACTTTCGCGCGCATGGCCATGAACGACGAAGAAACCGTCGCCCTGGTGGCTGGCGGCCACACTTTCGGCAAGGCGCACGGCGCCGGCGACCCCAAACTGGTTGGCCCCGAGCCGGAAGCCGCGCCGCTCGAAGAAATGGGCCTGGGCTGGAAAAACGGCTTGGGCAGCGGTAAGGGTGTGTTTACCACCACCAGCGGCATCGAGGGCGCCTGGAAACCCAACCCCACGCGTTGGGACATGGGCTACTTCGACATGCTCTTCGGCTACGAATGGGAGTTGGTGCGCAGCCCCGCAGGCGCGTGGCAATGGTTCGCCAAAGACGTGCGCGAGGAACATCTGATCCCCGACGCGCACGATCCCACCCAAAAGCATCGCCCGATGATGACCACGGCGGATTTGTCACTGCGCTTCGACCCGATCTACGAGCCGATTTCTCGCCGCTTTCACAAAGACCCGCAGGCTTTCGCCGACGCCTTTGCGCGCGCCTGGTTCAAGCTCACCCATCGCGATCTGGGGCCTCGTTCGCGGTATCTCGGCCCCGAAGTGCCCACCGAGGTACTGCTCTGGCAAGACGCGGTGCCCGCGGTGGATCATCCACTGATCGATGCGCAAGACATCGCCAATCTGAAAGCCAAGATTCTGGCCTCGGGGCTTGCGGTGCCGGAACTCGTTTCCACCGCATGGGCCTCCGCCGCCACCTTCCGCGGCTCGGACAAGCGCGGCGGCGCCAACGGCGCACGTATACGCCTGGCCCCGCAGAAGGATTGGGAAGTCAACCAGCCCACCCAACTGGCCCGCGTGCTCGCCGCGCTCGAAGTCGTTCAGGCAGCCTTCAACGGCGCGCAGAAGGGCGGCAAGAACGTTTCGCTCGCCGACCTCATCGTGCTGGGTGGCTGTGCGGCGGTGGAAGCGGCGGCCAAAGCTGCCGGTCACGACGTGGCGGTGCCCTTCACTCCAGGCCGCAGCGACGCCTCACAGCAAGAGACCGACGTGGCCTCCTTCGCCGTGCTCGAACCTCTGGCCGACGGCTTTCGCAACTACGTGAAAAGCGGCAGCTCCGTGCCCGCGGAAGAACTGTTGCTCGATCAAGCGCAGCGGCTCACCCTGACCGCGCCGGAAATGACCGTATTGATCGGCGGCCTGCGCGTGCTCGGCGCCAATGCCGGTGGCACCCAGCACGGCGTGTTCTCGCCGCGGGCAGGCCAATTGAGCAACGACTTCTTCGTCGCGCTGACCGACATGCGCACGCAATGGGCGCCGGTGTCCGAAGCGAAAGATCTTTTCGCCGGACGCGACCGCGCCACCGGCCAGCCGCGCTGGACGGCGACGCGTGTCGACCTCGTCTTCGGCTCGAACTCGCAGTTGCGCGCCCTGGCCGAGGTCTATGCCCAGAGCGATGCGAGCGAAAAGTTCGTGCAGGACTTCGTCGCCGCCTGGAACAAGGTGATGAACCTCGATCGCTTCGATGTGAAGTAGGCGGGGCGGGTTTGGCGAGGCGCGCCGACTGGGCGCACCTCGCCAGCGAGAAACAAGGCAGGGCCGCTGGTTGCGGCCCCTGGGCCTCTATTTCGCGTTCTTCGCTTTCGAAAAATCGCCCGCGACGACGGAAACAGTCTTGTTCCAATCGAGATACTTGCGCAGCGCGGCATTCACTTGCGCAAGAGCGAGCGCCCGGAGCTTGTCTTCGAAGGCCTGCTCGAAGGCCATGCGCCGGCCGAGTTCTTCGTTGCTGGCGAGTTTGCTCACCAAGGTCGGGTCTTGCGCGCGTGCCAGCTTGCGCGCCTGAAGCACCGCGTTCTTGCCCTTGGCGATTTCTTCCTCGGTGAAACCCTCGCGGCCGGCGCGCTCGAATTCTTCGCTGAAGGCCTTTTGCAGCCGCTCGCGGTTCTCGGGTGCGAAGATGGCATATTGCACCCACTGCGCGCTCGGTTCGTGAGGGCTGGCGTTCAGAGCGCTGCCCACGCCATAGCTCAAACCTTCCTTCTCGCGAATGCGCGCCCACAGCCGCGATGCCGGCCCGGTCCCAATTATATAGTTGGCGAGGTAAAGAGCCGGGAAATCGGCATCGGTGTCTTGCATGGGCAAGCGCAAGACGCCGTAATACATCGCGTTGGCTTTGTCCGGCGTTTCCAGCCGCTGCTGCTGCGGCGCGACGGCATAAACCGGGCGCGGCACGCGCTGGTATGCGGCGGGACTGTTCCACTTGCCCAGCAGTTCTTCGAGCAGGACCTTGACTGCCGAGACGTCGAAATCGCCCACCAGCGCTGCTTCGCCGAAGCTGGCGCCATAAAAACCGGCGTGAAAGGCTTTGACTGCATCGACTCGCAGTGCTTTCCAATCGGCGATTTCTTCGTCGAAATCGCGCACGTAGCGCGGGTCGCCTTTGCGGTAGGGGTTTCCAGTGCGGCGCACCTGGTTGACCGCCAGACCCTGCGGCTCCTTGCGCTGGCTCTCCGCGGCGGTGATTTGCTCCTGCTGCAACTGAGCGAACTCGCCCTCCGGGAAGGTGGGTTCGCGCAGCGTTTTGACCAGCAGGCGCAGCGCCGCCTCCAAGTTCTGGCGCGGCACCTCCAGGCTGGCGGTGGCCCCGGTGGCGTCGCCGCTGTACCGGGGTCGCGCCTTCAATTGATCGAAAGTTTCGCTGATCTGGGCGCGGGTCATGCCGGGCACACCGCGGCGCAGAAGTTCTGCCGCGGCCTCGCCGGCAAGGTCGCGACCCTGCAGGTTTTGTTCATTGCCAAAGCGTAGGCGCAACTGCACGTTGACGATTTCGCCTCGGGTTTTCTTGGGCAGGAGCGCCAATTTCATGCCGTTGGCGAGTTTCGCGTGCTCGGTGCGCGCGTCGATGTTGGCAGGCGACGGATCGAAGGCCTCGCCTTGGGCCACTGGTGCGTCGCCTTTGTATTCGGCGACAAGAGGCGTGACATCGAGCTTCGCCGGGACCGGTGCGCGCTTAGGCTTATCCGTGGGAATGAACAGCGCCACGGTGCGGTTGTCGGGTACGAGATAGCTGTCTCCGACGCGCTGCACGTCTTCGCGTTTTACCGCCCGAATCTGGTCGCGACCGAGGAAGAGCAAGCGCCAATCGCCAATGGCGATCGCCGTGGTGAGCGCCACGCCGACCTTCTCCGGATCGAGCAGGGTGAGCTCGATGTCCTTGAGCAGTTTCTGCTGCGCGCGCTTCACTTCGGCTTCGGTGATCGGCTCTTGCGCGAGGCTGTCGAGCACTTTGACCATGGCGGTGCGCGCCGCATCGAGCGACGCGCTGTTGGGGAGCTGGGCGCCAAAGGTGAGGATGCCCGGCTCCCGCGTCTGAAAGGGAAAGGCAAACACCGCGGCGGCAAGTTTGTGTTCCACCAGCGCCTTGTGCAGGCGGCCACTGGGCGTATCACCGAGAACCTGGGCAAGTACCTTGAGCGCCGCGAAGTCCGCGCCCGCCGCAGGCGGCGTATGGTACATCGCGAGCACGATCTGCGTGTCGCCCACGCGGCGCACAGTGACCGTGGTTTCTCCGTCCTGCGCGGCATCGAGGGTATAGTGGTGATCCAGCTTGCGCTCGGGTCGCGCGATGGCGCCAAAGGTCTCGTTGATGAGTCTTAGGGTTTTGGCTTCGTTGAATTTGCCAGTCACTACCAGCACCGCGTTGTCCGGCTGATAGTACTTGCGGTAGAACCCTTGCAAACGTTCGATGGACACGTTCTCCACATCGGCACGAGCGCCGATGGTGTCCTTGCCGTAGTTGTGCCAGCGATAGGCGGCGGCCAGCGCTTTGCCGTAGAGCGAGCGGAAGGGGTCGTTCTCACCCATTTCCATTTCGTTTCTGACCACGGTCATTTCACTGTCGAGGTCTTTTTTGGCGATGAAGGAGTTGATCATGGCGTCAGCCGACCAGCGCAAATACCAGTCGAGATCGGCTTCGTTGGCGGCGAAGCTCGCAAAGTAGTTGGTGCGATCCACCCAGGTGGTGCCGTTCATGCGCATGCCGCGCTTTTGCATTTCGGCGAATGCCATCGGGTGGGTCGGCGTGCCCTTGAAAATGAGATGCTCCAGCAAGTGCGCCATGCCCGTTTCGCCGTAGTTCTCGTGCTTGGAGCCGACGAGATAGGTGGTGTTCACCGTGACCGTGGGCTTCGACGCGTCGGGAGCGAGGAGCACCCGGAGCCCGTTCTTGAGCTGGTATTCAGTGATGCCTTCGACGCTGGTGGCGAGCTTGGTCCCTGCCGGCAACTGCCCCGCCTCCAGCGCGGCGCGCGCCGGTGCCAATGCCGCAAAGAACAGGGCCAATCCCAGTAGAATGCCGAGTCGTTTCATGACGCTCCTCTCAGTTGTCGCAATCGGGCGTCGAGATGTTACACCTTCCTGGCCGCGCTGGAATGTGAATATTCTGCAATTTTGGCGATCAGCCTGGGGCGATAGGCACCCGCGGCAAAGTTACGCCTTTGCGTGCGCTGCCGCCGGCCGCCAGTCCACGGATGAACTCCGCGTTCTCATCGAGGCTTCTTTGGATGTGTTCGATCTGCTCTGGTGAGAGGTGCTTGTACTTGCCTTGCGCCTTGAGGTATTCAGCCAGCGGCCGGGGCCGATCGATGGGGTGGGAGAGGCGCAGGCCTTGGCCGGGTTCGAATTCCCAAAGCATGACGAAGTTGGTTTCCACCGCCTTCCTGGCCACCTCGATATTCTGCGCCGCCGGAAAGCGCCAGCCGGTGGTGCAAGGTGAATAGAGGTGCAGGTAAGCGAAGCCCCGTTCCGAGGCCTCCATAGCTTTTTCGAGCTTCTCGTAGAAGTCTTCCATAAAGGCGGTGGAGGATGTCGCCACATACGCGCAGTTGTGCATCATCATCAGGAGCGGCAGGTTCTTCGCATCTTGGGTCTTGCCTTTGCCGCGCTCGCCCACGGGCGTGGTGGAAGTCCAGGCGCCGTAAGGCGTGCAGGATGAGCGCTGCATGCCGGTGTTCATGTAGCCTTCGTTGTCGACCACGATGAACAGGATCTGCTCGCCGCGCTCGGCCGCCCCCGAGAGTGACTGGAAACCCACATCCGATGCGCCGCCATCACCGGCCAGGGCCAGTGCCGTCACTTTGCGCCCCTGGCGCTTGTAGAAGCGCTTCACCCCCGCGAGCATGGAAGCGGTGTTGGTGAGGAGCGGATGAAAGACCGGCACTTTGGTGCCCACCATGCCGTTGTAGCCCACCGAGCCCATGCCCGGAATGCAGCCGGGCGGCGTCGCGAGCACGGTCTCGGGGCCAACCCGCCGCAGGGTGTGGCGCATGATGAGTTCGGTGTTGCAGCCCTGGCAACCGGCGAGCCCGGGCACGAACAAGTCTTCGAGGTCGCCGACCCGTTTGTAGAGTTCGGCGGTGGTGACGTATTTCAGCGCGCCCTCGCCGCAGGCTTTTACACAGACTGGGTCGCCGCCACAGCTGTCGCACTTCACCACGTGGCCGGCGGCGGGTTCGTAAACGATGCCGCCATAGGCGCAGCCCACCGTACACAAGAGGCAGTTGACGCACTTGTTGCCATCCCAAGCGATGACCCCGGTGCCATCGTCCTTGGCCAGCGCCGCTGCGGGGCAGTTGGAGACGCATTTCGGGTCGCCGCACTGCCGGCACATCGCTAACTCATAGCCGCCCCCATCTGCGGGGACGATCTGGATGCGCGAGCGGCTGATCTCGGTGGTCTGCGTCTTCACCTCCGCGCAGGCGACCATGCAGTCGTTGCAGCCCGTGCACTGCTCCGGCTTGAAGGCAATGGTGTTGAAAGCTTGCATGCTTATCTCCAGGTCCGGGACATCAACACCCGGGCCGTTTCGCGCGGTTGGGCGAAAAACTGCGCTTTCACCGGCGCCAGATCGATGCGGCGCTGGATCAGCTCCCACATCACCCCGGAATCGAAAGGCCTATTGATTCCGAAGATGCCCACCAGGCGATTGTTCCGCAGCACAATCTTGAGGTACCTATTGGCAGCGGCATCAACCCGCTTTTCGATTTCTAAGTCGGTCATGCCCTCACCATCAACCCCGACGGAAAGCGCTTGTTGGCCGAAGAAGGTGTAGGTATTGAGCGGGATTCCGCCTGGGTAGGGTTTCAGGCCGCTGTCACCCGCCATGGCGAGCCCGGCAATGCGGCCTTGCTCCACGGCATCAGGCAGAATGCCGTTCAAGATCTTCTCGCCGGTGTAAAAGCTTTTCGCCTGGGCAACGTCGCCGGCGGCCCAGATGTTCTCCACACTGGTCTTCATGGTGTCGTCGACCAGCACACCCCGATCGATGGCAACTCCGCTGCCGGCGAGAAAATCGACGATGGGCGCGACACCCACCCCCACCAGCAGCGCGTCCGCTTCGATCGCCCCGCCGCTTTGCAGTTTGATGCTGCAGCCCTTCGCCGTCTTCTCCACGCCGACCACTTTTTCGCCCGTGCGCAGGGTGACGCCTTTGCCGATGAAAGCGCGCTCAATGATGCTCGAGGCTTCGGCGTCAAAATAGGCCGCCAGCACGTGGGGCAACATTTCGACGATGGTGACTTCAGCACCCGCCTTGGCGAGGTTTTCCGCCGCATGCATGCCGATGAGCCCGGCACCCAACACCACTGCGCTCTTGATGCTGGCGAGCCTGACTCGCAATTGCACCGCGTCGTCCAGGGTGCGCAGCACGTGGAATGGTACTTCGGTCAAGCCCGGGATGGCCGGCACGATCGGCCGCGCACCGCTCGCCACCAGGAGTTTCTGATAAGCAATGCGCTCGCCATCGGCAAGCGTTGCCACTTGCGCTTTGGCGTCGATGGCACGCACCGTTTTGCCGGGGCGATAGGCGACCTTCAGCTTTTCGAAATCCGCCTCGCCCTGCAAGGCGACATTGTCCGGCTGGGAGCGGCCGGAGACGACATAGGGCAGGACGGTGGGTGAATACGGCAGGCAGGCATCGCGATTGATGAGCGTGAGGCTGCCTTCGCTGTCCGCCATGCGCAGAGTACGGAGGGCGGAAAGCCCGGCGTGGCTCGCACCGACGATGAGGTATTGAGTCTCTTGCATGAAAGTGTCCTCGCGGCTCAATCGGTTTCGTTGAGCCAGACCGTGGCGCCCGGTGTCTTTTCCTGGGCGAGTTGTGCCACGCGCGCGATGACGCGGGCGAAGTGGTCAGTGGTGAGGTCGGCTCCCGCCAGGCCACCGATGAAACTCATCGCCGGCACGCGCGCCGCGGCACGGCCGAGCGCGGCGGTGACATCCTGAAATACCGGACCGCAGTCCCAGCCAAAGGACACCGAGCGATCGACCACGCCGACGGCCTGCATACTACCCAAGGCCTGGACCACGGCTTGCGCGGGAAAAGGCCGATAGGTCTTGATCTTGACCAGTCCCACCGGAACGCCCCGAGCGCGTGCTTCGTCGATAGCGTCTTTCGCGGCACCGGTCATCGAACCGATGGTCACCAGCGCGAATTTGGCGCCCTCCATGGCATAACTCTCGATCAGGGGCGCGAAGCGGTGACCGATCAGCCGCGCCCAATCCTCATGCACCTCTTCAATGACCTTCAAGGCGTTCTGCATGCCGCGGCAATGGCCTTTGCGGTATTTCACGAACATCTTGGGGCCAGGGCCACCCGCGCCGCCGGTCAAGGGGTCCACCCCCATCGGTCGCGAAGGGTCGAGGGCGGCGTGCCAATTGACGTTGCGCTCGCCCAGGAAGACGTTGACGTCGGCCTGCTCGGGTAGTTCGACGCGCGCCGCGCCGTAGGACAGATAGTTGCCGTCATGGCAGACGTTGACCGGCAGCATCACGTCGTGATGTTCGGCGACGCGATAGGCCATGATCACGGTGTCGAGCACTTCCTGCACGGTTTCGCAGTAGATCTGGATCCAACCCACCTCGCGCACGCTCATCGCGTCCTGATGGCCGCCCCAGACGCTTTGCGGGGTGAGGGTGTCGCGGGTAACGATGCTCATCACCATCGGCAGGCGCAAGCCGGGCTGGCGCAAATAGGGCTCGAACATGAAGGCAAGGCCCGGGCCGCAAGTGGCGGTGTAAGTGCGCGCACCAGCCAGCGCGCCGCCTTGCAGCACGGAGAGTACGGAATGTTCGCCTTCGGCATCGACAATTTCGGCGTCGAGCCGCCCGTCGGCGACGAACTTGGCCAGGTACTCCACCAGCGACGACTGCGGTGTGATCGGATAGACCGCCACCATATCCACGTTGGCGAGCGACACCCCCCAGGCGGCGGCTTCGTTGCCGTCGCAGACGATGACCTTGGGTCTCTTCGTAGCTACCGCGGTTTCAGCCATGGTCACCTCTCAAGACTGTTCGGGGATCATGCGGATGGCCCTCTGCGGGCATTCCTGGGCGCAAATGCCGCAGCCTTTGCAGGTGGCGAGATTGAAGTCGAACCAGGCGGCTTTTTCGACTACGCATTGCACCGGACAATAGAGCCAGCAGACCGCGCACTTGACACATTTGGCCCGGTCCACGATCGGCCGGAAACTACGCCAGTCGCCGGGCAGCATGGGGTTGGGCTTGGTGGCGATGGGGCACAGATCGTCGGGGATCGTGCTGGCGTCAAAAATGGGGTAAGACTGGTGCTTCATGCGGCGGCGCTCCGTTCGATCACATGCACGGTAGTTTCACGAAAGCCCGCGTCGAGCGCTTCGAGATTCTGGGTGAGCCCGGCATCGCGGAAATCAGAGTCCTCGATGGCAGCACGCAGCGCTTCCATGCTGACCTTGCCGGTGGTGCGGGCAAAAGCGCCGAGCATCAAGGTATTGGTGATCGAGCGCTTGAAAATCTTCTGCGCCAGGCTCACCGCGTCGCAAAGGCCCACCGTGCCGACGGTCTCGGGCAGGGTCAGCGCGGCGAGCGGCTTGGCGGTAGCCTGCACCAGCACGCCGCCGACCTTCAGACCATCGAAGATGTTGACGCTCTTCGCCACCGTGGGGTCGATGCAAATGAGGCAGTCGGGCCGATAAATGTTGGTCATCTGGCGGATTTCCTTGTCGTCGAAACGTAGGAAACTTGCCACCGGCGCGCCTCGGCGTTCGAAGCCGAAGGAAGGCACGGCCACGACGTAATTGCCGTCCTGCACTACGGCGGCGGCCAGCATGCCGCCCATCATTACCGCGCCCTGACCGCCACGACCGTGTATGCGTACCTCGTACACCACTTCCTCCTTCACCGGGAAAAGCGATACAGTTGCCGCCCGTTTTGTCCAGCGGTGAGTATCAGCACCCGAGACCCCGGTCGTCAAGCGCTCGGGTCAAAAACTCTCCGCGGCCAGGGCAGCTCACACCCAAATCTTGCCGGTTCTTCGTCGGAGTGGGTTTGCCCGCGGACCGTGCCTTGGGTGCGCCACCCGCCGCTTCGCGGCCACGGCCGCTTCGGTGCTTACCGCGATCTCAGTCATTCCATACTGGTGGATCCGGATCGTCCGCCCAATTGGCTTCAGGCTTGGCCGTGCGGTCCAACCAGGCCTGAATGAGGGCGACGTGTTCAGCCTCGTCGGTTTCCATCTCCTTGACCGCCTGGCGCAGTTCCACCGGCGCGGTCTGGCCCAGGCGGCGAAAGAAGTCATAGGCACGCTTCTCGTTATGCAGGGCGATTTGCAGTGCGTGATAGGGCTGCATGAGATAGTGCAATTCCTCGGGCTCGCCGGACTCCGGCCCGGACAGGCGTTCCCAGCGATAGCCTCCCTCGGGCGGCGTGGGCGGCGTTTTCCAGCCCATGGTTTCGAGCACCTGTTCGCTGTGCCTACCCTCGATGCGGGCGAGCTTGCGAAACAGCTCGGCAACCTCGCGGTTGTTATGGGTTTCCATGATGTCGGCGAAGTCCGCGTAGCGTTCGGCGGCCTCGGCCTCCATGGCGTAGGCGTAGCGCATCAGTTCATCCACCGACTTGATTTCCGGCAATGCGCCGCCCTTCCTGGTCTCCGGTTGGCTCATAGCGCAAACTCCCGTTCGAGGTCGGCAACCGTGCGGCGCGCCTTGCCGACAGGAGGTTGATAGGGCGGGCGCTCGCCCTGGTACAAGACACCGATATTGAAGCCGTCGTCGGTCATCAGGCGGCGAGCGGCACGGGCGCCGTCATTGGTGGGCGGCACCGGCGAGGGTCGCGCGACGCTTTTCCAGTCACGCTGCTCGGGTCGGAAGGTGACGCAGGGCGAGAGAATTTCAACAAAAGAAAACCCCGGCGCCTTGATCGCCTGGGCGATGATGTCGGCGGTTCCATTGGGATCGCCAGCGAAGGCGCGAGCAACGAAATTCGCGCCCGCCGCCAGGGCAATCACCATCGGGTGAAAAGCGCGCAAGCCAGTTCCTCCCGGCGAAAGTTTGGAGTTCCAGTCTGGTTCGGTGGTGGGCGAGGGCTGGCCCTTGGTCATACCATAGACGTGGTTGTCCATGACGATGTAGGTCATGTCCACATTGCGTCGGCAGGCGTGCAAAAAGTGGTTGCCACCGATCGAGTAACCGTCACCATCACCTCCGGTGACCACCACGGTCATGTCCGGCCGGGAGATCTTGAGGCCCGTGGCGGCGGCCAGCGACCGCCCATGCACACCATGAAAGCCGTAGGTCGAGGTATAGGCCGGGATGCGCGAAGAACAGCCGATTCCCGAAACCACTGAAGTGAGTTCGGGGCGCAACTGCAACTGCGCAAAGGCCTTGGTGAGCGCCAGCAGCACCGAATAATCGCCGCAGCCCGGGCACCAGATCGGCTTGTAATCGGACTTGTAGTCGCCTGCGGTGAGCGGCGCCTCGTCAACGGCACTGGGACAGGTGGTCATGCGCGACTCCATTCGATGAGTTGGCGATACACTTCGTCGGGCCGGATGGGCAAGGGGCCCGGACGGGCGAAGCTCGAAAGCGGGACCGGAAAATCGTATTCCGAGCGCAGATAACGATAGAACTGGCGGCTGTGGTTCTGCTCCACCACCAGGATTCGCTTGGCCCCGTCCAAAGCCTTGGCGAAATGTTCGGGCCGCACCGGGGCGAGCAGGCGCACCGCCAACAGGCGCACCTTGACCCCGTCGCGCGCCGCACGGGCGATGGCTTCACGCACTGGCCCAGTGGTGGAGCCTAGGGTGATGACCGCCAGTTCGCCCTCGCCTTCGAGATCGGCCCAATAGTCGCCGTAATCGTGCAGGGAGAGCTTGCGCTCGCGCTTGGCGAGCTGCACGCGGTGGTCGGTGGCCTGGCTCGACGGGGTGCCCTTTTCGTTGTGTTCCAAGCCGTCGGCGGTATAGGCCAGGCCAGGAGTGCCCGGTATGGCCATGGGCGAAACCCCGTCGTCGGTGATTTTGTAGCGCCGATAGTTCTCGCCTCCGGCCGGGGCGATCAGCCGCTCAGCGACATAGGTGGCGTCTTCCGGCCGATCGATGACCGCGAGCGATTGCCCGAGAAACTGGTCGGAGAGTACCAGCGCCGGGCTTTGCAGCTTCTCCGCCAGATGCACCGCCCATTGGGTGGTGGTGAGGCAGTCGGCGATCGAATTGGGCACCACCACGATGCGCGGCGCATCGCCGTGCAGGCCATTGACGGCGATGCTGATGTCACTCTGCTCACTTTTCGCGGGAATGCCGGTGGAGGGGCCACCGCGCATGACATCGACGACCACGATCGGGGTCTCGGACGCAACCGACAGGCCCAGCGCTTCGATCATCAGCGACAGCCCCGGCCCGGCGGTGGCCGTGAGTGAAGGCGTGCCACCGTAAGAAGCACCGATGGCCATGTTGATCGAGGCCAGTTCGTCCTCAGCCTGCACGAGGACGCCGCCCACTTCCACGAGATGGGGCGCGAGCCACTCCAGCACTTCGGTGGCGGGGGTGATCGGATAGGCGGCGACGAAGCGCACGCCACCACGCACCGCACCATAGCCGGCCGCTTCATTGCCGGTGATGAGCCAGCGCTTCTTGCCCGCCTCGCCGCCGATCACCTTGGCACCTGGCAGCTTGGCCGCCGCCGCGTAGCCCGCCTCTACCGCAGCAAGGCTGGCGGGCAGGCGGTCACTGGCCTTCTTCAGCGAGGTCTCGACGGCGGAGCGGGTGGCCTCCACCGGCAGGCCCAGCATGCCGGCGCACAGACCGAGCGCGACCATGTTGGGCCAAGCACCAGGTATGGCCTTGGCCAGCTCCTTGAGATTGAGATCCTGAGGCCTCGCGCCGGTGCGCACAAAGGCCTCGGGCAAGGGCCCCTGAGACATGTCGCCGATGATCAGGCTGTCAGCGTCGAGCGGAATTTCGTCGGCAAACCGGTGAATGTTCTGCCAGTCGATGGCGATCAACGCATCGAAGCGATCACCGAGGTTCTGCACTGGCACGCTGGACAAACGCAGCAGCGCCGCCGCCTCGCCACCGCGGATCTGCGGTCCGCTGGTGCGCACGAAGAGACCGTAGAGCCCGGCCCGCGCCGCCGCGGTGAGCAACAAATTGCCGGTGGTCATTACGCCCGCGCCGCCGCTGCCGGCGATGGCGAGGGAAACACTCTGCGGCGCCC
Source organism: Betaproteobacteria bacterium (assembly GCA_016192065.1). Lineage (GTDB taxonomy): Bacteria > Pseudomonadota > Gammaproteobacteria > Burkholderiales > Casimicrobiaceae > JACPUX01. Next base: position 25,295 of record JACPUX010000016.1, read on the forward strand.
CTAAGGATTGTTCCATGGCCATAAAGCCTCCAAGTCGATCAAGCTGAGTGCGTGATCTCAAAGCCCGCCCGCCGGGACCGCGATGACGCGGCAAAAATGTTGGCGGAAACCTGGGTGGATTGTCCCCGGTCTTGGCGTTGACATCAAATTCGCATTCCGGTACCATAATACTAAATTAAACCCGCAATCCCGTCAAGATCGTTTACAGGCGTGGCTTTCCGGGTGGTGTTCCAGGAACGATTGGAGGTTTGCATGACTGTCGCTGCGCACCGTTGGATGATGACCGCGCCCAATGCTCCGATGCTTCGTGAGCACTTTGAAGCCACCCCCGCTGCCGGGGAAGTAGTGGTTAAGGTCGCCGGCTGCGGCGTGTGCCACACCGACCTCGGTTACTTCTATGACGGCGTACGCACCAATCATGCCCTGCCACTGGCATTGGGGCACGAAATCAGCGGCCATGTCGTCGCCGCCAGCCCCGGAACAGAAAGCTGGATGGGCCGCGCCGTGATCGTTCCGGCGGTGATGCCCTGCGGCGAATGCGGACCCTGCACCCGCGGCCGGTCGGCGATCTGCCGAGCACAGAAGATGCCGGGCAACGACATTCAAGGCGGTTTCGCCAGCCACATCGTGGTGCCCGCCAAGGGTCTGTGCCCGGTCGACGAAGCGCGCCTCGCCCAAGCCGGGCTGCAATTGGCCGATGTCTCCGTGGTCGCCGACGCGGTCACCACTCCTTATCAGGCGGTGCTACGTGCCGGCATCGCGCCGGGCAGCTTGGCGGTGGTCATTGGTGTCGGCGGCGTGGGCGGCTACTGCGCGCAAATCGCCGCCGCCCATGGCGCCAAGGTGGTGGCCATCGATGTCGACAACGAGAAGCTCGCTGCGATGAAGCCCTATGGCGTGGGGCTCACGCTCAATTCGCGCGAGCTCGACGGCAAGGGCCTGAAGACAGCGATCAGCGAGTTCGCCAAGTCTCAAGGCCTACCCACCACCGAGTGGAACATCTTCGAGTGCTCCGGCACCAGGCCCGGACAGCTCACCGCCTATGGCCTTCTGGTGCATGGCGCCACGCTGTCGGTGGTGGGGTTTACCATGGACAAGGTGGAAGTGCGCTTGTCCAATCTGATGGCTTTCGACGCCCGCGCGATCGGCAATTGGGGCTGCCCGCCGGAGCTCTACCCGGCGACGCTGGAGCTAGTGCTCGCCGGCAAGGTGCAAGTGAAGCCCTTCGTCGAACAGCATCCGCTGGATTCCATCAACACCGTTTTTGAGGACGTGCATCACCGCAAGATCAAGAAGCGCGTGGTGCTCACGCCCTCGGCCTGAAACAGAGCAAACCTGGAGAGACTCGCCATGCGCGAATTCAACGATCACAATCTGGTGCCCGAGTTCAAGAGCCCTGGCGTGCGCTACGAGAAGCGCCCGGCTAAGACGCCTGACGGCAAAATCGCCGATGGCCTCTATAACGCCTGGATCATTCTCGACAACCCAACCCAATACAACTCCTACACCACCGACATGGTGAAGGGCGTGATTCTCGCCTTCCGCGCCGCCAGCAATGCCCGCGACGTCAATTGCGTGGTCTTCACGGGGGTCGGCGACAAGGCCTTTTGCACCGGTGGCAACACCAAGGAATACGCCGAGTATTACGCCGGTCATCCCCAGGAGTATCGCCAATACATGCGGCTGTTCAACGACATGGTCTCGGCCATTTTGGCTTGCGACAAGCCGGTGATTTGCCGCGTCAATGGCATGCGGATTGGCGGCGGCCAGGAAATCGGCATGGCTTGCGATTTCTCGGTCGCCCAGGATTTGGCACGCTTCGGCCAGGCTGGGCCCAAGCACGGCTCGGCCCCGATCGGCGGCGCCACCGACTTCCTGCCCGTGATCGTGGGCGCCGAGCGGGCCATGGCCGCCTGTGTACTCTGCGAGCCCTTCTCCGCGCACAAGGCTTACCAGATGGGCGTGATCAGCGACCTGGTGCCGGCACTGAAAGTCGAGGGCAAGTTTGTCGCCAATCCACTGGTGGAAAGCCAGCGTATGGTCGATGAATTCGGCCGCAATGTCTATGGCGAAGCCAAGACCGGCGACGCCCTGAAGGAAGGCAAAGCCGTGCTGGCCAAGGGCGTGGTCGACCTCGCGCCGCTCGATGCCAAGGTGGAAGAACTCTGCGCCAAGATGCTCATGACGTTTCCCGATTGCACCACCAAGACCCTGGAAGAGTTGCGTAAGCCCAAGCTCGACGCCTGGAACCGCAACAAGGAAAACTCGCGCGCCTGGCTCGCCCTCAACATGATGACCGAAGCGCGCTCGGGCTTCACCGCCTTTAACGAAGGCACCAAGGACGATCGCGAAATCGACTTCGTGTTGCTACGCCAAAAGCTTGCCGAGGGACAAAGCTGGGTCGGTCCCCTGCATGACGAAATCCAGCCCAAGGCCAAGCACCATGGCTGATTCAGCCTCGCCGCTCAAGGTCTGGCTGGAAGAGGATGGGGCACTCCTGCGCCTGCGTCTGGCGCGGCCCAAGGCCAACATCGTCGATGCGGCGATGATCGCGGCGCTATCCGCCGCCCTGGCCGCCCATCGTCAGATGCCCGCGCTGCGCGGTGTGCTGCTCGACCATGAAGGCCCGCATTTCAGCTTCGGTGCCAGCGTCGAGGAGCATCTGCCCGGCCAATGCGACGCTATGCTGGCGGGCCTGCATGCCTTGATCCTGGCGATGATCGAGTTCCCGGTGCCGATCCTGGTCGCGGTGCGTGGCCAGTGTTTGGGGGGCGGCCTGGAAGTGGTGCTCGCCGGAAGTCTGATCTTTGTCGCCGATGATGCCAAGCTCGGCCAGCCCGAATTGAAACTCGGGGTCTTTGCCCCCGCCGCCAGCGTGCTGCTGCCACCGCGCATCGGCCAGGCCGCCGCCGAAGACCTGCTGTTTTCGGGGCGTAGCATCGATGCCGCGGAGAGCCTGCGCCTGGGGCTCGCTACCTCCGTGAGCGACGATCCCGAAGCGACCGCCCGCGCCTATTTCCAGCACCACCTTGCCAGCAAAAGCGCCCGCTGCCTCGCCCTCGCGGTGCAGGCGGTGCGCGCCCCCCGCATTACCGAAATCCGCCGCCGTATCGCTGAAGTCGAACGGCTTTATCTCGACACCTTGATGCACACGCACGACGCGAACGAGGGGCTCGGCGCCTTCGTCGCCAAGCGCACGCCACATTGGGAGCACCGCTGACCATGAGTAAAGTTGCAGCAATCATCGAGCGCTGCCAGGCGCTATACGAGGACCTCGATTTCAAGGCCGTCCAGGAATGGAAAAACGCCGCGCCCAAGCGCAAGGTCGTGGGCTACATGCCGGTGTATGTGCCGCGGGAAATCGCCCACGCCGCGGGCATCCTTTCGGTGGGTATCCTGGGCGGCGGCGACCAGCTCGAAGTCATTCAGGGCGACGCCTACTACCAGAGCTACATCTGCCGCATTCCGCGATCGACCATCGAGCTGGGCCTGACCGGCAAGCTCGACGGCTTCGATGGCATGCTCTTCCCTTCGATTTGCGATGTCATTCGCAACCTCTCCGGGATGTGGCAAATCCTTTTCAAGGACAAGTACGTCCGCTACTTCGACGTTCCCCAGAACTACGAAGACAACATCGGCGGCACCTACTACGTGCATGAGCTGGAGATCCTGCGCGACGATCTCGCCAAGCTCGCCGGGGTAGAGATCACCAACGAGAAGATTAATCGCTCGATCGAGGTGTTCAACGAGAATCGCCGCGTCATCCGCGAGCTTTACGCCTACCGCGCGGCCAAACCCTGGCAGGCACCGACCACGGAAATCTATCTGTTGCAGCGCGCTGGCATGGTGCTGCCCGTGGAAGAGCACACTCAATTACTGCGCGACTACCTCGCCGCTACCGAAGCCGAGCCGCGCCAGATGCGCGACAACGCCCGGGTGGTGATCAACGGCACCTTCTGCGAACAGCCGCCGCTAAACCTGATCAAGTCGATCGAAATGGCCGGCTGCTATGTGGTCGATGACGACTTCATGCTGGTCACCCGCTGGCTCCTGGATGATGTGCCGAGCGATGGCGACGCCCTGGACAACCTGTCCAAGGCCTTCCTGCATCATTCTGCCTCGACCTCGGCGAAATACGAAACCAAACGCGAGGAGAAGGGCCAGTTCCTGCTCCAGCAAGTCACCGAGCGCAGAGCCGAGGGTGTGGTGTTCGCGTGTCCTTCGTTCTGCGACCCGGCGCTCCTGGAGCGCCCGATGCTGCAGGACGTGCTCAGCGCCCATGGCGTGCCGCACACCGCGTTCAAATACGCCGAGAACACCGGTCAGATGGCGCCCATCCGCGAACAGGCCGGAACCTTTGCCGATTCCATCAAACTTTGGAGCGCCGCATGACTACCCCCGCCACCGCCGCCATGCCGGCGAGCAGCAAGAAGCCGCAGGTTCAGAAAGAAGACGCGATGTGGCTCCAGAAGGAGCTCATCAACCGCAACTATCAGGAACTGGCCACCGCGCACGAGCGCGGCAAGAAGATCTCGGCCACCTTCGTGCCGGGCAACCTGAACGAACTCTTGATGTGCTTTGACTTCGCCCGGAGCCTCCCGGAGACCAACCAGCTCCAGAACGGCATGCGCAAGAAGTCGGGCAAGTTCATCATGGACGCCGAGCGCGATGGCCAGTCGGAAGACGTGTGTACCTATGTGAAGTCCGACCTGGGCATGATGCTCAACGGCCAGGTCGGTCCCACCGGCGACCCCTTGCCGCGGCCCGACCTTTTGCTCCTGTCCTATACCGGCTGCTTCACCTTCATGAAGTGGTTTGAACTCATCCGTCAGAAGTTCGGCGGCGAGACGGTGATGTTGCACGTGCCCTACCAAGGCGACGGCAAGATCAACCCCAACATGCGCGACTACGTGGTCAAGCAGTTGAAGGAGACGGTCATCCCGGCGCTGGAAAAAGTCTCGGGTGTGAAGTTCGATATCGACCGCCTGCGCCAGTATATGCGCGAATCCGCCAAGGCTGAAGAAGACCTGGTGGCGGTGCTGCAATCGGCCAAGAACCGCCCCTCGCCCATCGACGGCTATTTTGGCGGCGTGTATTACATCGGCCCGATTTTTACCGCCTTCCGTGGCACGCCCGACGCCTCGAAGTTCTACGGCATGCTGAGGAGCGAAATCGAGCAACGCGTGCGCGACGGCAAAGGCCCGATCACCCCCGACGGCGAAATGACTTCCGAGCGCTACCGTCTGGTGGTGGAAGGCCCGCCCAACTGGACGAGCTTCCGTGACTTCTGGAAGATGTTCTACGAAGACGGTGCGGTCGTCGTGACCAGCACCTACGCCAAAGTGGGCGGCCTCTACGACTTCGGCTTCCGGCACGACCCGGATCGCCCCTTGGAGTCGCTCGCCGAATACTGCATGGGCTGCTACACCAACCTCAACCTGCCGCAGCGCATCGACATGATTTGCAAATACATCGAGGAATACCAGGCCGACGGTTTGCTGATCAACTCGATCAAGAGCTGCAACAGCTTCTCTGCCGGCCAGCTCCTGATCTTGCGCGAAGTCGAGAAGCGCACCGGCAAGCCGGCGGCGTTCATCGAGACCGACCTCGTCGATCCGCGTTATTTTTCCGCCGCCAATGTGAAGAACCGTCTGGAGAGCTACTTCCAGATGATCGAGCAGAAGCGCGCGGCGCAGCACTGAGGGAATTCACATGAAAGTCTTCATCGGCATCGATTTGGGCTCCACCACCACCAAGGCGGTGGCCATCGACGAACATCAGAACGTGCTGGGGCGCGGCATCACCAACTCCCGCTCCAACTACGACACCGCCGCCCAGGTGGCCAAGCAGGAAGCGCTCCTGAACGCGCGCTATTACCTCTTCCGCCAGGAGCTGGCGGCCTCGGGCGCGCTCAACGGCGGCCTCGACGATTTCGTCGGCCAGTTGGAGCGGGATTTCCGCCTCGAGCAATTCCTCGAACAGCTGCGCGACCTCGAAGAGGTTTGTCTCACCAACACTGCCAGCGGCAAGTTCGCCCAGGGTACCAAGGCGGTGGGCGAAGCGCTGCTGGAGGTCTTCAAGCGTCTGCGCGACGAAGCGCCGGCGATCTTCGCCCCCGGTGCGCGCCGCAAGTCCGACTTCTTCCGTGACATCGCCGGCAGCCGCTATCACGCCGTGGGTGAAGAAGTGGCGAAGGAGATGGGCGTACCGTATGAGCACCTGCTCAACGTCTTTGACCGCTCGATCATCGAAGTGGAGAACCGGGTCTATATCGAAGGTCAGCGCTCGCAATTGTTGCGCGCCGTCGACCGCACCTTCCTGGCCCTGCCGCAAACCCAATCGCGCACCGACAAGATTCGCGAACCGATCGAGCGTGTGCTCGACACCGAACTGGAAGAGGTTTATGTCGTCGGTACCGGCTACGGCCGGGCGCGGCTGCCATTTTCCAAGGAACACATCCGCTCGGAGATCCTGTGCCACGGCCTGGGTGCCCACGTGATGTACCCCGGCACCGCCACGGTACTGGACATCGGCGGCCAGGACACCAAGGCGATCCAGGTCGATCCGGCCGGCATCGTCGAGAACTTCCAGATGAACGACCGCTGCGCCGCCGGTTGCGGGCGCTATCTGGGCTACATCGCCGATGAAATGAACCTCGGCCTGCACGAACTTGGCCCCTTGGCCATGCAGGCGACGCGCACGGTGCGCATCAACTCGACCTGCACCGTGTTCGCCGGCGCCGAACTCCGAGACCGCCTGGCCCTGGGCGAGAAGCGCGAGGACATCCTCTCCGGCCTGCATCGCGCCATCATCTTGCGTGCCATGTCGATTCTGGCGCGCTCCGGCGGCATCCGCGATGAGTTCACCTTCACTGGCGGCGTCGCCAAGAACGAGGCCGCGGTGAAGGCACTGCGTGAACTCATATATGAGAACTACGGCGAGATGACCATCAACATCAACCCGGATTCAATCTACACCGGCGCCCTGGGCGGCGCCACCTTCGCCTTCCGCGCGTTCCAGGAAGGCCAGGTGGCCCGGCCCAAGGAAGCTGCCCACTAAGCGAGGAGTCAAAGAGATGATCCATACCATCGGTATTGACGTGGGCTCGGGCGCGGTAAAGACCGTGCTCTTCCGAAACGAAGGCGACCACCACAGCTTTTTGGCCAAGCGCTGCGAGCGCATGCGCCGACGCGATCCCTTCGACCTGGCCCGCCAGGGCTACGAAGAGGTGCTGGAGGAGGCTCGCCTCAAACCCGATGACATCGCCTATGTCGCCACCACGGGCGACGGCGAAAATGTCAAGTTCTCCACCGGGCACTTCTATTCCATGACCACCCACGCCAGAGGCGCGGTCTTCCTCGACCCCGCGGCTCGCGCCGTAGTGGATGTGGGCGCGCTGAACGGTCGTGCCATCCGCGTCGATGAGCGGGGCAAGGTTCTGTCCTACAAGATGACCAGCCAGTGCGCCTCGGGCTCGGGCCAGTTCCTGGAGAACATCGCCCGCTATCTGGGTGTGGCGATCGAAGAAATAGGACCACTGTCGCAAAGCGCGCAGGACCCGGAGAAAGTCAGCTCGATTTGCGCCGTGCTCGCTGAAACCGACGTCATCAACATGGTCTCGCGCGGCATTCCCACGCCCGACATCCTGAAAGGCATCCACCTCTCGATGGCCTCGCGCATCGTCAAGCTCCTGAAAGTCACTGGCATCACCGAAGGCACGGCCCTGGTGACCGGCGGCCTGGCGCTGGATACTGGCCTGGTGGCCGCCATCGGCGAGGAAATGGTCAATGAGAAGCTGAAGGTCTCTGCGGCGAGCCACCCCGATTCCATTCACGCCGGAGCGATCGGCGCGGCGATTTGGGGCGCCTTCCGCCACGAAAAACTGGCACAATTGCAAGAGAAAGCCGCCGCCTGATCCCCGGCCGGCCGACTCCAACTGTAATCGAAAGGAACATCATGGCATTACTGATCAACGAAGACTGCACCTCTTGCGACGCCTGCAAGCCCGTGTGCCCGAACGAAGCGATTGCCGAGGGCACGCCTTACGTGATCGACCCCTTGCGTTGCACCGAATGTGTGGGTGCCGAAGACGAGCCGCAATGCAAGCTGGTGTGCCCGGCCGACTGCATCGTTCAGAACCCGGATTTCGTGGAAAGCCGGGACGAGTTGGTGGAGAAGTACAAAGGCATGCACTGAAACCTCTTCGCTACCGCCCGCGAGACTCCCGCGGGCGCGAGGAGCAAGCCACCGGCGCCCCCGCGGCGCCGGATTTTTTGGTAAGCACGGATCCGCCCGGGCGGGATTGCGCCACACCCGCCAAGGGTTCATCATAGCCAAAGTCAAACAACTCCGACCGAACATGGACGATCTCAAGGCCACGCTTCGCGAACTGCACCGGCAGCTCGAATCCGCTCAAGGCGTCGATGACGAATCGCGCAGTCTGCTGCGCGCGTTGGATGATGACATCCACGCCTTGCTCGTCGACGAAACCGAGGAAACTCCCAGCGAGGCGGAGTTCCTGACCGAACGCGCCCAAGAGGTTGCGGCGCGCTTCGCCAGCAATCACCCGCAACTGGAGAAACTGCTGCGCGAAGTCGCCGACAAGCTGGCCAGCATCGGCATTTGATGCGCCTGGTGACGAGCGCGGCGAGGGAAGGGAAGATGGGGGGTGGCGCGCCCAGCAGGAGTCGAACCTGCGACCTTTGGCTTCGGAAACCAACACTCTATCCAGCTGAGCTATGGGCGCACGGGGAGGATTTTACCACCTTCGCACCAGGCGGTCGCTGGCGCGCCGAGTGATCAAGGATTTGCCGCCATGAAACCGGCCTTTCCCACATTTTCCACGGAGAATCGCCATGGGCGCCGCGCTTGAACAGAAGCAACGAGGTTCGGTCAACTGGATCATGGTAATTCTGCTCGGGCTGGTGTTGCCCATCGCGGTGGTTGCGGTGGTCAGCATGATGGTCACGAGCACACCTCGCTTGCCCAAAGGAGACCCCGCCGCACTCCCTAAGAGCGGTGGCGCGCCGTCTTCCACGACAGCCACTCTGGCCGAAACGCCCAAACCTGAACCCAAGGTGATCGCCAAGAGCGAATCGAATCCGCCCGGAAGAGCCGAAGTGATCCCCGCGGCGCCGGAGAGGAACCCCCAGACCGCAGGTGCTCCCGCCAAGCCTGCGGCAGTAGCAGCCGAGGGCGAAAAGGGCAAAACGGTGTACACGACCAACTGCGCGGTCTGCCATGCCGCCGGGGTCGCCGGTGCACCCAAACTCGGCGACAAGATTGCCTGGGCACCCCGCCTCAAGGAAGGCGCCGCGATGCTGCATCGCATGGCCATCAAGGGCATCCGCGCCATGCCGCCCAAGGGGGGCAATGCCGCGCTGTCCGACGCCGAGGTCAAGGCAGCGGTCGATTACATGATCGCGGCGGCGAAGTAGCGGGACCAATCCTCAGAGAGCATTGCCGGAGGTCGGGCCGGTGGCGCGCTTCTTGCGCGCGAAGTAAGGCAGCGCGAAGAGTAGATACCTCGTTCCCAACAGCGCCTGCCACGGCGTCAAAACCAAAGTGGCGCCGCCGCGTCGAATCGACCGGTGAATAGCCGAGCGTTCATGGCCCGCGCAAGCTCGCCAAATATGAGTGCGATGCGCGGTCACGCTCCTGGAATTGAAGGGCGTCGCGCAGGTAAGTCGCGGTGGGGTGGGGAAATCGGCTTCGGGCTTCGGGCTGCGCCTTCCACAGCCTTTCCCACCCAGAACAAGGCGGATCATTCCTTTGCGACAATACCGACCTGTCCTATATCTTGCCACCGCTGTTGAAATACGCGTGCTTGACCAATCCACTCGTGCATGTGTAGGATTGTCCACACGTCTTCCTTTGGCCACCGCTCGAAGGACACGATAACACGAAGAACTCCGACCGGAGGAACCCGGGGGAAAGCGGTGGCTACAATCAAGGAGTTTCACTCATGCTCCATCGTGTTCTTGCGTTCACTGCCTCCGCCTTGATGTTTTCGTCGTCGTTGGCAATTGCCGGCCAGTCGATTGATGACATTCTCATGCGCTGCCCAAGCAACGGAGATCTCGCGGCACTCACCGCCCAGTTCGGCATTTCTTTTGAGCGGGATGCGAGCACGGGGCAAATCGCGTGCGAGTCAACGGGTAGTTCTCCCAACCTTTCCCCGGTTCAGAAGCGGGCCTATAACACCCTGCTTGGACTTCGGGAGATTCGCTTCGACGCGCCCCTGCCGTTTTCAGGAGCACGATCCCTTTTCGAATGGCTGAGTGCCGAGAGCGGTCTAAAGGGAATTAGATACCGAGGTGATTTGAGCTTTTCTTTTTGCTGTGATCCAGAAGGCGTGATCAATATTGCAGTCGATCGTGATTCAGGTTACCTGAAGACCGACAAATGGTTTGACGCAGGCAAGAACCGCGGCTTGCTCGATGAGGCGGGAATCCTGGTTCATTTCGCCCGCCATATCAAAGGTGGAGACCACGACTGCAACGGTCAAGATACCACCGTAGAACGCCAGGGTCCGTGGGGAGCTCAATACCAGGCGTTGCTCTGGTTGGGCAACCACGTTGACCGCGAATTCCTCAGGCCTGCGGGGGGTTCGATTCCCTATGACCTCTATCGCGATATGGCGCGGCAACGCGCCGAGGAGTTGCGTGCCACGCGCTTTTGCCAGGATACGCGACAAATCGAGACCGTACAGGTCGTGGAGTTCCTGGACCGCGCCACATTGCATTACTTCATGACCGCCGACCCCGCTGAAATTGCAATGCTGGAAAGCGGCGCTGTGGGTCGCGACTGGGTGCGCACGGGCTTCAGTTTTAACGCGTTCAAGAGTGCTGAGACCGCGCCGGCGACAGCGCTGCCGGTGTGCCGCTTCCGCGGCCGGCCTGGTGTTGGCCCCAGTTCGCATTTGTTCGGACTGAGCACGGAGGAGTGCGCCCTCGCCAGGAGTGACATCGGTTGGATCGACGAAGGAACACCGTTTTACATGGTCAAGGCGACTTGGTCGAACTGCCCGACTTACGCCGCGGGCAAAAAGACCTTCCGAGTTTGGCGAGCGTACAACAACAAGTTCGCGGCAAACGACGCCAACTTCCGCCACACCATTGCCACCGACAGTTACTTCGACATGCAGCGGCACGGTTGGGCGATGCAGGGCGTGGCCATGTGCGCAGCAGAGTAGTTCCGGAAGGGCACGGCCGGCGGACTAACCGTCGGCCGTCGTCGGCACCCCCCGATTCGCCAGCACGTCGGCGCGCTGATTTCCGGGGTTGTCGGCGTGACCCTTGACCCAATGCCAAATGATGTCGTGCTGGCGGGCGAGCGCGTCGAGTTCCTGCCAGAGGTCCGCGTTCTTGACCGGCTTTCGATCGGTGGTACGCCAGCCGTTCTTCTTCCAGTTATGAATCCAGGCGGTGATGCCCTGGCGGACGTACTGGGAGTCGGTATAGACATTCACCGCACACTGGCACTTGAGGCTCTCCAGAGCGCGGATCACCGCCAGGAGTTCCATGCGGTTGTTGGTGGTTTTGGCCTCGCCGCCAAACAGTTCCTTTTCGAGCTCGCCGAAACGCAGGAGCGCACCCCAGCCTCCCGGACCCGGGTTGCCCTTGCAGGCGCCGTCGGAATAGATTACGACTTGCGGCGGCGGCTTCATGGGTTCCCCCGGAAACTGCGCGCCGCGGGCACCATGGCCTTCTTGCGCCGCGATCGCTTCTGCCACTGCGGCGTAATCACCCGCATGCCCAGTACGCGCTTGGTGGCGCGCAAAAAATAGACCCCGCCCGCGATCGGCCACCAGCGGTCGCCGGCTTGTTCCATGAAGCCGCAACGCCGCAGCCAGACCTCCTGGCGAAAAGGCGGCGCATAACAATCGAGCCGGCCCGCGGTGATTTCGAAACCGAGCAGCGACAGCCAGTCCTTGAGCCGGTAGAGACCGATGAAATTGCCGCTCCAGGGCGGCGTCTGCTCACGCCCGAAGTAGCGCTTGGCACCCCACAGGCTCAGGGGGTTGAAGCCGACGAGCAGCAAGTGACCCTCGGCGCGCACCACGCGGTGAACCTCGCGCAAGAGCGTGTGCGGGTCTTCGCAGAATTCCAGGGAGTGCGGCAGCACCACCAGATCGAGGGCGTTCTCGGCGAAGGGCAGATACAGCGGGTCAGCCTGCACCTGAGCGGCCTCCTCGGGGTCAAGCGTGAAGCAGTGCGGAATGCGCGAACTCCGCAACAAGGGTGCCCGCGGCAGGCCAAGCTGCACGGCGTAGAAACCAAAAAGGTCGGAAACCACATCGTCGAACCAGGCCTGCTCGCGAGCCTGCAAATAGGCGCCTAGCGGCGTGGCAAACCACTCGGCGAGCGTCGGCATTGACAGATCGCCCGGTGCTTCGCAAGATGAACTCATGCGCGCAATTATCCCCATCCCCGCCTTCAGCGACAACTACATCTGGCTCATCCATGACGGTCGCCATGCCGTCCTGGTCGATCCGGGCGACGCCACGCCGGCATTCGCGGCCCTCGCCGCCCTGCGCTTGGAACTGCGGGCCATCCTGCTCACCCACCATCACCCAGACCATGTCGGGGGCGCCGCCGAACTCGCCGCAGCCACCGGCGCGGCGGTGTACGGACCTTCACGCACCGCCTGCGGCACAACCTTCCATACCCTCGCCGGGGACGAGCGCGTGGTCCTTGGTACACCCGAGCTGGCTCTGGAAGTGCTCGCCGTTCCCGGACACACCCGCGATCATCTCGCTTACTACGGCATCGGCGCGCTGTTCTGCGGCGACACGCTCTTTGCCGGCGGCTGCGGCCGCTTGTTCGAGGGCTCCCCGGCGCAAATGTTCAGTTCGCTGCAGCGCCTCGCCCGCTTGCCCCACGATACCCTGGTTTTTTGCGCGCATGAGTACACCCTGGCCAATTTGCGTTTCGCGTGCCGCGTGGAACCCGAGAACGCGGCGCTGGCGGCGCGCGAGATGGCCGAGCGCGCCAAGCGGGAACGCGCGCTGCCGACCCTGCCCTCGACCATCGGCCTCGAACGTGCGACCAACCCTTTTCTGCGCTGCCAAGAGCCCGCCGTGATCGCCGCCGCCGGCACCGCGGCGGGGCAGCGCCTGGAAGAACCCGTGGCGGTCTTCACCGCCCTGCGTGCCTGGAAGGATCGTTTCACAGAATGAAGTGGTAGACGAAGCGCCGGCGACGACCCGTCGCGAACGGAGCGGCGCAGCCCCCGCTCGGCACGCGCGGTCGCCACTTCAGTCAGGCGCCGTTCGCGCGCGACTGCGTCCCAACTGCCTATCCAGTCCGAGCGCAGCTCGTGGCATGCCCCCAGAAGCGTCCGCGCTGCACCTCCCCCACGCTGCGCTTGACGCTGGCCGGCACTGTGACTACCATCGCCCGAACCCCAGCGTTCCGGTGCGGATACTGAAGCCGAACGCGGGGGTGGGGGAAGCTTCGCCAGACTTCGCGTTCGCTTCGATGATCGCTCTTCGCCGTTGGTGCGAGTTATCGACATGCATCTTGCAGTTCTTCTGCTTCTAGCCCTGGGCGGCTCCGCCGGTGTCTTGGCACAATCACCAGCGGCGAACCCAGCGCCGGAGGAAGACTTCGCGATCATGGCCGAAGCCGAGCCCGCGGAGCCAGTGCAGCTCAATGGCCTGGACCCCGCGGACGAAGCGCTCATTGCGCCCAGCGCCGAATTCCCACTGGACGCCTTTGACCCGCCCGCCAGCTCATGGACACGCCTGCGTGGCGGTTTCGCCATGCGTGACATCGACGGTCCTCTGGTGCGCCGCTGGGAGAAGTGGTACGCGGCCCGCCCGGAATATGTTGAGCGCATGGTTGAGCGCAGCCGGCGCTATCTCTATCACATCATCGCCGAAGTCGATCGGCGCGGCATGCCCATGGAAGTGGCCATCCTGCCGATGATCGAAAGCGCCTACAATCCGCTGGCGCTGTCGCGTGCACGCGCACTGGGAATCTGGCAGTTCATCCCCGCGACCGGCAAGAAATATGGGCTGGAGCAGAATTGGTGGTTCGACGAGCGCCGCGACGTCGTTTCCGCCACCGCCGGCGCACTCGACTATCTGGAGACCCTGCACGCCATGTTCGGCGACTGGCAACTTGCGCTGGCCGCCTACAACTGCGGCGAGGGCGGGGTAGGGCGCGCCATTGCCCGGAACAAGGCCAAGCGCAAAGGAACCGACTACGCCAGTCTCACGCTCCCCCGAGAGACCCGCGAATACTTGCCCAAGCTGCAGGCGGTCAAGAACATCCTGCGCGCTCCCGAGGCCTTCGGGCTGAACCTGGCGGACATTCCCGACACACCCTATTTCAAGACCGTCACCGCCTCTCACCCCATCGACGTCAAGATTGCCGCCGAACTCGCGGAGATGCCGGTCGAGGAATTCCTGTCGCTCAACCCAGCATACAACCGGCCGGTGATCGGCGGTGCCCAGCAACACACCCTGCTGCTCCCGGTCGACAAGGCCGAGGCGTTTAGTGCGAAGCTCGCCCTGCTTGATACCTCGCCGGTTTCCTGGCGTGCCTACCGGCTCAAACCCGGTGAGCGGCTGGAGCAGGTTGCCGCGAAATTCGACTACGCTCCGGAGGCTCTGCGCCTAGCCAACGGGATACGCGGGACTCGGCCGCTGCCCGCCGGCGTATCGCTGCTGGTCCCGGCGCGCGAAAACAGCGACGCCGGGGAAGTTGAACTGCATGCGGCGGTATTCGTGCCGCCGCCGGTGGAAATGGGCAACGGTACCCATCGTGTGCGCCGAGGAGAAACCCTGGCCTCGATCGCCGCAGTGTATGGCGCCACCATTGCCGAGCTGCAACGCTGGAATAGGCTGGCCAGCAACGCGCTGAAACCCGGCCAAAGACTGCGCATCGGCGATTACGGCGCCTCCACGCGGAAGAATACGCCTACGAGCGGGGTCAAGAAGTCTCCGAAAACTCTGCCCAAGGGCAAGCCCAAGCCCGAAGCCAAGGGTAAGAAACGCGCCTGATCGCGGCGCGCTGAGCGCTTCGCGCGGGAGCGGGTTACAGCACGCTCTTTCCGGTCCTTCCGCCACCCCAGTGCTCCGCAAGCAGGGCAGGGGCGATCACCGGATCGCACGAGCATGGTGCGCGGCGAAGCCGACAAAGTTAACGCTTGATTTGAAAATGGAAAAAGGCCACGCCGCCCGACGACTCGGCGCCGGTTCTGGCACGACAGGTTGTCTGCACGGCCGCGCGCGTGCCGCAAGCACGTGCGCCCCGCCGGGCGCACCAAATAAAAAGGGCGGCGCAAGCGCCGCCCTGATCGGGATGCCGAACGACTTAGGCGGACGGTGCCGACGGAGCGGCAGGTGCGGCCGCAGAGGAGGACTTCTTCACTGCCCGCTTGGCCGCGGGTTTCTTCGCTGCCTTCTTGGCCGCGGGCTTCTTCGCCGCTTTCTTGGCCGCGGGCTTCTTCGCTGCTTTCTTGGCGGCGGGTTTCTTCGCCGCTTTCTTGGCCGCGGGTTTCTTCGCCGCCTTCTTGGCCGCGGGCTTCTTCGCCGCTTTCTTGGCCGCGGGTTTCTTCGCCGCTTTCTTGGCGGCGGGTTTCTTCGCCGCTTTCTTGGCCGCGGGTTTCTTCGCTGCCTTCTTGGCCGCGGGTTTCTTCGCCGCCTTCTTGGCCGCGGGTTTCTTCGCCGCCTTCTTGGCCGCGGGTTTCTTCGCCGCCTTCTTGGCCGCGGGCTTCTTCGCTGCCTTCTTGGCCGCGGGCTTCTTCGCTGCGGGTTTCTTCTTCGCAGCGGCTTTCTTGGCCGGAGCGGCGGGGGTTGCGGAAGTGGCCATGTCGGATGCAGCTTTGGCGGCCATGGTGCTCTTTTCAGTTTCAGCCATTTGAGTCTCCTGTCAGGTTCATATCGGTTTCATGCCACAGGTGACTTGCACTTGACAACCGGCGCTTGTTATTGATGTCACCTGCTGCACTGTATTCTAGCCGTTTTTTTTTTCGTTACAAGAACTTTGCAAAAAAAAGTTCGAGTGTCAAGCGTTGATGTTGCGATTTCACCAACTCAGCGCGCGCGAAAAACAGCTCACGACGAGTACTCAATCCGCGCTCAAGTGTTCACCCGCGAAGAGTTGCGCGACTGTTTCACGCTCACGCACGATCTGGCTGGAAGCCGCATTCACCATGACTTCGCAGGCGCGTGGCCGAGTGTTGTAGTTGGAGCTCATGACGAAACCGTAGGCGCCGGCGTCGCGCACGGCGAGGAGATCTCCGGCGTGCAGGGCAAGCTCGCGATCATGTCCCAGGAAGTCGGCGCTCTCGCAAATCGGGCCGACGATCTGGAAGGTCTCGTTTGCCTCGGCGCGGGGGCATACCGGCTCGATGGCATGGTAGGCGCCGTAGAGCGCCGGCCGCATCAGGTCGTTCATGGCCGCGTCGACGATGGCGAAGCTGCGCCCTTCAACACGCTTCACGTATTCCACGCGAGTGAGCAGGATGCCGGCGCCGCCAATGATCGAGCGCCCCGGCTCCAGCATCAGGCCCAGGCCGCGCGCGGCAAGCGCGGGCGCGACCGCGGCGGCGTAGCGTGCCAGGTCGATGGTGGCTTCGCCCTGGTAGGCGATACCGACACCGCCACCCAAATCGAGGTGGCGTAGCGCGATGCCTTCCGCGGCCAGGCGATCGACGAGCAGGAGCAGCCGGTTCATGGCATCGACGTACGGAGACAGCTCTGTGATCTGCGAACCGATATGACAATCCAGGCCGATGAGTTCGATGTGCGCCATGTTGCGCGCCGCCCGATAGACCTCCAGCGCGGCGCCGAAGGGCACGCCGAACTTGTTTTCCCGCAAACCGGTGGAGATGTACGGATGGGTCTTGGCGTCCACATCCGGATTGACCCGCAAACTCACCCGCGCGCGCCGACCCATGGCCGCCGCGAGCGCGTCGAGCCGTTCGAGTTCGGGCGCCGATTCGACATTGAAACAGTGGATGTCCTGGGCCAGGGCGAGGCGGATTTCCGCTTCGCTCTTGCCCACGCCCGAAAAGAGGATCTTCCCGGGATCACCCCCGGCGGCGAGCACCCGTGCCAGCTCACCCCCGGAGACGATGTCGAAGCCCGCGCCCTGGCGCGCCAGAAGATTCAATACCGCTAGATTGGAGTTGGCCTTGACCGAATAGCACAACAGATGCGGCACTCCGGCGAAGGCCCGCTGATAGGCGGCCAGATTCTCCAGGATGCTGGCCCGCGAATACACATAAGCGGGCGTACCGAAGCGCTGGGCGATGACCCTGAGGGGCAGATCCTCGACGTGGAGTTCGCCGTGCTGGTAGGCGAAGGCGTTCACTTCTGCTCCTGATCCTTGCGTGCGTTCGCCTCGCCCGGTGCGGCTTCGGCCGGCTGCGCCGGCACCGCGGCGCTGCCGGCGGCGGCCGGCTGCGACAGCGTGAGTGGGCCCTTATAGCCGCAGGCGACGAGCAGCATCAGAAGCGCGAACAGCGAAGTCTTTTTCATGCGAACGATGTTAACACGGCGGCGAGCTTGCTCTTTCAGCGCAACATTGGCTCGAACTGCCGCACCGCGGCGCGGGCCGCGCGAAAATCAGGGTAGAGCCGCGCCACCACTTCCCAGAAGCGGCTGGAGTGGTTCATCTGGGCGAGATGCGCCACTTCGTGGGCGATAATGTAATCGGCCAGTGCCGGTGGCAGTTGAATCAAGCGCCAGTGCAAGCGGATCACACCGCTGCGGTTGCAGCTTCCCCACAAGGTTCGCGGCGCATAGATGATGAGGCGGGGCGGAGCGAGTCCCAGGATTGCGGCGTACTGCGCGAGGCGCGGCGCGAAGGCCTCGGCCGCATGGCGTCGCAGACCCTGCTCCACCGCACGCTCCACGGCTTGTGCGTCCTCGGGCCGAGGCAAGTCGAGGTGCAGCAGCTCGCTTTCGACACGCAGGCGCAGCCGCGCCGCGCGGCGCAACACCAACCGAAGTTGCCGTCCCTCGACCAGCAGCGTGGCCCCGTCGTGCCAAGCGGCCTCGGGCGCCTGTTGCGCGCGGCGCGCCCATTCGGCGAGCTTGGCGAGAATCCAGGCCGATTTTTCGTTCAGCACCTGGTCCAGCTCGCGCACGGTGAGGCGCAAGGGTGCCCGGACGGTGAGTCCGTCTTGGCCGATCTGCAAGCCCACCGTGCGTCGCCGCGCCCGCACCAGTCGATAGTCGATATCCCGGTCGCCGAGTTTGACGCGCCGCGCTTCGTCCGGAGCAGTCTTCAAGCTGGAGATCTCAGTTGAACGCGTCCTAGGGTGCGTGCTTCCAGGCTCAAGCCAACCCCCGGGGATCCCCCAGGCGCGCGGTCTCGCTCTCGATCCAGTGCTCGACTTCGCGGGTCAAATCGTCCGCCGTGCGCCCGGCAGTCTCGATCGGCTTGCCCACGCTCAAGGTGATGCGGCCGGGGAACGTGCGCCACCCGTGCTTGGGCCAAAGGTAGCCAGCGTTGTGCGCCACCGGCAGAATGGGCATTCCCAGCTCCAGCGCGAGACGTGCGCCGCCAGGTTTGTAGCGGCCTTTCTTGCCCGCGGCGATGCGGGTGCCTTCGGGGAAGATGGTGATCCAGAAACCCTGGTCCCGCCGCACCCGTCCCTGCTCGATGATCTGCTGCATGGCCTCGGCGGCTCGGCCGCGGTCGATGAGGATGGGCGAGAACAGCGCGAATCCCCAGCCGAAGAATGGAATCCAAACCAGCTCGCGCTTGGCGATGAAGGACATCGGCGGCATCACCAATTGCAGGAACACCGTCTCCCAGGTGGAAGAGTGCTTGCACATGATGATATGCGGTCGGCCATGAATGTTCTGAGCACCTTCCACGTGATCGCGGATGCCAGCGATCACCCGCGCGCCCCACACCGCCAGCCGGCTCCAAAGCCGGATGAAGCGGTACCGCGGCACGCGCGGCAGAAAGACACCCAACATCAGAAAGGTGGCGACCGGGAGGGTCATCAGCACCATGTAGGCCAGAAACAGAATGGAGCGCAATTCGACCAAGGGAATCAATCCTCAGTAAGCAAGGCGGAAACCGCGAACGCGAGATCGGGATAGATCACCGTCTCGCGGGGAAAGTCGCCCTCGCGCAGGGTCTTTTCGCCTTTGCCGGTGAGTACCAGCATGGCTTGCGCGCCGACCGCGCGAGCGCATTGCAAGTCGCGCAGGCTGTCGCCGACGCAGGGCACGCCGGTGAGGTCGGTGCCGTAGCGCTCGCCGATTTCTTGCAACATGCCGGGCCTAGGCTTGCGACAAGCGCAGTTGTTATCGGCGGTATGGGGGCAATAGAAGATCGCATCCAGGCGGGCTCCGACCTGCGCCAGGGCGCGGTGCATCTTTTCGTGGATGGCATTGAGCGTGGCCATGTCGAAGAGGCCGCGCCCGATGCCCGACTGGTTGGTCGCCACCACCACCCGAAAGCCGGCATGATTGAGGCGCGCGATCGCGTCCAGACTGCCGGGAATGGGCCGCCACTCCTCGGGGGTTTTGATGAAGGCTTCGCTGTCGTGATTGATGACCCCGTCGCGATCGAGAATGATCAGCCTGGAGCGGGGCGCGGCGGCGCCTTCGGCGGAAAGCTGGACCATCAGGCAAGCTTCGAGAGGTCGGCCACGCGATTCATCATCGCGCCCAGGTGCTTGAGCAGCCGCAAGCGGTTTTCGCGTACGCCGGGGTCTTCGGCCATGACCATCACGTCGGTGAAGAAGCGGTCCACCTCGGCGCGCAGCCCGGCAAGGGCGATCAGGGCGGCGGTGAAGTCCTCTTCGGCGAGCCAGGCCTCGACTTGCGGACGCAGCCGCTCGCCGGCGGCGAACAGCGCCCGCTCGGCGTCTTCCTCGAAGCGCGTCGGATCGGGGGCGGCGCCCGCCGCGCCACGGCCCAGCGCGGCACTGTCGGCGCCCGCCTCCTTGGCCAGAATGTTGGCGATACGCTTGTTGGCCGCCGCCAGCGCCTGGGCTTCGGGACGGGCGTTGAACTGGCGCACCGCCTCCAGGCGGCGCGGCACCTGATAGATCGTTTCGTCACAGACCGCAAGCACGGCCTCGATATCCTGCGCCGCGTATTCGCGTTCCTTGAGGTAGTTCTTCAGCCGCTCTAGCATGAACGCCGCCACCGCCGCCGCGCTCTCGGGCGGCGCGGCACGCGCGCCGAAACTCTGGCGCGCACGCTCCAGCAGCACCGACAGCGGTGTGCGCACCGGCGTTTCCATGAGGATACGCAGCACGCCCACGGCGTGGCGACGCAGCCCGAAGGGGTCCTTGTCGCCGGTCGGGGCCAGGCCAATGCCAAAAATGCCCAGGAGAGTATCGAGCTTGTCGGCCAGGGCGACCGCCACGGCCACGCCTCCCTGGGGCAGGCGATCGCCAGCGAAGCGCGGCCAGTAGTGCTGTTCAATGGCCTCGGCCACGGCCTGCTGTTCGCCGTCGTGGCACGCGTAGTAGCGCCCCATGATGCCTTGCAGTTCGGGGAATTCACCCACCATGTCGGTCACCAGATCGGCCTTGGCGAGCCGCGCGGCGCGCCCCGCGGCGGCGGCGTCGGCGCCGGTCAGGACGGCCAGGGCGCCGGCCAGGCGCTCCAGCCGCTCGGTGCGCTCCAGTTGCGTGCCGAGCTTGTTGTGATAGACCACGCTGGCTAGTTTGTCCACCCGCGCCGCCAGCGGCGTCTTACGATCCTGTTCGAAAAAGAAGCGCGCGTCGGCGAGGCGCGGTCGCACCACCCGCTCGTTGCCGCGCACGATGTTGTCGGGGTCCGCCAGACGCATGTTGCTGACGATCAGGAAGCGCCGCTGCAGGCGCCCTTGATGATCGAAAAGCGGAAAGTATTTCTGGTTCTGGCGCATGGTCAGAATCAGGCATTCTTGCGGCACGGCGAGAAAGGACTCCTCGAATTCACCGACGTAAACCGCCGGCTGTTCCACCAAGGCGGTGACTTCGTCGAGTAACTCGCTATAGCTCGCAGCATCGCCCAGACTCCCGCCCTGGGCCCGGGCAGCGGCCAGCAGCGCTTCTTCGATCGCCGCCTGGCGCTGGGCGAAGGAAACGGTCACCTGGCCTTCCTGGGAGAGCTTGGCGACGTAGTCGTCCGCATGGTCGAGACGGATGTCCCGCGCGCCCTGAAAGCGATGACCCGAACTCAAGCGGTCGGCCTTGAGGCCAAGTATCGACACCTCCACCACTTCGCTGCCCCACAGCGCCAGCAGGCGATGCGCCGGGCGCACGAACTCAACCGTGGTCAGGCCATCGGCGAGCTGATAGCTCATCACCTTAGGAATCGGCAGACTGGACACGGCCGCTACCAGCGCGCTCTGGAGCCCTTGCGCCAGCGGTTTGCCGGAGATGATTTCGGTGAGGAACAGAGTTTCCGCTTTGCCGTCCATTCGCCGCGACAGCGCCGCCGGATCGATTGCCTCGTAGCTGGCGATGCCGCGCGCGGCGAGCTTCTTGTTGAGCGCCGCACTCGGCGCGCCGC
Organism: Betaproteobacteria bacterium; assembly: GCA_016192065.1. GTDB lineage: Bacteria > Pseudomonadota > Gammaproteobacteria > Burkholderiales > Casimicrobiaceae > JACPUX01. The sequence continues at coordinate 46,782 of JACPUX010000016.1, forward strand.
TCGCATCGAAGGCCACGGCCAAGGGCATCAGTTTCACCTCCGCCTCTCGATCGGCGGATCGTGCCGCCACGCCCTCGATGGCCACCGCCAGACGGCGCGGCGTCGCGAAGGACTCGCTGCCGCTTTGCGCATTCAGAAAACCGGACTTGCGCAGACTGTTGACGATGGTCTCGGCGAAGGTCTGTCCCAGTCGCGCCAGCGCTTTGGGCGGTAACTCCTCAGTGAGCAGTTCGACCAACAAGGTCTCGGTGGCGGTCATGATGTACCTTCCCCAGCGCGCAGCATGGGGAACCCCAGACGCTCGCGCGCTTCGAAGTAGCTCTGCGCCACGGCCCGGGCGAGGTTGCGGATGCGCCCGATGTAGGCCGCCCGTTCGGTGACGGAGATTGCGCCGCGGGCATCGAGCAGGTTGAAGGTGTGCGCTGCCTTCAGGACCATTTCATACGCGGGCAGAGCGAGCTGCCGCTCCATCAGGTTCTTGGCCTCGCTCTCGTAATCGCCGAAATGACTGAAGAGCATGGCCACATTGGAATGCTCGAAATTGTAAGTCGACTGTTCGACCTCGTTCTGTTTGTACACGTCGCCATAGGTCAGCCGATGCCTGGCGTCGCTGGAGCCCATCTCCGTCCAGACCAAGTCGAAGACGTTTTCCACCCCTTGCAGATACATGGCCAGGCGCTCGATGCCGTAGGTGATTTCCCCAAGGATGGGCTTGCAGTCGATGCCGCCCACTTGCTGAAAGTAGGTGAACTGGGTAACTTCCATGCCGTTCAGCCAAACTTCCCAGCCCAGTCCCCAGGCGCCCAGGGTGGGGTTCTCCCAGTCGTCCTCGACGAAGCGAATATCGTGCTCCTTGGGGTCGATGCCCAAGGCCTCGAGCGAGCCGAGATAGAGTTCAAGAATATCCGGCGGCGAGGGCTTCAGCACCACCTGGTATTGGTAGTAATGCTGCATGCGGTTGGGGTTCTCGCCATAGCGCCCATCTTTGGGCCGGCGCGAGGGCTGTACGTAAGCGGCACTCCAGGGCTCGGGGCCGAGCGCACGTAGGAAGGTGGCGGTGTGCGAGGTGCCCGCCCCGACTTCCATGTCGTAGGGTTGCAGCAGCGCGCACCCGCGCTGGCCCCAATAGTCCTGGAGCTTGAGTATGACTTCCTGAAAGGTCGGCATGGCCATCGCCAGAGTGCGGGAAGACCCCGCAAAGCGCTGATTTTACTTTATTTGCTGCGGTGCGCGAAGCGCGCCCCCAGCAGCAGCAGAACGGCCAGACTTACCACCAACCAATTTCCCCAGAACACATAAGGCGTACTGCCACGGCGACCCTGCACGGTGGCTTCGAGTCGACCGACGGTGAATTCCGGCAGGCTCGACAACACCTGGCCGTGGGCGTCGATCACCGTGGTGACGCCGGTGTTGGTGGCGCGCAGCAGGACGCGGGCAGTTTCCAGGGCGCGCATCTGGGCGATCTGGTTGTGCTGGCGCGCGGCGATGCTGCGCCCGTACCAGGCATCGTTGGTGACATTCACCAGCAGCGTCGCTTCAGGCAGCAGGCGGATGATCTCCTCGCCGAACACGTCTTCGTAGCAAATGTTCACCGCCACCCGCTGCCCCGCCACCGCCAAAGGCCGCTGCCGTGTACTGCCGCGCCCCTGGTCGTCGATGGGGATGCTGAGCAAGTGCTGGAAAACCCAGCCGAGCAGCGGCTTCAACGGAATGCTCTCGCCGAAAGGCACCAGGTGCACTTTCTGGTAGCTCTGCGTGGGCGACACCCCGAAGCTGAACACGCTATTGTGAAAAGCGCGGGTGAGCGGATCCTGGCTGAACACGCCGAGGAGCACATCTGCGCCCTGCTTCCGGGCGTGTTCTTCGAGCAGTTCCAGAAACAGCGGCGGCGCATCGTCCAGGAGCGCCGGCACGGCGCTCTCCGGGGTGATGATCAGCCGGGCATCACTTTCCCGCGCCAGGCGCAGGTAGGTCTCCAGGGTGCGCCGAAATTCGCGCCCGTCGAACTTCTCGTTCTGGGCGATGTTGCCTTGCAGAAGTGCGACGCGCAGCGGCTCGCCGGTGGGCTCACTCCATTCGACACCGCGCAGCGCGACTCCGCTGCTCAGCAAAGCCAGTAGCGCGACCAGCGGCGCCGGCAGCGCGCGACGGCGCGGCCCCGGCTCGCCGACGATCAGCCAGGCGAGCACACCGGCGATGACGCCGACCGCGAGGCTCAGGCCGTACACGCCCAGCAAGGGCGCCAGGCCCAGCAGGGGACTTGCCGGCAGCTCGGCGTAGCCCAGGGACAGCCAGGGAAAACCGGTGAAGATCCAGCCCCGCGACCATTCACACAAGGTCCACACGGCGGGCGCGAGAACGACCAGATTGATGGCGGCATGGCGGCCGCGCCAGCGACCGAAGGCATAGCCCGCTGCCGCCGGGAACAGGGCCAGAAAGGCACAGAACAACGCGATCGCCAGCACCGCCAGCACCGCCGGCATGCCGCCGAATTGGTGCAAGGCGACGAACAGCCAAGACACGCCTACGCCAAAAAAACCTAGGCCGAAAGCGAAGCCCTGCCAGGCCGCCAGACGAGGCGTGGGGGCGAAACACCAGAGCAAGAACAGCCCGGCCAGCGTGAGCCAGGTGAAGCCGGTAAACGAGAAGGGCGCGAAGGCGACGACACTCGCCCCGCCCAGGCCAAAGGCGACCAACCGCGTCAGCACGCGACGCCCACTCGGACGCCTACTCGGACGCCCACTCCGACGCCCACTCTGGCACTCACTCCGGCGCGCGCCCGGCCCCGATCGGCGGTTTGCGCTCGACGATGACGGTGTAGATGCGGCGCGAATCGGCACGCAGGACTTCGAAACGCAGCGCGCTCAGAACCACGGCATCACCACGCTTGGGCAGACGGCGGAACTCGCGCAGCAGCAGGCCGCCGATGGTGTCGAATTCGCTGTCGTCGAACGCCGTGCCAAAGTGGTCGTTGAAATCCTCGATGCTGCACTGCGCTTTGACGCGATAGCGGGTGGGGCCGTCTTCGAGGATGTCGTCCTCGGTTTCGTCAAAGTCATATTCGTCCTCGATTTCCCCGACGATCTGCTCCAGCACGTCTTCGATGGTCACCAGGCCCGCCACCCCGCCGTATTCGTCGACCACCAGGGCCATGTGGTTACGGTTGGCGCGAAAGTCGCGCAGAAGCACGTTGAGCCGTTTCGATTCGGGGATGAACACCGCCGGCCGGAGCATTTCGCGCAGATTGAATTCTTCGGGCTTGGCGTAGTACTGCAAGAGATCCTTGGCCAGCAGTACGCCGATCACGTCGTCCTTGTTCTCGTCGATGACCGGAAACCGTGAGTGGCGGGTCTCGATCACGAAAGGGATGAACTGCTCGGGAGTCTCCGCCAGCTTGATCACATCCATTTGGGCGCGCGGAATCATGATTTCGCCTGCGGTCATTTCCGAGACCTGCAAGGCGCCCTCGATGATCGACAAGGCATCGGCGTCCATCAACTGCCGTTCAAACGCGCCGTGGAGCAGTTCGATCAATTGTTCCCGGTCTTCGGGCTCGCGCAGGATCAGCGCCGAAAGCCGCTCCAGCAGCCCGGGTTTGTCGGGTTTGTGGGTGGGCTCTTCCTGATCTTGGTTCATACTTCACTTCCCCCTGATTTCACGCATACGGGTTCTCATACCCGAAGCGCCGCAACAATTCGGCCTCGCGCGCTTCCATTTCTTCCGCCTCCACCCGGCCTTGGTGGTCCCAGCCTTGCAGGTGCAGCACGCCGTGAATCACCAAGTGCGCGCAATGCGCCTCCAGGGTGCGGCCTTGAGCCTTGGCCTCGCGCTTCAAGACTGGCGCGCAGATGACGATGTCGCCTTCCAGGGCGTCACGCTTGGGCACGTCGGCATAGACGAAGGTGAGGACGTTGGTGGCGTGGTCCTGGTCACGAAAATCACGATTGAGCGCGCGTCCCTCGTCCTCGTCGACGAAGCGCAGGGTGAGCGCCACCTTCTTCTCCAGCGCCGCTCGCACCCAGCGGCGCAAGCGCCAGCGGGGGGGCAGCTCAGCTGCGCCGCTGGCGAACTGCACCGCCAGCGCCAGCTCAGGCTTCGCGCGGCGCGGTATGGCGTTCATAGGCGTTGATGATTTGCTGCACCAGCGGGTGTCGCACCACGTCTTCGCTGGTGAACCGTGTGAAGGCGATGCCGCGCACGCCGGATAGCACCTGCTGGGCCTGGATCAGACCGCTCTTTTGACCGCGCGCCAGGTCGATCTGGGTGATGTCCCCGGTGATCACGGATTTGGTGCCGAAACCGATGCGGGTGAGGAACATTTTCATTTGCTCCGGCGTGGTGTTCTGCGCCTCGTCGAGAATGATGAACGAATGGTTCAGGGTGCGCCCGCGCATATAGGCCAGCGGCGCGAGCTCAATGGTATTGCGCTCCAAGAGCTTGGCGACTTTGTCGAAGCCCATGAGGTCGTAGAGCGCATCGTAGAGCGGGCGCAGGTAGGGATCGACCTTTTGTGCCAGATCCCCGGGCAGGAATCCGAGCTTCTCGCCCGCTTCCACCGCCGGGCGCACCAGCACGATGCGCTTGACGGTCTCGCGTTCCAGCGCGTCGACGGCACAGGCGACCGCGAGATAGGTCTTGCCAGTGCCCGCCGGGCCGATGCCGAAGGTGATGTCGTGTGCCTGAATGTTGCGCAGATAATCGACCTGTCGCGGCGTACGCCCCTGCAAATCCGGCCGACGTGTGCGCAAGACCAGAGCCGGGGCGGTGTCTTCATTGGGGGTGAGCGGCAGGTCGCCGCGAAAATCGATCAGGCCCAGTTGCACGTCGTCCACGCTCAAGGGCTGCTGGGCACGCCGATAGAAATGCTCGATCGCCGCCGCGGCGCGGCGTGCGCGCTGGCCCTCGCCGTACACCGCAAACTCGGCGCCGCGCCGCGCGATCGTCACGTCGAGCGCGGCTTCGCTCTGGCGCAGGTTTGCGTCCGGCGCCCCACAGAGATTGGCGAGCGCGCGGTTGTCGAGCGGAGCAAGGGTCAGCTCGACCGGTTGCGGTTTCAAAAGGTGGGCAGGCATCGTAACGTGGGAAGTTCATTGTGCGCGAATCGGCGGCGAGCGGCAAGGTGCAGCCGCGACCCGCAAGCAGGCGCGGTCGCCCCGGCCGTCGGGCGACTTCGAGCGCCGCTGCTCGTTATGGAAATCGCTGGCGGCCTCCCGAATCGGTCAGCCCGGCGGTTTGTGCGCCGTGCTTGTGCTTGCGATCATTGCCGCGCCGCGCCCGGCCAATGCCCATGCCCGCGCATGAGGGCGATGAACGCCTGGGTGAAGGCGGGAACGTCGATCCCGTCGATATGCGAGGTGTCCGGCAAGGCGAAGTGCGCCAGCGCCGGCTGATCGCGAAAATCGATCATGGGCAGAATTTGGCGGGCCGCCAAAACGTCCCAGTATTCGGCGCGAGGATAGTTCCGTTCGTCCAGCTCGAGGTGCTCGCCGGAAACCGGCTCGCGAAAGAACACCACCTTGCCGCCGCGCTGCTTGATCGCGGCGACCCATTGCGCCAAGGGCTCGGCCACCTTGAGCCAGGCCTCGGGCGGGGGCGGCGGGTGATCACGGTAGTATTGCTCGAGGTCGAGGATGCGCTGGCGGCGGATGGCGGTGATGTCGGTGCGCCGGTAATCGACATAGCCTACGCGCTCGGGCCGCAGGATCACGTAGTCGTTGAACGGCAGGCCCCAGCCGGCTGCTAGTCGGCGCAGCAGATTGGCCAGAGCGAAGGGCGACCGCGCGATCACCCATTGTTCCTGCAATGGCGTGGTCAGCTGGCGGTTAATCCTGCGCGCCAAGGACCAGCGGTTGTTCCAGTGCTCGACCCAGGGTTGCTGCATGTCCCAGTGCTTGGCATTGAGCCCGCGGGAATCGATACCCACCACCACCAGTCCGCGGAACGCCTCATCCTCGGCCAAGAAACGTAGGGTCGCCAGAGGATAATGCCCATTGACCGCCAGCATGGCGGTAGGTCGGCCGGTGGCTTGTTCGATCATTACCGGATCGAGCGCGAATTGAATGCGCGAAGCGCCCAGCAGCACCAGTGCGTCGGGCTTCAAGCGCACCCGCTCATAGGCGAGCGCCCAGAGGTCGGGGTCATCCTGCACGGTGGGCACATAATCGAGGCGACGCAAATAGGTTTCGAGCCCCGCCGCCCCGCCCAAGGCGATGAGCAGCGCAAAAACCCAGGTGGTCAACCAGCCGCGGGCGCGCATGCTCAAAACTGGAAGTAAATGAAGGCCGGATTGAAGCCCGGCGAGAGCAGGACCACGCTCAGCGCCGTGGCCACCACCGCAGTGCGCAACCACACCGGCCGCCGGTCCAGCCAGTCCCAGCCCCGGGTGCGCGCCGAAAGTTGCTGCGCGGCCAGAGTCGCCGCCCCAAGCGTCGCCGCGAACACCAACTCGCCGCGCGCGAACAGCGCGACGGTAGCGCCGGTCTCACCCAGCAGCATCACCCGCAGCAGGCGCAGGGCATCGGCCACGCTCGGGGCACGGAAGAACACCACCGCCAGGGTGAACAACACGAAAGTGCCCAGCATCAGGGCACTGCGCACCCAAGCCTGGCTCGCCTGGGTAAAATCCCAGACGCGTTCGCGAAACATGCGCTCGATGACCTGAAAGAGGCCATTGAGACCGCCCCAGATCACATAGGTCCAGGCGGCGCCGTGCCACAGGCCACAGAGCAAAAAGGTGATCAGCAAATTGAGGTGGCCGCGCGCGCGTCCCTTGCGGTATCCCCCCAGGGGATTGAAGACATAGTCGCGCAGCCAAGTCGAAAGGGAGATGTGCCAGCGCGTCCACAGGTCGGCCATGCCCACCGCGCCGAAGGGGCTCTCAAAATTGGCCTTGAAGTGAAAGCCAAAGAGCAAGGCAACGCCGATCGCGCACAGCGAATAGGCGGCGAAGTCGCAATAGACCTGGAGCGAAAACGCGAAGGCGCCCAACCAGGCGGTCGGCGAATCGGGTCGGGCGCCGGCGGCGAAGACCCGATCAGCGACGGGAGCGAACACCAAGTCCGCGAGGCCCACTTTCATGGCCAGGCCGATCGCCACCATCGCCAGGGCGCGCCCGGCCGGAATGGAGGTCCAGGATTGCGGTGCCTGGCACTGCGGCGCGAAGTCGTGATAGCGCAGAATCGGACCGGCCACCAAGTGCGGAAAGAAGGTCACGAACAGGCCATAATCGACCAGGCTGCGGCTGGGCTTGAAGCGTCGCCGATAGACGTCGATCACGTAGGACATGCTCTCAAAGGTGTAGAAGGAAATCCCTATGGGCAGCAGTATGCCCAAGTCCAGGGGTTCGAAGCGCACACCCACGCTCGCCGCCAGATCGACCGCAGTGTCGCGCAGGAACTGCGCATACTTGAAGAACGCCAGCACTCCCATGTTGACCACCACCGAGGCGATCAACAGGCGCTTGCGAGCGGCCTGGTTCTGCTGCGCATCCAGCCAATGGGCGAGAAAGTAATCGAACCAGGTGGTCGCGACCAGCAGCAGGGCAAAAAAAGGATTCCAGGCGCCATAGAAGACGTAGCTCGAGCCCAGCAGAACCACCTTTCGTACCCGCCACGAAGCGATCAGCCAGTAGGCCGCGAGGGCCAGCGTAAGAAAGCAGAAGAAGCTCAGCGAGTCAAAAGTCATGGTTTGATGGCGTGTACCGTGGCGCGTCGAACTCGCTCGGGCGGCGGACCGTCTCGCGCTGTCCACTGAAGCCGCCGCGGTTGTGGCGCACTGCAGCGCTGCGCCGCCGCTCCGGAGCCCTGCCGGGCCACCGGCCGAGGAGCAGTCCGGTCCTTCCTGGCGGTCCGATCGTCCCTGTTTTCAGATTTGCGCGAGCGCGGCGCGCATGGCACCGATGGTGGCGGCGTAGTCACTGGTGGAGAAGATCGCCGAGCCCGCCACCAGCGTGTCGGCTCCGGCGCGGGCGATCTGGGCGATATTGTCGATCTTCACACCACCATCGACCTCGAGCCAAATCGTTCGGCCGCTGCGCTCGGTGTAGGCGTCGATACGCCGCCGCACCTCGCCGAGCTTGTTGAGCGCTTCCGGAATGAAGGCCTGGCCGCCGAAGCCCGGGTTCACCGACATGATCAAAATGAGGTCCAGCTTGTCCATCACATGATCGAGATGAGCGAGCGGCGTGGCCGGGTTGAACACCAGCCCGGCCCTGCAGCCGCAATCGCGGATCAGCGCCAGGCTGCGGTCGATGTGCTCCGAGGCCTCAGGGTGAAAAGTAATGATATCGGCGCCCGCTTTGGCGAAATCCGCGATGATGCGATCGACCGGCTTGACCATCAGATGGACATCGATGGGAACGCTCGCATGAGGCTTGATCGCGGCGCAGACCAGCGGCCCGATGGTGAGGTTGGGGACGTAATGGTTGTCCATGACATCGAAGTGGATCAGATCGGCGCCAGCGGCGATGACGCCGCGCACTTCTTCGCCCAGGCGGGCGAAATCGGCGGACAGAATGCTCGGCGCAATGCGGAAACGGGACACTGCTAACCCTCCTCGGTGGACGCGATGTGCTTGTCAGAAACCCGGAAATGGTGTGCAATCGGGCGATTCGCGGGACACCCCGTCCGCAGGAATCTTTCCATTTACATGGCCGACAGCACGAAATACCAAATCACCGTCCGCACCCGGACGCGCTATCTCGAAGAACAGTCGCGTCCGGAGCAGGACCACTATGTTTTCGCCTACACCATTACCATCACCAACGACGGTTCGGTGCCCGCGCAGTTGATCAGCCGTCACTGGATCATCACCGACAGCCACCATCGGGTCGAGGAAGTGCGCGGCCTGGGCGTGGTCGGGGAACAGCCTTGGCTCAAGCCCGGCGAAAGTTATGAGTATACCAGCGGCAGTACGCTGGGCACCGCGGTGGGCACCATGCGGGGCAGTTACCAGATGGTGGCCGAGGACGGCACGCGCTTTGATGCGCCGGTCCCGGAATTTACGCTCAGCGTGCCGCGGATTCTGCATTGATGGCGCGGGGGCGTAGTCCGGCCGCCGCTTGCCGCGCGCGGCACGGTGCGCTCCTGGCGGCGCTGGCGCTTTTGCTCGCCGCCTGCGGCACGGTCGCGCCGCCGCCCACAACGCCAGCGGTTCCGAGCGCCGAACGCCGCAGCATCGCCGAGGCGGTGAACTGGGACGAACTGCCCGGCTGGATGGAGGATGACCTGGACGAGGTTCTGCCGGCCTTTCTCCGATCCTGCCAGTTCCTGCAAAAACAGTCCGCCTGGCAGGACACCTGCACCGCCTTGCGCGAGGCCAAGCCACAAACGCCGAGCGCGCTGCGCGAATTTCTGGAACGCCGCCTGCGGCCCTACCGGCTAAGCACCAGTGACGGCCAGGACAGCGGTCTGGTGACCGGCTATTACGAGCCCTTGCTGGTCGGTAGCCGCAACCTCGAACCGCGCTTCCGGCACCCCGTTTATGCGGCCCCGGATGATCTGCTCACGGTCGAGCTGGCCGAGCTCTTTCCGGAGCTCAAGAACAAGCGGGTGCGCGGCCGGGTTGTCGGCAAGAAGGTCGTACCTTATGCCCCGCGCGCCGAAATCGACAGCCAGGCCAATGGCCTGAGGGGCAAGGAACTGGCCTGGGTCGGAGACCCGGTGGAGCTCTTCTTCCTGCACATCCAGGGCTCGGGGCGGATTCGCCTTCCCGATGGCAGCCTGATGCGCGTGGGCTACGCCGACCAGAACGGGCATCCCTATCGCTCGATCGGCAAGTTGCTGGTGGAACGCGGCGAACTCACCCTGGACCAGGCCTCCATGCAAGGCATCAAAGCTTGGGGGCAGGCCAATCCGGAAAAGCTTGGCGCACTCCTGGCGGAGAACCCGAGCTATGTGTTCTTCCGCGAGCTTCCCGACGGCGAAGGCGGCCCCCCCGGCGCCCTGGGCCTGCCGCTGACGCCACGTCGCAGCGTCGCCGTGGACCCCAAACAGACCCCCCTGGGTGCGCCCCTGTGGCTGGCGACCACCAGACCGCTTTCCACGGTGCCGCTGGAGCGGCTGGTGTTCGCGCAGGATACCGGCGGCGCCATCCGCGGACCTTTGCGCGTCGACTATTTCTGGGGTTTCGGTGACGAAGCGGGTGCACTGGCCGGCCGCATGCGGCAGCCCGGACACCAATGGCTGCTTTGGCCGCAAGGCGCAACGCCGCCCCTGGTGCGCTGAGGGCTGGTGAACACCGCCATGGAGCGATCCCATCACCCTGTCGGCACTGAGTCAGGCCGCGCCGCCCGCTCATGCTGAATCATTTGCTGGCTCCACTTCGAGCGCTGCTGGCACGGTTGCGCAACTGGGTGCTGGCGAGGCTGGGCAAGCCTCGTGGCGCCTGGATCGAGGGCAGTGTCGCGGTCGCGCGGGGCCGCCTTGGTTTTGCGCCTTGGGCGGGCAACGCGCGCCCCTATCGGCTCTACCTGCCGCCCGGCGTCGAGGCCGGCCGCCCCGCGCCGCTGTGGCTCTGGTTGCACGGCTGCCGGCAATCGCCAGAGAGCTTCGCCACCGGCACTCGCATCGCCCGCGCCGCCGATCAAGCCGGCGCCCTGGTGCTGCTGCCGCGCCAATTGCGCCGCGCCAACCCCTTTCGCTGCTGGAACTGGTTCGATCGGCCCACCCAACAGGGGCGTGGCGAAGCCGCCATCGTGATCGGCATGATCGAGGCCGTGGCGGCCGGCTATGCGATCGATCCGCAGCGCGTGTATGTCGCCGGCCTGTCCGCCGGCGCGGCCCTCGCCGCGGTTCTGGCAAGCTGCTATCCCGAGCATTTCGCTGCCGTGGCCATGCACTCCGGAGTGGCTTATGGCGCGGCGCAATCGCCGCTGGTGGCGCGGGCGGCCATCAGCCAGGGCAGCAGTCTCGATGGCGAAGCGTCCGCGGCGATGGCCCGCCTGTTCGCCAAATCCGACCTACCAGTGCCGGCGCTGGTGGTGCATGGCACGGCCGATGAGGCGGTGCCCCCGCTGCACGCGCCCCAGGTGGTGGCGCATTTTCTGGCTCTGAACCGTCGCGGCGACGAACCCGTCGCGCCAGACACCCAACTCGGCGAGGACGGCGGCAGGCGCTACACCGCCACCACTTGGCGCCAAGGCGGGCGCCTTCTGGCGCGGCAAGTGCTGATCGACCAGCTGGGTCACGCCTGGTCCGGCGGCGACGACAGCGAGGAATATCACGACTCCGCCGGCCCGGATGCGACGCGCCTGATCCTCGCATTTTTTCAGAGCGACGGGCGGCGCGCCGGACCCTGATCGCTCGCCGGCGCATTGCGCGGCCACACAAAAAACCGGACACTGCGCGCTTTGTCATGGTCTTCAGTTCCCACCTCTTCCTACTCGTCTTCCTGCCGCTCACGCTGCTGGGCTTCCATGCGCTCGCCCAAGCGACCCGGGCGCCGGTGTGGCCGCGGCGCTTTCTGATTCTGGCCTCGCTGGTGTTCTATGGCGCCTGGAGCTGGGTCTACCTGCTGATGCTGGTCGCCACCATCGTCGCCACCTTCGCCCTGGGCCGCCTGATCGTGAAGCGGGCGGCGCGCCCTGTCGCGCGCCGCTTGATGTGGCTGGGAATCGTCGGCAACCTGGGCTTGCTGGGCTATTTCAAATACGCCAATTTTTTTCTCGACAACCTCAACGCGGTGTTGGCGACCCATTGGTCGCTGGGCGCCATCGTTTTGCCTCTGGCGATTTCCTTTCATACTTTCCAGCAGATCTCATTTTTGGTCAACGTGCGGGAGGGTCGGGATGCCGAGACTTCGCTGGAAACTTACCTGCTCTTTGTGCTGTTCTTTCCGCAACTCATCGCCGGACCGATCGTGCGCCACGATGAAGTCGCGCCCCAATTGGCGACGCTTGGGCGAGGCCGTGACCGCGCGCTCGACCTCGCGGTGGGCAGTGCCCTGTTCAGCGCGGGCCTGGCGAAGAAGACGCTTCTGGCCGACCCACTCGCCACCTACGCCAATGCCGCCTTCAATGCCGCGCAGGCCGGCGCGGTCGATCCCGCGATTGCCTGGCTGGGGGCCCTCGCCTACACGCTGCAGCTCTACTTCGATTTCAGCGGCTACTCGGAAATGGCGGTGGGGCTGGGCCGCATGTTCGGGGTCAAGCTTCCGATCAATTTCTGGTCGCCTTACCGCGCCCTGAACATCGCTGATTTTTGGCGCCGCTGGCACATCACCCTTTCCCGCTTCTTGCGCGACTATCTCTACATCCGGCTGGGCGGGAACCGGACCGCCCCACTGCGCACCTACCTTAATCTGTTGCTGACCATGGCCCTGGGTGGCCTCTGGCACGGCGCGGCCTGGACCTTCGTGGTTTGGGGCGTCTACCACGGCGCATTGCTGGCGGTGCATCGCTGGTATCGCGGCCTGCTTCCCACACCCTGGAAGGATTCGCAGCGGTTCGGCGGGAGCTTAGGCTTAGCACTGACCTTCTTGCTGGTGATGCTCGGCTGGGTACTGTTCCGCGCCGCCGACTTGCAAGCGGCCTGGGTCATGTACACCGCCATGGCAAAGCTCGCCCCGGCAGCGCTGGGCGCGCTCGATCCCTGGGCGGCGCTGCATGTCGGGAGCCTGCTGGCGGTCGCCCTGCTGTTGCCCAACACCTGGCAATGGATCGGCGGTTTCCACCCGGTGGCGACGCCCGCCGGCCAGCCGCCGCGCACCCGTCTGTGGGCCTGGTCACTCGACTGGCGCTGGGCCATGGGCATCGCCGCGCTGGGCGCGTGGACGGTGCTGGCGGCGCACCGCTACACCGAATTCCTCTACTTTCAGTTCTGACCCCCGGCGATGAGCGCTCGCTCCTATTTGCGCGTCTGGCTGGCAACGCTACTGGCACTGCTCGGCACAGCAGGATTGGCGAATTTCGTGGTCGATCCGCTGCAGGTGTTTCGCCGCGCCAGCTTCTACACCCCCCACTTCTCCGCCAACGAACGGTACCAGGTGCCCGGACTGGCGCGGCATTACACCGCCCCGGTGGTGGTGCTGGGCACCTCGCACATGGAAAACGCGAGCCCTGCCGAGATCCAGGCAGCCTTTGGCGAACCCGGCCTGAAACTGGCCATCGCCGGCTCCAGCCTCACCGAACAACAACTGGCGCTGTCGATCGCCTTGGAGAGCGGCAGAGTACGGCGGGTGCTTTGGGGCATCGACTACTCCGCCCTCGCCTGGGGCGACAAGCTGGTCGACGAGTGGGGCGAGTTCCCGGTCTATCTCTACCAACGCGATCCGCGCCTGGTCTCCCGCTACCTGCTGGCGCTGCAAACGCTCCAGGATTCGCGCGCCGCGCTCACCGAGGCGCCGCGCCACACCCTGGAGAGCCTCAACGTCTGGTGGCCGCAAGCTCAGTTCCAGCGCGAACGGGTGCTGGCCGCCTGGAGCTTCCAGGAAGGTCGCTGGACGCCGGAATTGCGTGCGCGCAGCGCCGCCCAGACGATCTGGACCGAATTGGCGGCGACCCTGGAGCGGCGGGTCTTCGCCACCATCCGGGCACATCCGCAAGTACACTTCGAGCTGATGCTGCCGCCCTATTCCATTCTGGCTTACGCCAACGACTTTCGGCTCAACGATGAGTGGTTTTTCCAGCGCATGCTGATGCGTGAGGCGCTGCGCCAGTTTGCGCGCCAGCAAGCCAACGTGCGGCTATGGGACTTCCAGACCGAAATCGCGCTCAGCACTCGCCTGGAACGGTATAAGGATCTGGAGCATTTCGACCTCGAAGCGACCCGCATGATGCTCAAGACCGTCGCTGGCGGCACCGGCGCGGTCGCGGACTTCGACGGCGCCGACCCGTTGCCGCGGCAGGTGGCGGAATATCTGCGGTCTCAGTGCGAGGGTCGGGGCGACCCGGCGCTGTGTACCGCGCACATTCGCTGCGGCGCTACCCGCCTCGAAGCCTGGCTGGCCACTGGCGGCATTCCCGAGCGCGCGCTGGAGTTCGCCCACCAGCGCTGCCCCGGCTGAATTTCAGCAATCGGGTAGAATTGCGCTTTTTCGCGGCACCAGCAGCGTAGCGGATTTGCCATGCCCCTGATTCGTCCCTTTCCCGGACTGCGCCCCGCACCCGGCCGCGCGGCCGAGGTCGCCGCCCCACCCTACGATGTCCTATCCACGGGCGAGGCCCGCTTGCGCGCGCAGGGCAAGCCCTGGAGCTTTCTGCACATCTCCAAACCAGAAATCGACCTTCCCGTAGACACCAATCCTTACGCCCCCGAGGTTTACGCCAAGGCCGTGGAAAACCTCCGCCGCATGGTCAAAGAGGGGGTACTGCGCCAGGACGAACGTGCTTGCTATTACGCTTATCGCCTGACCATGCCCATCGCCGGAACGCTGCATATCCAGACCGGTCTGGTCGCGGCGGCGGCGGTCAAGGATTACGACTCCAACCGCATTCGCAAACACGAATTCACCCGCCCCGACAAAGAAGACGACCGGGTGCGCCAGATCGAAGCCCTGGGTGCCCAAACCGGGCCGGTGCTGCTCGCCTACCCGCGCGCGCCCGCGGTCGACGCGCTGCTGGCGCGGGCCACGGCGGAACCACCCGGCGATGATGTGCTGCGCGACGACGGCATTCGCCACCAGCTTTGGGTGATCGCCGACGCGGCCCTGATCGAGGCGATTTCCGCCGCCTTCGAAACTATGCCCGCGCTCTACATCGCCGACGGCCATCACCGCTCGGCGGCAGCCTCGCGCGTGGCGGCGCATCACCATCGGCCCGGCGGCTTGCAGCAGAGCGACTATTTCCTGGCGGTGATTTTTCCCCACCATGAAATGCGCATCCTCGATTACAACCGCGTGGTGCGCGACTTGAACGGCCTCACCCGCGAAGGCTTCCTCACTCGGCTCAGACCCGCGTTCACTGCGGCGCCCGAGGCGGCACGCGTCCACCCCGGCCGGCCGGGCGAACTGGGCATGTATCTGCCCGGGCAGTGGTATCGCCTCGAGGTCGACCCGGCGCGCCTTCCCGAGGACCCGGTGAAGCGCCTCGACGTGAGCCTGCTGGCCGACCTCTTGCTCGATCCGGTGCTGGGCATCCACGACTTGCGGCGCGATCACCGGATCGATTTTGTCGGCGGCATCCGCGGCCTGGAAGAACTCGAACGCCGCGTCGACAGTGGCGAAATGGCGGTCGCCTTCGCGCTGTATCCCACGCGCATGGAAGACTTGATGGCGGTGGCCGATGCCAACGAAGTCATGCCGCCCAAATCAACCTGGTTTGAGCCCAAGCTGGCCGATGGGCTGGTGTCGCACTTGATCGACTGAGCCGGGGGCGGACCCACCCTCCCCGGGGGAGGGGGTGAGCGCGGTTCGCGGGCTGCGCCCGCTCCGGGTGTTTGGCTAAGCCCCCTACGGGCGGCCGGGCGGGCTCGAACGAGCCCGCCCCCCAGCCCCCTCCCCTCGGGAGGGGGGAGCGCGGTTCGCGGGCTGCGCCCGCTCCGGGTGTTTGGCTAAGCCCCCTACGGGCGTCCGGGCGGGGGCTCGGACC
>JACPUX010000017.1 GCA_016192065.1 Betaproteobacteria bacterium
ACTCCATCATTCAGACGATCAAGGCCAACGCCCGCGGATTCCGCAGCTTCGAGAACTTCCGCACGCGCATCCTGTTCTTCTGCGGCAAGCTTGATCTCCGGCCGGTCAGTGTCGGATCCCACTGAAAGTCGCGAAGATCCTCTTGATGGTCCTCGTGGAAAGATCAATGAGGTCGGCGGAGTTGTCGCCATGCTGCGGAACAAAGGCTCCACCCGTACGCGTGATGAGGAAAGGCAGTTCGAGGCCTTGCGAGCCTTTGAACTTGAGCTGACAGAACTCCGCGACAGCCTGCTAAGTCTTGCTCCGTCCTACAAGCCCAGCCACGATGACGGTGTTCTGATCAGCGCTGCGCCACTGTGGTCGTTGTTCCGACACAAGCCATGGCAGCGGTTGTTGAAGGACACCTGGGCCAAGCTGGAAAAGGGCGACTACGACTGGGCACACCTCGCCCTGAACTACTGGCCAAATCGCGTGCGTAATAGGTGTAAGAACGACAAGTCGCTGGCCATCGCCCATAGCCTGGAGCATCTGTACGTTGAGCCTGAGACCCCGCCAAAGAAGGCGCGCGGCCGGAAGAAGACGGGAGGCGATGAGTGAGTATTGCTGAGTTCATCCGCGAGAGCGTGCTTCGGTCGCGTCTGACGCAGGCTGGTGCGCTCGTTGTTTACGACGCCGACAAGCGCTACCGCGAGCAGTGTTTCGATCTGGCGGCTGACAAGGTACGCGTCGTGGATGCGTCCGAGAGCAGCATCGAAAGCCGCGAGGCCGCGTTGGCGGCACTTCGCGACGTCGGGCATCCGAAGTCGCCGGTGGATGGTGTCTTGATCTATGTGCCGCACCGGCGGCCCGAGTCTGACGAGGAGAAGCAAGCAGATCCATTTGCGCTTTACGCAGAGTGTGGCGCGGTGTTCCCTCGAGACGATGGTGACGAGTACCTGAGCCTCTGCCTTCGGGCGAGGCCGGACCACGCCACTGAGATCCGCCAGGTGTTCGCCTCATCGCCCGCGGGCCCGGCCTTTGCGGTGATCGATGCGATCGGCGGCGGTGTCAGCTGGCCTCAGCTCAGAGCAACCCTGCAGGTCGAGTCGGGTCGGGAGATCCTGGCTGCCTTGCTGGCCCCGGCGGCCGCACAGGTTGAAGCGCTCAAGCAGAGCGAAGGTTGGGCGCAGGAGGCGCGCGACTTCGTCCGGGCGACTCTTGGCTTGAACCTCAAGACAAGGGGGAAGACCTGGTCGGCGCTGGCCGATGAGCTCTGGCGCTATGTGCTGTTCAGCGAATTCGTCTTCGACCTGCCGGGCGCCCTGCCGGATGCATTGAAGGGCGTACCGCACGCTCCGATGGAAGCGCGGCCCATCGTCGAAGACGTTTGCGATCGACTGCGTGGTGACCCGCGAGCACGGGCGCTGTACGTGGAGCGAGCTGAGGGGGTGGAGGCCGACCTGAAGCTCGTTGATGTCTGCGGCACGCTGGATGACCTTGGGGTGCGCGACACCTTCCCGTTTGAGGAGCGGACCTTCCTGCGTGCAGCCATCAGCGGACTGGCAAGCAACGATACGGACTTGACCCGCACGGTCATTGCTCGTCACAAGGGCTCTGTATGGCTGGGCAAAGGCGAGAGCCAGGCCCAGTGGGACTTGGTGCGTGCCGGCCTGAGCTTGGTGGAGGCCTGCGAAGACTTCGAGCGCCAGTTGCCCGACCACTCACGGACGCAGGCCAGCCTGATCGACTTCTACCTCAGCAGCCTGCGCGAAGCGGATCGGCTTCAACGCGAGTTCGAACAGGCGGCCGGTGACTTCATCGACCCGCACGGCTTGATGCACGAGGTGATCAACCAAGCACGGGGGCGCTACCGCAGGCTGGCAGAGAAGGTGCAAGGCGTGTTCGCCAAGCACATCGAGTCGACGGGCTGGCCACCTGCGGGCCGGCTGGTCAACGCCGACGTGTTCGACAAGCTGGTGGGTGACCGACTCAAGGACAGCGGACGCCGCGTGGCGTACCTGATGGTCGATGCGCTGCGTTACGAGTTGGGCGTGGCGCTGGAACGCATGCTGGCAGAGGACGGGCCGGTGGAACTGCAGGCAGCCTACGCGCAGCTGCCAACGATCACGCCGGTCGGTATGGCCAGTCTGCTGCCCGGTGCCGGTGTGGCGCTGAGCCTTAAGCTTGATGGCGACGCATTGGTGCCATCGTTGGATGGCGTCGCCGTGGGAAACGTCCAGCAACGCATGGGCGTGCTGGCCAAGCGCTACGGTGATCGGTTCGCGGAGATGCTGCTGAACGACTTCGTACGCGGCAAGCCGAAGTTGGCCGACACGGTTGACTTGCTAGTGCTGCGCTCCACCGAGATCGACAGCCAGCTCGAGAACAACCCCGAGACCACGCTGGGGCTGATCCCGGGGACCTTGAAGCTGATTCGCGTGGCGGTACACAAGCTTCGCGGCATGGGGTTCAAGGAGGCGGTGATCGTCACCGACCACGGCTTCTTCCTGAACGCCCAGGCAGAGGCGGGTGACGTGTGCATCAAGCCCCAGGGCAACTGGACGGTGAATGCGCACGACCGCATCATGTTGGGCAACGGCAGCAGCGATGGCCACAGTCTGGTGCTTAGTGCCGCCAAGGTCGGTGTACGGGGCGACTTTCAGCAGATCGCAATGCCGCGGAGCATGGCGCCTTACCGGTCGGGGCATCTTTACTTCCATGGCGGTGCCTCACTGGCCGAGGCTGTGGTGCCGGTGCTCGTGGCGCGCCTCGACACCGCAGCCCCGGCGGAGCGCGGCAAGGTGACCGTTGAGTTGAACTACAAGGGTGGCGCCAAGCGCATCACGACGCGCTTGCCGGTGGTCGACGTCATGCTGATCTGCGAAGACATGTTCATGCAGGACAGCAGCGTCGAGATCCTGCTTGAGGCGCAGGACGCCAAGGGCAATGTGGTGGGTGAGCCGCGGCCTGGTGGTGATGTCAACCCGGCGACCAGAACCATCACCCTGATGCCTGGTCAACGCAAGCAGATCGCATTGCGGATGGACGAAGAGTTCCGAGGCAAGTTCTCGGTCAAGGCCCTGAACCCCACGACCTTGGTCGCGTTCAACAGCGTGGCGCTCGAAACCGACTACACGGAGTAGCCCAGATGGACGCTCTCGACCAAAAGCTGAACGCCACCTTCGACGGGAAGGTGCTGCGCAAAGACCTGCTCCACCGCATCAAGAAGGGTACCAACGTCCCCACATTCGTTCTGGAGTTCCTGCTGGCGAAGTACTGCGCCAGCAACGACCAGGCCGAACTGGACGCCGGCATGGAGGCGGTGCTCTCTTCGCTGCAAGAGAACTACGTGCGCCCAGACGAGGCGAACGCTGCCCAGTCACGCGTGGCGACCAAGGGGAAGCACCGCTTCATCGACAAGGTCCACGTGCGCTATGTCGAGAAGGAGAAGCGGCACTGGGCCTCTCTGGAGAACTTCAACTCCCAGCGCATCGCCATCGGAGAGAAGTTCTACCGAGACAACGACCGCCTGCTCGAAGGCGGCATCTGGGCCGAAGTCACGCTGTCGCACAACGACATCGAGGACGATGACTATGCGTTCTCGATCGAGGACCTGCGCCCCATCCAGCTGACGCGGTTCGACTTCGACCGCTACACAGAGGGGCGAGCGTCGTTTACGCGTGACGAGTGGATGGCGGCAGTTCTGCGGTCCGTGGGCCTGGAGCCTAATGCCCTGTCACCGCGCGTGCGCATGCACTTCATCGCCCGCCTGGCGGCGCTGGTCGAACCCAACTACAACTACATTGAGTTGGGCCCGCGGGGCACCGGCAAGTCGTACTTCTTCAGCGAGTTCTCGCCTTACGCCACGTTGATCTCTGGCGGCCAGGCAACGAAGGCAACCCTCTTCTACAACAACGCACGGCGAAAGGTCGGCCTGGTCGGCTTCTGGGACACCGTGGCGTTCGACGAGGTGGGCGGCATCAAGGTCCGAGACCCCGACACGATCCAGATCATGAAGGACTTCATGGCCAACGGGCGCTTCTCCCGCGGTGCCGAGGTCATTGCCGATGCCAGCTTGAGCTTCGTCGGCAACATCGACGTGTCGGTGCAGCAGGTCGTGAACTCCCATGAGCACGACCTCTTCCAGCCGCTGCCGCCAGAGCTGGACCTGGCGGTGATGGACCGCTTTGCGGCCTACATCCCCGGCTGGGAGATGCCCAAGAACAGCAGTTCGTTCCTGACCAGCAACTACGGGTTCATCACCGACTACCTGGCCGAAGCCTTCCACTACCAGTTCAAGCACACGAACCGGTACGAGGAGGTGGGCAAGCGCATTCGTTTGGGCAAGGCCATCGAGGGCCGTGACGAGAAGGGCATCAAGAAGACTGTCTGCGCCTTCCTGAAGATCCTGCATCCCCACGGGCCACCTTCGGACGACGAGTTCGAGGAGTACGTGGCCTACGCCGTCGAATGCCGGCGGCGCGTGAAGGAGCAGATGAACAAGCGCAAGCCCGATGACGAGTTTGCTCGTATCGGGCTGTCGTACTTCAAGACCTCTGGCGAGGAGGTGGTGGTTTTCTGCCCTGAGTCGAAGGATGCCATTGCCACCCAGGAGCCTGCCCGCCGCCGGCTGAGGATGGCCGAGGACCAGCCGGCTACCGAAGCGAAGGAGTCAGTGGCAGCGGCCGCTGCGCCGCCGGTGCCAAGCGACGCGCCGCCGCCCCTGGCTGCCGCTGTCACGGCCACTGTGCCGCCGGTTGCTGCCAAGGATGAACTGAAGGAACAGCACTTCACGATCCTGTACGGCGACACCGGGTACAGCTACGAGTCGATCATGGGCCCGTACCTGAAGGGCGCCAAGGCAGTGGTCATTGAGGATCCGTACATCCGCCTGCAGCATCAGATCCAGAACTTCGTGCGGTTCTGCGAGACGGTGCTGAAGGCGGGCACGGTCAAGAAGATCTCGCTGGTCACGGGACACGACGACAAGACACCGCTGGCCGAGATGGCGGAGAAGCTCGAGGAGCTGAAGCAGAGCCTGCTGGAGCAGGACGTCGAACTGGACGTAAAGCTGAACCCCAACATTCACGATCGCGAGATTCGGCTGGACAACGGCTGGGTCATCAAGATCGGACGGGGCCTGGACTTCTACCAGAAGCCTGGCAGTTGGTTCGAGGTCGGGGCGCACGACCTGAACCTGCGGAAGTGCCTGGAGACCAAGGTGGACATTTTCCGGACTTGATCGCGGTCAGGCGCTGGCCGCGACGCAGGGGGAGCGATGCAGGAGAGTGTTGAATCGTTCGGTGCTGCAGGTTCCCTGGTCGGGTACCTCTACCAAGTGCGCATGGCACTGGTTTGGGCGATTCGACAGAGCCGAGTCGGCGACTTCTCCGTCAGCTTGGAGACGCTTGACGACGTGAGCTTCTCGAAGGCTGGCGAGCCCATAGCGGTTCTCCAGACTAAACACTCTCTCAACGAGGCAGCGAACCTGACGGACCTCAGCCCAGAGCTTTGGAAGACCCTGCGCATTTGGATGGTTGGGCTGGCGTCCGGCCAAGTCCCAGCGAGCGCGTACCGCATCCTCATTTCCACCGCCGCGGCCTCGAAGGGGACCGCCTGCTCCGCCCTAGGCGTCGAAGGCGCCGCACGCGACGTACCGGAGGCCGCGAAGCGCTTGAAGCATGCCGCGATAAGTTCCCAAAACGCTGAGCTGAAGGACGCATTCGCCTCGTTTCTCGCGCTCGACGAGATGGCACGCGAGCAGCTTCTTGCTCGAATCTACGTCGTGCCGGCGCAGCCCGATGCCGACGCGATTCAAGCTCAACTCGAGTCCGAGCTGTACCACGTGTCGCTGCACCACCAAGAGCAAGCCATCAAGTTGGTCGAGGGCTGGTGGTTCGGGCGCGTCGTTCACGAGTTGGTTCACGGCGGAGGGGGCATCGCAAGAGCCGAGATCGACTCACAACTCTCGGACATCCAGGAGTCCTTGAAGCCTGACTCGCTGCCGATTTCTGAGGAGATCGACGCACTCATGGTCGCGCTTGAACAACTGCCGGAGTTCGCAGACCGCCCCTTCTACAAGCAGGTGGAACTCGTCACCAACAGCAAGCAACGCATCCTAAACGCAATCACGAGCTACCTACGCGCATTTCGCCAGCGTTCCGAATGGACACGAGACGATCTGCTTTTCGACGCGGACTTGGAGAAGTACGACCGTCGACTGTTCGAGGAGTGGCAGTTGCAGCGTGAGCAGGTACGCGACGAGCTCGGGGGTGCTCCCGGGGAAGATGCGATGCAGACTGCGGGCAGGGCCATACTAAAGTGGGCAGAGGACGTTACTTTCCCAATTCGTACCGGGGTCACCGTGCCATGGGTCTGCCGCGGCTCCTTGCACATGCTGGCCGACGAACTGCGCGTCGGCTGGCATCCGGACTTCGAGGCAAGGCTGCGAGCGATCCTCGGCGCGCCAGACAGTGGTGGTGCGGCATGACGGCCTGGCAATCGCGGACCATTGAGCAGCGGAACCTCCTGAACCCCGCATTCTGCGCCATCGTGCTGTTGCAGCTCGCACAGGGGTACGCGAGAGAGGCGAGCGATGGCGGTGTCAACGACCGATTGCCCCTCGAACTGGCGTTCGTTGGCTCCAGCTTCGTACTGCGCGGGCAGACCCGTACGCAACTGCCCAGCACTGTACGAACGTCGCTCGCAACGTGGATTCAAGACCACCCGCTCGAGCGATCAGCCGTCGCCAAGGGCGTAGTCGTGCTGCGATCATACGTACGCGAGGCAGTGATCTTTGGTGCCCAGCATGGCGTACTCGGCGTTGATGGCCGAAGTGTCGTCGCGGTGGATGCGCCTGCGGGTCTCACGGCCTACTTGCGGACATCGAGTGCCGAAGTTCGCGATTGCATCCGGTCAGCTAACTTCGTCGGACGGTGGCTCTGGAAAGCTGGCGCGCCCGCGACGGTTCTGGCGCTTCTGGGAGTGCAGGCGTGATTCAGGTTCGGACGATCGTCATCTACAGCCACGATGGCAGGCAACGCGAGGTCCTCTTCGAGCCAGGACGCGTGAACATCATCTCGGGCGACTCGCGCACCGGCAAGTCGGCCATCCTCGGAATCATTGACTACTGCTTCGGCGCGAAGGAGTGTGATGTTCCCGAAGGGAAGGTTCGACGGAACGTCTCTTGGTTTGGTCTCCTGCTCGAGACGCCCCGCGGACAGGCTTTCGTTGCTCGGCAGTTGCCGTTGGGAGAAGGTAGGTCAAACGAAGCGGTCTTTGTGAAGACGGACAACCAGGTAGGCATACCGAACGCCGGCGAGCTTCGGCAGACTACAAACCGTGAAGGGCTTCGATCACTTCTTGCGTCCTGGGTGGGCATCTCGGACTACTTGCATGAGCCGCCTATCGGGCAGACCCGCGCACCTTTGGCTGCGACGATCAGACACGCGCTTACCTATTGCCTGCAGTCGCAGAATGAGATTGCGCAGCGCCGTCATCTGTTCCATGGCTCAACCGACCGCGACGTAGCTCAAGCGATTAGAGACACCTTGCCGTACTTCCTGGGGGCCGTCTCCGACGACTACGTTGCCAGCCAGCAGGAACTGAAGCGAGTTCGGGTGGACATTCGTCAGATCGAAAGGCGGTTGGCCGAAGCGGCGGCAATACGAGGTGATGGCGTCGGGCGGGCAGACACCCTATTGGCCGAGGCAAGGGCTGCGGGCCTTACCGCCATCGATGACGCCGCCGCGTGGCCTGACAAGATCGAGGGGCTGCGCGTCATCCAGAACTCGCCAGTCCCGCCGGTGGCGGACACGACTGAGGATGTCGAGTTCGTTCGCCTCACGAAGCGGCGCGCCGAATTGCTTAGCGAGCAACGCGCTCTTCATTCGACCATAGATCGTGCGCGCACGTTCGAAGGAAATTCCAAGGGCTTCTCCAACGAAGCTCATGAGCACCAGGCTCGACTTGCCGCGGTGTCGGTCTTTGAACGGGATGCCCCGCAACACTCGTGCCCCGTGTGCCTCCAGCTGCTGCCGGAAGAGGTCGCCGTGCCATCTATCGGCGACTTGCGTGCGGCACAGGAGCACATTTGTGAACGTGCAGGTGCGATGGACTCCGCCACGCCGCGGATTCAGACTGCCATTCAGGAGGTTGAAACAAGGCTTGCCGCAGTGCGCCGCCTGCTTGAAGAGAACCGGGCCATTCTCACCGCGCTCAAACGATCGAACCAGCGCCTACAGCTGGCTGCCGACATAGAGTCTCGCCGAGCAATGGTGCTGGGCCGGATCAGCTTGTACGTTGAGAACCTTCCCCAGGTAGCCGACCTGAGCGAACAGCAGGCACGACTTCGAGAACTGAAGACTCGCGAGAGCGAACTCGAAGGTGCGGTGAGCGCCGACGTCATTCAACAGCGGTTGGAGTCGTGTCTCTCCAACGTCAATCGGCATCTATCGGAGTACTCGAGGAAGATTGAACTGGAGTATTCCGACAGCCCACTACGGCTCGACCCCAGGGCGTTGACGGTGATTGCGGACACGCCCGCGCGGCCGGTACCGATGCCCGAGATAGGCAGTGGCGAGAACCACGTCGGTTATCACATCGTCGCGCACCTGGCACTTCATACGTGGTTTGCAGACCGCGCACGCCCCGTCCCATCCTTTCTGCTCCTGGACCAGCCTTCCCAGGCGCACTTCTCGCCTGATGCCGTGCCGAGAGACGGTGTCACGCAAGACAAGATTGACTCAGATCGCAAGGCGGTGAAGCGCTTGTACGGGTTGATCTTCGACGTCGTCGAGAGCCTGGGAGGCAAACTCCAGGTCATCGTCACGGACCATCCCGACTTCAGCGATGACACTCGCTTCCAGCAATCGCTTCGCGAGCGGTGGCGTGACGGTGTCAAGTTGGTTCCCGAAGACTGGCCCACAGCGTAGCCTCGCCAAGCCATCTGGCGGGGAGGGCCACCGACCGGGCGCTGCGCCGCTCAGCGCTTGTGGAAGTGCGCAATGCTGCGTCCCCAGAGGACGGCAAGAGTCGCCACGATGATGGGGCTGACCAACGGATGTACACCGACCGGCAGCACCAACGCAACGACGGCGGCGCAGGCCAGCAGGATCGACATGGATGCGTACAGCGCGAAGCGCTCCGGATCGTGGTGCAGAAACTCCTTCGACTTGATCACTCTGCTGATTGCGCCGTCCGCCATCGCCGCGACAAGGAACGCCGCCATCCAAGGCAGCCACTCCAACATCGCCGATAGCCTGAACGCGGCCAGCAGAACGAGCGCGTCGATCGCGCGGAAGTAGCTGTTTCCGAACAGCCGCTGGTTGACGGAGGCCAGCTCCCGCGCCACGGCGCCGTCTACACCGCTGGCCGCCGATGCGCTGGCTATCGGCGGCACAGGCGTGGCCTCCCGTGCCGCAACCTGGAGGCCCAGCGCTCGGTCGAGGATCCGCATCACGGGCGTCTCGCCCCAAGTCTCTTCCATCGCCTGATGCTCGCTTCGAATCTGCGCCAGGAACCGTTCCGGCGGATGCGCCGAGGGCAGGTAGAGCACCAGCACCAACAGGCACATCAGCGCGGCGATGCTGACGACGCGGATCACGACGCATGCCCCGTCATCGCAGCTGGAGTCCGAATCGCCTTCGGTGGCGCCGGACGTGTTGCTGTGGGTTCATCCGCATCCGGATCGATGATCGGGAACCGCCCCTTGATGATCCGCCCGCCCGACACCGAGGCGAAGTACTGCAGGTTGGGCAGCTTGCCCAGCACGTCGGCCGGCACCATCTCCTCGAAGCTCTCAGTGAGCTGCGTCGAGTAGCTCGACGAGAAGTCGCCCAGGTGGGCGTCGGCACCGCTGCTCAGGCCCACGCGCACCGAGTGGATCGCGGTCTTGCCGAAGGTCTCGACGACGAAGTCCTGCGTCGGCCGGTCCTTGGAGCGCAGGGCGATCAGGTTGTTCAGGTTACCCAGCGCCATGCGCGCTGCGTCCTCGCTGCCCAGCCGCCTAGCGAGGTCGGCCAGCGTCTGCATCGCGCAGGTGGTGAAGATGCCACCCTCGGCGCCCTTGTTCAAGATCTCGATGAGCGGCTGATTGATGACGTTCGACACCTCGTCGACGAACAGCGAGATGCGCCGGTAGCCGCCGAGGTTGTAGCGCATGCCCGCACGGGCAGCTAGGTCGGCCAGGGCCAGCGCGCCGATGGCGGTGGCGACCGACGGGTCGGGCAAGGAATCTAGGCACATGTACAGCACGTGGCCGGCGCGCTCGATCTTCTCGAAGTTCATGATCGGCCGCGCATCGCCGGTGTCGAACGGGTCGGGCGACAGGCTGCGACCCAGGTCGCCCGAGGTCAGCATCGAGAGCACCGGCAGCAGGTTGGCGGTGATCTTCTGGTAGTGCTCGCGGTTGTGGCGGAAGGTACGCACCTGTGCGTCGAGCACCTTGTTGCGTTGCGATTGCGGGACGTGGTGTTCGTAGAAGGCGACCAGGGCCAGCAGGTCCGCACTGGCCGCCTCCGATGGGCGCTTCATGTTTCCGCGGTGCGCGTCGTGCAGCAGCTTCTTCATCTCCGGCTGGTCGCGCCAGCCGGCGCCGAGCAGCCGCTCGTAGAAGCGGCGCAGCGTCGCTTCCAGCACGGGCTCGATGCCGCCCTCGATGTACTTGGTGAGCTTGACGAGGTTCGGCCGCTCCTCCAGTTCCACCAGCCCCTGCACGACCACATTCACGGCGTCCCAGCCGAAGGCGGAGAAGGCGCCGGCCGTGTCCGGCGGCATGATCGACTGGATACGCGACGCGATCTCGGTGGGCTTCTGCCAGTTGAAGGTGAAGTCCAGGCGCACGCCGGCTTCAGGAAAGGCGGGGTGGAACTCGAGGAAGGTGTCGGGGTCGCGCCAGTCCTCGCAGGCACGCTGGGTGACACGCTTCAGACGGCGGCTGTTCTTGGGGTCGATGACGATGACCACGTCGCCGCGGCGCACGGCCTGAGTCACCAGGTTGGCCAGCGCCACGCCCTTGCCCGACTGGGTGGTGCCCACCAGCAAGGTGCCGCCTTCGAAGTTCTGCAGCGGCCGGTGCAGGGGCACCTCGCGCGGTTCGACGCCATGGATGTAGGGCAGGCCGATCTCGGCATCGGGTTGCGGTCGTGCGTCGTATCCCAGCACCTGCAGCAGGCGAGGCGAGACGGTGAACTCGCGGTAGTCGACCTTGGCCAGTTCGTAGAGACGTTGCGAGTGGACGGGCCGCCACTCGAACCCGAAGCCCAGGAACACCGCGTCAGGCTTGTCCGTCCAGCGGGCGACGGCCCGTGTGCTCAGCACCTGGATGCCACGGCCGGAGAGCGAGGCGCGCAGCACCAGGGTGTGAACGCCCTGCGCCAGCCGCAGCACGCCCATCGCCAGGCAGAACGCGGCGAGCGGGAGGGCGAGCTGGCGCGGGATCTGGCCCAGCCCGCCGGTGACAACGAAGAACAGCATGGCGGACGCCCAGACGGCGGCGGCGTACACCTCGTAGGCGCGCCGCCAGGGCATCTCGTAGCGGCGCATCAGCACGTCAGGGCTCCTCGTGCGCGGCCGGCTCGAAGGCGGCGGGGTCGAAACCTTCGATGCAAGCTGGGGCGACGACGAGCCCGATGGTCGGCTCGCCGCGGAAGTGGGCAGTGACGGTTGCTGGGCCATCCCGCCTGGCATACACCAACAGGCCGACATCGGCCAGCGCGCGACCGGCAAGCGCGGGCTGCACACCACGGACCTCCAGTTCAGCCAGCGGCACGAACAGGCCGGCCGCGATGGGTGCGGCGGCCGCTGCGCTGCCCGGCCCGTTGAGGGTGCTGACGATGGCTGCGAGGGCATCGCGCACGGCCGGGTTCATGCGCATGGGCCCGTTCAGCTTGAAGGTGGGCGCCACAGACTGCGGCGGGGAGGGCGGTGGGGGCGGCAACGGGACTGCGAGGTCGGCGACGACAGCAGGGGGCGGTGCCGGGGTCTGTGACACCGGCGGCGGCGGGGATCCGCGAACTGCCGGTGATGTGGCCACGTCGGTGGCGTCGAGCAAAGAGAACTGGGTGCCGGGCGGCGGTGCGGGGGTTGGCGCCGGTGCAGTCGCTGGCGCCTTCTGGGTGGTCCGTGTGGCGCCAGGTGGGCAGACCAACGGGATGGCCAGTGGCTCGGCCGTCTGCGCGACACCGTGCAGCAGGATCGCCGGCGATGCCAGCTTCACCGCCTCCGCGGCGGTCTTCAACTCCGGCGGCAGGACGAACCAGGTCGAGGCGCCGTCCGCCTGCCGTACGAAGACTCCGGCCTCCAGCAGCAGGTCGAGCATCGTCTCAGGCGCCTTGGGGATGCCGGCCAGCTGGTCGGCTTCCAACAGCGCCTGAACATCGTGCGCCGCCTGCGGCCACAGCAGGAACAGCCCGTCGGGCCCCAGCCAGGCCCGCGACTTCTCCCGATTCGGGAACCAGCTCGAACTGCTGGATGCCAGCCGGCGCATGGCGTCGACCAGGTACCGCTCGAGGTGCGAGCCGAACTGAGGCACGCCGTAGCGATCGGCGTTGGCCTGCAGGTTCCGGTCGATGACCAGCGCAAGCGAACGACGTACCAGCGCGTCGAGGACATTGTGGTCACGGTAGACCGGCTGCCCGCTGATGCTGGACAGGAGGTGCGGAACAATGACGCTGTTGTCCTGCGCCAGGTACTGGAGCGTGGCTCCCGGGACGACCAGGGGCAGTGCGAACACGCCCAGGCCGCGCGACTCGGTGGCGTTCGGCCGCCAGCGAACGAAGTAGCGGGTAGAAGTGCGCGAAGCCAGCCAGTCGCCCAGGGGGGTGAGGAACTGCGGCCACTCGCCGCCCGCCTCGTCGGTCACGATCAGGTGGCTGAGCACCCGGTGCAGTTCGCAGCACAGACCACCGATAAAGGTGGCCAGGCGCCAGCGCGGTTCAAGCTGGCGGCGCGCCGAGATCGTCGACCGTCCGGAGAAGATGTGCGCGTCGGTGCCTTGCAGGCTGTAGAACGCGACCTCCAGCCCCAGGTTCAGCAGGCCGGCAGGTGTGCTGAAGTAGTTGTCGGCGGTGGCGGGCAGGAGATGGACGTAACTGGCATAGCGCTGAAGCAGCGGCTGCACCTCGGCGTCGAAGGAGTCTCGGGACAGGCCGAAGCACAGGCGGATGCGGCTGACGAGGTCGTCGGCCGATGCGAGCAGGTCGGAGACAGGCAGGGCGGCAAAGCCCGGGTCGGTGGCAGGGAACGCTGCAGGCGAGACGGAGAACTGCATGGCGGATGCAGGCGAGTGCTGCTGCCATGCTGGCGCGAAAGGCGGGGGCGCGAACGGCGAAAGGAGCGGTCTGGTCGCGGGTTATCGAGGTCAGCAGCGCGGGGCAATCCGGCATCGCACGAACTCTGCGATCAATTGCATTGCCAGAGCGCTGGGACACCCAGGGCAAACACGACTGACCCGTGAAGACTGAAAGCAGGCGCTGAAGCGGAAGACTCTCGATGACAGCTGTCAGTTAAGGCGGACGCAATGCGGCCTCTCTGCCGTAACGACCTCCATCGACGCCGGATAGGTAAGCCGCGCCCTCAGAGTGCTGGCGGCGAAAGCTGCAGGTAGCCTTGCGAGCCAGTGATCGTCAGCGACTGCGTGGGTCGGGAGATCGCCACGTAGAACAGCTTGGCTTGGGCCTGGCGCTCATATGCGAAGTGCGCAGCATCGGGCACGACCACATGGTCGAACTCCAGGCCCTTCAGCAAGAGCGGCGTCGAGACGGTCCGCTTCGGCATGCGACGGCCGACGACACCAGCTCGATCACGGATCCGCTTGGCGGCTTCGAGCATGGTGGCGCAGCGTCCTGCCGCAAGCTCGGAGATGGCGCGCTCCACGTCGCGAACCAGCTCCTGCCGGTGCAGCCGGGCCCGGGGCAGCTTCCGGGTCAACAACAAAATCTCAAGCGCAGCCCTGGGCCCGTCAACGGCCAGAGTAGCCATGGGAACCTTGATGGCTTCGAGCAGCGAAGTTTCTTCAGCCGAGGGTGATTCCTCTTCGCCGAGTTTGCGCATGCTGAAGGACTCGCCAAACAGCCACCGCAGGGTATCGCGACGGACGGGCTGGGTAGGGGAGGCGTCCCAGCGCGCGGCGAACTCCGTCATCGTCTTGGCCGCCATCTCCTCGATGGCCTGATAGCCGCCGCGTGCAGCCGCAGCCAGGCGGTAGCAGATCCCCTTGTTGCAGTGGATGGCAGCGATAGTCCCATCCTTGCCCTCGATGCTCTGGAACAGCGCCTCCATATCGAAAGCATCGTCGGCGTGGCGGTAGGCCACGGGGCCGCCGGCGAACTCCACGCGGTCACCGCGGATCAGCCTGTCGCGCGCGTCGGCGATCCAGTCGCCCAGCGCGGGATTCTTGTCGCGCCAGCGGTAGGGCACTTCCAACTCGGCCACCAGCGGGAACGTGGCATGAATCTCACGCTCCCAGCTCAGCGTAGCGCCGGCGAACTCGAAGATGCCCTGCATCGGATCACCGAAGATCATCGTCGGTGTGATCGCGGACAGCGCGATGGCGAGCTCGTGCTGGTGGCCGTTGCAGTCCTGGTATTCGTCGATGAGGATGCGGTCGTAGGAAGCTTCCACGACGCGACGGATGGCCGGGACGCCCAACGCCGATTTCACGCCACGATGCACGTCGTCCCACTGCGCACCGACCGGCATGTCTACGGGCGGCTGGGCGATACCGGGGAACGCATGCGCGTAGCGCAGGCACCAGCCGGCGATGGTGTCGACGACGACGGCCGACCGCGGAATGCGCATGCGCTTGAGCCTGGCACGGATGGCCTGGATGCCTGCGTTCGTATGCGTGAGGACGAGCGTGCGCTTCCCCAGTGCCGCCACCTTGGCGATCAGCTCGGTCTTGCCGTGGCCGGCTGGCGCGACGATTGCGCCGCGCTCGACCCCCAGCAGATCCTGGGCCTCAGGCATAGAGCCAGGCGCGGGCGGCCGCGAAGGTCTGCGCCAATGGCGAATCGGGGCTCTCTGTGGCCACCTGCCAGGCGATGGGGCCGGCGCCGCGGGCGATCCGCTGGTCCTTCAGCCACTTGCGGCTGGTGCACTCGTCGGCGATCCGTCGGCGAAGCTCAGCGGCGTCGAGCGTTGAGTTCAACTCCCACGTGCTGAACTGTTGAGCCAGCGCCTCGGCGGTCATCCCCAGGGCGGCGCGCAGGTTGTCATCGATCTTGCCGGCGCCACGCTCGACACGCAGATGCTCGATCAAGCGCTGCATCTGCGCATCGCTTGCCACCGAGATGATCGCGTGCTCGACATCGAGCCCCGCGCCGTACTCGAAGACGGGGATTCCTTGAGCCCCGAGGGCGGCTGCGTCTTCGGCACTCAGGTCCGTGTCGGAGTCGCGAAACACCGCGATGTCGTAGCCGAGGCCGCGCAGGCCCAGCGCGATCTGCGGCGCCTGCGATCCGTTGCCGTCTGCGATGAAGCCGCCGAGGTGTTCGATCGGGATGCCGCCGTACAGAGGGGGCCAGAACTCGCGCACACCGTTGACCACACCGACTTCGGTGTTCCCTTCGCTCACCAGGATGCGCCGTGAAAACAGTGCGCGCGGCGCAAAGCGCATTAGGGCGCGGATGGGATCCGGTGCGCCCGGCTTGATGATCGTCGTCACGCGCGCCGGGCGCGTCGTGCGGCACACGCGCAGGCTCTCGGCGCCAGCCTCGCCCAAAGCGACTTCGGAGTGCGTGGTGATCAACACCTGGCCGATGGGACGTTTTGCCTCCGCTGCGCGTGCCTGGTCGCCCCGGAGCTGGGAAATGGCACCCATCACGCGGTGAGGCTCCAGGCCGTGCTCGATCTCGTCAACCAGCACGATCGCGCCCTCGGTGATTGCCGACTTCTGGATGGCGAGCGTAGCAAGCCTGCGCGTGCCCAGGCCAGCCAGGCGCAGGGGAACGCCCCCGTCGTGCAGGGCGATGGAGCCCGAGGACAGGCCCCCGCGGCCAAGTTCCAGGCCGGGCCCGTATCCGGCCTCGACGTAAGCACCCAGGCCCTTGGCGAACACCTCCGCGGCCCCGGCCGTTTTCGCCAACGACTCGATCTCGCCTAGGTTCGCGCTGTCGCGCGCGGCCTTGTAGGCAGCAGCAAGCCGTACTGCGGCCTCGTCCGAGTCTCCGGTCAGCCGCGACAGTACCGAGCCCTGGCCCCATCCCAGGTGTCGGGCGTCGTCGCCGGCCAAGCGCACGAGTCCGAAGAGTGCACGATCCCGGTTCGAGATCGTGCGTGGCTCGTCGGCGCGGTCGCAGACGACCTGCCAGACGGGCTCCAGGGTCGCATCGACGCTGAGCCGCACGGTGAGCACCGCTTCGTCGTCATCTTCCGGTTCATCGCGCAACACGCCGGCCTTGGTCCAGCCCCGGACATACAGGCCGAAACGCTCGTCGGACTTCAGCGCCTTGCTGAGTTCGCCTACGGTGACCTCGACGACGATCGTCTTGGCGGTGTCGCCGCGGTGGAAGTCGTGCTCGCCGAAGGAGAACCAACGAGAGGAGAGCACCGCCTCGATGGCATCCAGAACGGTGGACTTGCCTGCGTCGCCGGGGCCGATCAGACAGCAGAACGCCGCACCCGGCGCCCACTCTAGCGTGGCCGTACCGCGGAAGTCCTCAGCTTTGAGGTGCCTGATCTGCATAGATCTAAATGTGGTGGACAAGTGGCCGGAAGGTCGCATTCATGCGAGCCACCGCAGGAACACCTCGCGCAGCAGCGGCGACGCACCGCTGGCACCGGCGCACAGCGCGGTTACGGCGACGATTCGCAGATCGCGTGAGATCAGAGCCCACAGCCGGTCGCGATCATTCTTGAGGGTCTTCAGGATGTCGTGTGGGTGAAATCCAGTGTCTGATGGGCCTGTAACCCGCATGGCATCGAAGTTTGGCGGCAGTCGCGGCATAAGGGGTTTTGCGATCATGCGCGGATGCCTACCTCGACGAAGAAGAAGCGTC
>JACPUX010000018.1 GCA_016192065.1 Betaproteobacteria bacterium
CCTCGTCTGCCAGCAAAGCTGGCGACAATACGGCAGATCGCGGCTGCGCGATTTCAAATCGCCGGAATGGTCAACCGACCCGAAACTTGCTTCAGACAAGGCTCTTCGCATGCTGATCGTTCAAACTACCGGACAGTAGTGGTGTGCTTTCATTCGTTATGCGGCACGATTCCCGTGCTCCCTATCCACCTACCACTGATCGCAGAAAGGCTCCTATGCGCACACTTCGGAAGATCCTCGTTGTCTTACCGTTGGCCGTCACGCTTGCCGGGTATGGGCTTACCTCCTGGTCTTACGTTACCGCCGAAGATCAGAAGCTGATCGAAGCTGCCGGCTGTGATGAGATCATAAAAGAGCATCGCAATTTTTCTGCGGCAGAGAAAAGGTTGGCAGAAGAAATTCGCCAAACCAGCGAAAGCACTACTGCGAGCAATGTAGTCGGCGTCGCTTCGCTGGCCGTGTTCGGATTGGGATTCTTCACTTGGAACGATCAGGCGGACGCAAAGACAAACCTGGCCGAACTTACGGCCTACCGCGAAGCGATTGCCGCCGAGGGCAGAAAGAAGAACTGCAAACTTTGAGGTGCCGCCCAACCGTTCGGTTTACATGACCTTCGCCAGTTCGTCGCGCGGTCTGTCGCCCGCAGGTGAGGGCAGCACAAAGGGGCAGGGTCGGACATTTGTCGAAAGGCAAGAAATATTCGATGCTGGAACCTTTCGCGCCAAGGGCATGGCGGGCCGCCCCACGGCTTCGCAGATCGCGGCAGCATCCGCGGCGTCGTTCCTGCCGCGCTTGCCGCTCATACGGTAGGGGGTGACGAACTCGGGCGCCATCAGTCGCACGGTGTGGCCGTACTGCCGGAACAGTCGCGCCCAGTGGTGCGCGCCGGAGCAGGCTTCCATGCCGATCAGGCAGGGCGGCAGTTGCGCGATCAGCGGCAACATCTGTTCCCGGGAAACTTTGGGCTTGACCAGTGCCGCCTTGCCGTTATCATCAACGCCATGCACGGCAAAGACGTTCTTGGCCAGATCAACTCCAACCGTGATAATGCTCATGGACTTCCGCTTTGGTGGTTTGATGTGATCTCGAACCTCCATCATGGCACTTGTTGCCGGTCGCGGCATCCGCCGCAGCCTCGGGACGGGGAAGTTCCTTTGATTTGTTAGGCGGCACACAACACCCATCTCGGAGACTGTCATGTCTGAGAAAGCTCTCTCACTCGCTGCGAGCCTGATCCGCAACATCAACGAGGTTCCCCTGGAGCAGATGCGGCGTGAGCCGCACTACGCATCGCAGGGCGCTCGCCTTGCTCGCGGAACAGCAGCGCGAAGGCTAGGCGCCTCGTTTGACATCGTTGCCCCCGGCAAGCGCGTCTGTCCGTACCACCTTCATCACGCACAGGAGGAGATGTTCGTCATCCTCGAAGGTAGCGGCACCCTGCGCGTGGCGGGTGAGTTGCTTCCCATCAAAGCGGGAGACGTCATCTTCATTCCCGCTGGTCCCGAATATCCGCACCAGATCCTCAATACATCTGAGCAGCCGCTGAAGTACCTCTCCATTAGTACACTGGAGCAGCCTGAGATCTGCGAATACCCGGACTCAGGTAAGTTCTTGGCACAGGGTAGTCTTGCCAGTGAAGCCCGGTTCGCGGTCATCAACCGCCACGGCCCAAATCTGGACTATTGGGACGGTGAACCATAGACACTGTGCCGCCCTAACGAATGAGGATAGGTCGCGCGAAAAACGGGGTCGGGCGAAAACGGCGAAAACGGGGTCGGCGGCGAAAACGGGGCGGCGAAAACGGGGTCGGGAGTCGAATATTGGGGCGAAAACGGGGTCGGGAGTCGAATATTGACACCCTGCCTCCCGCGGCGAACAATGCGCCGTGCCCGGACGCCCCCGCATTGTCTCGGCTAACATGAATTGCGCATGCGCACGGTAACAATGCGCCAAGCGTGAAGTCCCAGTTGGTCGGCGCACGTCCTGTGACAGCCATCGGGGACGCTGGCCGGCCGATGGCGTTAGCATTGCGCCACTTGTAACCTTGAACTGCCGCAAGCGGCGCGTCCCTGAGCTTCGTCGTCGGCGAACCAGGGCCGCTTGCGACTGCCTGATCGGAGCGTACTCAGATGCACGCTGGCACTAGGTTTTGGAAGCGAGCCGCGCTCGTCCGCGATGCCGCGCTCCTCCTCGCGTTCACTGTCACCGCCTGCGTGAGCGGCGGTGGAGCCCGGGAGCGTGACATCCTCAAGGCTTCCGCCCCGGTGGTGGAGGTGTGGGTCGGTGAATCGAAGCAGAGTTGGACTCTGTCGGCCGAGCAGAAGCCGGACGTCTATACGGTCATTGTGCCGCGTGGCGAGCGTCGAGAGGTCCGCTTCGTTTCCGGCGGGCGCTCGTTGAGCCGGGCGGTCGCCTTGGGAGAAAAGGCCGATTTCGTCATTCATTTCAATGGCGTCGAGTATCCGACGCGCATCGTCGGTGCCGCGCCGATGGCTGAGTTCGACAATGTCTACCAGAAAGCGCATCGCGGCCGCATCGAAGTCGAAAGCCCCGAGGTCTACGAGCTGGTGAACATCGCCATCGCCATGACGCCGACGGCGCGCGCGAGCAAGTATCTCGTCGCCCGCGAGTCGCCCTACTACAACGCGGTGACGGCATGGTTCATGCCGTTCGCCGATCATCCATTCATCGCCGCGCTGGACCGTGAGCTTGTCGCGCGCCGCTACTTCGAGATCAAGATGAACGCTTTCTCGTTCGAGTTCGGCGCGAACGATAGAATCGTCCGGAGCGCGGTTTACGACCGCAGCGGCTTTCCGGAGAGCACCCAGAACACTCTGGCACCCTACCTGGGAGAGATGCAGGCGTTTGCGGATGCGAGCCGGTTCAGGGAGTTTTTTCGCGGCCAGCAGGGCGTCTACCGCGCTCAGGAAGCCTAATTCCGGGAGCGCATCAATCTGTCGGGGATGCTCGACTGGCTGCGCCAGCGCTTTCCGACGGTGCACGCTTACGACGGGTACAAGGTCGTGTTCTCGCCGTTGGTCGGAGGGAGTCAGTCGGTGACGTGGCTGGAGAGCAACGGATATCGCGAGCTGCAGGCGCACGTGAACTTTCCCTACCCACAGCCCGACGATGCGGAACTCTCGGCCGAGGCCGTCGCGTTTCGGCGCGGTGAGATCGTGTTTACCGAATTGAACCACGGCTTCATCAACCCCGCCGCGGCCCCTTATCGCGATCAGATCACGCGCACGTTCGCCGATCGCGCCTTCTGGACCAAGGCGGGGACGTCGGCCGACAGCTACCGCAACGCGATGTCTGTGTTCCTGGAGCTGATGAACTGGGCGCTCGTGGCTCTGTACGCCGAGGACGTCGCTCCGAGCGCGGACCGTGGCCGCTTGATCGCCGCGCTCGACGACTCGATGGGAGACAGCGGCCGTGGCTTCACGCGGTTCGCCCCATTTCGGGCGGAGCTTGTGCGCTTGTATCGGGACAGGATTGCGGGAGCGAGCGTCGAGAGTCTGTATCCGCAGATCCTGGCGTGGTGCGAGGCCTACCGGCTCGCCCGGATGAACCCGCGTTGACCTCCGCCCGGCGCAACGGACCGCTACATGCCTCGGGGCGACAACGGGGCAGAAGTCGTCTATTGATAAGCCGAGGGGCAACGGGGTAGCGAGCTGCGAGAAAAGGCGGGCCGTGTTCGGGTTGTTTTCGCGATTGCCAATATCGTGCGCGCCTTGATCCTCGAATCTCCAGCGAGCAATTTGAGGTGCTCGTACTCGACCCGACGCCTCCCGTCGAAACCGCAAAATCGAGCCTCTTGCATCCGCGGTAGTTCCATCAAGCCATCCAGCGCCACCGCAAATTCAGGGCGATCTCCCAATCCTGGTTCCCGGGCGGTAAGGAACGCATCACACAGGGCATCGCCCGCTCCCTGGCAACCGTGTTTTCCTATGTGCGGGTTTTGGCTCCATCGAGGGCTGGGGGGCAGGATCTCGCGGTGATGCCGCTCGAGCCAATACTCCGCCAAGGAGCACTTGGCCAGTTTGCCACCCAAGGCGCAGCACGATCTCGATGAATGGGCAAACCAAGACGCTAAGCCCGACTGGGCGACGCTGCCATTCGGGGAAATCCACCTGGCGGAAATCTGTCCCACCGATCTTCGAACCACCATTGCCGTCGATCAGCACAATAGCGGGCAATACCTCCTGCGCAGGTGCGTTCCAATGCGCTGAAGCCCTACTCAAGTCCGACGGATTCCTGCCGTAACCGAGTGCAGGCAGCGTGCGGACGCAGGGTGGACGGTGTTCCCGCGCCGAGGAAATTCGTTGGGGAGCGAACATGTTGAAGGAACTGGTCGTTGACGATCCGCGCACGCCACGCATGGACCTCACCAAAATGCTCCAGCCGATGGGGCATATTGTCACTATGGCCGAGAACGGCGAAACTGGTTTGGCGGCCTGTATGGCGCAACGCCAGGGTCTGGTTCTGGCGGACGGGTGTATGGCGGTGCTCGGGGGCTATGAAACCGGGCGCTGTCTTGGTAGCACCCTCAGCAACGACTGGGTGCCGATCACCTTCCTCGCAGGCAGCAAAGACGACCCGAACTCGAAGCGCGCCATTGCCACCGGAGGCGACGATTTCCGCTTGAAGCCGGTGAATTACCTGGTGCCTCCGGCCGAAATTCAGGCTGAGCGTTCCAGCACCGCGCCCCCTGTCACGCCAGGACTGAGCATTGCCGAATTTGTCTCTCCGCATGCGACCAATGCGGAAAGCCTCATTTTCAGGGCGCATCCAGAGCTTCCTCAGACCAAGCGGTTGGGCGCAAGCCGGGTGATCCTCGGCGGCGCTGCACTTCTCGAAAATGCGGCGAGTTTCGCTACCAAAGAAATCGCGCCGCGGCGGCGACCGAAACTGGACGCTAAGCGCTTCCCATCATTCCGTTCGCGTTTTGTCGCGAGTGTAGTTTCGCCGAACACGCGCGCCGACCTCCCTTCAAGTTGCCGATCGGCGCGGTCCATGGCCTGCAACAAGAAACGCAACACCACCTCTGGGCACCGAGGGCGACAACAGCACGGGTGGGCGACCATGCGCCCGTGCGCAGTCGCGTTCGTTGCGAACGATTGCGAATTTCGCGGAGGACTCTGATGAGCGCAAAACTTGGAGGCGGCACTCCGGAAGCACTTGCACAAGCCTTGGCGAGCCCAAGAGAAACAGCCAAGTATTTGCTCGGTCGTCCATTTGTGGCCCTGTTGATCGTCACCCTGGCCGCCTATGCGATTTCTGCGCTGGTGGTGGCAAACTATTTTGCCCAGCACGATTCCGCAGTGCAAATTGGCCTCGGTCTCGCCCTGTTTTCGCTGCTTTGGGTTGGCGGCGCCTGGCTCTTGGTTCTTACGCCACTGAGTGCCCATCTGGTCGAAATGCAGCGCGACTTGCTCGCGCGCAGCACCTCGGCCGAGGAGCGTTTGCGCGCCCATGAAAACGACGCCCGTCTGCAATACGCTCTGGAGATCGCCGAGGACGAAGCCGCGGTGCTGCGCATCGCCGAACAGGCGCTCCAAGTGATGGCCAGCGGTTCCGCGGCCCAATTGTTGCTGGCCGCCAACCCTGACGGCGAAATCGATCGGGTCGTCACCGTCGGTGACATGCCCGATGCGGCGCGCTGCCAAATTCGCCGCCCCGGCGACTGCCCCACCGTCAGGCGAGGCCAGGGTATGGTCTATGAAGACAGTATGGCGCTGAGCGCCTGTCCGGGTCTGGGTGGCCAAATCGATTCCGACTGTGCGGCCGCCTGCACCCCGCTGTTCGTTGCAGGGCGCGGCGCGGGTATGGTGCGCTCGCTGGGCGAGACCGGTGACCCCGACCTCTTCCGACTGCTGCAATTGCTAACCACGCACGCCAACCGCATTGGTACTCGCTTGGCGGTCATCCGTTCAGTCGCCGCCTCGGAAATGAAAGCGGCGACTGATCCGCTCACGGGCTTAAGCAATCGGCGCGCGCTCGAAGGACGGCTGGCGGGTTTGCTCGACCGCCAAAGCCCCTTCGCCCTGGTGATCGCCGACATCGATCACTTCAAGAAGGTCAACGATACGCATGGCCATGAAGTCGGCGATCGCACTCTGGTCGTCTTCGCCAAAACGCTCCAGCAATCGGTGCGCGGCGAAGATCTGGTCTGCCGTTTCGGGGGCGAAGAATTTGTGGTCTTGCTCCCCAATTTCGATGCGACGCGAGCGGCACAGGTGGTTGATCGCGTGCGCAACGAGTTGCCACGAATCACCCAACGTAACGCGCTGCCCAATTTTAGCTTCAGCGCCGGGGTCGTGGATCATGGCCATGCCAGCGCAGCGGATGAACTGCTGCGCATCGCCGACGAAACTTTGTATCGCGCCAAATCCGAGGGGCGCAATCGTGTTCTGGTCGCGGAAGCGGCCAATAGCGCTGGCTAGACGGAGTCGGCGGGTTAAGCCCGCGCACCGCGTGTGGCGGCTGTCGAAGACCCTGGCAGTCGCCATTGCGCTACTTGGACCACTTGGAACTACCCCGCCTTGCGCCACGGTAGGAATTCAATGCGCCGAACCGCCGGATACGTGATTCGTAGGTCCGTTGGTGTGGGGCGGCGGGAATGTTCAGCGCGCTCCGGAGAATTCCTCCTTTTTTCCATTTCGCATTGCGCAAGCGCTGCGCCGCAGGGAATTGAACAGGCCACGGCTCAGGAATGGTGCACTCTGGCACCAAGGGACCTCGGGCCAAGTCCGAGTTGCTTTCCCGATCGCCGTGGGGACCTGTGCCGGACCAGGCCAGGAGACTCGCTTCGGCTAAGGACCGCCGGAGCACATCAGGTGAGAACGGGCGGCAAGATCGACGCCATCTCGAACGGCCGCGGGTACAATGCGCCTTCGCCCCTTTTGATTCTTCTGATTCTTTTGATCCTTCGCCTCGGCGGCGCATGAGTTTCTTTCGTTGCCGCGGGCGCCGAAGCAACCCAGCCCTTTACCGCGGAGCATGAACATGACCATCGCCGAAACCTGCATCTTGGTTTCCTGCCTGTTGCCGATTGCCTGCGCCGGCCTGGCCAAGTCGAAGGGCTTCGGCAAGCCGCGGCGCCTGGGCGGGTTCGACAATCACAACCCGCGCCAATGGCTCGCTAAGTTAGAGGGCTGGCAGGCGCGCGCCAACGCCGCCCAGTTCAACAGCTTCGAGGCCTTGCCCATCTTCATCGCCGGCGTGCTGATCGCGGAACGGCTGCAAGCGCCGGTGGGGCGAGTCGATGCCTTGGCGCTGTTGTTCGTGGCTTGCAGAATAGGCTACATCGCGGCCTATCTGGCTGACCGCCCCAATTTGCGTTCCGTCCTCTGGGTGGTTGGGTTGGGGGCCTCCGTGGCTTTGTTTTTCGTCGGTTGAGGGTCGCCGCCAGGCTGCCGGGACGCAGGCGTCGCTGCGCCAAGCCTCTCCGGGTGCGGTCTGCTCGACGCGGTTTGCTCGGCACGGTGGGCGACGAAGACGAAAGCGCGGGGCTCAACCACGGCATTCGTCGACCATCGCCGGGTAGGTGACACCTACCGTTCGGTGATGCGGAAGGTCGGCCCCGCAACGCCCCTTGCCACCCCCATCAGACCCCAAGGAGTAACGCGGTGAATCGAATCAGTCTCAAAGCGGTTGTTCTCGGGTTTTTGCTTGTGCTGGTCCTCGACGTGGCGTTGGGCGTTGCCCAGCTTGCGCTTCACAGTGACGAACTCTTCGTCGAGGGTCAGTCCGACGAGCAGATGGCTGCCGCACTCGACGCGCTCACCACAAGCGCGAGCTTCCTGATCTTCAGCATCCTTTCGGGCACGCTCACCACCGTGGTCGGCGGCTATGTCGCGGCGCGAATCGCCAAGCGTTACCCGTACTTCAATGGCTTGGCTCTCGGCGTTCTCGGCACCGCGTTCGGCTTGGCGTTCTGGTCGGAGTATCCGCTTTGGTTCAATTTGGCGGCTTTGGTCACGGGCATTCCAGCGTCCTTGTTGGGTGCTCACCTTGCGGTGCGTTTCGGGGTTGCGGGGAATCGAACGGATGCCCCATAGCGCGCTCTATACGCTGGTTCTCCTGGCCGCCGTGGCGCACGCATCGTGGAATGCGATGGTCAAGAGCAGTGGCGATCGATTGTTGATGCTGGCAGCCATTCGTGTCGTCGGCCTGCTCGCCGGCGTTGCCGTCGCCGCCATGGTGCCGCTGCCTTCCTTGGAAAGCCTTCCCTTTCTTCTTTCGGCGGCGGCGGTTCATTATCTCTACTACGCTCTGATGCTCAAAGCCTATCGCGTGGGCGACATGAGCCAGGTCTACCCCATCGCGCGAGGC
Organism: Betaproteobacteria bacterium; assembly: GCA_016192065.1. Taxonomy (GTDB): domain Bacteria; phylum Pseudomonadota; class Gammaproteobacteria; order Burkholderiales; family Casimicrobiaceae; genus JACPUX01. The sequence goes on from JACPUX010000018.1 coordinate 8,335, forward strand.
ATCGCTCCCTTGCTGGTGGCGGGCCTCGGCGCCATCCTCGCCGGGGAATATTTGGGGCCGCTATCGGCACTGGCGGTGGTCGTGCTCTCCGCCGGCATCGTCTTGCTGGGCTGGTCCGGCCACACGGCCAACCGCAAGGCGGTCATGCTGGCCCTCCTCACCGGTGTTGCCATTGCGGGCTACAGCGTTCTCAGCGGTCTGGGCGTTCGCCGCGCCCAGTCTCTTCTGGGCTACATCGCCTGGCTTGAAATCGCCACGGGGCTCGGCATGGCCACTGTCGCCTGCCTGCGCAGAAGATCCGCCATAATTGAGTTTGCCCGTACGCGATGGCGCTCTAGCCTGGTTGCTGGGCTGCTCTCCGTGGGCGGCTACGCGATTGCGCTCTGGGCGATGTCGGTGCTTGCCATGGCGCCCGTGGTCGCCCTTCGCGAGACCAGCGTGGTGTTCGCCGCCCTCATCGGGGCGGTGTTCTTGCGCGAGGGCTTCGCCGACCGTCGCATTGCCGCGGCGGCAATGGTGTTGGCGGGTATCGTGATGCTTGGGCTTGGGGCTGATGCGTGAGTGTAAACCTGCTGTGCGCCAGCACCAAAGGGCAGGTACTAGTTGGTGGAAGTGTAATACGAGAAAGCAGTAGCGAACCGTCTAGCCCCCGAGTCATGCGCTGCGGATCGTGAGGCGTGCAGTGAAGCGTTTACAGCGGACACCGGCAGGCCAGCATGAAGCCGCGAAATTTTCAGTCCGGGATACCGACGACGTGCCCCAAACGGAATGGACGCCTGAGCTGGCGTTGGTCGCACCGGGGCCACGAGTGACGAAGCAAATCCCCGGGTGGCCGGCTAGCTTGCCGTAGGCTTCGGCCATGTTCGCGGCTCCGCCTTCCTGCCGGCAGATGACCAGACGAATCTTCTCTTGCGCGTCGCTCAAGGCATCGAGCACCGCCAAATGGCTTGCGCCGCGCACTGCGAAAATGTGATCGACGCCGTGGCCGAGAAGGTCGTCAACCAAGTCTGGCCGCCGTTTCGAGGGGTGAGAGCGCTCATGTTCGAGGCAAGTTTGGAAAAATTGCGCATGGTACACGCCTCGTGCGCGCTCCAACACGGAACGCGACATGGTTTTCTCGGGAGACACGAGGACAAAAGAGAAACGGGCTCGATGCCGTACGGAGGATCTGGGTATCTTACCGCACATGGAGTAGGCGACGAAGGGCGGGGGGCAGGGGAGTACATCCGGGACCGGCGCCCTTTCCAGCGTGCGATCATCCGGTGCCCTCCCCCTGGGCAGCCATGCTCGAGTTGTCCCGGACCAAGCATTGACAAGAGCAAATCACGCGGTTCAGAATGACTCCGCAGTCCTCGCATGGCGGGGGGGTGGCGTGGCTGCGCTTGAAAATGAGAACTGAAAATCCGTCATGCCCGATCACGTGATCAAAAGGGGGGGCGTATGTTTCATGCAGCAAGGCTTTCACGGTCTTTCTTTGCTCCTGCAATTGCCTGGAGGAATCGTCCCTGCGCGTCAGGAAGGATAGCCCCGCGCGTTGTCCGCGTTCCGAGCGCGGTTCAAGTGCTGCTGTTCCTGCTGTCAGCGATATCACTGTTTTTCGCCGCGAGCGCGATGGCGGCGGCTTCCTGGGCGACGATGGCCCCGCTCGGTGCAGCGCGATACCAGCACACTGCGACTGTTCTCTTCGACGGAAGAGTGCTCGTCGCAGCGGGGCTCAACACCGCCGGCAGCGGCGCAATCGCCAGTACCGAAATCTATGATCCTGCCGCGAATACCTGGATCACGGGTGGTTCGCTTGTCACCCCCCGAGGCGGGCACACTGCGACCCGCCTGCCCAATGGCAAAGTGTTGCTCGCTGGAGGGCAGGATGGCGCCGCCTATTACGCCAGCGCAGAACTCTATGACCCCGCAAGCGACACCTGGAGCGCAACGGGCTCGATGACAACTGGGCGCCGCATGCATACGGCAACACTGCTGCCTAACGGCAAGGTGCTGGTGGCGGGAGGGTATGGCGCGGGCTATCTCGCCAGCGCAGAACTCTACGATCTTGCCACGGGCACCTGGAGCGCAGTCCCTTCAATGGCGACCGCGCGCTATCTGCACTCCGCGACACTGCTTCCCGATGGCAGGGTTCTGATAGCGGGTGGGAATAACGGCAGCGCTCTTTTGAGTGCGGAACTTTACGATCCGGTGTCGAACACATGGATCGCGGCCGGTTCGCTGACGGCCGCAAGGTATAGTCACACCGCAACGCTCTTGACCAACGGAAAGGTAGTGGCCGCAGGAGGGTATAACGGCGTTGCACTGACTAGCGCAGAAGTCTATGACCCCGCGTTGAATACCTGGGGCGCGGGCGGATCGCTCTCGGGAACGCGATCCCAACATAGCGCGACGCTGCTCGCCGACGGCAAGATTCTCGCGGTAGGAGGATCGTCCAGCAGCAGCACGGCCGATCTCTATGATCCGACATCGAACACCTGGAGCGCGACAGCGTCTCTTGCCGAAGGCAGACGTGCCCACACGGCAATGCTTCTGGCCAACGGCAAAGTGCTGGTGGTGGGGGGGTACGGAAGCTATGCTCTCTCCAGCGCGGAAGTCTATGATCCTACTCCAAGCACATCTTGGAGCGCGGCAGGGTCGCTATCCGCAGCTCGCGAATCGCATACTACAACGCTGCTCCCGGGTGCCAGCGTGTTGGCCGTTGGAGGATACGGGTCGAGCTATCTTTCCAGCGCGGAAATCTATAGCCCGGCGACAGATTCCTGGGCATCGACCGGATCGCTATCAACGCCGCACTACAATCACACCGCGACGTTGCTTCCAGACGGAGAAGTCCTGGTGGCTGGGGGGAACGGTAGTGCAGCATCATCCACAAGCGCAGAGTTGTACGACCCACTTACGGGCAGCTGGAAGACTGCACAATCGCTCCATTATGGCCGCGCACTACATACCGCAACATTGCTGCAGAACGGCAAGGTTCTTGTTGCCGGGGGGAAAGACGACTACTGGGCGGGCGCGGAAATCTACGACCCCGCGGCTGATGCCTGGGCGAATGTCGCGTCGCTCAACGTCGCGCGCATCTACCATACTGCGACTCTGCTGCCGAGTGGCAAAGTCCTGGTCGTGGGCGGCGAGGATTCCAGTTGGAACCCTATGGCAGACAGTGAGGTATACGATCCCGCTGCCAATACATGGAATACAGTTGCATCGCTTCACGCGGCCCGCTACCAACATACAGCGACCCTCTTGCCTAGCGGAAAGGTGCTGGTGGCGGGCGGCCTGGATAGCAGCAGCATCCTGAGTAGCGCAGAGATTTACGATCCAGATTCCAATACGTGGACGGTTGTGGCGTCGCTTAATATACCGCGGCTCAAGCATTCCTCCACATTGTTGCAAAGCGGAAAGGTCTTAGTCGCAGCTGGACTCGGAGTTACCTCACCTTGGGATGCCGAATTGTACGATCCAGCTACTAATAGTTGGACAATGGTGGGGGCGCTAAGTACTCCGCGCTCCCAACATACCTCTACTCTACTTGCAAATGGAAAGGTTCTAGTAACGGGGGGGAATTTTGTAGGCGCACTTTCCAGCGCCGAACTGTTTGATCCCGGGGTAATGCCCGATGCAAGCCGCCAGCCATTGCTCTCCAGTATCGGCGCGACCGGCAACGTGCTCAGCCCCGGAGTGGCGCCGATAGCGACCGGATCGGGTTTCCGGCCCAAACTCGAAGCGAGCGGCGGAGGAGCTTGGACGAACTCCGCCACGAATTTCCCGTTGGTGCAACTCATCCGTCTCGACAACGGGCAAACGACTTGGCTGCCGGTTGATGCGGCCAGCCCCTTCAGCGACACCGCTTTCACTTCAACAAGCACCGCACTTTCAGGCTGGCCCTACGGCCATCTGCTAGCGACGGTGTTCGTCAATGGCATCCCGAGCGCGTCAAAAGTCGCGCTCTACGCGCCGACTTACACCGTCACCTACAATGGCAACGGCAGCACCGGAGGTGCCGTACCCACGGACAGCAACAGCTATGTGAGCGGTGCGACGGTCACCGTGCTGGGGAACACTGGAACACTCACGCTATCGGGCTCCACCTTCGGGTCGTGGAACACCGCTTCCGATGGCAGCGGCACGAGCTACAGCAGTGGCGATACCTTCCTCATGGGCAGTGCCAACGTCACGCTCTATGCGCACTGGCTTACCAACCAGAGCATCAGCTTCACTTCTACGGCGCCTTCGAACGCCTATGTCGGCGGGCCGAACTATGTCGTTTCCGCCACTGGCGGCGGCTCGGGCAACGCGGTCACTTTCAGTATCGACGCGGCTGCCACCGGCGTATGCAGCAGCGTCGGCAGCCTGGTGACGTTCCTTGCCACCGGCACGTGTGTGATCAACGCCAACCAAGCAGGCAACAGCACCTACGCCGCCGCACCGCAAGCGCAGCAATCGTTCACCGTCGGGCCGGCTCCCACCGGACCGAGCGCACCGACGAGTGTAGTCGGTACAGCGGGCAATGCGCAAATCAGCGTGGCCTTCACCGGTTCATCGTCTCCGGGCACGCTAGGTGGCGGCGCGCCGGCGAGCATCGATCACTACACTGCAACCTGCGGCACGCAGAACGCGAGTGGGAGCGGTTCGCCGATCGTGGTGACTGGTCTCAGCAACGGCACGAGCTACGCCTGCACCGTCACCGCGACCAACAACGTTCCGTTGAGCTCGGCGGCTTCGTCGCCATCGAGCGCAGTTACACCCTACACCGTTCCTGCACCGCCCAGCATCGGCACCGCCACGCCGGGCAACGCTAGCGCCAGCGTGAGTTTTGGGCCGCCGTCCAACGACGGCGGCGCCGCAATCGACAACTATCGCGCGACCTGTAATCCGGGAGGCTTGGCAACGGTGGGAAGCGCCTCACTCATCCTGGTAACCGGGCTCAGCAACGGCACGACTTATCACTGCACCGCGGCCGCGCACAACAGCGCGGGCTGGAGTGCGGAATCGGCAATTTCGAACCCGGTGACGCCCTCGACGACGACCAAAACGCAGCGCGCCTATGTATCGGCGAAAGTCGGCAACGACGCCAACCTCGGCGCCAACTGTTCCATCTCGGCACCGTGCCGCACTTTTGCCACGGCGGTGGGCGCAGTGAATCCGGGCGGCGAAGTGATCGCCATTGACAGCGGCGCCTATGGAGCCGTCACGCTCGCCAACTCGGTGGCGCTCATAGGTGCGCCTGGCATGTATGCTGGCATCAGCGTGTTCTCGGGCAGTGGCATAACCATCGCGACACCAGGGGTGAGAGTCGTGCTGCGCGGGCTCACGATCAGCGGCATGGGCGGAGACTATGGCATCCGCATGACCGACGGAGCCTCGCTCGCGGTGGAGAATTGTGTTCTCAGCGGCATGGCGATTGCGGGCGTCAGCGTCACGGGCCCCGTTCCAGTTAGTGTGACCGATACCTTGGTGCGCGATTCCTCCAGGGGCGTTCAGCTCCTCGATGGCCCCATCGCCACCATCAGTCGCAGCCGCCTGGTCGGCAGCGTCACGGCTGGCTTGCGTGCTCATAGCGAAGCTTCGTTACCTAGCAGTGCGGTGGTGTCGGAATCACTCATCGCTCAAGGCCAGGGACCGGGCATCTGGGCGACCGCTGGAGTGCCCACGGACCGTGTCAACGTCGATGTTATACGCAGCCGCATTGAAAACCAGCAGGGCGCGATCAACAGCGATGGCATACTCCTCGACGGCATGGGCCTTGCCAGCGCCACGCTCAGCCGCAGCCGGGTGACGGGCAACGCGGGCACCGGTTTGGACATCTGCGCATCATGCACGCTCTACTCCTTGGGCAACAATGTGGTGAGCGGCAATGCGACGAACGTCAACGGCACGATCACGCCGCTTGCGCCATGGTGAATGCAACGAATCACCAGAGGACTGTCCATTGCTCGTTGCATGGCCGCTTCGAAGCGAAAGGACCGCTCGATGAAGCCCACCGGCTCAGTTCGAATCGCAGGACGGGTAGGCCGAGGTGTTGAGATCCTACGCTTTTGCTCGAAACTGTTCCTGTCGACGGGAAAGGAGCGTAGCCTGGTGCGTGCATTGCCGAGGTGACATTGTACTCGCGGGCCCAAACGGGGCCTAAAAGGGTCGCGGGGCCTAAACGGGTCGGGAGTCTTATCCTGACAAGGAGCGCTTCGGCATAGGCCTTTTGGCGTACTGCCTGATGTGCAACCACTAACATTTGCTGCTGTGGCCGGGCACCGATGAGCAACTTTCGGAGACGATGCGCTGGCTCACGGTCACGCACCCCCCGCGCTGGCAAGCAGCGCAACATAGCGCGGGCACAGGCCCGTTGTATCAGGGCCGGTCCAGGCCCTTTCCGGTGCGCAGCGAAGAAAATTTTCTAAGCGTCGCGCGCGACCTCGATCGCAACGCCTTGCGGGCGAAGCTAGTGCGCGCGGCGGAAAACGGACGCTGGAGTCGGGCCTGAGGCCGATCGGACGACCGCGAAACGTCGAGGAGGATGGTGGCGTCTGATCCGGCGCCATCTTGTTCTGCGCGAAGGCGTTGTGAGGGCGATGGTGCTTCCGCCGTAGGGCGCGCGGGATCTCTGTTTGCTTATCGCGCCTTCCGGCGCTCCTAGACAAAAAACCCGGAAGCGTTGATGGTTGCGTCGGCCACCTGGCGCTGTTACCTTCTCCGCAGGCGCGGCATCCGACGACTGTGACAGGAGACGACCATGACCCACCACGGCGAGAAACCGGCTTCGGAAACCATGCCCTCAAGCGATCGCGGCATGGTGATCCTGGTTGCCACGCGCAAAGGCGCTTGGCTGTATCACGGCGATGCCCGCCGCGAAAACTGGCGTGTGGACGGGCCGCATTTTTTAGGCCACGCCATCCATCATCTGGTGCTCGATCCGCGCGATCGGCGCACGCTGTTGGCGGCGGCGAAAACCGGCCACCTCGGGCCGACGGTATTTCGCTCCACCGACTTTGGGCGCAGCTGGCAGGAGGCCGCGCGCCCGCCCGCGTTCGCGAAAGCACCAGAGGGTGGCGGGCGCGCCGTGGATCACACCTTCTGGCTCACGCCCGGTCACGCCCGCGAGCCGGACACCTGGTACGCGGGAACATCGCCGCAAGGTTTGTTCCGCTCCGAAGATGGCGGCCAAACCTGGGATCCGTTCTCCCACATCAACGACGATGCGCAATACCGCGCTTGGATGGGGACAGTGCAAGACGGCACCCCGGACGGGCCGAAACTGCATTCCATCATCGTCGACCCGCGCGATCCCGCACACCTTTATTTCGGCATGTCGGGCGGCGGTGTGCATGAATCTTTGGACGGCGGCAAAACCTTTGCGCCCTTGGTGAAAGGGCTCGAAGTGGTCGAAGGTTTCGACGTGGCTGATCCCGCCTTCCACGATCCGCATTGTTTGCGAATGTGCCCAACCGATCCGGACCGTTTATATCAACAGAACCATTGCGGCATTTATCGGCTCGACCGACCCTCGGACACTTGGCGACGCATCGGCAAGGCCATGCCGAAAGAAGTCGGTGACATTGGTTTCCCCATGGTGGTGCATCCGCGCAATGCCCAGGTCGCTTGGGTGTTCCCCATGGATGGGCAAAGCGTTTGGCCCCGCGTGAGCCCCGATGGCAAACCCGCGGCCTATGTCACGCGAGACGGCGGCGAGACCTGGCAGCGTTTGGCCGCAGGTCTACCCGCCACGCAAGCCTGGTGGACGGTGAAGCGGCAGGCGATGGGCGCCGATGCCGCGGATCCCGTGGGCCTCTACTTCGGCACCACCGGCGGCGAGCTTTGGATGAGCCGCGACGAAGGCGCCCAATGGAGCTGTTTGGCGCGGCATTTGCCCGAAATCTACGCCGTGGAAGTCGCGGCAACGTAGCGAGAGGGCAGCCATGAAGGTGTCGATTCCGACGCCGCTTTTGTCGTATACGCAAAAGAGCGAGGTCGAGGCGAGTGGTGCTAGCCTGGCCGAGATGATGCACGATCTCGATCGCCAGTTTCCCGGCATTCGCTTTCGCACCATCGACGAACAGGATCGCCTGCGCCCGCACGTGCGCTTTTTCGTCAACGGCAAGCAGGTGTTCGACTTGACGCAGCCGCTGCGCGAAACCGACGCAGTCGCGATCGTTCAAGCCCTGAGCGGCGGCTGAGGCGCGAACGGGTTCAGTCATCGATCGTCTCACGCCCTGCAACGCCCCGTCGTCAGTCCTACAGCGGGACCGATCGTCTGTTTGCGTCACCGCGCCCTGCATGAGGCGCCAACCAACCACAACAACCGTCGCCCAATTGGGCTTTTGCCCCACAGGCTAAGTCGCGGGTAGCCTGCTCGCTTCTGCTCGGCGAGCAATCTCCAGGGCGTCGCGCAGGTTGTGGCGCAACAAGGCGACAGTACCGATGAATCCGCCGATTGCCTCATCCGCACGCCTGGCGATGGCGTTTGCATCAGTAAGCCCCAGGCGGACGAGCGCATCGATATCTTCCTGATCAACCTCCGCAAAACGGGCGATCTTGCTTACCGCCAAGTCAACCGGCGACAGGACGCGCAGATCAATGAAGGCGAGTCCGAGATCGAGCGGCAGTGCATCATCCTGATAGTCCTCGTGCATCAAGGCAAAGCTGGAGTTGTAGTTGGTGTCTGGAAAAAGCACCTCGCGGCTTCCGTCTTCGAGTTGTACTTCGACAACGAGATCGTCGGGTATCATGATCCGGGCGCTGTATTCAGCATCGACATCGGTGGTCACGCGCGACCCGGTATACAGATGCACCGCCATACCGCCAGCAAGATACACACGCAAGGGTGCCCGAAGTTGCAGGTGCTCCTGGAGCTTTTCCAGGAGGTCTCGCAACCCTCGGGCTAGCGCCGTTCCGGTATGGAATCGCATGATGCTGGAGTGAGCGCGCGCAAAAGACTATCCCGCAACCGCGGCAGGCTGATCACCCAGCCGCGCCGCAAAATCTCTTCGGCGGGCAGTGCTGATCGACCCTCACTCTCGAAATAGGCCTCCGAAACTGCGGCAAGCCGGGCGGCCTGCGCCGGGCGCCGGCTGCGTAACACCATGGCAGCAAGCCGGCAGACGTTGGCCAGCCGCTCATCATCGAGCGCCGGTTTCTCGCCCAAAGCAAGGGCGCGGCAGCGGTCGATCAACTGCGCTTCCAGCTCGCGTGCACCCACACTTGCTCCTAGCTCGCCATGAGCGCTTACCATAACGCGGCGAAGCGCCGCTGTCCATTCCACTACCCGACTCCAGCCAGCACACCGAGTCGCTTGTGCCGCAGCGGCCTTTTGTTCAGGTCCCCCGCCCCTCAGGGCAACACCATCGGAAAATCCATCCCCCGCGAAATCGCCACCGGGTATTGCTCTTCGGCGCGGTGGCGCAAGGACAGTTCGGGCAGGGCCTGCTCGACGAAGGAGATGAGCTTGCGCGCGGTGACATCGCGCCCGCCCAGCGCCGCCTTGCCTTTGAGGCCTTCGAGCAGGGTGAAGGTGAACACGCCGTGGCCCAGGGCCTGCACTTCGGAGGCGAGTTGGTCTTTGGTGGTGGCGGCCACCAGATGGGTGCCGGTGGCCCGCGACAATTGCGCCAGGGCGCGGCGCTCTTCGAGGCCGCGAAAGCCGCTGAGCGCCGCCCCGGATTTGCAGGCATCGATCATCACCACCACCTTGCGCGCCGGCAGGGCGGTGACCGCCTGAGCCAGTTCGCGCGAGGACAGCCCGTCGCGCTTGAGCGCTTCGGGCCGCTCCGGATGCACGGCATCGTGCGGAATGAAATACCACTCTTCGCCCACGGCCTCGCCATGCCCGGCGAGGTAAACCACCACCACATCTTCAGGCCGCACGCCCTGGAGCCGGCCGAGGCTCTGGAGTAGTCCGGCCTTGGTGGCTTGCGCGTCGTAGAGTTCGGTGAGCTCGGTGCTTTCGAACAAGGTGTTGGGTTTGCCGCGGAAAAACTGCGCCACGCTGCGTGCGTCGGGCACGGAGTAATCGAGATTGAGCGCAGCATTCTTGTAGCGATTGATGCCCACCACGAACACATGCAGCCGTGCCGGCGCGCTGCTGCCTTCGAGCTTCACCTTCACCGCCTGGGCCGCGGATTCGGTCTGGTCTTTGGCCAGCGCCACCACGCGCAGTTCATTCGCGCCTTGTTCCAGCGCCACCTCGAAACTCAAGTTGCGGGTCGCGCCGGGCCGGGCCTTAGCCAGGGCGTCGCGGGTGGCGGGCAAGGCCAGGCGCTTGCCGTTGTGGAAGAGACGCAACTCTTCGACGCCGCCGCCGCGGTCTTCCACCGCCACCTCCACACGCACCGGACTGCGCGTGATGCGCTCGCCTTCGCGCGGCGACAGGAGCTTCACCAGCGGTGGCAACTTCACGCCTTGGCGCAAGTCCGCCACCGGGCGACGCGGGGCCTCACCGGCCAGAATGGCGGCGAGCCCGGCGGGGTCGAAGTGTTTGGCGTGAAAGCGCTCGAAGGGCAAAAAGTCGGCCGCCTGGTCGGGCCCGCGATTGAGGTGCCAGCCCACCAGGCTGGCGCCGTCGTCGCTGGCGGCAAAACGCCCCTCAGGGCTCCAGAGCACCCAGCGCTTGCGGTCGGCGTGTACGAAGAGGGCGAGTTTTTCCTGCCCGCGCGTGGTTTCGAACCAGCGCAGCGTGCCGTCGCCAAAACCGCCCACCACCCAGCGCCCGTCGGCACTGAAAGCCAGGGCGAAACAGGGCGAGCTGGCGGTGGTGTGCCAAAGCAGTTTGCCGGCGGCATCGTGCAGGCGCACCTGGAAGTTGCTGCCCAGGGCCAGGCGCTGCTGACGGGCATCTTCGGCGGCACTGAGGGCGATCTCGCCCAGTTCGAGCTTGAGCGGCTGGCCATCGAGGAGCGGGCGCGGCGAATCCTGCCAGTTGGTGAGTTTGCGCAGCGGCGCCACGCGCGGCGGTGGGGCGTGCCCGGCGGGCAGCAGGACCAAGTGCTGCAAGTCAAACCGGGCGCGCTCCTTGCCGCCGAATTCGAAGGCAAATGAGAGTTCCCGGCCTTGCTGGTCCAGGCCAAAGTCGGCACGGCTGGCGCGAAAATCGGCGATGGGCGGAAGTACGCGCTGCGCCACTTCGCCGGCTTCATCCACGAGTCCCCAGGTGGCCGAGGCCGCGGCAAACCACAGGCCACCCTCGCGCCGCGCGATCATGGCGGTCACGGTGTCGCTGGCGATGAGGCTGTCGCGATGCTGGGCAAAGTCATCGCTGAGCCAGCGCCGCAGCACGTGTTTGGACGCGGCGCTGCGCGCGGTGCCGGCGGCGTAGAGGTATTTGCCTTCGCGTGACCAGGCGAGCGCGGCGAAGTTGCCTTCGTTGATGCCCGCCACCACCGGGCTTGCCACTGGCTGGAGTTGGCGCGTCTCGAGCACTTCCACGCGGGCGCGGTCTTCGTAGCCCACCGCGAGGCGCTGGCCGTCGGGCGCGAAACGCAAGCCGAATGGGCGGCCGGCGCCGGGCAGGGTGCGCTGCTTGGTCAGGGGCCACTCCTTGCCGCGTCGGGCGTAAAGGCGAATCTCGCCATCGACGCTGCTGGTGGCGAGCGAGCCGCCGTCGGGCGCGAAGTCGAGGCCGTAGCAGTCGCCGCCATAGTCCGCGTCGCTCGCCGCCCACTGTGCGGTCTTCCAGTGGTCCTGGGAGTGGTAGATCACCAACCCGCTACGCCCCCAGAGGCAAACCGCGAGGTGTTGCCCGTCAGCCGAAAAGGCGAGAGCGTTGATCACGTTGCCATGCCCCGAGAGCCGCAGTTTCATCGCCGCGCTGCGGGTGTCGAAGAGGTAAACGTCGTTCTGCGCACTGTAGCCGCCCACGGCGGCCACGTTGCCATCGGGCGACAGCGCGCCCGCAAAGAGCCGGCCCTCGGCGCCGGGGCCTATCGGCGGGCGCAACACGGCCAGGGCCTGGCCGTCGGTGGCGGACCACAACCTGGCAGTTTTGTCGTCGCTCACGGTGAGCAGCAGCCGCTCCTTTGCATCGACCGCCAGCGCGCGCACCGCGGCGCCATGGGTGCCGAATTCGAGGCGCAGCATGGGTGTCGGAGCGGCTGTCGCCGCCGCCGCCGCGCACAGCGCGGCGAAAAGCAGCGCCGCGATGCGCCTGCCGGTGCGTTGGTGGGCGCGAGGGTTCATTGGCAGGCGAACAACCGCAGTTCGACGCGCCGATCGAGGGCATCGGAAGCGTCGCCCTTGGCGGTGCCGATTTTGGCTTCGCGCGAACCATAACCCGCGGCGATGAAGCGTTTGTCTAGCACCGGCGCGTCGGCCACCAGGCGGCTGCGCACGTGTTCGGCGCGCAAGGTGGAGAGTCGCTCGTTCACGGCCACGTGGCCGTCGCGGCTGGCGTGGCCCGCCACTTCGCCGCAGAAGGCGCCCGAGGCCAGTCGTTGTGCCAGCAGCTTCATCCACAGGTCTTGCGGCAGGTAGCGCTGGTTCATGAGCGCCGCCGTGCCCGGCCGGAACTGGAAGAGCACCGCCACGCGCCGGTCGGCGAGCCCCTGGTCGACGAGTTGCCCGAAGGCGCGCGCCGCGGCATCGCGCTGGTTGAGCCGCAGTTGGCACAGGTAGATGCCCACCCGCGCGCGGGTTTCGGCACCTTGGGCGCTGGCGGCCACGCGCTCGAACAGGGCCAGCGCGTCGCGGTATTTGCCGGCGTTGTAAGCGCGAATGCCTTCGTTGAGGCTGGCAGCCTGCACCAGCGCGCCCACATAGGTGGCATCGGCCGCCTCGCCCGGCTTGGTGGCCTGGCAACTTTTCACGTAACCTTCGCCGGCGGCTTCGCGCGCCCAGATCGGAGCTTCCTGAAAGTAGGGCAGGGGCGTGGCATCCACTTTGCCGAGCTGTGCGCGCACCGCGGTTTTGCTTACCAGCTTGTTCGATTTGAGGTCGATCATCGCCAGGCAGAAGCGGAAAGATTCGCGCTCGCCTTCGGGCTTGCCCTGCTGGTTGATCGGCGTGAAGGTGCCGATCACCAGATAAGGCGCGTCGCCCAAAGCGGCGGCGGTGAAGGGCCGCAGCTCCACGTTGGGGTGTTTGGTTTTGAGCTGCGCCGCCAGGCGCACTTCGATGTCGGCGGTGCTGCGTGTCTGCGCGCGGCTGACGCCATCGATCAGCGGGTCCACCACCACCGCGACGCGCTCGGGCTCGCGAAACGGCGCGCGTGACAAAAGCTCGGTGAAAGCGCGGGTGACCGCCTCATCATAGGGCAGCAGTGGCGGCAGCGTCGGGGGCGGTGCGACTGGCGCCGCGGCGCTGGCCGGTGCCACCGGTGGCGCTGGGCTGGCGGCGGGCGCCGAGAGCGCGGCGACGGGTGCCGTGCCCGAAGGCGGCGGCGTGCTCGTCTCCGGCGTGGCGCAGCCGTGGAGCACCATGAAGGCTGCGATCAAGAGCCACACGTTGCGGCCCGGTGAGTGTGCCAGATGTTGCGTCATTGCTGCCCCCGTCGTTGTCGCTTCGGTGCGGGCAGGGCCACGATCGGCGCCTCAAGCTGCGCGCTCATCCTTTTCCGGCCCGGTTTCGGGCAAGGAAATCAGGGCATCGCCGGGTCACGCTCGGCCTGGCCCCATTCGTTTCGCGGCCTTGCTTCACACGGGCGAAGCAGTTGCGAGCGCCTATTCTCTGCCGCGTTCCGGTGCCAGGCAAGCGGAATATTCCGCAATGCCAAGCCCCTACTCGCAAGCGGGGCGGACCTTTGGGGGCGGAGCGGGACGGTGGGTAAAAAGAAGAAGAAGAAAAAGGAGAAGAAAAAGGGGTCGGAGAGAAAAGCGGAAAAAGGGGCGGAAAAAGGGGGAAAAAGGGGTCGGGGGGAAAAAGGGGTCGGGAGTCGTATCTTGACAGCCGGCGCCCCTTGGGGAACACTGCGCCATGCCTCGCCGTCCTCGTATCGCCACTGCCGGAGTGATCTATCACGTGCTCAACCGCCGCGTGGCACGCCTACCGTTGTTCGAAAGCGAGCGCGACTACGCGGGGTTTGAAGAGATCTTGCAGCAGGCGATCGAGCGCACCGGCATACGACTCTTGGCCTATTGCCTGATGCCCAACCACTGGCATCTCGTGCTGTGGCCGCGCACCGACGAGCAGCTTTCGGAGACCATGCGCTGGCTCACCGTAACGCATACCCAACGCTGGCATGCGGCGCACCACAGTTCGGGCACGGGACCGCTCTATCAAGGGCGGTACAAGTCCTTTCCGGTGCAAAGCGACGAACATTTTCTGGCCGTGGCGCGTTACGTCGAGCGCAACGCCTTGCGGGCGAAGCTGGTGCGCGCCGCGGAGAACTGGCGCTGGGGAAGCCTCTGGCGCTACTACCGGGCCGGCGAAGACGCCCGGGCGATCCTCCACGACTGGCCACTGGCGAGACCGCGGCAATGGGTGGTACAGGTCAACCGGCCCGAGAAAGAAGCCGAGCTCGAAGCTTTGCGGCGCAGCGTCCAGCGCGGCCAACCTTTCGGTCAGGAGGCCTGGCGGCTGCGTATGGCGCGACGGCTATCGCTGGAGTCGAGCCTAAGACCGATCGGACGGCCGAGGAAGATCGTCGAAAGTGATGACTCTTGATCCGACTCCCGACCCATTACTTTCGACCCATTACTTTCGCATTACTTCCGACGACCCACTACTTCCGAATTGCCATCGCCCCCAAGCGCGCTGACCGGTAACCAGCGCGCGATGCCATTGGCGGCTTCGCTGCTCGCATACGGATCGCTCGCTACGGCTCTTCTTCGCCAGCCCTGAGCCGAGACCTTGGCGCCCGAAGCGTCACTAACATGGTCGCAATCAAATTCAAACCATCTCCTTCCCCTGACAGCGCGGCTGCTCGCCATTAGGCGCGAAGCATGATCGAAGGTGGCGGCTGGCGGTAGCCCCCCGAGGCGGCAATCGGACGCGGTGGGTATAGCGTCCAATCTTGAGGGCTGACCTCGAATCGATCCTAGACCGAAGCGAAAGCACTGCGCGCCACGGGTCTTGGGTTTGACGCCAGCTTCTTGCACGCCAGCGTCACCGTTTCGTCATCCCCGCTGACTACTATTTCGGCTTCGCGGCGAATCTTGGCCAGAGGGATCGACCCTCGCATGCCCACGCCGCACCGACAAAACTCAAGGGGATATCCATGTCTTTTCGCCTCCGTGGCGTCGCGCTGGCCGTGGGCCTCGCGTTTCACCTGCCATTGCTCGCGCAGGAAGCCTCCAAAGACAAGACTACGCTCGACGCGGTAACCGTCGAAGCCGCACGGGATCGTTTTGGCACCGGCTTCATTCTGGAAGAGGATGCGCCCAAAATGCGTAGCAGTCTCTCGCGCGAGGGTATCGACAAACAGCGTGCGACGGCCAATCCCTTTCAGTTGCTCGACATCTTGCCCGGGGTGAACGCTTTCTCGCACGACGCCACCGGTATGTACGGCGGCGGCCTGGCGGTGCGCGGCTTCAATAGCGACCAGATCGGCCTCACTATCGACGGCGCGCCGGTCAACGATTCGGGCAACTTCGCCGTGTATCCGCAGGAATATGTCGACCAGGAGAACATCGAGGACATTTACCTCACCCAAGGCATGGTGGATGCCGACGCGCCCCATGTGGGCGCCACCGGTGGCAACATCGGCATTCTCTCCGCCCAGCCCCTGAAGCGCGAACGGGTGCGCTTGGTGCAGACCGTGGGTGCGGATCAGCTCTGGAAGACTTTCGCGCGCTACGACACCGGCCTGAGAAACGAGCGCTTTCGCGCCTTCGCTTCCTATTCGCGCAGCGAGGCCGACAAGTGGCGCGGCCTGGGCGGGGCGAAGCGCGATCACGTCGACGCCAAAGCCCTGCTCAGCCTCTCGTCGGGGTCGAGCATTTCGCTGGGTGTGCTCTACAACGAAGCCGTCAACAACAACTACAAGTCCTTGAGCCGGGCGCAGTTCGATGCTTTCGGCCGTGACTTCGACTTCTTTCCGACTTGGGCCGGACACCCCACGCCCGTCAACGGCACCGCGCAAACCGAGTCCTTCAGCAACACCAGCGGCGCAGCCACACCCACGGCGCTGAACAACGCCTACTATGGCTTCAGCTTGAACCCCTTTCGCAATGCCCTGGTCACCTCCAAGGGGTCATTCAAGGTGTCCGATCGCGTCAAGCTTGAATTCGAGCCCTACTACTGGTACGGCTACGGCACCGGCGGCACGCAGCAGACTACGTTGCGCGAAAGCGGGTTTCTCAATGGCGGCCGCGCCGACATCAACGGCGACGGCGACACCCTCGACACGGTCATCGTCTATCGCGGCAGCCTCACCGAAACGCATCGCCCCGGAGCCACGATGCGCTTGAACTGGCAGCTTGGCGGCCACCAACTGCTGTTCGGCCTTTGGGGCGAACGCGCCCGCCACCGTCAAACCGCACCGGCCACGCGCATCGGCGACAGCGGCAGCATCGCCGACCTGTGGCTGGCAAGCAACCTGATCCTGCGCCCAGACGGCACGCCTTACCAAAACCGCGACTGGCGCACCATCAGCACCGCGAGCGAGTTCTTTGCGCAAGACACACTGAGCTTTCTGGAGGATCGCCTTGCGCTCACCCTCGGCCTGCGCCTACCGCGTATCGAACGCGACTTCACCAACTATGCCAATGAAGGATTCAATCAGGCCGGCGATTACCACCTCGAAAAAAGTTATTCGAGCACCCTGCCCAGCCTCGGCTTGCGCTACCGCTTGAATCCGCAATCGCACCTCTTCTTCAGCAGCGCCAAGACCTTCAAGGCGCCGGGAAACTTCTCGTATGGCAATGCCCTTTCGAGTGGCGTGGTTCGCCTCGACGAGAGCCTGCGCGCCGAGCGCGCGGTGAACTACGAGGCGGGCTACCGCTTCCAGGGGGAGTGGCTCAATTTCTCCGGGGCGCTCTATTACACCGACTACCGCGACCGCCTGGCCTCGGCCTACGATCCCATCAACAACACTACCACGCAGACCAACGTCGGTCCGGTGCGGCTCTCGGGGCTGGAGCTGGAGGCGGGTGCGAAATTCGGCGGCGGTTTCAGCGGCTACCTCTCACTCACGCACGCCGACAGCCGCATCCGTGACGATCTACGAACAGGCGTCAGCAGCTGGCAGCCCACCGCCGGCAAGGCCTTCCCGAATACGCCACGCTTCATGGGCGGCTTGACCCTGCAATACGACCCGGGCCGCTACTACGTGGCCCTTAAGATTAAGCACACTGCCAAGGTGTATTCCACGATGACCAACGACGAGAGCATCGACGGCTATACCGTGGCCGATCTCAACGCCGGTTACCGCCTGGAGTCGGGCGTGCTCTTCAAGAACGCGGTGCTGCGCCTCAACCTGAGCAATCTTTTCGACAAAACCTACCTCTCGCTCAATGCGGGCAGCGGCAGTGCCATCACCACCAACGCCACGGGAACGGGCGCTTCGAGCCCGCAGTATTATGTTGGGGCGCCGCGCTTCGTCAGCCTCTCATTTACTGCGGATTTCTAGTAAGTTGGGCCGGGGCCGCGAGGGTGGTCGCGGCCCTGGCGGTGGCCGGTTATCATTGCTCTGCCGCAACGCCCTTGGAGCCAACGTGTCCCGATTGTTGTTTTGTTCATTCCTGCTTTGCCTCGGCGCGCAGTCGAACGTGCTCGCCGCGCAGCTCACCGCTGGCCCCATGGCCGGGCCGGCGGCGTTGCGCAGCGTCTTGATCTGGGTGCAGGCGGACGCCGCCGCGACGGCACGCATCGAGTATCAGCCAGCCAGCGTCGCCGAGGCCAAGCCGGCCAAAATTTCTCGCCAGCTTGCCGCCGGCGAGGATTTCAGCGCCCACCTGGAACTGACCCCGCTGGAGCCGGGCACCGAGTACACCTATCGCGTCTTTCTCGACGATCAACCAGTTGGCAGCGGCAAAGTGCGCACGCCACCCTTGTGGCAATGGCGCAGCGACCCGCCGGCGCTGCGAGTGTTGCTGGGATCTTGCGCCTATATCAACGATCCGGCCTACGATCGTCCCGGCAAGCCCTATGGCGGCGGCTACGAAGTCTTCGCCAGCATGGTGGCCAAGCAGCCCGACCTCACGCTTTGGCTGGGCGACAACGTCTACTTCCGCGAAGTGGATTACGACGGCCCCTGGGGCATGAGCCATCGGTATCGCCACGGTCGCGCCCTGCCCGAGTTGCAGGCGCTTTTGCGCACCGGGCAGCACGCGGCGATCTGGGACGATCACGACTACGGTCCCAACGATTCCAACGCCGCCTTCGTGTTCAAGGCGGAAAGCCTCAAGCTTTTTCGGCGCTACTGGGCCAACCCCAGCTATGGCCTGCCGGAAGCACCTGGCATCTTCACGGTGGTCAAGGCGGGGGACGCCGAGTTCTTTCTGCTCGATGGCCGCTGGTACCGCGACAGCGATCGCCTGAAAACAGAAACCGGCCGGCAGATGTTCGGCGCGGCGCAAATGCGCTGGCTCAAGAACGCCCTTTTGCAGAGCACAGCCAAGTTCAAGGTGGTTGCCAGCGGCAGCCAGGTTCTTAATGATCACACGCGCTTCGAGGGCTGGCTCAACTTTCCCGAAGAGCGCGCGGATTTTCTCAATTGGCTCGTCGCCCAGGGCATGCGCGGCGTGTTCTTCCTCTCCGGCGACCGGCATTTCACCGAGCTTCTGAAACTCGAACGAGGCAAGCGTTATCCGCTTTACGAGCTCACTTGTTCACCGCTCACCTCCAACGCCTACGCCAGTGTGGACGAGTCGGGCAACACCCAGCTCGTCGCCGGCACGCTGGTGCGAGAGCGCAATTTCTGCGCCCTCGATTTTCGCGGCTCCAAAGATCAGCGCGAGGTGGTGATACGCAGCTTCGATGTCAAGGGCGAACTGCTTTGGGAGCGTGTCATCACCGAGGCGGAGCTGGGGTACGCACCCCAGGAGAAGTAGACCCCGTCGCCCAAGTGTATGCAGCGGCGTCTTTAGCGCTCACGCGCAGCGTGCCTTCGCCGCGAAGGTAGGCGGCGCGCGTGCACCGCCTTTTCGCGACCAAGCGGCGTAGGGTGGATCAAGCTCGCGCCGCGCCCGGGCGAATCCACCATGCTCTGCCCTGAGGCATGGTGGTGGATTCGGCCTCTCGGGCCTTATCCATCTTACCCCTGCACGCACGGTTCGGCGGGAGGGGAGGGCGAGAGCCTTTCTCTACCCCGATCAAGAGCGCTGGCCGTTGACCTGTAGGAGCGGGCTTGCCCGCGAAAGCTGGACGGCATGCACGCACCGCTCGTTCGTGGCCAAGGTCGCTCCCACCAACCCTTGGCGACGCATTTTCGTGGGAACGGGCTGGGCAGTCACCCTACCCGCGCGAAGCGCCCCCTGCCCCCGATCCACCACTTGCGCGGCCCCTTGGGCGGGCGGCGGCGCATGGCGGTCCAGTAGAGCAGCGGAATCACGAACAGGGTGAGCAGGGTGGCAAAGCCCAGACCCCAGACGATGGAGGCCGCCATCGGCCCCCAGATCAGTGATTTGCCGCCCAGGCCCACCGCCAATGAGAAGAGGCCGCCGATCGTGGTCACCGAGGTGATGATGATCGGCACCACCCGCCGCCGCGCCGCATACACCGCGGCGTGCAGCACGCTCATGCCAGCGGCGCGCCGCTCGTTGGCGGCGTCGATCAGGACGATCGCCGAGTTCACGGCGATGCCAGTGAGCGCGATTACGCCATAAAGGGTGTAGAGCGACAGCGGATTGCGCGACACCAGAAGACCGTAAGCCACGCCGGCAAACGCCAGCGGCACCGTGACGAGTATCATCAAGGGTTGCCAGTAGCTCCTGAATTGCGCCGCCAGGATGAGATAGATCAGCCCCACGCCCATGAGGAACAGGAGCTTCATGGCGTCGAGGCTTTCTTCGATGTCGTCGAGTTCGCCGGAGAAATCGAGGTCGGTGTTGGGAAAGCGCGCTTGCAGGGTCTTCCACTCGCGCTTGATCTCCTCGTTGGCCCTGACCGCGTCGTTGAGTTCGCGGTCGAGATCGGCTTCCACGGTAATGGCGCGGCGCAGGTTGTAATGCTTGATGATGCCCTTGCCCGCCTGCGTTTCATAGCGGGTGAGCGCCCCCAGGGTGGTGCTGCCGCCGCCGGGCAGCGCCAGCGGGGTATCGAGCAGGGCGGTGATGTCCGGGGTGTTGGTCGGCCGCGCGCGTACCCGCAATTCGAGCTTCTCGCCGCGGTCGCGCATGTTGGCCACCACTTCACCATCGACCAAGAGCCGCAAATGCCGCGCCAGTTGCGCCGGATTGAGGCCGGCGCTGCGCACCGCGTCGCGGTCGAGTGTCAGCACCAGCTCCGGGCGTCCAGGCACGTCGTCATCGACCACGTCACGAGTGCCCTTTACTTTGCGCACGATCTCCAGCAGAACATCGGCGGCGGCGCGCAATTCCGCCGGGTCGTCGTTGCGCGCGCGCACACGGATGGCTTTGGACAAGGGCGGGCCGCCCGAGATCATGGTGAAACTCACTTTGCCCGGACCGGCCAGGCGCTCGATTTCGGGGCGCGCGGCATTGACCACTTCGTCGGTGTCGCGCATGTCGCCGACGCGCGGGCTGAGCGATACGATCACCTGGCCGTAGCCGTCGCCATAAAGCGGCTCGGTGTCGGTGTACTTGAAACCGGCCACCGAGGCCATGGCGCGCAACTCACCGGGCTTGAGATGCGGTTCGAGGCGCTGCTCCACCGTTTGCACCGCTTCGAGAGTGGCTTCCAGCGGCGCTCCCGGGGGCATGTCCACGTTGACGTAGAAGAGGCGAATGGGGTCGAAGGCGAAGAACTGCACCCGCACCAGGCCCGTGGCGACCACGGCGAAGGCGCCAATAATGATGAGGCTCATCACCGTTCCGGAAAGCCCCGGGCGGCGCATCATCGCGATCAGCAGACGCGAGTACTTCACCCGCAGCCAATGCGAAAATCGCACCCGCCGGGCGTGAAAGCGCGAAGGCCGGTCGAAGCTGAGCTTCATGCCCACCACATGGGAGGGCAGCATCCAGTAGGCTTCGAGCAGGCTGATCGCCAGCGCCAGGGTGACCACGGCGGGGATGACGAACATGAACTTGCCCACGATGCCGGGCAGCAGCATCAAGGGCAAAAAGGCCGCCATGGTGGTCGCCACCGAGGCGGTGACCGGCGCGAAAACCTCGCGCAGAGCGTCGAGAGCTGCTGCCAAGACCTCCTGCCCGCGCGCTACGCGGTAGTAGATCGCCTCGACCACCACCACCGCGTCGTCGACCAGCATGCCCAGAGCGACGACCACCCCCAGCAACACGGAGATGTTGAGCGTGAAACCGAGGACATGCAAAACCGCGAACGTGCCAGCCAAGGAAAAGGGTATGCCCACGCCCACCAGCAACGAAATGCGCGAGCCCAGAAACACCCAACAAACCAGCAGCACCGTGGCCAGGCCGAACAGGGCGTTGGATTCCATGATGCGGATGGCGCTGCGCGTGGGTATGGTCTGATCGTCGAGCAGCGCCACCTTGAGGCCGCGCGTGGCCACTAGGGAATTGCGCTCCTTGATGAACCCGTCGATGCGCTCCACCAGGTCGATGGTGTTGACCGCGGTCTTCTTGGTGACCGAGAGCACCACCGCGGGCTTGCCCGCCGCGGCGGCGAGGTTGGTCGGCCGGGCGCGGGCGCGGCTCACTTCGGCGACCGCGTCGAGCGGCACCAGGCCGCGTGGGTTGGCGGCGGGCGCCACGCTCAATTGCGCAAGGTAGGCCGGGTCGGCGCTGGTGCCGACGGTGCGCACCAGCCATTCGGTATCGCCGGCGCGCGCCTTGCCGGCAAAAACATCGCGAAACCAGCCCGCGGCAGCGTCGGCGATATCGGTGGGCGTGAGTCCCCTGGCGTTCGCCGCTTGGGGGTCGAAGAGGATTTGCAGTTCGGGGTCGCGCAGGCCGATGGCGTACACGCGGTCCACCCCGGGGATGCGTTCGAGATCATCGCGGATGTCCCGGGCGCTCTTGCGCAGTTCTTCGTCTTCGGCTTCACCGGTGACTAGCACCATGGCGGTGGCGAAACCGTTCGAGGTGGTGATTTCCAGCACCTTCGGGTCTTTGGCCTCGGGCGGCAGTTCATCGGCGGCCTTGTTGTCGATTTCGCGCCGCAAATCGGCCATGCGCTTGTCAAAAATGCGCTCGGAGATGTCGCGGAAGCGAATCAGAATCGACGCGACATTCTCGCGCGAACTCGAAGCGACAAATTTCACGTCGCCCACCAGTTTGATCGCATCTTCGAGCGGTTTGGTGACGCGCTTTTCCACGTCCTCGGCGGAAGCGCCCGGCAGTGTAGCGGTGACGATCACCCAGTTGAAGTTGATTTCCGGGTCTTGCTCGCGCGGCATCATCAAATAGGCCGCGAGGCCCATGATCAGCACCACCGCGAAGGTGATGTTGGCGAAAGGATGGTTGCGAATCAGCGCGGCGTAGAACTTCATTTGCCGCCCACCGCGCCGACCGGAGTGAGCGCCTGGCCGTCGCTGAGGGCATGGCGACCAGCCCCGGCCACCCGTGCCGAGGGTGCGAGCGCCGCGCGCACCGGGCGGCCCTCTTGGGCCTCGGGCAAGGGCAGAAAGCGCGCCTTGCCGGCTTCGTTCAGGAACACGCCCAGTTCCTTGCCTCGGCGCAGCAGATACTCGGCCGGCAGGTGCGCCTGGGCGTCGCGCCATTCGAGGCGTCCCTCGGCGCCCGGCAGGGGCGCCTTGCCCTTGAAGGCGAGCCGCACTTCGCGCGTGCGGGCGGCGCGGTCGATGGCCGGCGAGATGCGCAAGAGCGCCAGCGCAAAGTGTCCATCCTGCCCGACGAAATGGAAATCCTTGGCCTGCGCGAGATCGCTCGCTTCGCGCGCCGGCACTTGGGCGGCCACTTCGAGGCGCTCGGCTTCGGTGAGGGTGTAAAGCGGCACGCCGCTGCCGGCCAATTCTCCGACCTGGCCGCCGCGGCTGCGGACGATGGCGCGATAGGGTGCGCGAATCACGCACTTATCGAGGTTGTGCCGGGCGGTGGCCAGCGCCGCGGCGGCGGATTTTAGCTCGGCAGCCACTACCGCCAGCTCGGTTTCCCGCTGCAAGAGCGCGTCGGCCGAAATGAAGCCTTCGGCTTTGAGTTCGCGGGCGCGCTTCAACTGCGCCTCGGCCAGCGCCAGCCGGGCCTTGGTCGATTCCTCGGCGGCGCGGGCGCGCGCAAGCGCCAATTCATAGTCGCGCGGGTCGAGGCGCGCCAGTACCGATCCCTTGGCCACCACCTCGCCGACCTCGGCGTTCATTTCCAACACCACCGCCGGAAGTTCCGCGGCGATGCGCGACTCGTTGCGGCTCACCACCGCGGCCGGCGCCTCGCGTTGCGGATACACCGCCACCGTGGCGAAGTCGTGGAACACCGGCGCCGGGAGGGCGGCGGGCTGAGGCTGGGGGGCTGGTTGAGCGAACGCCGGCAGCGCGGCGAGGACGAGCAGGGAAAAGGCGCGGCGCACTGGAAAATCTCCTTGGCGCGCCCGGCAGCTTGGCGTAAACCTGCTGGCCTTCGCGCCACAGCGGTTCGTGATGTTGTCGGCGGAGGTGATTTGCCTGCCCGGGTCGGGCAGGCAAGGAGGCGAAGATACCGGCATCGGGCAAAGCGCGTCAACCCGTACGGCGTTCCGGGCTTTGCGCCGAGGCCTGGGGGAGCGCCGTTCGAGTCAGGCTCGCTCTTGCCAGCGAAGGCAGGACTGAGGAATTTCGCCGAAGCGGAGATCGTCCTGCGCCGCTGCGAGGGATTCAAGCATTGCTTCCTCGGCACACCGCGGTAACATGCCTTGACACTTTTCACGGAGTGCCGAACACTGCGCACCACAACAAGCGAGGAGGTGCAAGCATGCAAGAGTACCTGCTGTGGGCGATCGTCGGCTTCGCCCTGGTCATTGCCGAACTGGTCACCGGAACCTTCTACCTGCTGGTGTTGGGAGTCGCTGCGCTGATCGCCGCGGTGGTGGCCTTCCTGGGCGCCGCTTTCTGGTTGCAAGCCGTGGTCGGCGCCGCAGTCGCCCTGATCGGCGTTTATCTCGTGCACTACTGGCGGCAACGGAACCCGGTGGACGCCAAAGGCTCCAACGACCTCGACCGCGGGCAGCCGGTGGTGTTCGAATCCTGGGTGGACCAGGCTAGCGGCATTGCCCGCGTGAAATACCGTGGTTCCACCTGGGACGCGCGCATCGACAGCGCCGCCACGGAAACCGAAACGCTCTACATCACCGGCCAGCAGAACGGGCAATTGCTCGTTTCCGCCAATCGGCCGATCTGATTCGTCCCAAAAAGAATAGGAGTACACCATGCTCTTCAAAATGCTCGGCGTCATTCTTGCCACGATCGCCATCGCGTTCAGCCCGGTCAGCAAATTCACCATCCCGTTCTTCGTCTTGGCCGTGGTGGTGGTCTTCGTCATCGAAGGCGTGCGCATCGTGCCGCAGCAGAACGCCTGGGTGGTCGAGCGCCTGGGCAAGTTCCATGGCGTGCTGGAACCCGGCCTCAACGTCATCGTGCCCTTCCTCGATCGCATCGCCTACAAGCACTTGCTCAAGGAAGTGCCGCTCGATATTCCCGAGCAGGTCTGCATCACCCGCGACAACACCCAGTTGGCGGTGGACGGCATCATTTATTATCAGGTGGTGGATCCGCGCCTGGCCTCTTACGGCTCCTCGGACTACGTGCTCGCCATCAGCCAGCTCGCCCAGACCGCTTTGCGCTCGGTGATCGGCAAGATGGAACTCGACCGCACCTTCGAGAGCCGCGACGAAATCAACCACACCATCGTGCAGGTGCTCGACGACGCCGGCCGTACCTGGGGTATCAAGGTGCTGCGTTATGAAATCAAGAGCCTCACGCCGCCCGAGGCGATTCTGCGCTCCATGCAGGCGCAGATCACCGCCGAGCGTGAAAAGCGCGCGGTGATCGCCAAGTCCGAAGGGCAGCGGCAAGAGGAAATCAACATCGCCGACGGCGAAAAACAGGCCGCGGTGCTGAAGTCCGAGGGCCAAAAAACCGCCGCCATCAACAAAGCCCAGGGTGAAGCCATCGCCCTCACCACCGTGGCCGAAGCCACCGCCACCGCGGTGCGTCAAGTCGCCAGCGCCCTGGCGGGCGAAGGAGGCATGGAAGCGGCCAACCTCAAAGTGGCGCAGCTCTATATCGATGCCTTCGCCAATCTCGCCAAAACCGGCAACACCCTGATCGTGCCGTCCAACCTCACCGATGTCGCGACCATGGTGTCAGGGGCGATGACGGTGATGGAGAAGGCTCGCAAAACCTCGTAGTCACGATTCAATCGGGCGAGTGCGGGTCGAGACCGTGTCGCCGCTTGAGGGCGGGCACTGGCCGTGAACGAGCCGAGTCGGACCCTGTGGGCAGCGTTTTGGGCGACAAATGCCGTGTTCGCGCTCGTGCCCACGAACGGCCTTGCCGCGAGCGCTTTCCCCCGGCGACTATGAAACCCATCGCGCCTGGGGCTCGCTGACGATCGAAAAGGCTGCGGGCGGAGATTTGCGATTCTCGATCGAGGTGCTGGGCGGAAATGCCCATACCTGTAGCCTGCAGGGCCCGATCGAGGGCGAAATCGGCAAAGCCGATGACAGCGACCCGGCAGCGCCTTGTCTGGTGAGCTTTCGCCCTCAAGGCAAGGCCATCGCAGTCGGCAGCAACACGCCACAAGCCTGCCGCATGTTTTGCGGCATGCGGGCGATGTTCGAAGGCAGCTATTACTTGCCCCCAAAAGGCTGCAAGCCCCAAGAGCGGGTGGTGCGTAAAGAAACCTTTACGCGCCAATACCGCGCGCGCCACTACCCGCAGGCACTGGCGACGATCGAGAAACTGAACGCCGAATGCGGAGAATTTTTCGACTGGATCGAAATCGATCGGCTGCGCAACGACTGGGCGATCACCCTCTACCATCTGGGCCGCAGCGCCGATTGTCGCGCCGCGCTGGCGCCCACGCGCGCCACGCAGTTCGCCGATGCCGACGCTCTGCGCGAAGAATTGCCGCCCACCGATTTCGAGAACTATCTCGCGGTGGCCAAGGCGACTTGGCATAACCTGAAGCTTTGCGGTCCGCGGGGCCGCTGACCATTTCACAAAGGAAAATATGCGTTCCAATTTGCGAATTCGTCCTTGGTTGGGCTTGCTTGCCGGCGGGTCGCTCGCCGCGGTGAGCGCCTTGGCCGCGCAGCCCTTCAAGGTGGGCGATCGCGTCGAGGCCTCGCCCACGTTTTCCAACTCGCGTTGGGAGTCTTGCGTGGTCGTGCAAGTGCTGCGGGCGGGCGACTATGCCCTGGCTTGCGGGCCCAAACGCCTGGAGTACGTGGTGCAAGGGAAGTGGGTGCGCCCGCCCTCGGCGGCGTCGGCTCCTATAGCGATGCAGTCAGCGGCGCCGGTTGCGGCACCCGCCGCGGTTGCAGCGAGGCCCGCGGCTTCGACATCAAGCGCGCAAGCCACGCGCAAAGAACCGCCGGTCCATGGAACATACCATTGCGTGGCGGCGGGTGGGGTGGCGGGTACCCTGCAAATCGTCATCAAAAGCGCCTCGCGTTACGCCGACCGCAAGGGCAAGACGGGCGAGTATACGTATGACGCCAAGAGCGGCGAAATCCGTTTTCCCTCCGGACCTTGGGAAGGATTCTACGGCGCGCAACTACGAGCCGGTAAAATCGGCATCGCCTCGCGACCGGGCGGCAGCTATAACACGATTTGCGATTTGAAGTGATTTTTGACTGCCGAGGCCCGTGCGAAACTGGGCAATGCCCTGCGCGAGTCCTTTTGAAGGAGGCACCACGGGGGCTGGTGAGGAATACCGCGTCTGCCTCTCTCGCGCCCGCCGCTCAACTTGACTCCTTTACAGCGTATAGCTAGATTGCCGCCCAAGAAACTCATCTGGGCGCAAACCCAGCGTCGAGCACGTCTGAAAACCCATGGTCTGGATTTTGTCGATACTTGTTTGGTCTCCGGTGACCTGACCTACACCTGAGGTGGCCTGCGTTGCGTTCGCGAGGCGGTGAAGTCTGGCACCGGCATTGAAATCGCCGACGAGATCGCCACCTTAGTCGTGGAATAGGCCCGCAGGTTTAGCGCCGTCAGGAGTGGCCGCGTAGTTGACTGTCTCCCGGCTCAGACGGATATACTGGCCACTAGAAGGGATGAATAGGAGAGTTGTATGCTCAGGAGCCTCACAATCAAGAATGTTGGCCCGGCGCCAGAGCTCTCGCTTGAGTTCGGCAAGCGCCTAAACTTGCTGACAGGCGACAACGGTTTGGGCAAGAGTTTTCTGCTGGATATCGCCTGGTGGTCGCTGACACGGCGCTGGCCCGCGGAGCTCAATGCCAGCTTGGCCTCAGGTTACATGGCCAGGCCTAAGCCGGGCGAGAATGCCAGTATCAACTTTTCGTTTACCACCAAATCAGGCAAGGTCGAGCGGTATGAAAGCAAGTTCAATCGTCCCAAACAGGCCTGGACGGGTCGGCCCGGCCGGCCTTCCAATCCTGGTCTGGTGCTTTATGCCCAGGTGGACGGCAGCTTTGCCGTTTGGGACCCCGCCCGCAACTACTGGAAAAAAGAGGGGAATATCGATGTCCAGGAGCGGCAACCCGCGTATGTCTTTAGTCCGAAAGAGGTTTGGGACGGACTACGGGGCGAGAAAGGGGAATGGCTCTGCAATGGACTAATTCGAGATTGGGCTTCTTGGCAGCGCGAGGGCAAGAACGCTTTCAAGCTGTTGGAGCGCATTATTCGCATGCTTTCGCCATCAGAGGGTGAGAAGCTCTCCATTGGCGAACTGACGCGCATCAGCATTGAGGACGCTCGCGACATACCGACGCTCAAGATGCCCTACGGCGAGGAAACGCCGGTGCTCCATGCTTCCGCCGGTGTACGTCGAATAACTTCGCTCGCCTATCTGCTCGTTTGGACATGGAAGGAGCATCTGGCGGCATGCAAGCTGCTTGGTGAGGAACCTGCCTCCCAGGTCGTGTTCCTGGTCGATGAAATAGAAGCGCACTTGCATCCGCGCTGGCAGCGCTCGGTTGTGCGTTCCTTACTTTCTGTCGTGACCCAATTGGCTCGGGCGGCGCAAGTCCAAATTATCGCCGCAACGCATTCGCCCCTGGTCATGGCGTCAGTTGAGCCCGAGTTCGATATCAGACAGGACGCCTGGTTTGATTTCGATTTGGTGCGTGCGCAGTCGGATAAACAAGGGCACATAGCGTTAACTCGCCGCGAGTGGCAACGTCACGGCGAAGCGTCGGCTTGGCTGATGAGCAATGCCTTCGACATGAAGAGCGCCCGCTCTATCGAGGCCGAGCAGGCCCTGGAAGAAGCGGCCCAGGCCCTAAGCGCACCCAACTTCAACAAGACTAGGGCGAAGGCCATGCACGCCAAACTGGCTGGCGTGCTCAGTGATACTGACCCCTTCTGGGTGCGCTGGCGTTACATCGGAGAAAAGAAGGGGTGGCTGGAATGATTTCTGTAGTGCCTCAGCCCGAACCGGCGGATTTCGATGCCAAGGTAAGGCAACCAGGCAACGCCTGGCTTGCTGGTAGGGGTATCGCCATGTATGCCCCCTTGCCCAAAGGGACTGACCCGCACCCCTACTGGCGGGAATGCTTGGATGAGTTGCACCGAAGCCATGGCGGGATATGCGCTTACCTGGCGGTGTATATAGAGCGGGCCACGGGTGCGGCGTCTGTGGATCATTTCGTCGCCAAATCGGCCTTGGCCGGGAACACCTACGAGTGGAGCAACTACCGTCTGGCTTGTTTGGCCATGAATGCACGCAAGCGAGCGTTTGATGATGTGCTGGACCCTTTTGCATTGCCTCCTGACGTATTCCATCTGGAGCTAGTCACAGGGCGCATTTACGTAAATCCGGGCCTGACAAAGAACCAATTGGGGATCGATGCGCAGGCCACCATAGACCGCCTGAAGCTGGATAGCGGGGTCAATCGAGAAATGCGAGCCCGTCACTTCGACGAGTACTTAATGCAGGACTGCTCGGCTGGGCTGCTCGCCCGATATTCCCCTTTTGTTTGGGCGGAGTTGCAGCGGCAGGGAGCGATTTGATTTCTATCGTTTTTGATTGGCGGTCAATTATAGTCAAATGGTGAGCGAAGCATGGGATTCTGGCATACGGGTTACCTGGAGTTCCACGACAACGCGGGGCTGGACTTTGCCTACCGACCCCAAAGACTCATCTACCACTGCCAGCATTGTGGTCAGCATTTTGACTCGATGGATGATCTCCGCCGCCATCGCTTTCAGTCACACCCCTATACGTGTCCCCTGTTGTTCGTCAGGGGCATAGAACTGGGTGCAACCCCCTTTAGGGTTACCCGTTCGGCTCAACCGTCGGATTTCGTGGTGGAACTCTGCACCATTGCCACCTTCAATGGGACGCCACGGGAGCCCAGAGAGATTCCAAAATTGCTGGCGGAGGTTAGCCACGACAAGGTTAAGGTCGAGTTGGGCAATGATGGACCACCTGCCGTATTTGAGCTGGTGTTTCAGATTGCTGACGAGATGCATCTGAAAGGGGTGGAGGCAAGCTTCTTGCAGTTTGCCAACCGAAAGTTGCTGACTGTTCGAGCCCTAGAGGTCTTTATTCAGGAGTGCAGGGCGTTCAACACCGCTGACGCGTATTGGGGCGGAATCTGCGACTACCTCTATGGGGTTCTGGCCAAGGAAAGGGCACCGGATTCGTCGCTTCCTTATGATGAGTATCGGGAGCGCTTCAACCGAGCCGCTGACGCACTGTTGGACTATGACCGTTCGCTGGCGCACCTCGTGCGAAGCCTGGTGGCTTTCCACTTTAACCACTTCGAGGACGCGGCCCTCTTTGCGCCTCCTGGTCAATTGCACATGGCCTCCATGCGTTTCGAGGCGGTCCTGAAAGGTATTTCATGGGATGAGGCGGGTACACCTGCCAGGAAGCCGTCCAATGCCCCAGAAGACATGCTGACTGACCACGAGACGCTCCGCATTTTGAGATGGACTCAGCTGCCATTAACCGAGTTGGCGGCAGAAGCAGAAAACATCGCGGCGCTCGTGAAGTGTGATGTCCCTGAGTTTGACAGGCTGAAACTGAATGTCCTTCTGGCAGAAGCCTATGCCGCAAGCAGGGATGCCGTGCATGCCAGAAAGACCGCACGAGAATTGATTGGAAATGCCAAGACAGCGGGATGGGCTGAACGCTTGATTGCCCGCCTAGCTGGTGAGGAGCAGAACACATGAGTGATGAGAAGCGCACACCCGCTACCAACGCGAAGACCGGCGAGGTTCACTATTCGGACCCTGCTCCCCGAGGGGCTCCGCAGAAACAGGCTACAAGCGAACGGCAGAAGCGGCCTGAAAAAGACCAGATTGCAGGCGAAGAAGCCGGTGGGCTTACTCAAGCCACAAACAGTGCCGCTACGGCGACGACGGGGACGGTTGGAAAGCGAGGGAAATCCAAACCCAAAGCGGAAATCACGACCCTGGAACAGTTTATCGCCCACGCATATGCGTTGAAGGGCAGGAAAGTACCGCTTAAGGCAAAGGTTGAGCGGCAGATTGCCCAGGACCCAACGTTGTCTGAGGAGACACTCCAACGCTTGAAGGAAGTGGCCAGTAAAGACACCACGCTTGCTGCGCCCCGCCAACTGTTGCTAGCGGCGCGGCAAGTGACTGGGTATCCAGGGCTGCGGGGCGCCATTCGTGATTTTGTCCGGGACACATTGCTCATGCACCCGATATTCCTGCATGAGCGTATCGATGCGGCAATTCGCAATCTAGACGAAGCACCTGGGCCTGGCGAAGTGTTAAAGCAAATTGCTGAAACTGAAGCAAAGGACCTGCCGCAGGAGTTTGTCGGCACTATCAAGGCCACCGAGCTTGAACAGCTGCGAACCAATGCCGTCTACTGCATGGCCATCTGGCTTGCCGAAAGCAGGGGGCTGTCTGTCGCGGCGGTAGCGGACGTGTTGTTCACATCGCTATGGGCACCGAAAGCACAAAAGCTGGTGGCGGAAGCCAGCAAGCTAGACGCCGTCTCCAGCATCGCGGAACTTGCAGGGGTTGGTCTGGCTTGCGACGAGTATCGGCGATTGGCCCAAGTCAGGCTCCGTGCCAGCGAGTCTGCAACTAACGAGGCCGAAGTATTAAGGGCCAGGGTTCAGACCTTGGAATCGGACATCGATGCGCTTCGCTTGAAAGCATCAGAGCTTGAAGAGACTCATGCGACAGAGCTGCAAGCGCATCAAACGGAGCTGGAGTCATTGCGCCTGGCCACAGAGACGGAAGCGGCGCATTTGCGTAATGACCTGGAGCTTCAGCGCACCAGGCTACTGCGGCGATTGAAATCGGACGTTCATTTGCTTGAGGAGGGGTTACAGGCCTTCACCAGGCCAAAACCCAAAGTGCATGTCATGGTGGACCATGCCGAGCGGGTTACCGACGCATTGCGCCAAGAAATAAAAAATCTGCAGGGAGAGTGACATGGCGGGGGTTGGATTCGATTTCGGCACGACTAACAGTCTGATTTCCATTGTTCAGGGTGACAACGTCATCAGCTTTCATGATGACCAGGGCTTACCTATCCCTTCCGTTGTTTGCTATGAGGGGACGCAGACCATTGTTGGCCGAGAAGCGCGAGAGCGACTGGCACAAGCTGGTTTAGGGGTTCAGGGTAATGTCGTCCGTTCGCCGAAAACCTTGCTGGGGCGTGAAAGCGTGTTTGTCGACGGAGTCGAACGCAACCCGGTCGACATTGTGCGAGACGTGGTGAGGTTTGTCCGGGACCAGGCTTTGGGTACGCGCACCGTCAAGAACCTCACGTTCGACAAAGCCGTAGTGACTATCCCGGTAAACATGGAAGGCCACCGGCGGGCACTGCTTCGTGATGCCTTCCGCATGGCAGGCATGAACATCGTGCAGTTTGTTCATGAGCCGCTGGCGGCGTTGTATGGCTATCTGCGCACCAGCGAAGACTTTGCGGCGACGCTAAGGCGATATGACCGGCAGCTCATCTTGGTATTTGACTGGGGCGGCGGTACGCTGGATTTGACTCTGTGCCGCTTGGTGGACGGTTTGCTGGTTCAGGTCGTGAACGATGGAACCGATGAGGTCGGGGGTGACCTTTTTGATGATGCCCTCAAGAATGAGGTGGAAAAGCGCTTCAGAGAGGCGAAGTCGATAGCAGAGACTGCTGCTGTTCAGTCCGAGGCGCGCCCACGACTCATGCATGCCTGCGAGAGGGCAAAGATTGACCTGAGCCAGCGTAGCCGGGTGAACGTTTACGTGCCCAACTTCTTCCGTGGGCTCGATGACCCTGACCTGGAATATCCGCTTCCTCGGGAGGAGCTGGAGTCCATGGTCGCAGAACTGATTGATAAGGGCATGGCCAGGATTGAAAAGCTCCTGGAATGCCAAGGCTACTCCACGGCTTCCGTGGCAATGTGTCTGACAACTGGTGGCATGGCGAACATACCTGCTATCAAAGCGCGGCTCCATGAGCTTTTTGGTCCTCAGCGGGTGCATGTCTCTGAACGCACGGCCTCCTTGATTTCTGAAGGGGCGGCGTGGGTTGCTCACGACGATGCAAGGCTTCACCTCGCAAAAAGCGTGGAGTTGGTTCTTGCTCGCAACTCCTACATGCCATTGCTCAGAGCTGGCCTGGAAATGCCACAAGAGGGTGAGACGCGCGGGGACAACTACAACTTGTATTGTGTTGACCCGACCGATGGCTATGGGAAGTTCCAGCTGATGGCGCCGAGAAAGCCTGGGCCAAAAGTGCTTCCGAACGATATGCGCCGTCCGTTGGCCAATCTCGTCGTTCCAGTGGATGAAAAGGCAGCGCCTTTCCGAGAGCGTCTGAGCTTGGACGTGGCAATTGATGAAAACCTTATTTTCAAGGCAAAGGCGCGTTCATTGAATCAACGTGGCGTTGCAGAGGCAGAGGTTCATGACCTGGAGTTTGCTCTTGCCTTGCCGACTGGAAATCGGGGCTGGCTTGGTGAGGACTCATTCCCCGATACAGCGGAATCCGGTGCTCATAACGAGCCAGGCAGTCTGGTCATGCGTTCCAACATCGCGGCGCATGAGGACCCGAAGCTTGTGCCCGGTGAGGTCTTGTATCGCTTTGATCCGACCTACTTCGATTTGCGGCATGATCCCCCGCAACTTCAGGTGGATGAACGTCTTTACTATGCCCCCTGCTCGATCTGCGGGCGCCCATCGAATGACCCTCTTTGCCGCTGTGCGAGTTCATTGACTTAGGCGATGAGATCCGATGTTGCTCTTGATCACAACATTTGCTTAACGGTTTGCAGCCGCAGGGGCGCAAGTCTGGAGTTGCGCGTCTCGAAGCATTGGGCTACTTCCCAAGATGGTGCTCACTGACATTGAAACACCACGAAGGACGGGTCTTCCGTTCGCACCCAAGGGATACTGGCCTTACGCTTAGGCCGGGCGGGCAAAACTGTGCCGAATTGCCATCTGGTCTGCTCCACTATATTCATGCGTAACTGGTGGAAATCCAGAATGAACATGAGATCCGCATCATCTTATTCGGAAAGGCGACGCGTCGCGCAGTGCAAGTCTGTTACGATGCGACTTGAGACGACTGCAACGCATTAGCGTCCAAGGAGGCCAGGCCCAAGATTACGGAGAAGCACCCTAAGGCGAACGTGAAGAATGTCATCGATGTTATCGTGGTGTTTGGCCGTGCCTGTGAAGTTCGTTCTTTCTGCGGCAAGGTAAGGCAGCCTCAATCGATTCAAGGCACAGGGCGGGAGCCACGAAAGGTGGATCGATCATCGCTTGCACAGCGTACAGGAAGAGTGGGTGTCGCAACAAATGGTTCGGCGCGGGAAATCATGGTAACCACGGCCGTGCTTCGCACCTGAACCCCGCCTCTGAGATCGGTTCCACACCATGCTCCGCAGCTTCCTCTTTTGGTCGATCGCCGCGCTGCTCGTGGCGCTTGTGGCGCTCGCCACACTGTTTTTCCTGGACATGCGCGCGGCCTATCAGCGCATTCAAGGGCGCAGCACGGTGCTCGCGTCGCCTTGGGGTGACATCGAATATGTGCGCGGCGGCGCCGGCGCACCGGTGCTGGTGATTCACGGCAGTGGCGGCGGTTTCGATCAGGGGGAACTCCTGGCCCATGCGGTGTTGGGCGAGGGCTACTCCTGGATTGCCCCTTCGCGTTTCGGCTACTTGCGCTCCACCTTTTTGCCGGCTGCGACTTTTGATCAACAAGCGCACGCCTATGCCTATCTGCTCGATCAATTGGGCATCGAAAAAGTGGCGGTGGTGGCCTTGTCGCACGGCGGGCCTTCGGCCCTACTCTTTGCTTTGCTTCACCCCGAGCGCGTGAAATCTTTGACGCTTTTGTCCTGCGGTGTCGCGGCCTCGGCGGTGCCGAATCAAGCGCAGGCCAATGCCCAGGGCGATGCGTTGATGAAAATCTATCGTTACGACTTTCTCTATTGGGCGATCACGCGCTTTCTGAGACCCTGGTTCGTG
Source organism: Betaproteobacteria bacterium (assembly GCA_016192065.1). Taxonomy (GTDB): domain Bacteria; phylum Pseudomonadota; class Gammaproteobacteria; order Burkholderiales; family Casimicrobiaceae; genus JACPUX01. Next base: position 42,863 of record JACPUX010000018.1, read on the forward strand.
AAACTGATGGGCGCGGATGGGGCAGTGCTTGACCAACTCGGCGCCGAAGAGCGGGCGCTGGTCGATGATCTCATCGTAGGCATGAATCCCTCCTCAGCCCGGGCCGCGGGCGCGGCCTTCGACAATCAAGCGGCCATGCCCAACGCTCGTATTGCCGGAATTCGCGCGCCCACGCTGGTGGTGCACGCGGCGGATGACTCCTTGCAACTTTTTGACAACGCCCAGTTCGCCTTGACGCACCTTCCCAATGCGCGCCTGCTGCGCTTCGAGCATGGCGGGCATTTGGTGCTGGCGGTCGAGCGCCAGGCCATTCGGGCGGCGGTGGCGGCGCAACTGCGCCAGAACCGCTGATCTTTGGCCTTGGCGATCTAAGCGGCAGCGCACCCCAAACGATGCGCCGATGTTTGCGTACGACGATGCGGCGCTGACGCCCCGCGACGGGGCTTCAGAACCAGCCCGCTATTGCGGCGCGCAAAGCACCACGCCTTCGGCGCTCCAGCCGGCGGCCACGGTCTGTTGGTAGGCGGCCAAATTGCTGGTGATGCGGTGATTGGACTCGACACCGTGCGCGAAACCATTGTTGTAGGCTCGGTACACCGGCACGAGGCCGCTGGTGCAAGCGCCGTTGGATGCCGGCGTGGTGGAAAAGTCGTTGCCTTCGAATTTCCAGCTCGACGCCGTCGGATTGAATAGTGACTTGAGGAAGGCGCATTCGTCCGCATTGGCCGTGTAGAAGTGCGAATTGGGGCCGTAGGGTGCGCCCGTCGCGGGGTTCGTGGCCGTGTTGCCATAGAAGCGGCAGACCTGATTCGGCCCTCCCGCCTTGAAGTTGTTGCCGGTTCGCTGCCAGTGGCCGACCGCGCCGGAATCGACGAAAGTCTGCTCGTTCGGATCGGCGGTAATGAAATAGTGGTTGAGATCGGGGTTGTAGAACTCGACTACGGTCGCGGTGGCCTTCGCCGGCTGGTTCACCGCAAACTGCTTGCCGCCGACCACGATGTAGCCGGTGCGCGCGACGCCGTAGTCGTTGGCGGCTGCTGTATAAGTGACGGCACCGGGGCCGGTCGCATTGGCTGGCGTGGCGGTTAGCCAACTCGCGTTGCTGCCCGCCTTCCACACGCAGCCGCTGGGCACGGTCACGCTGACCGTGCCGCTGCCGCCGTTCCCGCTCACACTCACGGCGCTCGATGCCAGCGTCAACTGCGAGTGGCAGCTTGACTTTGGCACCACATTGAGCGCGCCGCCCGGGTTGACGCAGTTCATCCAGAAAATTACATCGCCCTGCCTTTGTTGCACCCACAAGCCCAGCGGGTAGACACCGGCAGTCTCCGGCAGGTTATTCGCGTCAACGGTCCCCACGAAGTTGCGCACCGTGGTGCCCGGCGCCATTTGCCCCACTTGAGCCGTAGCCACGCGCCACCCAGTGTACTGGCCACAACCGTCGTTACCCGGCGGCGCGGCCCACAGTTCGAGCAAGACGTTGCCAGACTGGCCGTTGCTGCGATTCTCGATCTCCTCGGCCATGAGCGTCACCCTGCTTGCGGCCAGATCGGCGGAAAAGTCGGATTCGCCATGAAAGAAAACCGTCTGCCCGGCCACCGGCGCGGACATCAGAAAACCGACCAGTGTGACGGACAGCAAAGCTCGCGCGCACCGCGCCAGCACCACCAGATCGACGATAAACATCGGCTTATGCTCCTTATTCGGCTCGTTCGGCACCCGTGAAGTGCCGGGCCGATCATTTTGCCATTTTTCCAAGGGGGGCAATAGCAAATCTGGCGTCGCCATCAATGCAATGCGCGACTGGAAAGGTTTTGCGCAGCGGCCCGTCGAGGGCACTGTGCAGGGGAGGAAGATCGCATCGCGTGCCCTCACCCGACCCTGCCGGGGGAGCGTATCGCGTGCGGTTTGCACGCCTGGGGCCTGGGTGCTGCGCGGTGGGCAAATTGTAAGAAATCCTTTCCATCACAAACCCAAAAGGCGCTGCTTTTCTAGGCCAGATGCCCCTTTTCGCGACTTTGCCCGGCGGCTAAAATGGCTTGCCCTACGCGAACCCTGCTCGCCGGGCGCGCAACCAAAAACCGTAGCGGCTCGATCCCCGAGCCGTCCCGTGTGGCACTTTTTGAGCTTTTCAAGGAGGGTTGGAAAATGAAAGCGTGCAAGGTCCTGGCAGTCCTGAGGTCGCTGCTTCTGGTGGGTGCAATGTCGCTGTCTTCCGTGGCGGCGCTAGCGCAGGCGGGTGGCGCCATGCAAACTCAAGAAACCAATATTCAAGGCGTGACGGCCGAACTGATCGAATGCTCCCGCAAGGCCGGGGTGCTCACGGTGAAGCTGCGTTTTCGAGCCAGCGCCGAGAAGAAAACCTGGTTCAACATCGACACTGGTCACGGCGCGTATGCCGGCTTCTACGTGGTGGCGGGCGACAAGAAGCACTTCATTCTACGCGACGCCGAAGGCGCGCCGATCGCGCCCAAGGGACTCGGTGGCGTACACCTCAACAAAGGCGACACGCATTTGTGGTGGGCCAAGTTTCCCGCGCCGGGCGCCGAAGTCAAGCAGGTGAAGCTGGTGATTCCGGAAGTGCTGCCTTTCGACGACATTCCCGTCACCGACAAGTGAGAGACCGCCATGGGATCGCGCTTGCTGTTCCTGCTGGGGTTGTTGACCTGTGGTTTTGCCCTGGCGGCTTCGCCGGAGAAATACCCCGGCCCCGATGACCCCGCCGTCGAAGCCGCGGCGCGCGCGGCACTACCCCGCGCCAAGACCGTGGCCATCGTCATGAAGGTGCGCGGTATCGATGGCTTGATTGCCGATCTCAACGCCAAAGTCATCGGGCAGGAGATCGCCATTGAACTACCGGGCGACGTGCTCTTCGAATTCGACCAAGCGGCCATCCGCAAAGAAGCCGAGCCTACCTTGTCCAAAGTTGCTGAACTCCTCGCCGCCCATTCGCGCTCGCGGGTACGCATCGAGGGCCACACCGACGCCAAGGGCGAGGCCAAATACAACCAGCAGCTCTCCGAGCGGCGTGCCGAATCAGTCAAGGCCTGGCTGGTCACCCAAGGCGCCGTCGCCGCCAACCTGGCGACGCGCGGCTTCGGCAAAACCAAGCCTGTGGCGCCCAACGCCAAACCCGATGGCAGCGACGACCCGGCGGGCCGGCAGAAAAACCGGCGGGTGGAGATTCGCATTCAGAAATGAAAACGCAGGCTGTGCCAAGCTTCACCATCGGGCCTGCGCAAACCGCCGACGCGCGGGACATTGCCCAAGTGCATGTGGCTTCCTGGCAAAAAGCCTACCGTGAACTCCTGCCGGCGGATTACCTCGCGAGTCTTTCGGTCGAAAGTCGCGCGACCGGGTGGCGGCGCGACATCGAGTCTGGCGCCAGCAGCGTGGTGGTTGCGCGCCTGGCCGATGGCGACATCATCGGCTTCGCCAACTTCGGACCCAGTCGCGATGCCGACGCCCCGCCGAGGCGAGGCGAGCTGTGGGCGATTTATCTCCAGCCTGATCACTGGTCCTGCGGCGTTGGGCGCGCGCTTTGCACTCGTGTGCTGCACGAGCTGGCGGCACAAGGCTATGTCAGCGTCAGCCTTTGGGTGATGGCCGGCAATATGCGCGCGATCCGATTCTACGAGCGGGCGGGCTTCGCCTGCGAACCGGGTTCGATGAAGGCCTTCGAGTTGGGCGGCGTGACCCTGGCAGAGCTTCGCTTCCTGCGGGAGCTTTCCTAGACATAGGGCAGACGCCCCACGACCTCATGCCGGCGGTGCGCTGACGCCGGCCATTCGAGGTCGAATTCCTTCGCGGTTTGCCGACGCAAGCGCTCGATCGCGCCGTCTTCCTTCATTTTTGTGAGCGTGCACGCTGACAGTGGCGCCAACCGCCGACCTTGTCGTCGTCGGCGTGTATTCTGACCGCCGCCTTCTGGAGTAGAGTCTCGCCAGACGCAATGGAAAACAAGGAGTGCGGCGCCATGGACCAGCAAATTTCCGAGCAAGCTTTCCTCAGGATCGAAGCGCTGCGGCGCGGTCTTGTGCTGGCGCTGCTGGCCGTGGCGGCAGCCTGCGCCTGGCTCAAGCCGCTCGACGAGATGGCCGGTGCGCAGGCACAGGCCGGCTTCAAGCGCGCGGTGGCAAGTTTCGCCACGGCGCGGGCGCTTAATGCCCTAATCTCCGTGGTGCAGGGCACCGAACTCTCGGTGCAGCCGCTGGGCGTGGGCGTTACCCTCACGCCGGGCCAAATGCTCGACCCGCTCAACGACCTGGTCGAACGTTTCGCCGATCTCATGCTCCTGGCCAGCGTCGCCTTCGGCGTGCAACTGCTGCTGCTGGAACTGGGCATGCACTGGGGCATGTCGCTGGCGCTGACACTGGTTACCCTCGCCTGGGCCTGGCAGTATTGGTACGGAAAAGGCGACCCTTCTCCGGCCCGCGGTTCCGCCGCAGAAACCTACGAGGGCTCGGGCGCGACGCCCCCTCCCGGTTCATGGCTGCGTTCGCTTGGCTCGCCCCGTCGCGCAAGCCCTCCGGCGCTGCTCACCCGCGTACTGGTGGCGCTGCTGCTGCTGCGCTTCATCGTGCCCCTGGCGGGCATGGCAAGCGAAGTCGTTTACCGAGGCTTCATGCAACAACAGTACACCGCCGGCCAGCGGGGCATCGAGCAAGCCTCCCAAGCTCTCGGCGCGCTCAGCTCCGCCGAAGGCGCCGCCGACAAGAAGTGGTGGCAACTCGATCGACACATCAAAGCGCTCGGCGACACTATCGACCAGGCCGTCGAGCACGCCATTCGCCTGATCGTCGTCTTCCTCTTGCAGACCCTGATCCTGCCCCTGGTCGTGTTCTGGATTCTGCTGCGCAGCGGGCGCATGCTGACGGGAGTGGGGGCGGGGAGCCATGGCAGTGCCTAACGCTGGACGACTTCGATCGGTCGAAGCGTAACCCCCACCCAGCGCTCAAGGCCAAGCCGAAACGCTCCTGTCCAGCGCCGGCATCTTCACCTTGGGCAGCGCCTGCTGGTCCATGACGGCGCTTTCCTCGATCAGACCGTTCATGTAGAGCAGATAGGCGGTGATGGCGTACACCTGATCGTTGCTCAGGCTTTTCGGCGCGGTGTGCGGCATGGCGCGGCGCACGTAATCGAAGATCGAGGTGGCATAAGGCCAGCGGGCGCCCATCGACCAGATCAAGAGCGGATATTTCTTGATGCGGATGATGCGCAGCGGATCGTCCCAGCCGAACAAACCGTCCGATCCGGCGAGGCGTGTCGCCGGACCTTCGATGCCGCTTTCGCCGTGACAGGCGGCGCATCGATCGCGATAGATCACGCGGCCTTCGGTGACGTTGCCGCGGCCCGGAGGCAGGTTGCGGCCGTCGGGAAAGACGGTGATGTCGTAGCGGGCGAGGTCCGCTTCGGTGAGCGCTTCGCCCAAACCGATCACGGGCTCGGTGGCGCCCGCCGCGCCCGCCCAAGCCAGCAAAAGCAAAGCGAGCACTTTCTCAAGCGTAGGCATTTTCGACCCTCCCATTGCGGTTGATTCGCCAAGCCTGAATCGCGTTGTAATGGTTGAAGGAATGCGCCGCATACCGCTTGCGCCATTGCTTGCGGGTGGGCTGCACCCGCCCGTGTTGGTCGGTGGCGCGACTGAGCAGCAGGGTGCTCGCGCCAGTCCAGCGCCAGGGAATCGAAAAGCGGGTGAAGGCGCGGTCGAGCACCGGCTCCTGCAGTGCCGCCTCGGCCCAGCTCTCGCCGCCGTCCGCCGACACTTCCACCTTGGCGATACGCCCGTGTCCCGACCAGGCGAGCCCCGAGATCTCGTAGAAACCTTTGGGCTCGGGCAGGACCATTCCGGCCGAGGGGCGGGTGATGACCGACTTTACCTCCATGGTAAAGGCGAAACGCTGGATGCGGCCATCGGCCAGCACCTGGGTGTAAAGGCCGGATTCGTCCTTGGTGTAAGCGGGGTTCGCCGTGAGTTCGAGCCGATGCAGCCACTTCACGTTGAGGTTGCCCTCCCAGCCGGGCATGAACAGGCGCATCGGGTAGCCTTGCGAGGGGCGTAGCCGCTCGCCGTTCTGGTAGAGCGCAAGCATGGCGTCCTTCATCACCGCTTCGAGCGGCAGGCTGCGGGTGAGCGAGCCGCCGTCGGCACCCTCGGCGATGATCCACGCCGCGCCATCTTTGATGCCGGCTTCCTCGAGCAGGTAGGACAGTGGTACCCCGGTCCAGTCGGAGCACGACACCTGGCCGAACAACTCCTGACAACTGTGGTCTTCGACGAAAGGCGAGACGGCGTTGTAGGCGGTGTTGCCGGCGCACTCCAGGAAGCGGATGCGCGAGACCATCGGATAGCGCAGCAGGCGCTCCACGCTGAATCGCATGGGAGTGCGCACCAGCCCGTGAATCAGCAGTTCATGCCGGGTGGGGTCGAGGTCGGGCAGTCCGTTGTGGCTCACGGCGTAGTGCAGACCGCTGGGGGTGATAATGCCTTGGAGCGCCGCCAGCGGCGTATGCCACATGGTCATGCCGGCGGTTTGCGGGGCGTCGAATTTCCGCGACCGCTGCACCTCGCGCTCGTGCGCCGACGGGCTGCCGTAAGCGACATCCGCGCCGCCCAGCGAGGTCATCCAGGGAGCCATCGAGTCGGCGATGGTGGCGGCGCCCGAAGTCGCAGCCTCCCTCTGGCCACCTTGCTGCGGCAGGGCCGGTGTGAGGCTCGCCGACGGCGCCCGCTCTGACGCATGACTTCTGCTCGGTGCCGCGCTCGCGGCGGTGGCGGCCACTGCACCGTAGCGCAGGGCGCGTTTGAGAAAATCGCGCCGATCGAGCAGGCCGCCGCCGGCGACTAAGGAAAGATCTGAAGTTTTCATGCGAACGCTCCGGCTGGGTGGTGTGTTGCAAGCGGTTTGGGGGTCATGGTGATCTCCACGTAAAAACCATCGATTGGGCTCGTCACCGTGGGGAAAGGCGGTGCCCGGGTCCCCGAACCTTCGGGATTCGGGGCACCGGGTCGCGATGACGACGGAGGTATTGAAGGCGCTTTCATAGGCGCATCCAAGCAAGGAATGTGTGCACCAATGCACCTAGCTGCACAGAAAAGACAAAAAAGGGAGGCTAGTGCGCACATGAACCGCACTCCGCCATGCACTTCGCAATGCTCGCGGCAATGTTCTCCAGTTTCTCGCGAATCGCCCCGGCGTTCACATCGTAGTAGACGTTTCGGGACACCTTTTCACAACTCAAAATTTCGGCCTCGTGCATGAACTTCAAATGCCGCGAAATCACCGAGCGATCCTGCGGCAGGGCTTGGGCGATACTACCCACGTCCGAGCTGCCGTTGAGGATCAGAAACTTCAGAATCTGCACCCGCACCGGCTCGCTCAAGACCTTGAAAAACTTCGAGTCGAAGTTGGCGACCAGTTGCTCGGCGTAGCGCTCTCGGATCTTGCTCGGGTTTGTCATCGTGCGCGCACTATACGTGCATTGCAATGCACGCGTCAAGAGGGTCCAGCTCGTCAAGGCCCGACCAGTCAAAGGTGCGGCCTGGAACGCCCAGCCGCCTCGCGGCGGCGCCGTGGCGCGCCCGGACGCCGAAAAAGAACTTCATCGGAAGGCCGATGGGGATGGGCCCTTCCTAGGGATTCTGAATGCTCGTCAGATACGCCAGAAGGTCCTGAATGTCCTGCTCCTTGAGCAAATTGAGCACCCCGGTATTTCCCTTTTCATCATGCGGCCGCTCGCCTTTTCGGTAGGCGTCGGTCTGCTTCTTGAGGTAATTGGTGTACTGCCCCACCAGCATCGGAAAGCGCCCGCGGCCGCGGCCGTCGGTGCCGTGGCAGGTGTAGCACTCTTTCTGGTAAATAGACTTGCCGTTCTCGATGTCGCCCTCGGCACGCGGGATGATCATCACCCGGTCCATGGCTTCGAGGCGGGTGAGCGCGTCGTCGCTGTCTTTGAACTCCGGCCATTGGGTGGGCAGCTCGATCTTGGCGAGGTATTCGGAGACCGCGTCGATGTCTTCATCCGGCAGTTCCCGCTCCTGGGTATAGGGGTACATCGGGATATTGATGCGCTGGCGGGCGCGAAAGGACTTCAACTGATCCTTGAGGTAGGTGAGGCGCTGCCCGGCGATGCGCGGGTACTCGCCGCGCTTGCCGCCTTGGCCGTATTTACCATGGCAGGCGGCGCAGACTTCGTTGATGTCCTTGCCTTTCTCGTTGTCGATGTTTGCGGGCACCAGGGCCACGGGGGGCGCCTCGTTGGCCGCCGGGGTGGCCGGTTTGATTGCCGCTGGCCTCGCGGCCGGCTTCTTCGGCGCCGCGGCCAAGGCCGACGGCGAAACGCAGCCAAGTGCCAAGCTGAAGGCGCCTAGAAAGAGCAAGCGGTGGGGAGAGCAAAACATCGGAACAAAACAAGCAACGGGACCCGCCGCATTGTGCCAAACGAGCGCCGGAGCACGCATGACGCCGGTCAAGCGCCGCTGTCGAAGCGCACCGGCAGAAGGTAGATCTGCCGCCCGGAGGTCAGGCGCAGCGTGATCTCCCAGCTCATGCGCCCGCTCACGCACACCGGCAAGGTGGTGCTGCCGCGGAATTCGCCCTCGCCCGCGGGCTGGAGCTCCAGTTCATGCACACCCATGTTCATGTCGACGCCACGAAAACTCGCCTCGATGTGTCTGGCGTCGATGCCAGCGAGCTGTACGGCGATCGTGAGCGGCGCATTCGGGCTAATCGGCCGAGGAGCGACATCGAGGGTCAGCGCCGCGCCTGGGGCGAACTCGACGCGGCAGGCCGCCAGCTCCAGGCGGCAGTCCTTGGGTGGCGTGAACCTCACCACTTCCGGCGGACGGTTGAAAAGCAGTGCCGCGCCCATCGTCAGCAAGATCGCTCCCCCGGCGGTACCGACGCGCCAGAGCAAGCGCGGCAATTCACGCCAGCCGCGCCCAGGGGAAAGAACACTGTCCATGCCAGGCATTGTGCCCCCCGCGGTGGGCGAGGACTTTTGACGCATATCAATCGCTCTTTTGCACTGCGGCATATATTGACTGCGGCAAGTTGTCGCAGGGCTGCCGCCTAGGGTTTCGAATGGCGCGGCGGGCCTGCAAATCGGCAGTTTTTCTCCGAGGGAGTTGAATCATGAGGCAATCGAGTAAGCGGACGCTTTCGCTGCTCTTGGCCGCCGGCGTCGGTCTTGCGACCGCGACGACCTGGGCGGCGGAGTCGCTGCAAGACGTCATGAAACGGCGCAATCTGTCGCAGCAGGATTTGCTCGCGGCGGCCAAGACCTACGTGCCCACGGGCAAGCGCGACGAATTCGTCGCCTTCAGCTCGGGCGGGCAAAGCGGGCAGGTCATCGTCTACGGCATACCGTCGATGCGCATTCTGAAGTACATCGGCGTATTCACCCCCGAGCCCTGGCAGGGCTACGGCTATGACGAGAACTCCAAGGCGGTGTTGAAGCAGGGCGCCATCGATGGCAAATCCATCACCTGGGGCGATACGCACCATCCGGCCATTTCGGAAACCAACGGCGAGTACGACGGCCAGTTCCTGTTCATCAACGACAAGGCCAACCCGCGCCTGGCGGTGATCGATCTGCGCGACTTCGAGACCAAACAGATTGTGGTCAACCCGGTGTTCAAGTCCGAACACGGCGGCGCCTTTGTCACCACCAACTCCGAATATGTGATCGAAGCCGCGCAATACCCGGCGCCCCTGGAGTCCAAGAAGTTCTATCCGCTCGAAGAGATGAACGAGAAATACCGCGGCGGCGTCACCTATTGGAAGTTCGACCGCAAAGAGGGGCGCATTGTGGCGAAGGATTCCTTCTCCTTCGAGCTGCCGCCCTATTGGCAGGATTTGTCCGACGCCGGCAAAGGCCCCTCCGAAGGCTGGGCCTTCACCAACTCCTTCTGTGCCGAGCGTTATGTGGGCGGCATCGAGAAGGGGCGTCCGCCTTATGAGGCGGGCTGCTCTGCCAAGGACACCGACTATTTGCATGTGATGAACTGGAAAAAAGCCGCCGAGATGGTCAACGCCGGCAAAGGCTTCAAGCTCATCAATGGTCACCGAGTCATCAGCATCGACACCGCGGTCAAGGAAGGCTTGCTTTACCTGATTCCCGAGCCCAAGAGCCCGCACGGCGTCGATGTCACCCCCGATGGCAAATACATCGTGATCGGCGGCAAGCTCGACACTCACGCGTCGGTCTATAGCTTCGAGAAGATTCAAGCCGCCATCAAAGCGGGCAAGTTTGAATCGAAAGATCCCTATGGCATTCCGGTAATTGGCCTGAAGGACGCCCTGCACGTGCAAGTGCCGCTGGGTCTGGGGCCGCTGCATACGCAGTTCGACTCGAAGGCGTGCGTGGCCTACACCTCGCTTTACGTCGACTCGCAAGTGGCGCGCTGGGACTTTTGCGAAGGCAAGGTGCTCGACAAAATCAGCGTGCACTACAACATCGGCCACTTGATGACCATGGAGGGTGACTCCACCAAACCCTCGGGCAAGTACCTCGTGGCCTTGAACAAGCTGGCCATCGACCGCTTCGTGCCGGTGGGGCCGCTGCATCCGCAGAACCACCAGTTGATCGACATCAGCAACGACAAGATGCAGTTGCTCTACGACATGCCGCTGCCCCTGGGCGAGCCGCATTATGCCGTGGCCATCGCCGCCAACAAGTTGAAGCCCGGCGTGCGCTACAAGCTGGGCACCGACAGCCGCACCGACAAGCCGCACCCCGGCGCGGTAAAGGCCGGCGAAGAGAAGACGGTCAAGAAGGGCAACAAGGTCGAGGTGTTCGGCACGCTGATCCGTTCGCACATCACCCCCGAGACCATCGAAGTCGATGTCGGCGATGACGTCACCATTCACCTCACCAACCTCGAACGCGCCCAGGATGAGACCCACGGCTTCACGGTGTCCACGTACAACCTGCATGCCTCGATCGAGCCGGGCAAGACCATCACCGTCAATTTTAAGGCTGACAAGGAAGGTGTCTATCCCTACTATTGCACCGAGTTCTGCTCGGCGCTGCACCTGGAGATGATGGGTTATCTGCTGGTCAAGCCCAAGGGCTGGAAACCGACCAAGGTCGCGGCCTTGGCCAAGGGCAGCTACACCGAAGCCGAGTACAAGGCGACGGTGAAGAAAGTGGCCGACACCCAGGCGATCATCGACTCCGTGGTGGCCTACATTACTTCCGTGAACTATAAGGACTTCCCGGACGTGGTGGCGATGGTGGAAGACGCCTTCGATCAGCTCGGCAAGACCAAGGGCTTGAAGGAGAAACACGAAGCCTATGCCGCCAAGAAGGATTGGGAACAGGCCAACCTCTGGGCCGAGCAGATCTGGCAATACCAGGTCAAGACGGCCGACCTGGGCCTGCGCGCCAAGACCTACCTGGAGCAGAATGGCGCCAAGAAAGTGAAGTAAGCGCCTGAACGCCTGAAGGCGACGGGGAGCATGGCGACGTGCTCCCCGTTTTTGCACCCATCAACTGGAGTTTCCCATGAAAAAACTGAGCTTCTCTCTGGCGCTGGCGAGTCTCGCTTTCGCCGGCCCCGCCCTGGCGCTCGACGGCGCCAAGCTCTACCTGGAAAAGACCTGCGTCGCTTGCCACGGCAAGGAAGGCAAGAAACCGCTGACGCCGGAATATCCCAAACTCGCGGGGCAGAACGCCAAGTACGCCCAGAAACAGATGTTGGACATCAAAAGCGGTGCGCGAGCCAACGGCAACAGCGCGGCCATGAAAGGGGTCATGCACCTGGTCAGTGACGAGGAAATCGCGGCGCTCGCCGACTACCTCTCCAAGCTCAAGTAGATTTCGCTTCGCCTGTAGACCACCGGCCGCAAATTGCGGCCGATGGCATTTGACGCCTGTCAAAACCCCACGGGCCTATCGCCGCGATAATCGACTCCAGTGCTCGTCCAATTCTTGTGGAGTTCGCCATGCTGAGAGTTTTGCTTGCGGCCGTTTTAGGCCTCGCCACCACCGCCACGCTGGCGGCCGATCCGCGTCAGGCGCCCAAGGCCGCGGGCATCGAGTCCAAGGATTACCAATGGGCCAAGATGGAAGGTGAGCTCAAGGAGGCTCTGGCCAAGGCGGGCGACGTGAAGCGCGGCGAAGAGACCTACGAGATCTGCGGGGCCTGCCATCTGCCCAGCGGCGCCGGCCGGCCGGATGGGACCTTTCCGCAGTTGGCTGGCCAGCACACCACGGTGCTCATCAAACAGATGGCCGACATCCGCATGGGCCTGCGCGACAACCCCACCATGTACCCCTTCGCCAAGGAAATGACCGATCCGCGAGATCTGGCCGACACCGCGGCCTACATTCAGAGCTTGTGCATTCCGGCCGATCACGGCAAGTACGAAGGCGCGGACGCCGCCAAGCAAGTGGCCGCGGGCAAGGAGCTCTATGAAAAGCAGTGCCTGGAGTGCCACGGCAAGAACGGCGAAGGCAACAAGGAGAAGTTCTATCCGGTCATTGCCGGCCAGCACTACAAATACCTCTTGCGGCAAATGACCGAGATCCGTGACGGGCACCGCCGCAACGCCAACCCCGACATGGTGAAGGTGATCAAGCCCTACACCAATGAGCAACTGGTGGCGATTTCGGCCTACCAGGCGAGCATGTCCATGCCTGGCGCGATGTGTAAGGCCAAGCCCGCCAAGCCGGCGAAGAAGAAGTAGTTGCGGTCCCCTGGCCACGGGGTGCGGTGCGCCCCTGGGCCAGGCCACGCGCCCGGGCTGGGAGACCGGGCGCTTCTTTGGAGGCGCGGAGTTGGGGGAGGCCGCGCCGTGTTTCACCGAAAGATCAGCATGCTGGACACAAGAAACCCGAAGTTCCTCATCGCCACGCTGACCGGCGTGGCGCTCATCGCCATGATCGCGGCCTATTTCGCGCCGATCTGGTGGGTCTCGCTCACCGCGCCCAATTATCCCAAGGATGCCTTCCCCGACGGCATTCGCATCCACTTTCACTTCGACGGTGTCTACAACGGCTGCAAGGCCGCGGGCGCGGGCACGCGCATGGCCAATGAAATCATTCAGAAAGATCTGTCGCACGACGACGAGCGCTACAACCCCATCCTCGACAAGAACAAAAAGGTGGACCAGGGCGCCCAGGGCCTCGACTGCGTGCATGAGATGAACACCATCAACCACTACGTCGGCATGTTTCCCATCGCCACCGGGGCGCCGGTGGAAAAACCGCTGGCCAAGTTCTTCTTCGCTTTCTTCGCCACCACGATGCTCGGCTTCGCGGTGACCGGCAAAAAACTGCGCCTGGGCGTCCTGGCGCTCGGATTCGTGGCGACGGCGGCGTGGATGATCACCGACCAGTATCTGTTGGGGCATCTGGACGCGCACGTCAAAGCCTACATGGAAGAGACCGGCACCTTCTTTCGCGAACCCGAGCGCATCAAAGCTTGGGGCGATAACGTGCGCTGGATCACCCATGTCGTGATCGCCGGGCTGGTCGTGGCCATGGTCGTGGTGCTCGCGGGCGTGGCGAGGATGCAGAACTTTCAGTTGTTGCTGGCGCTGCTGCCCGCCTTGCTGCCTTTGTTCTTTCTCGTCACCTACGCCGGCTGGCTCTGGTTCTTCGGCCACAACCTGCACCCCTGGGGCGCCTTCACAGTCAAGCCTTTCATGCCCACGGTGTTTGGCGAAGGCAAGGTGGCGCAGTTCTCGACCTATTCGTATCCCAACTGGGGTTTTGCGCTCCTGGTGCTGATGTTCGTTTGCCTCGTTCCGGCGCTTCTGCTCCGGCGCAAGCAATTGCGCGAGGGCCAGGCAGAGTAGCGCCATGAAGAAGAGCCTGGCAGTTTTTGCTCTGCTCGCCGCGGCCGCCGCCTTCGGCGTCGAGGAGAAAGTCGCGCCCAAGGTGGACGCCAGCGCGCATGGTGGCGTACGCGCCGAAGTGGACCGGCCCAAACCCGCCTATACGCTGGCCGAACGCGACCCTCGTATCCATCGTCTGCCCGCCTTCCAGGCCCTGGTCGATGCCGCCCCGACCGGCTCCGTGCTCAAGCCCGCGGCGGGCAGCTATGCCGGGCCGGTGCGGCTTACCAAGCCCTTGACCATCGATGGTGGCGGCCAGGTCGTGATCGACGCCGGCGGCAAGGGTACGGTGTTCAGTCTCGAAACCGATGGCGCCGTGTTGCGCGGCCTTGCCCTGCGCGGCTCGGGCAACTCGCACGATACCGACGACGCCTGCCTCGATGTGCGTGGGCATCGCAACACCATCGAAGCTCTTGATATCAGCGATTGCCTTTTTGGCATCGATCTCAAGCAATCGAACCAGAACCAGGTGCGGCACAATCGTATCGTTTCCAAACCCGTGCCGCTGGGCGTGCGGGGCGATGCGCTGCGCCTTTGGTACAGCCGCGACAATCGCGTCGAATACAACGACATTGCCGATTCGCGCGACATGGTCGCTTGGTACTCGCACGGCAACACCATCAGCCACAACGTCTCGCGGCGCAGCCGCTATTCCATCCATTTCATGTTCGCCACCTACAACTTGGTGGAACACAACCGCTTCTACGACAACGCCGTGGGCGTGTACCTCATGTACACCGAGGGCGTGCATATCAAGCACAACTTGATCTCCCACGCCAACGGTCCCACGGGCATGGGCATCGGCCTCAAGGAAGCCTCGGATGCGGTCATCGAAGGCAACGAAATCATCTATTGCGCGATTGGTGCGCACTCGGATTTGTCGCCCTTCCAGCCCGACACCAAGATCGAATTCAAGCACAACCGCTTCGCCTACAACGGCATCGGCATTCGCTTCACCGCGGAACTGGGCGGCAATGTCGCCACCGACAACATCTTCGAAGGCAACCTCTCGCATGTGATGCAGTCCAGCGGCAGTACCGCTGGGCTCAACCAATGGCGCGGCAACTACTGGGACGACTACCAGGGCTTCGATCGCAACGGCGACGGCGTGGGCGACACCCCTTACCAGCTCTATGCCTTCGCCGATCGCATCTGGATGGAAATCCCCCAGGCGCGCTTTTTCAAGAATTCTCCGGGAATGGAGCTTCTGGATTTTCTGGAGCGGCTGGCGCCTTTTTCCACGCCGGATCTCATCCTCAAGGACGAGGCGCCGCGTTTCCTAAAGCCTGTCAGGGTGCAGTCATGAGCGCCTCCATTGCCACGCCTCGAATCGACCGGTGGATTGAGGTCCCCAAGGATCCAATACACCAAAATACGCCGCCAGCCAGAACGCTGCCTGGCCCCCTCTGGTGGAATCGCGTGCTGTGCGCACTCAATCCAGACCACACGGTGCCAAATTACGGGAAGGCCCATCCATGAGCGCTGGCGAAGAACCCGTCGTCCGGCCCAAGCCCTCGCCGCCCTCGCGCAGCAAGCGGCGCGAACTGCGGCGCAAGTTCCTGCGCACCGTGCTGCTGGCCGGCGGGGTGCTGGGGGCCGGCCTCTCGGGCGTGTTGCCCATGGTTTATGCGCGCACGCCGCGGCTGCGGCCGCCCGGAGCGCTCGACGAAAAAGACTTCCTGGCCTCGTGCATCAAGTGTGGGCAATGCGTGCAGGTCTGCCCGGTGCAGGCCATCAAGCTCGCCGATTTGGTCGATGGTCTGGGTGTGGGGGTGCCTTACATCGATGCCCGCGACCAGGCCTGCGATTTCTCCTGCGACGCGGTGCAGTGCGTCCTCGCCTGCCCCACGGGTGCGCTCACCTACCAGAAGCCCCCATTCCTCAAGTCGCGTGCCGGCGCCGGGCTGGAAAAAAAGCCGGTGCTGCTGGCCAAAGAGAAGGACCCCGAGCCCACGCTGAATCTCACCGAGCGCATGGGTGTCGCGCGTCTCACCCGGCCGGAGTCCTGTCTCGCGCTGCGCGGCCAGGGCTTCAAGGGCCAGGTCCGTGGACCGCAATTCGAAGGCAAGCTGCGCTACCTCGACAAAAACCGCTGGAAGCCGATCAAAGTGGCCGAGCACCCCTACGATGTGGCCGAGTGCGACCTCTGCGTGCGCGAGTGTCCGATCAAGTGGGCGATCAGCATGGAAAACGTCTATGCGCCGGACGGGCGTCCGCGGCGGGCCCCGGTGGTGCATGAGGGCTGCGTGGGTTGCGGCGTGTGCGAAATGATTTGCCCGACCGACAAACCCAGTATCGAAGTGGTGTCGCGCGAGGTGTGGCGGACATGAAGCGCGACGGGGCATGCGCCAGCAAGCGGCACGGGCGGCGCCCCGCCGTGGAGGAGAAGACATGAGCAAAGACATTCTCAGGCGCCGCTTCCGCGAACAAGTCCTGGCCATGTTCGGGCGCGAGCCGGGCAAACCCGTGGAAATCAGCGAAGCCGCGCAGCAAATTCACGTTCACAAGCGCGCCTCCAACAAAGAGGCCTTGCAGGCCAACCTCGCCCACGCCCAGGCGCACAAAAACGCCTCGCACAAGTGGCGCAATCGGCGCTGGGCAGTGCTCATCTCGGTGAATCTCCTGTTCCTGGTGTCCTTCGCGCTGGACGTGCAGATACTTGAAGGAGCGCTCACCGCCTCGCGTTTCGTGGGTTTTCACCTCATCGACCTCAACTCGGCCCTGCAGGTGATGCTGGCGCACAAGCACATCATCGTGAACCTGCTGATCGGCACGCTGACGGTGTTTTTCATCTGGTTCCTGCTGGGCGGGCGGTCTTTTTGTTCCTGGGTTTGCCCCTACCACCTGCTCGCCGAATGGGCCGAGAAAATTCACCTCTGGCTGGTGGAGAAGAAACTGGTCACCGACCAGCCCATCGACCGGCGCCTGCGCACCGTGTTCTGGGCCGCCTTCGCGCTCCTGGCGCTGGCGACAGGCTACACCGTGTACGAGGCCATTTCCCCTACCGGCATCGTCTCCCGCGCCCTCATCTACGGCCCAGGCCTGGCGCTCTTGTGGGTGCTGGCGCTTCTGGTCTTCGAAGTGTTCTTCGTGCGTCGCGCCTGGTGTCGCTATGCCTGCCCCATCGGGCTCACTTATGGCGTGGTCGGTATTTTCTCGCCGGTGCGCATCAAGTACCGTTTGCAGAACTGCTACCACGAGGGCAACTGCCGCAAGGTGTGCCTGGTGCCGCACGTGCTCGATACCGTGATCAAAGGTCGTGCCGTGCACACCGAGGTGCCCATCGGTCCCGACTGCACGCGCTGCGGGCTGTGCGTGGACGTTTGCCCGACCCAGTCGCTCACCTACGACGTGAAGGGGCTCTCGAAGCTCCTATGACCCTGGAAACC
This sequence comes from Betaproteobacteria bacterium, assembly GCA_016192065.1. GTDB lineage: Bacteria > Pseudomonadota > Gammaproteobacteria > Burkholderiales > Casimicrobiaceae > JACPUX01. The sequence goes on from JACPUX010000018.1 coordinate 60,096, forward strand.
CTTGATGCCATGGTTCCTGAACAGAATGTGCCTATACTCGAAAGGCAACGCGGCGGCGGCAGGCCACTGGACCACAATGGAGCGGCGATGATCCATTTCGAAAACGTCTCCAAAACCTTCAAGCGTCAGTGCGTGCTCGACGGCATCGAGCTTCAGATCGGGCTGGGCGAGCGTGTGGCGCTGATCGGCTCCAACGGTGCCGGCAAGACCACGCTCATACGCTGCCTTTTGGGCGAATACGTGCACGAGGGTGAGGTTCGCATCGAAGGCCAATCGCCACGCGCGGAGCGCACCGCGGTGCTCGCCAAGGTAGGTTTCGTGCCGCAACTGCCACCGCCCCTGAAAATGCCGGTGGGGCAGTTGATCGAATTCAGCGCCGCGTTATGCGGGTGCGACACCGGACGCATCGCCGCGCTGGCCGAGCGCCTTGGCTTGGACGTGGGCCGTGTGCGCCAGCAGCCCTTCGTGAAACTCTCGGGCGGGCAGAAACAAAAGATTCTGATCGCCATTGCGCTGGGGCGCGACGCCAAATTGCTGATCATGGACGAGCCCGCCGCCAACCTCGACCCCGAGGCGCGCAAAATTTTCTTTGAATTGCTCGCCGAGCGCCAGGCCACTTCGACCATGCTGATTTCCAGCCATCGCTTGAACGAAGTCGCGAGTCTCGTCAATCGCGTAATCGAACTCGATTTGGGCAAAGTGGTGCTCGACGATCGGGTCGCCGACGATGTTTCGCTCGCCGGCCGGCTGGCCTGCCGCATTGGCGTCAAGCGCCGCGAGCCGGCCTTCGAAAAGGCGCTCGGCGCGTGGTCCTTCGTGGCCTCGGCGGACGGACTCGAATGGCACGGGGAAGTGGCCGGACCCGATCGCTTGCGTTTCCTGGGCATGACCAGCCGCTACGTTGGATTGATTCAAGACTTGCAGTTGAGTGAAGCCCGCGGCCAGTTGCAGGAGGTCGCGTGACCCGCGCGGCCGCGAAACGCGTTCGTCACTTTGCGGCGGGAGGGGGTCGGGGCGCGGAGGATGGGTTGTTTCAGCGACGCCAATTTTTGTATCTCTTCGGCGGCACGCTCTTGCTGCCTCTCGCCGGCTGCGGGCATAAAAAAGGTACCTGGCCGGAAGGCATGGCAGAAATCAAATGGGACCGCGACACCTGCACGCGCTGCAGCATGGTCATCTCCGATCCACGCTTTGCCGCGCAATTGCGTGGCGGGCCGAAGAACCAGGCCATGAGTTTCGACGACATCGGCTGCCTGGTGTTTTGGCAACGTGACCAGGCGGCGAAATACCCCTGGATGAATGAGGCCGCGACGCGCTTCTGGGTGGCCGACGCCGATGCCTTGGGCGACCAGTGGCTCGATCCGCGCGAGGCGTTTTTTCTGCCCGGGCGCCTGTCGCCCATGGGTTACAACTTTGCCGCGGTGGCGCAGGCGAGCGCTGGCAGCGTGCGTTACGAAGACCTGCGCCGCGACGTGCTGGCGCGGGGAAAGTAAAAATGAAATCGCTTTGGCTCACTGCCCGCCTCGACATCGCCGAGAGCCTGCGCGCGCGCTGGTTCGGCATCTACTGCCTGATCTTCGGCGGCCTGGTGGCACTTTTGTTCGCCTTTGGGCTCACCGAATCGCGCGTGCTGGGTTTTATCGGACTGTCGCGGCTATTAGTCACTTTCATACAGCTCACCATGGCGATCTTGCCCATCTTCGTGCTCATCACCACCGTGCGCTCGGTGGCCGGAGACCGCGAAGCGGGGGTGTTCGAGTATCTGCTGTCCTTACCCGTCGGTTTGGCCTCGTGGTTCTGGGGCAAAATGCTGGGCCGATACCTCGTGATCTTTTTGCCGGTGTTCGTGGCCATGGCCGCCGCGGTAGCCTGGGCGCTCATCCGCGGCATCGAAGTGCCCTGGGGCATGTTCGGCTACTACACTCTGCTCATTGCGGTCATGGGCTGGTGTTTTCTCGGCATCGGCATGCTGGTGTCGGCGCTGGCACGCAGCACCGACGTGGCGCAAGGCATGGCGTTCCTCGTATGGTTGACGCTGCTGCTGTTTCTGGACCTCATTCTTCTGGGGGTGATGATTCAAGGGCGCATCGCGCCGGAAATCGCCGTAGGTTTCGCTCTGGTCAACCCCTTGCAAGTGTTTCGCACCGCGGCCTTGGCGCTATTCGATCCGCAACTCATCGTGCTCGGGCCTTCGGCCTTCGTCATTCTCGATACCTTCGGCGCGCGGGGCTACCAGCTCTTTGCTTTGGCCTATCCCACGCTGTTGGGTGTGATTTGCGCGGGTAGCGGGTATTGGGTGTTTCGGCGCGGAGATTTGCCTTGAGCAGGAATCGGGCATCAGGAATCGGGAAGCAGGGATCAGGAATCAGGAATCTGGGTTTATGGCTGGCGGTGCTTTTGTGGATGCCGCTGGCGGCCGCGGCGGCGGACGCGTCGGCGCTGTTCGCCGTCACGCTGCACGATCTCGACGACCATCCCTTCGCCCTGGCGCAGTTCGAGGGCAAGCCCCTGATCGTGAATTTCTGGGCGCGCTGGTGCGGCCCCTGCCGCAAAGAAATCCCCGAGCTTGCCGCCGCGCATGAGCGCTACGCCGGCAAAGGCCTGGTCATCCTCGGCATTGCCCTCGACGACAAAGCCGAAGCCACGCGCGATTTCGCCAAAGCCTACGACATGGCCTACCGCGGCCTCCTGGCGAAAGATTCCGGCATCCCGCTCATGCAGGCGCTGGGCAACCCCAAGGCGGTAGTGCCCTTCACCGTCATGATCGACCGCCGCGGAGCAATCGTCGCGCACAAGCTCGGCCCTATGAATGCCGCGGAGATTGAAGAGGCGGCGCGGCGTTTGTTTAGAGAGAAGTGACTTTTTGCCTGCCGCGCAGGCACGTAGGCGGGCGCGTTTTGGTTGCCATTGACCCCTGGCTTGAGTAAGCTGTGGGCTAGCTAGCTCACTAGGCAGTCACAATGCTGACCGTACCGATCTATCAGCTCAAGAACGAACTGTCCCGGTTCATCGAGGCCGTGGAGGCCGGTGAGGAAGTCGCCATCACGCGTCGCGGGCAAGAGGTGGCGAGGCTGGTTCCCAGCCCAGGCGCGCCCCAGCCGAACCGCGCCCAGGCCATACGCGAGGCGCGCCGGGCCTTTGCCAAAGTGCCGCGCTTCGAGGAGCGTGAAATCAGTCGGGAAGGGCGCAAGTGGTAGCCTGCGTGGTCGACAACTCGGTCGTGATGTCCTGGGTTTATCCCGCTCAGGCCAATGCCTACACCGAGCGCCTCCTCGATCGCTGCGCGTCCGCTCCGGTGCACACTGCCTTCATTTGGCCGGCAGAGTTCGCCAACGCGACCGTGGTTTTGGTCCGACGCAAAATGCTGCGTGAGGAGCAAGGCTACGCCATGCTGGCCTTGGTCAAGTCCATTGGTCTTACCGTCGGCAATGCGCCGGCTGCCGCCGATAGTCTTTTTCGTCTGTGCCAGAAACATGGTTTGAGTGCCTACGATGCCGCCTACCTGGAACTCGCTCTGCGCCTCGGACTGCCTCTAGCGACCCGCGATACCGCCCTCGTTCAGGTCGCGCGATCACTCGATTGTTTCCTCGCCTGACATCGCTTTCGGCTGGTTTGCATGTCAGCGGGGTGCGTTGCCGATGAATGCACCTATGCGACTGGTTGTGCTTCCCGGATTGGATGGCGGCGCCGAACTGCGCTCGGCGTTCGCATCCGCGCTGGCGCCGGAGCTTGAAGCGCAAATCGTGGATTACCCCAATCAACGCTACTTGGACTATGCCGAACTGGAGCAGCTCGTTCGTGCGACCTTGCCTCAAGAGCCCTTCGTGCTCCTTGGCGAGTCGTTTTCCGGACCGCTGGCCATCGAGATCGCCGCGCGACCTCCAAAGGCGTTAACAGGGCTGGTACTGGTATGCAGCTTTGTCCGCAAGCCGCTACGCTTGGCCGCGTTGCTCAACGCGGTACTATCGCGTGTGCCGGCAAAGCGCTTGCCGATTGCGGCAGCGAGTTCGCTGTTGCTGGGGCCTCAGGGCTCACCAGAGTTGCGCACTGCACTGCGAGTTGCGCTGGCTTCGGTTTCGCCGGAGGTGCTGCTCGACCGTGCGCGTGCGGCGCTGATCGTGGATGCCACTGCTGCGCTGTCCCAGGTCAGGCTGCCCGTCCTGTACTTGCGCGGCGGCAAGGACTGGCTGATTCCCCGCGCGGCGGCGGAATTGATTGCGAGTCTCGCGCCCCAAACCGAAACATTGGATCTGCTCACCTCGCATTTTCTGCTGCAAGTGCAACCTAGCCAGGCGGCAGAGGCGGTCAAGCTTTTCGCGGCACGCTGCTTCCCAGGCGCCTAGAACGCGCGACTGCGGCCCCACGGACGGTGCAAAGATCGACGAGGCGGCGCGGCGTTTGTTGATCCACAACGAGCGATCGCCCGCTCAAACCCTCACGCCTCAGGGCGCGAACTCATACCGCGCTTCGCGCAGCTCACCTTTCCAAACGAGCTGCAGCGCGCCTTGCTCGTCGTACCAACCCACTTCACCTCGGCGCGGCACGCGCAGGCCGGCCTGGTCGCAGTAGTCTGAGAAATGTCCCTCCCAGGGTACTTGGCGATAGCAACCCGCGAAACGCCCATAACGTGCAGGTGAATAAATGCCGCTGATTTCGTCCGCGGCATTGAAGCGAAATTCCAATGAGACCGTGACGCCATGGTCGGATAGCGTGGCCAGTGCCGCGTGGTCATCGATGGGGCTCCACAGCACGCCAAACTGCGGCAAGAGCGCCGTGGGGTACCAAACCGCCTCGGCGAGATAACGGTGCAAGGCGCCCGCGTTCAGCTCCGGTTGGCCGCTTTCCGCCGCTACGGCCAGGGCCGACAGAAGGTTCACCCGCCCGCTGCCCGTCCCGGCAAGGTAGCTATCGAGTACGCCGACATGCATCGCCAGGGGCATCGCCACCCGCGCACTCCAAACAAAGCCCGGCGCCACGGGGACAACCGTTTGGCGCGCGGTGAAGGCCGACCAATGCGACATTTTCAGGTCGGTTCGCAAGACGCCGGTTTGATTGAATTGGGCTGCCTGAATGACCTTCTGCCCGTCTTGCAAGACCCGCCGAAAGTAACGCAACACCGGGGGCGGAAGCGCGACGAGGGTCGCAAAATTAGCGGTCGAGCAGTCCAGCCGCGCGGCGCTTTGCACGAGCGCCAGGCGCAAGCCTTCGGCATGCGCCGTTTCGCGTACCCGGCCATACCAAAACGCGACGACTGGGGCGATGGCGATGACCACGCACGCGATCAGAAACCAGGAAGCCATTCTTTCGTGCCCCGCCCCTTTCCATTTATCGCGGAAGCACGGCCGCGGCGACGGTAAGGACACCCAGGCACATGTTGACAACGACCCAGAAGCGAATGCGACCCAGCACCTGCGCAGCCGCAGGCCAGCGCTGCGCGGCGACCGCCTGACGAAGGGCAGGGTAGAGCACGGCGTAAATGAACCCAAATATCAGCGCCATGACGATGCCCAGACCCAGCATGAGATGCCAACCCAAAGGCGCTTGCGTCAAGCCCACCTCAGCGAGCAAAACCGTGCCCGTGGCGAGGATGATGATGACCGCAATCGCAACCAGGCGGAAGAAACGTCCAAGCGTCTCCGACATCAGCGCCAATCGACCCGGCGGTTCGAGCACCTGCGATGCCGCGGGGCGAAGGGCAAAGTGGGCGAAAACCATTCCACCCAGCCAAACGATGGCGCCGGACAAATGAAGGAAGGCGAGCAGTGCGTGTAGATGAGGCGACATCGGTGACCCATTTCGATGGTCGTATCCAGCTCAGGCGGTCGATTGGCCGGATGATGGAACGGCCTGGGAAGCATCTCCACGGCAACAGTCGGCCAATGGCGCGTAGAACCGAAGGCGGGCCGCAAAGTCGCTGGAGCCGACCGGCGAAAAAGAATGCGTTCTTGCGGTGTCGGAATGGGTCGAACTGCGGGCCGTTTGCGTCCTTTGATGCATTATAAGACTCCCGACCCCTTTTTTCGACCAGATGCATTATAAGACTCCCGACCCCTTTTCACCCCTTTTCACCCTTTTCACATGCCTCTTGGCCGGCGCGGCGTTGTTGTACTCGGTTCATGATCTCTTCCACCCCGAATTGCACTTTAGGCGGAACACGCGCGGCGGGGTAAAACGCCTCCACCAGCGCCAGGGCTTCTTGTGCGTTCTGAATCCTAGCAACATCCGCCAGCGCCTCGATGTCCGAGATGTCGTGCGATCCTTCGATGCCTTCCGGGGGCATGGCCATACATTTCATTGCAAAAAGATACTGAGGGCTTGGCGTGAATATCCGCAGACCGCCCGATGCGGAAGGATTGAACTGCGACATGAGTTGCATTTCTTCACGGTCTGAGGTGAATCCCTTGACACCATCGTTGAGCCAGTCTTTTGGCCACCCTTCCTCCCGCGCAATCTGGGCGGCGGCGTTTTGCAGAAAGTCGGACGGCCCCCGCATAACCGCGTCCACATCTCGGGTGGCGTGGCGAAGATCGAAAACAAGGGCGAGCGCGGCACCCCCATAGATGGATATCTCGACAATGTGGCCCGCCTCTTTGGCCTTGGCGTCCAGCCGCCAAAACCCCCGCAGAATGTCGTCCTTCTTGAGCAGCGCCACTACGCCACCTTGCGTGGCCGATACGGGGGGTCGGCTCCGACAAAAATCATTCGACGCCGGAAAGCCACCGGGCTTTCGACCAGGAGTGTCGCTTTGAGTGACTCCAACCCGGCCGGGAAAAAGGGCCGGGCCAGGAAGCGGTCGGCTCCCACGACCCATGCGGGCACGCTGAGCCGGTAGCAGAAAGCAAGGTGTTCCGCGACCGCCGCCAGATAGGCATTCTGACGTGGGTTGTCGCTCAGTGGCGGCTCCTCTGCCAGCATCTGCGCGCGTTGCGGCGCGCTCGATTCGGCATAGAACTCGTCCATGAATTCCCGCAGAAAGTAGTCAATTCCGCCCTGCGCGTTTCCGCGCAAGACCACCTCTTTCAAGGAACGCGGACGAAGGATTACCGCCTCGCTCCGCGCCGATGATGCCTTGGTGTTCTTGCGCATAAGGACCTCACTTCCGCATGCGTTTCACGGTCGCCCGCAGCCCGGCCCTGCTCGCTTCGCAACCGCGTCATCACGAGCCTGCCACGTGGCTTTAAACCCTTGAAACCGGCAAACTACCGGTGCTGTGTAACCGCCCGCGGGCAAAAACATTCAAGGTGGTCTTCGTTAGCCTCGCAATTTTGCTCGGACATTTGGCTCGCCGGCGGGGCAAAACGAGCCCTATTCATTGTCGAGCCTTTCGCCAGGCAACGCAAGAAAGCGGCTTGAAAGGTGGGCAAGCAGAGCGCGGCGCAGTTCTCTTGACACAATCGCACGACCGTGCGCAAATGCGCTACATGGAAGCCAAAACCCAAAGAAGTGAACTCACTCGCACCGCCATCGTCGGCGCGGCGCTGGAGCTGGCCACGGAGAAGGGCCTGGAGGCGCTGACCTTGCAAGCGGTGGCGGATCGCATCGGGTTTTCCAAGAGTGGTGTGTTCTCCCGCGTCGGTGCGCGCGAAGCGCTGCAAAGCGCGGTGATCGAAGAATTCGGGCGGCGCTTTCTGGCTGACGTGTTCGTACCGGCCATGGCGCGCCCGCGCGGTTTGCCACGGCTCGAAGCCATCGTCCGCGGCTGGTTCGCGCGCTTGCAAGACGCCCAAGCCCATGCCGGCTGCCTTTTCAGCGCCGGCGCCTTCGAGTTGGCCAACCGCGAAGGACCTCTGCGCGACTTGCTGGCCGGTGAAATCTCGCGCTGGCGCACCGCCTTGCGGCGCACGGTGCAGCAGGCTATCGAGACGGGCGAACTCAAAGCCGACACCGATGCCGAGGGCTCTTTTGAATTTCGAGTGGGTTAAGAAGCATGCGGATTGATCGTGGCGAAGTCGAGCTTGCCGGCGATGAGGAAGATGACCGTACGGATGGTCGAGAATCTTCCGTAGCCGCGGGCCTTGCGCTTGGCGGCCTGGAA
>JACPUX010000019.1 GCA_016192065.1 Betaproteobacteria bacterium
CCCGCGCTGCGTGGTCCGGCTATTGGTCGAGATGCTCGAGCCCTACCGCGGCCGCGTGTACGACCCGTGCTGCGGCTCGGCGGGCATGTTCGTGCAGTCGGTCGAGTTCATCCGCGCGCACGCCAGCGGCAACGGCAACGGCGGCAAAGCGAAAGGCGACCTGCCTGCGGCGCAAAGCACGGCGGCGCGGCAGGCAGGCATCAGCATTTACGGCGAGGAATCGAACTACACCACTTGGCGCCTCGCCAAGATGAACCTCGCCATCCGCGGCATCGAGGGCCGCATCGAGCACGGCGACACCTTCCACAACGACCGCCACCCCGACCTTAAGGCGGACTACATCCTCGCCAACGGCTCGATGTCGTCCAACCAGTCCGGCGAAGGCGAGATCCGCATGGCCATCATTGAGGCCGACCTGGTCGACTGCATGGTCGCCCTGCCGGGCCAGCTCTTCTACTCCACACAGATCCCGGTCTGCCTCTGGTTCCTCACCCGCAACAAACGCGGCTCCTCCCCCTCCCCCTCGATGGGGGAGGGCCGGGGTGGGGGTGCAGGGCAATTCCGCGACCGCCGCGGAGAAACGTTGTTCATCGACGCCCGCAAGATGGGCACCCTGGTCGACCGCACCCACCGCGAGCTGACCGACGAAGACCTCGCCAAAATCGCCGGCACCTACCACGCCTGGCGCGGCGACAAGCCTTTTCCCTCCCCCTCGACGGGGGAGGGCGAGGGTGGGGGTGAATACCAAGACATCCCCGGCTTCTGCAAATCTGCCACCCTCGAAGAAATCCGCAAGCACGGCCACGTCCTCACGCCCGGCCGCTACGTCGGCGCCGAAGCCGCCGAAGACGACGGCGAGCCGTTCGAGGACAAGATGAGGCGGCTCGCCGCGACACTGCGCGAGCAGCAGGCCGAAGCCGCGAAGCTGGATGCAGCCATCGCTGCCAATCTGAAGGGGCTTGGGTATGGGGGCTAAGGCACCCATCAACCACGATCGGCGTTGGCCTGTTGTTTCGCTCGCCGAAATCTCCACCAAGATCGGCTCAGGTGCAACACCGAAGGGTGGATCAGAGTCCTATCTTCCAAGCCGCACACGCTTTGGGCTTGTGCGAAGCCAAAATGTGTTCGACCGCTATTTCGATTACAGCGGGCTCGCGTTTGTTTCAGACGAACAAGCCGACGGCCTACGCGGAGTTGTTCTTCAGCCTCGCGACATCCTTCTAAACATCACTGGCGACGGGATTACGTTTGGACGCGCTTGCATAGTTCCGAACGATGTCCTTCCCGCCTGCGTCAATCAGCACGTCTCAATTATTCGTCTCGACCCTCAGCGAGCTGATCCCGGATATGTTCTGTCGTTCCTTTCGCACCCTGGCGTCAAGTCATATATCGAGTCATTCAATGCGGGTGGTTCTAGGCGCGCGATTACGAAGGGCCACATCGAGTCATTCCGGCTGCCGTTGCCGCCGCTCGACGAACAACGCGCCATCGCCCACATCCTCGGTACCCTGGACGACAAGATCGAACTGAACCGCCGCATGAACGAAACGCTGGAAGCAATGGCGCGGGCGCTCTTCAAATCCTGGTTCGTGGACTTCGACCCCGTCCGCGCCAAGGCTGAAGGCCGCGACCCCGGCCTGCCCAAGCCCCTCGCCGACCTGTTCCCGGATTCCTTCGAGGACTCGGAACTGGGGGAGATACCTAAGGGGTGGCGGGCGGGGACGCTGGCAGACCTCGCGCTTTTGAACCCGGAAAGCTGGTCGAAGGAGACACGCCCAGAGATCATCAACTACGTCGATTTGTCGAACACGAAGTGGGGAAGCATTGAGTCGGTTACATGCTATACGCAGGGAGACGCACCGAGCCGGGCGCAGAGAGTGCTGCGACCAGGAGATTCAATCGTCGGGACGGTAAGGCCCGGTAACGGCTCTTATGCCTTCATCTCGGCAGATGGGCTTACGGGAAGCACCGGGTTCGCCGTTTTGCGACCCTGCATACCAGAATATGCACAGTTTGTTTACTTGGGGGCGACGGCCTCTAAGAACATCGAGACACTCGCGCATTTGGCTGATGGTGGAGCGTATCCGGCGGTTCGACCGGATGTTGTCATCGCTACGGAAGTGATCCGACCAAGCGACAAAGTCCTCGCTCGTTTTTCGATGCTCTGTGCTCCGCTGCTGGAAGAAATAGCGCGGAACGAACGCGAGTCACACACCCTCGCCGCTCTCCGCGATACACTGCTGCCCAAACTGATGTCCGGCGAACTGCGCATCCGTGACGCCGAAGAACTGTTGGAGAAAACCTCATGAACGCCACGAACGACCATCCCGAACCGGCACGCATCGAAAGCCTGGTTGTGCAGAACTACCGGGCGCTCAGAAATGTCACCCTGAGCGACATCACGCCCCTGGTGGTGCTGTTGGGACCGAACGGCAGCGGCAAATCGACCGTCTTCGACGTGTTCGCTTTCCTGTCCGAATGCTTTACGGACGGCCTGCGCAAGGCCTGGGATCGGCGAGGCCGCTTTCGGGAGCTGCGCAGCCGGGATTCGGAGGGGCCGATCGTCATCGAGATCAAGTACCGCGAAAGGAGGGACGCTCCTCTCATTACTTACCACCTCGAAATCGACGAGGAGGGGAGGGGGCCGGTCGTTAAGCGGGAGTTTCTGCGCTGGAAGCGCGGGCATCCTGCGGCGCCCTTCCAGTTTCTGACCTACCAATACGGGAAGGGCGAGGTGGTTACCGGCGAGGTTCCTGAGCCGAAGGACAGGCGCATTTCAAAGCCGTTGTCCGGCCCGGACGTGCTGGCGGTCAATACCTTGGGAACGTTGGCGGAAAACCCGCGCGTCATTGCGCTGCGCGATTTCATCACCGGCTGGCACCTTTCCTACCTGTCGGCGGATGCCGCGCGCGGCAACCCGGAGGCCGGAGCGCAGGAGCGCCTCTCACCAACGGGCGACAATCTGCCGAATGTCGTCCAGTATCTGCGCGAGCAGCATCCGGAGCGGCTGGAAGAGATATTCAGAACCTTGCGACGGCGCATTCCCCGTATCGAGAAGGTCGAGGCCGAGGTCCTGAAAGACAGTCGTTTGCTGCTGCTGGTTAAGGACGCTCCTTTCTCCACCCCGGTGCTCTCGCGCTTTGTTTCGGACGGCACGTTGAAGCTGCTGGCCTATCTGACGGTGTTGTACGATCCTGCGCCGCCGAAACTCATTGGCATCGAGGAGCCGGAGAACTACCTTCATCCGCGCCTGCTGCCCGAACTGGCAGAAGAGTGCCAGCAGGCGGCCGAACGCGCGCAACTCGTGGTCACGACGCACTCGCCTTTCTTCATCAATCCGCTGCGGTCAAAGGAAGTGCGCGTGTTGTACCGGACGCCGGACGGCTACACGCAAACGCGCCTCATCAGCGAAATGCCGGGGGTTCAGGAGTTCATCGATCAGGGCGCCACCCTCGGTGAATTGTGGATGGAGGGGCATTTCGATGTCGGCGACCCCTTGGCGATGGGGGAAGCCTGATGGTTCAGTTGGAAGTGCTCGTAGAGGAGCCGTCGGCCGAGGAAGCCTTGCGGCATCTTTTACCCAAGGTTCTGCGCGGACGGGCACGCGCGAAAGTTGTGAATCTCGGCAGCAAGTACAAATTGTTGAAGGTGCTGGAACATCGGTTGGCAGCCTATCGTGTGCGCATCGACAGAGGCGAAGACTTGCGGGTAGTGGTTCTGGTCGACCGGGATGACGACGATTGCACGAAACTGAAAAGCCAGCTTGAGCGAATGGCAAAGGCCGCGAATCTTCCAACGAAAACCCGCCCGGATGCCGACGGACGCATCGTCGTCCTCAATCGTATCGTGATCGAGGAGCTCGAATCCTGGTTTATCGGAGATGCTGCTGCGCTGCGGACGGCATTTCCGAAACTTCCGGCCATTGTGGAGAATTCCGGAATTTTCAGGAATCCGGACAACGGGGGGTCATGGGAGGCGCTGCATCGTTTTCTGAAGCGGCACGGGATATACAAGAGCAATTATCCGAAGATCGACGCGGCCAGGAAGATTGCGCCTCATCTCGATATCGCCCGTAACCGTTCCGTCAGTTTCAGGAATTTCTGTGTCGGAGTCGAAACTTTGCTTGCTTGAGATGCAGATGGCCTCCGGAAACTGCTGGACGACTATCTGATGCGCCGGGCGGAGCGCTTCCTGATCGAATCACTGCCTATCGCCGGGCGCATTGTGCCCGGCCGCATGGAGCGCGAGGATACGCCCCTGTTGCCGGTGGAGGCGCTGCGCGAGGCGCTGGCCAACGCGTTCGTGCATCGCGACTATTCCATCGGCGGCGGTTCGGTTGCGGTGGGGCTTTACGACGACCGCCTGGAAATCATTTCCATCGGCGACCTGCACTTCGGCCTGACGCCGGAGGCACTGTTCCGCGAACACGAGTCGAAGCCCTGGAACCCGATGATCGCGCGTACCTTCTACCGCCGCGGCATCATCGAGACCTGGGGACGCGGCACGCTGAAGATTGCCCGCTTGATGCAGGAGTCCGGCCTTCAGCCGCCGAAGGTGTCGTTGCGCGGCGGGGCGGTCGTCGTCACCTTTGAGTTGCCGGGGAAAACGCCGGGGAAAACGCCGGGGAAAACGCCTGAGGTGATATTGCGTTTGCTGACGGGGGAGCCGGATATGTCCATACCGGAATTGGCAATGCGCTTGGGCAAATCGGAAAGCGCGGTGGAGCGCGCAATCAGGAAACTCCGGGAGTCCGGTCGCCTCATACGCGTCGGCCCGGATAAAGGCGGCCGATGGGAAGTGCTGGAATGAGCCATTTCACCGAATCCGTCGTCGAAGACGCCGCCGTCGCCTGGCTGGTGATCGACTGCGATACACCCGAATGCGAAGAGGAAGCACCGGTATGAGTACCCCAACCGAAGCACCCGGCGGCGAGGTTCTTCTGTACGAGGCCCCGGACGGCCAAGTCCGGGTGGACGTGCGGTTCGATCATGAGACCGTCTGGCTGACACAGGAGCAGATGAGTCAGTTGTTCGGGCGCGAGCGTTCGGTCATTACCAAGCACGTTCGCAACGTGTTCCGGGAGGGAGAACTGGCGCCGGAGGCAACTTGTGCAAAATTTGCACAGGTTCAAACCGAGGGCGAAAGAACCGTCACCCGCGAGATTGACCACTACAGCCTCGACGTGATCATTTCCGTGGGTTACCGCGTCAAATCCAGCCAGGGCACGCGCTTTCGCCAGTGGGCCACCCGCGTGCTGCGCGAGCATCTGGTGCAGGGCTTTACCTTCAACCAGACTCGGCTGGCCGAGCGCGGTCTGCAGGAGGCGCGGCAGACGCTCGACCTGCTGGCACGCACGCTGCAAAACCAGGCGCTGGTGGATGACACCGGCCGCGCCGTGCTGGAACTGATTACCGGCTATGCCGATACCTGGCGGTTGCTGCTGGAGTACGACGAAAACCGGCTGCTGTTGCCGCCCGGCGCCCGGCCGTCTTCGGGCGTGCTGGATCATGGCCGGGCCAGTCACGCGATTGCCGATTTCAAGCAGGAGCTGATGGCCCGCAGCGAGGCCACGCCGCTGTTCGGCAATCCGCGTGGCGCGGCGCTGGAGGGCATACTCGCCAGCATCGAGCAGACGATGTTCGGCGAGTCGCTGTACCGCTCACGCGAGGAGAAGGCGGCCAATCTGCTTTATCTCGTCATCAAGGATCACCCGTTTTCCGATGGCAACAAACGCATCGGTTCCTTCCTGTTCATGCTCTACCTGCAACAGGAAGGCATGGCGCACCAGCTCAACCCGCAGGCGCTGACCGCACTGGCCTTGCTCATCGCCGAAAGCGCCCCGGCCGGCAAGGACTTGATGATCCGGCTGATCATCAATCTGCTGGCGGAGCGGGGCGCATGAGCCATTTCACCGAATCCGTCGTCGAAGACGCCGCCTTGGCCTGGCTCGAAGCGCTTGGCTACGCCGTGCTGCACGGCCCGGACATTGCGGCGGGCATGCCTGGCGCCGAGCGCAGCGATCCGAACTACCGCGACGTGGTGCTGGAGCGGCGCGTCAGGGATGCGCTGGCGGCGCTCAATCCGGCCCTGCCTGCCGAAGCACTTGAGGACGCCTTCCGCAAGCTGACGCGCAGCGATGCGCCGTCGCTGCCGGAGCGCAACCGCGCGGTGCATCGGATGCTGGTGGATGGCGTGACGGTGGAGTATCGCCGGGCGGACGGGGCGATTGCCGGCGCGCAGGCGCGGGTGATCGATTTCGACACGCCCGGCAACAACGACTGGCTCGCGGTCAACCAGTTCACCGTGGCCGAGGGGCAGCATACGCGCCGGCCGGACGTGGTGCTGTTCGTGAACGGCCTGCCGCTGGCGGTGATCGAACTCAAGAACCCGGCCGACGAGAACGCCACCGTCTGGAGCGCGCACCAGCAGCTCCAGACCTACCAGGCGCAGATTCCCGCGCTCTTCGCCACCAACGCGGCGCTGGTCGTCTCGGACGGCGTGCAGGCGCGCATCGGGTGCTTATGCGCCGGCAAGGAGTGGTTCAAGCCCTGGCGCACGATCAGCGGGCGCGAAGATGCAGCTTCCAGGCTGGCCGAGCTGCAGGTGGTGCTGGAAGGGGTGTTCGAGCAGCGCCGCTTCCTCGATCTGCTGCGGCATTTCATCGTATTCGAGGATTCGGCAGCCACCGGGGGCGGCGGCAAGCTCGTCAAGAAGATGGCGGGCTACCACCAGTTTCACGCGGTGAACGTGGCGGTGGAAGAGACGCTGCGCGCGGCGAGCGCCCATAAGGCCGCGCTAACGCCCGGACGCTACGAGACGGGCCGCAAGCCCGGCGGCGACCCCGGCGACCGGCGCGTCGGCGTGGTGTGGCACACGCAGGGTTCAGGCAAGAGCCTGACGATGGCCTTCTACGCCGGACGCGTGATCCTGCACCCGACGATGGAGAACCCGACCCTCGTCGTGCTGACCGACCGCAACGACCTGGACGACCAACTTTTCGCCACCTTCGCCCGCTGCCGCGACCTGCTGCGCCAGCCGCCGGTGCAGGCGGCGGATCGCGCCGACCTGCGCGAAAAGCTGACGGTTGCCTCGGGTGGCGTGGTGTTCACGACGATCCAGAAGTTTTTCCCGGAAGAGAAAGGCGATCGCCATCCTGTACTCTCGGATCGACGCAACATCATCGTCATCGCCGACGAGGCGCACCGCAGCCAGTACGACTTCATCGACGGCTTCGCCCGGCACATGCGCGATGCGCTGCCGAATGCTTCGTTCATCGGCTTTACCGGCACGCCCATCGAGCAGACCGACGCCAACACGCGCGCGGTGTTCGGCGACTACATCAGCGTCTATGACATCCAGCGCGCAGTCATCGACGGCGCGACGGTGCCGATCTACTACGAGAGCCGGCTCGCCAAGCTGGAGCTGAAGGCGACCGAGCGGCCGAAGATCGATCCCGAGTTCGAGGAGGCAACCGAAGGCGAGGAAGTCGAGCGCAAGGAGAAGCTGAAGAGCCGCTGGGCGCAGATCGAAGCCGTGGTCGGCTCGGAGAACCGCATCAAGCTCGTCGCCCGCGACCTGGTGGAGCACTTCGAGAACCGCCTCGCCACGCTGGACGGCAAGGCGATGGTGGTGTGCATGAGCCGGCGCATCTGCGTCGAGCTGTACCGCGAGATCGCGGCGCTGCGGCCGGAGTGGGGCGCCGATGCCGACGAGCAGGGCGCGATGAAGGTGGTAATGACCGGCTCGGCGACCGACCTGCTGCCGTGGCAGCAGCACATCCGCAACAAGAAGCGGCGCGAAGACCTGGCGCTGCGGTTTCGCGAGCCCAAGGACCCGTTCCGCATCGTCATCGTGCGCGACATGTGGCTGACCGGCTTCGACGCGCCCTCGCTCCATACCATGTACGTCGACAAGCCGATGCGCGGGCACGGGCTGATGCAGGCCATCGCGCGGGTGAACCGCGTGTTCAAGGACAAGCCGGGCGGCTTGGTGGTGGACTACCTGGGCCTTGCCGACGAACTGAAGAAGGCGCTGGCAATCTACACCGAGAGCGGCGGCACCGGCAAGACGGCGATCGATCAGGCCGAGGCCGTCGCGGTGATGCTGGAGAAGTACGAGATCTGCCTCGGGCTGTTCCACGGTTTCGATTGGTCGAAATGGATCTCGGGCACGCCGCAGGATCGGCTGTCGCTCCTGCCGGCGGCGCAGGAGCACATCCTCGGCCAGGACGACGGCAAGGCCCGGCTGCTGCGCGCGGTGACCGATCTGGGCCAGGCCTTTGCGCTGGCGGTGCCGCACGAGGATGCACTGAAAATCCGCGACGATGTGGGATTCTTCCAGGCCGTGCGGGCGGTGCTGGCAAAGGGCACGCCCGGCGAGCAAAAGACCGACGAAGAGCTGGAGCACGCCATCCGGCAGATCATCTCCAGGGCGGTGGTCTCCGACGGCGTGATCGACATCTTCGCCGCGGCTGGCCTGAAGAAGCCGGACATCTCCATCCTCTCCGACGAGTTTCTCGCCGAAGTCCAGGGCATGCCGCAGCGCAACCTGGCGGTGGAGCTGCTGCAGAAACTGCTGAAGGGCGAAATCAGGGCGCGCTCGAAGCGCAACGTGGTGCAGGCGCGTTCCTTCGCCGAGCTGCTGGAACAGGCGGTGCGCAAATACCAGAACCGCGCCATCGAGACGGCGCAGGTGATCGAGGAACTGATTCAGCTTGCGAAGGACATGCGCGCCGCCAGCGCCCGTGGCGAGGCGCTGAAGCTGAGCGAGGACGAACTGGCCTTCTACGACGCGCTGGAAGTCAACGACAGCGCGGTCAAGGTGCTCGGCGAACCGACGCTGGTGAAGATCGCGCGGGAACTGGTCGAGACCGTGAAGCGGAACGTCACCATCGACTGGACCGTGCGCGAGAACGTGCGCGCCCAGTTGCGGGTTTTCGTCAAACGCGTCCTGCGCAAGTACGGTTACCCGCCGGACAAGCAGGAAAAGGCGACGCAGACGGTGCTGGAGCAGGCTGAGCTGCTTTCAGGGGTATGGGCAAGCGCCTGAGTCCTTGCGGGCAGGGGCTTGCCAGATCCTGGTCACGGGCGGCGCCGCATCCGAAAACCGGGCGGCATCCCCCGCCCCACCCTCAAACCGCCGCAATACTCCGGCTGAAGGTCGCGCGGCCGCTGCTGCCGTCGGGGCCGTAGACGGCCTGGCGGCTGGCGGAGGCGGTGAGGATGGCCAGCGCTTCGTCGCATTTCTGGCGGCGCTGGTTGATGATTTGGCCGTTGAGGCGGTTGATTTCGGCGGCTTCGGCCGAGAGTGTGACGAGGCGTGACCATTCCCGGCGCAAGCGGTCGCCTTGCGGGCCTGGGCCGAATTCCGGACCTTCGCCGGGCGTCGGCTGGTGACCACCGGTCAAGGCGGCGAGCATGGCTTTGCGCTGTTGGGCGAAATTCAAAAGGTTGGCGAGGCTTTCATCCTTCTTCTGCACGATCGCGCCCAGGGCATCCAGGTCGCCGTCCACCAGCAAACGCTGTTCGGCGCGCAAAAGCCCGAGAAAACCATTGATCGCCGCCGCTTCGCTGCGGATTTGCAGGGCGATGCGTTCCATCACCGGGCTGGATGCCATGAAGTCTCCTGGTTCAGGGGTTTCTGGGTGCCAAAAGCTGCCGCACCGTTTCGATCAATTTGTCGGCCACCACCGAGGGGTCGACTTGCAGCCGCCCTTCGCTGATCGCGGACTTGATCTCGTCCACCCGCGTTCGGTCGACCGCCGGGCTGGCGGCAAGGCTCGCCGCCAGGTCGGAAAGCTGCGCGGCCAGCGGGCTCAAAGCGACCTGGTCGCTGGCGGCCGGCGCACCGCCAGTGCTGGCGGACCGCTCGCTCTTGGCCGCCGATGCCCCGCCCAGATTGGCGGGCCCGACCGGCTGGTTCAGTTTCTCGATGTTCATGTTCGGCACCTTGTCCATGAAAATAGCGCATTGCGAACCGCCGGCTCGTGGCCGACGGACCGCTCCTTGGTCCTATTACGGCAGGAGCCTGAATGAGCTTTAGCACTATTTTCATCGTCTTGGCCTAAGGGCCGGCGCCAGGACTACGGATACTCTGAATAAGTTGCTGCGCGGTCCGCTCGCGACACTGCTCCAGAGTTTCCCTAGAACACCACCTCCACCAGCCCGGGCGCTTTTGCCACGCCCCGCACGGTCCGGCCCGAGGCCAGGCGTACCTGGGCGGGCTGGCCTTCGAGGGCGTGGTTCACCGCGACTCCTTCGTTACTCAGGCGGAAACCGTGCCCCTGGGCAACCAGCCGGACCGGCTGGCCTTGCCGGATTGCCTGCGGGGCGCGCACCCACTCCTCGCGGAGTACTTGGTGGGCCGACATGCCGACCGCCAAGGATTTGCCTACGAGCTGGGCCGGGTCGCTCAGGATGCCGGCGGGCAAGCGGGTCAGTTCTTCCTGGCGAATCGCCAGGTCGTCGGCGCCCAGCGTTTGGCCGGGCAGCAGCGGGCGGGTGGCGATCACCACCGGTCCGTGTACATTCACCTGCGCTGGCAAAGCCACCGACCAGCCGCCTTCGCCGGGGCAGCGCACCCCCACCGTGGAAGAACCCCAAAGCCGCGCGCCGCTGGGCAGATAGGCCTCAAGCGCGGCGCAGGGCGGCAGGGCCAAGCGGGAATCAACGGCGCCGACGCTGCTGCGCACGGTACCGGGCAGTCCCGCGGTCTGCGCCCGCAAGAAGGCTTCGGCCACCCGCTGCACGGCGGCCAAGTCCTGGCGCAAGTCCGCCGCGGCGATCCAGGGCGCGAAAAAGGTCAGTACCGAGGCTAGGCTGAGGTGAGCGATCGATGGGCGGCGCATGGGGACTCCAAAAAAGCAGGCGAGGAAGTGCGTTCCATTTAGCAGGGAACGTGCCCAGGGTCGTCGCCGCCGGGGCGCAATTTGTGTGGCGCCGCGCCTGGCTTGGCATGGCGGGGTGTGGCGCGGGGGCGGACGGGTCCGGGATGGGGGGCTATCCGGCGGCAAATTCTGCCGGGGCCGGCAAAGCCTGCCGTGCGCGCATTTCGTGCCCTGGTCTCGCGGCGTGAATAACGCGCGAATTCGCATGCTTCTCGCGCGATCGGGTTCGGCGTAAGGCCCCTAAGATGCGATCGTGCATAAGGACCGGTAACGACCATGACGCCCAAACCTTTAGGGAAACTTCGCAGGAGCCACCGCGCCGCCCGGTCGCAGTGTACGCCGAGCCTTTCCGGGAGCCCTGCCGCATGATCTCCAAACTCGACGACGCCTTTCGCTTCCAGGAACTGGTGCTGAACCTGCGCACCAAGCGCCAGGATCTTCTGGCGTCGAACATCGCCAATGCCGATACGCCGCACTACAAGGCGCGGGACCTCGATTTCGAGGCCAGCCTCAAGGCCGCGCTGGCGGGCAAGGCCGACGCACCCTCGACCCCGGCCTTGCAGCGCACCGCGGCGGCGCACCAGGCCGGCCTCGTTGGCGCCGGCAGCGATCCGCAGGTGCTATTTCGCCAACCCAGCCAGCCATCAATCGACGGCAATACCGTGGAACTCGATTCGGAGCGGGCACGCTTTACCGAGAACGCGCTGCACATCGAGGCCAACCTGGTGTTCCTGTCCGGCCGGATCAAGCAATTGATGTCGGCGATCCAGGGCCAGTGAGCGGGAGCCTGAAACATGTCCTCCTTCAAAATCTTCGATGTGGCCGGTTCGGCGATGGCGGCGCAGAACGCGCGGCTCAACGTGGTCGCCAGCAACCTCGCCAACGCCGACAGCGTCACCAGCTCCACCGGCCAGCCCTACCGCGCCAAGCAAGTGGTGTTCAGCACCGTGCCCATGGGCGAGGCCTCGACCGGCGTCGAAGTGAAACAGGTGGTCGAGGACCAGTCGCCGATGCGCATCGTCCACGACCCCAAACATCCGGCGGCGGACAAGGACGGCAACGTCACTCTGCCCAACGTCAATGTGGTCGATGAAATGGTCAACATGATTTCCGCCTCGCGCGCCTATCAAACCAACGTCGATGTCATGAACACCGCCAAGACCCTGATGCTGAAAACCCTGACCCTGGGTCAGTGAGGAGCAGACCATGACCGAAACTTCGCTCACCCTCGACAAACTCCTGCAAGGCCTGCAGGACAAGGCCGGCGTCACCAGCGCGGGCAGCACGCGCAACGCCATCTCCAACACCGAAGACCGCTTTCTGCGGCTCTTGACGGCGCAAATGCAGGCGCAGAACCCCTTGAGCCCGCTGGACAATGCCCAGGTCACCAGCCAGCTCGCGCAGATCAGCACGGTCAACGGCATCGACCAGTTGAACAACACCTTGCTGACGCTCTTGAACTCCAACAGCATGACCCAGGCGCTGGCCGCCGCGGGGGTGGTGGGCCACGGCGTACTGGTGCCCGGCGACAGCATTGTGTTGGGCGAGGGCGAAGCGCGCCTGGGCGTGGAATTGGCGCAGCCGGCGGACCGCGTCACCATCACCATCAAAGACAGTTCGGGGCGGGTCGTTCGCACCCTGGAATTGGGCGCACAGGAAGACGGCGTGTTGCCCGTCACCTGGGATGGGCTCACCGATTCCGGCGCGACCGCCGCACCGGGTAATTACACCTTTAGCGTCAGCGCCACCCGCGGCAGCGAGGATGTCTCCGCTACGGCGCTGGCCTACGGCAAGGTGGAAGGTTTGACTTACAGCGCCAACGGGCTCATCGCCATCATTGCCGGCCTGGGACGCGTATCGCTCGATGAACTGAGAGAAATTCTCTGAACAGCAGGAGACGGAAATGGGCTTTCAGCAGGCACTGAGCGGACTCAACGCCGCTTCAAGGAATCTCGACGTAATCGGGAACAACGTCGCCAACGCCAACACCGTGGGCTTCAAAACCTCGCAGGCGCAGTTTGCCGATCTGTTCGCGGCTTCACTCAGCGGAGCGAGCTCCAATACCGCGGGAATCGGCACGCGGCTCGCGGCGGTGGCGCAACAGTTCACGCAAGGCGCTGTCACCGTTTCCTCGAATCCGCTGGACATGGCGATCAACGGTTCGGGATTCTTCCGGCTCTCCGACAACGGCACCATCAAGTATTCGCGCAATGGCCAGTTCCAGCTCGACAAGGACGGCTACATCATCAATAGCGCCAACATGCAATTGACCGGCTACCCCATCGATGCCACCGGGGCGCTGGACACCGCTTCGCCGCAGCCGCTGCGCTTGTCCACCAGCGACTTGGCGCCGGTGGCGACCACCCAGATGGCCGGCGTGTTGAACCTCGATTCCCGCGCCCCGATCATCGGCGCCGCTTTCGATCCAACCAATTCGGCCACCTTCACCAACTCGACTTCGCTCTCGGTGTACGACAGTCTGGGCAACGCGCACTCGATGTCGCTGTATTTCGTCAAGACCGCGGCCAGCACCTGGAACGTGTATGGCACGCTCGATGGCGCGACCGGGCCGGTGACCCCTTCGCCCCTGGGCACCCTCACCTTTACCAGTACCGGCGCCATCGATACCACCGCCACGACGCTGCCGTTTGCGGCCTCGCTGGCCTTCACCAACGGCGCTACGACGCCCCAGGCGGTCAACGTCGATTTCACCGGCACCACCCAGTTCGGCAGCGGCTTTTCGGTCAACGCGCTCACTCAGGACGGCTACACCTCGGGCAAGCTCTCGGGCTTCAGCATCTCCTCCGACGGCACCATACTCGGCCGCTACACCAACGGGCGCACCTCCACCCTGGGGCAGGTGGTGATGGCCAACTTCACCAACCCCAACGGGCTGGTGCCCATGGGCGGCAACACCTGGGCGGAATCGGCTGACTCCGGAACGCCCTTGATTGGCGAGCCCAGCTCGGGAAATCTGGGCGCACTTCAATCGGGCGCGGTGGAGGACTCCAACGTCGATCTCACCGCCGAGCTGGTCAACATGATTACCGCGCAGCGGGTGTACCAGGCCAACGCCCAGACCATCAAGACTCAGGACGCGGTACTGCAAACGCTGGTCAACCTGCGCTAGCTAATCCCCTGGAGAAGTCCGCATGGACCGCCTGATCTACATTGCCATGACCGGCGCCAGCCAGACGCTCAACCAGCAGTCCACGGTGGCGCACAATCTGGCCAACGTCGCGACCCCAGGCTTTCGGGCGCAGACCACGGCCTTGCGCGCGACCCCGGTGTTTGGCCAAGGGCTCGCCAGCCGCGCGTTCGTGGTCGATTCGACGCCCGGTTCCGACCTCCGGGCCGGCCCGGTGCAACACACCGGGCGCGATCTCGACGTGGCAGTGCAAGGCCAGGGCTGGATCGCGGTGCAAGCCAAGGATGGCACCGAGGCTTACACCCGCAACGGCAGCCTGATGGTCGATCTCAATGGCGCACTGCTCACCCGCACCGGACTGCCGGTGCTGGGCGACGGTGGGCCGATCACCCTGCCCGCCGACGCCAAGATCACCATCGGCAAGGACGGCACGGTCTCCGCCCTGCCGGCCGGGCAGGCAGCCAGCACCATCGTCACCGCCGGGCGCATCAAGCTTGTGAACCCGCCGGAGGACCAGTTGACGCGCGGCGCCGACGGGCTGTTCCGGGTCAAGGGCGGCAACGTCGAGGCCGATGCCCGGGTGACGCTGGCGGACAGTTCGCTCGAAGGCAGCAACGTCAACGTCGCCGAGACCATGGTGCAGATGATCAGCCTGGCGCGGCAATTCGAATTGCAAATGAAGCTCCTGCAAAACGCCGAAAGCGATGCGCAGAAGGCGAGCCAGTTGCTCAATCTCAACGGCTGATCGGAGTAAACCGCCATGATCCGTTCCCTGTGGATTTCCAAGACCGGCCTCGATGCGCAGCAAACGCAGATGGATGTGCTGGCCAACAACCTCGCCAACGTCAGCACCAATGGTTTCAAGCGCTCGCGCCCGGTGTTCGAGGACTTGCTCTACCAGACCATCCGCCAGCCCGGCGCTCAATCGACGCAACAGACGCAATTGCCCTCGGGCCTGCAACTGGGCACCGGCGTGCGCACCGTGGCCACGGAACGGCTGTTCACCCAGGGCAACTTGCAGCAGACCGGCAATGCGCTCGACGTGGCGATCCAGGGCAACGGTTTTTTCAGTGTGCTCTTGCCCGACGGCAGCACCGCCTATACCCGCGACGGGTCTTTCCAGCGCGACAGCCAGGGCCAGATCGTCACCTCCAGCGGCTACACCGTGCAACCCGCGATCACCATTCCCGCCAATGCCACCTCGGTGACCATCGGGCGTGACGGTACCGTGAGCATCACCCAGCCCGGCACCAGCGCCACCACCCAGGTGGGCGCGCTGCAACTAAGCAGTTTCGTGAACCCCGGCGGCTTGCAGAGCGTGGGCGAGAACCTCTACCTCGAGACCGCCGCCAGCGGCACGCCCAATGCCAACACGCCGGGCACCAACGGCCTGGGCACGCTCAACCAGAATTACGTGGAAACCTCGAACGTCAACGTGGTCGAGGAACTGGTGAGCATGATCCAGACCCAGCGCGCCTATGAACTCAACTCCAAGTCGATCCAGACTTCGGACCAGATGCTGCAACGGCTTTCCCAACTCTGAAAGGGATGCGCCATGCGTTCCGCCCAACTGAAGCTACTGATCGTGGGTTTGGCCATGGGCCTGAGCGGCTGCGCCATGATGCAGCCCAGCATCGTGCGCGCGCCGGTGACCGCCCGCGCCGAGCCGCCACCCGCGCCGATCGCCAGGAACGGCGCGATCTTCCAGGCCAATGCCTCGCACTTGGCACTGTTCGAGGATCGCCGCGCGCGCTTCATCGGCGACACCTTGACCATCAGCATCATCGAGAAGACCAGTGCCAGCAAGAAGAGCAGCAGCACCGCCAACCGCGAGGCCGGCGACACGTTTGCCGTGCCCACCCTGGCCAACCTGCCGGGCAAGGGCATCCTGGGTGCTTCGCTCTCGGCTTCGGCCAACAATAAGTTCACCGGCAAGGGCGAGAGCGCCAGCAACAACGATTTCACCGGCACCCTGGCGGTAACGGTGGTGGAAATTCTGCCCAACGGCAACTTGGTGGTGGCCGGCGAAAAGCAATTCGCGATCAACCAGGGCACCGAATTTCTGCGTTTCTCGGGCGTGGTGAACCCGAACAACATCACCTCGGGCAACGTCGTGAACTCTACCCAGGTCGCCGATGCGCGCATCGAATACCGCGGCAACGGCTATATCGACGAAGCCCAGACCATGGGCTGGCTGGCGCGGTTCTTCATGAATGTGTTGCCGTTCTAGATGGTGGTGTGGTGGTTGGAGCGACCTTGGCCGCGAACGACCCGCTCATTCGCCCGCCGGGCCATTCACGGGCAAGCCCGATCCTACCGGGGACGGGTGGTGAGATTGAGGAAGGAAGAACAGGCATGTTGATCAGCGGCAAGGTGAGTTCTGGTTCGGCAAGGCGGGTGCTGGCGGCGTGGGCGCTGCCTTGGCGACGCTTGCTGTGGCCAGCCTTGGCCGCGCTGGTTCTGGCCGCCGGAGTGGTGCGGGCCGAGCGGGTCAAGGACCTGGTCAGTGTGCAAGGCGTGCGGCCGAATCAATTGATCGGTTACGGCGTGGTGGTGGGCCTCGACGGCAGTGGCGACCAAACCACCCAGACACCCTTCACGGTGCAAAGTGTGGTCAGCATGCTGGCGCAGATGGGGGTGTCGCTCCCCCCCGGCACCAGCCTGCAATTGAAAAACGTCGCCGCGGTGATGGTGACCTCGACCCTGCCGGCGTTTGCGCGCCCCGGGCAGACGCTCGATGTGACCGTGTCTTCGATCGGCAATGCCAAGAGTCTCAGGGGCGGCACGCTCTTGCTCGCGCCCTTGAAAGGCCTCGACGGCCAGATTTACGCCATGGCGCAAGGCAATGTTTTAGTCGGGGGAGCGGGGGCGCAAGGCGGCGGAGGGAGTTCGGCGCAGATCAATCATTTGAGCGCCGGGCGCGTGCCCGCGGGGGCTACGGTGGAACGTTCGGTGCCCACACCCTTGGGCCAGGGCGATTACATCGACCTCGAGGCACACACCTCCGACTTCGCCTTAGTGCACAACATCGCCAACGCCATCAACGCCGGCACCAGTCCCGGCACGGCGCTGGCGCGCGACGGCCGGGTGATCCGGCTCAAGGCGCCCAGCGGCGACGACGAGCGAGTCGGCTTTCTCGCCAAAGTGGGCGAACTGGCGGTGGTCCCGGTCAAGTCCGCGGCCAAGGTGCTGTTCAACGCCCGCACCGGCTCGGTGGTCATGAACCAGAGCGTCAACATCGAAGCCTGCGCGGTGGCGCATGGCAACCTTTCGGTGATCATCTCCAACCAACCGGTGATCTCCCAGCCCAATCCATTGGCGGGCGGCCAGACCGTGCAAACGCAGAGCTCCCAGGTCGAGATTCGCGCCGACAAAGGCGAAATCGTCATGCTCGGCGGCGCCTCGCTCGGCGAGGTGGTGAAAGCCCTCAACGCCATCGGCGCGACCCCCCAGGACCTCCTGGCGATCTTGCAAGCGATCAAGGCGGCGGGAGCCTTGCGCGCCGAGCTCGAAGTGATCTGAGCGCGGGTGCAAGCATGGCCATACCGGGCAAAGTCGACGCGAGCAGCACCTTCGCCCTCGATGCGCAGGCGCTTTCGCGGCTGAAGACCCAGGCAGCGAGCGATCCGCAGCGAGCGCTCAAATCAGCGGCCCAGCAATTCGAGGCGGTGTTCGTGGACATGCTGCTGAAAAGCATGCGCGCCACATTGCCCAAGAGCGGCATGCTCGATTCCAACGAGACCCAGTTCTACACTTCCATGCTCGACAGCCAGGTGGCGCAAAGCATGGCGAGTCGGGGCATCGGCCTGGCCGAGGTGATGGTGCGGCAGTTGCAGCACCAATCCCGCGCTCTGGGAGCGGCCCAGACACCGTCGCTGGAGGGTGCCGCCCTGGTGCCGGCGGCGCTGCGCCAGGCCGCCGGTGACACCGGTGCAACGCTGGTCGCGGCCCCCACCAAGCCGAACGGCGCGGCGCCCGGCCTCTCGGTTCCGGGCCTGTTCGAGCAGGCGCGCGCCAGCGTCGGCAAGGTGATCGACAGTTTTACCGAAAAGTTGCTCCCGCACGCCGTGGCGGCGAGCCAGGTGGCCAAGGTGCCGGCCTTCTTCATGCTCGGCCAGGCGGCCCTGGAAACCGGTTGGGGGCGACGGGAGATCGTCGGCCCTGGCGGTGAGCAAAGCTACAACCTTTTCGGCATCAAGGCGGGCAAGGGCTGGACCGGCAAAGTGGTGGAAGCCACGACCACCGAGTGGAGCAAGGGCGAGGCGAAGAAGGTGGTGGAGAAGTTTCGCGCCTATGGCTCGTATGCCGAGGCCTTCGCCGACTACGCTCGGCTGCTCACGGAAAACCCGCGCTACGCCGCGGTGATGGACCAGCTCGGCGAGGTCGCGGGCTTCGCTCAGGGCTTGCAGAAAGCGGGCTATGCCACTGATCCGCAATACGCTAAGAAGCTGGCCCGCACCATCGATACGCTGGTGAACCGGTATGGTGCGGCGGGTTGAGGAAACCGACGGGGGGAATGAGGCGACGGCCGGCGCTCAATAAACCGGGCAGGCGGCCGTTATTGAACTATCCAGGCATGTGAAGGGCGCGAACCGCGCGGGCAGGGCAAGATGAGCGGACTATTCGGTATCGGTGTCAGCGGCCTCAATGCCGCCCAGATTGGCCTGGCCACCACCAGCCACAACATCACCAACGCGGCGACGCCGGGGTACCACCGGCAGACCGCGGTGCAGCGCGCCGCCACGCCGATGCAATCCGGCGCCGGCTTCATCGGCCAGGGCGCCGAGGTGCAGACGGTCAAGCGGCAGTACGACCAGTTTCTGCAAAACCAGTTGGTCGAAGTTCGTTCGCAAGGCGCGCAGTTCAATCGCTACCTGTCCGAAATCGCGCAGATCGACAATGTGCTTGCCGACAGCTCGGCGGGGGTTTCGCCGGCGATGCAGGAATTCTTCCGCGGCCTGCAGGATGTCGCCACCAATCCCGCCTCGGTGCCTTCGCGCCAGGCGCTCCTGTCCACGGCGCAATCGCTGGCGGCCCGCTTCCAGGCGGTCAACGCACGCTTCGATTCTGTGCGCGCCGGCATCAACACCCAGATCGATGCCAGCGTTACCGCGATCAACACCTATGCCGCGCAAATCGCCGAGCTCAATGACCGGATCGTCTTGCTGGGCGGGGCCGGCGAGGGGCAACCGCCGAACGACCTCCTGGATCAGCGCGACCAGTTGGTCTCGGAACTCAATCAGCAGATTCGCACCACCGTGGTGAAGCAAAGCGATGGTGCCTACAATCTTTTCATCGGCACCGGTCAATCGCTGGTGGTCGGCAATGAGGTCTCCAAGCTGGTGGCGACCGATTCCACCGCTCAGCCCGGGCGCACCGTGGTGGCCTATCAACTGGGCAGTACGCAGGTGGAACTGGCCGAGAGCAGCCTCACCGGCGGCAACCTGGGCGGGTTGATCGCCTTTCGCGCCAATTCGCTCGACGCAGGCCAGGCCGCGCTGGGCCGCGTGGCCATCGGCTTGGCGCAATCGTTCAATGATCAGCACCGGCTCGGGCAGGATCTCACCGGCGCCCTGGGCGGCAACTTCTTCAACGTCGGCAGTCCGGCCGTGGCCGCGGACACCGACAACATCGGCACCGCGGTGATCGGCGCGAGCCTCGGCTCGGTGTCCGCGCTCACCACCAGCAGCTACCAGTTGAGCTACGACGGCGCCAACTACACGCTGATCCGCACCTCCGACGGCAACTCGCAAACCTTTGCGACCTTGCCGCAGACCGTCGATGGCGTGGTGTTTTCACTCACCTCCGGCGCTCCGGCGGCGGGCGACCGTTTTCTCATCCAGCCCACCATCAACGGCGCCCGCGACTTCAACGTGCTGATCAACGACACCGCGCGCATCGCCGCGGCCGCGCCGATCCGCGCCTCGGCGGCGCTGGCCAACACCGGCCGAGCGACGGTCACACCCGGCAGCGTCAACCCGCCGCCGCCGCCCAACGCCAACCTCACTCAGCCGGTCAGCATTACCTTCACCAGCGCCACCACCTTCAATGTGGTGGGCACCGGCACCGGCAACCCGGTCGGCGTGGCCTACACCTCGGGCGGCAACATCACCTACAACGGCTGGACCATTCAGATCAGCGGTACGCCTGCCATCGGCGACGTCTTCACCATCGGCCCGAATACCAGCGGCACCGGCGACAACCGCAACGCCCTAGCCCTGGCGGGCTTGCAGACCAGCGCCTTGCTGGCCAACGGCACCGCCAGTATTCAAGACGCCTATGCGCAACTGGTGAGCGAAATCGGCAACAAGACGCGCGAACTGCAAGTCAGCGTGAGTGCGCAGGACTCGGTGATCCAGCAGACCGAGGCGACGCAGCAGTCACTCGCTGGCGTCAATCTCGACGAGGAAGCGGCCAACCTCATCCGCTACCAGCAGTCCTATCAGGCGGCGGGCAAGGTCTTGCAGATCGCCGCTTCGCTCTTCCAGTCCATTCTCGACATTGGAGGCTGAAGCCATGCGCATCAGCACCATGAACTTCTACGACGTGGGCACGCGCGCCATGCTCGACCAGCAATCCGCGCTGCTCAAGACCCAACAGCAGGTGTCCACCGGGCGGCGCATCACCGTGCCTTCCGACGATCCGGTGGCAGCGGCGCGCGCATTGGTGGTGAGCCAGAGCGAGGCCATGAACCTACAATTCGGCAACAACCGCGATGCCGCCAAGACCTCGCTGGGTTTGGTCGATTCAGTGCTCGATTCCGTGGGCAACGTCATTCAGGACCTGCGCAGCATGGCCCTCGAGGCCGGTGATGGCGTGCTCAGCACCGCTGACCGCCAGAGCTTGGCCACGGCCATGCAGGGCCGCTTCAATGAACTGCTGGGCTTGGCCAACAGTCGTGACGGTTCGGGCAACTACATGTTCTCCGGCTTTCAGGTTGGCACCCAGCCGTTTGTGCCAACCGGTGGCAGCGTCAGCTACAACGGCGACGACGGCGCGCTCGCCCTGCAAGTCGCCGCCTCGCGCCAGATGGGCGTCACCGCCTCGGGGCGCGATGTCTTCGAGCGCATCCGCAACGGCAATGGCGTGTTCCAGACCGCGGCGGCGGGCGCCAATACCGGTACCGGTATCATCAATCAAGGATCGGTGGTCAATGCCAGCTTGCTCACCGGGCAGAACTACGCCATCGTTTTCACCGTCGCCGCCGGAGTCACGACCTACGACCTGATCAACACCACGACCGCGACGACCATCTCCGCCGGCAACCCTTTCACGCCCAATGCCGCCATCACCGTGGACGGCATGCAGGTGCAGATCGAAGGCGCCCCGGCCAACGGCGACCAGTTCACGCTGACGCCCAGCGCCAATCAGAGCCTGTTCACCACCATTTCCGATCTCATTACCGCGCTGCAAACACCCGCCGCCAGCCCGACCTTTGCGGCGCCGCTGGCCAATGCCCTGGGCCGCGGCATCGCCAACTTCGACCAGGCTCTGGACAACGTCTTGAAATACCGCGCCGACACCGGCGCCAAACTCAATGAAGTCGACTCCCTGGACGACACCGGCGAAGCAATCGACATCCAGTTCAAGCAGCAACTCTCCGAACTGCAAGATGTGGATTACGCCGAGGCCATATCCCGCCTCACTCGTCAGCAAGCCTTCCTCGAAGCCGCGCAGAAGTCATTCATCAAAGTCGTGAGCAACAAGCTGTTCGACTACATCTGAGATCAAGAAACTAGTATCAAGAAACTAGGATCAAGAAACTAGGATCAAGAGACTAGTATCAAGAGACTAGTATCAAGAGACTAGTATCAAGAAACTAGTCTCTTGCAACTAGCGCGCGCCAAAGATCCCCGGCAAGACTCCCACCCAATCGATCAGCAGGCGAGACATCAGGTTGCCGACTGTGGGCAAGGTCAGCACCAGCACGATCAGACCGACGCTCACGGTGAGCGGAAAGCCGATGGCGATGACGTTCAGTTGCGGCGCGGCGCGGGTGAGCACACCAAAGGTGAGGTTGGTGATGAGCATGGCGGCGATCATCGGCAAGGCGATCAGTACCGCCACCGCGAACACCCGCGCGCCTTGCGCCACCAGGGTTTCGAGCATGCCCGCGCCGGACGGAGCCGCGGCGATGGGCAGCCAGTTGAAGCTCTCGATCATCACGCTCACCAGCAACAAGTGGCCGTTGAGCGCCAGGAAAATAAGCGTCGCGAGAATGCCGAAAAGCTGGCTGGTGAGTGTGCTGCTGCTGGGCATTTGCGGGTCGTAGTAGGCGGCGAAGCCCAGGCCCATTTGCAGATCGATCAGCGCTCCGGCCAGATCGATGGCGGCGAAGATCAGCCGCATGGCGAAGCCGATGGCCAGGCCGATGATGATCTGCTCGGCGATGATGGCGAGCCCCAGCCCGGCGCCCGGATTGACTTGCGGCAAAGCCGGCAGACCCGGCGCCACCATCAAAGTGATGAGCACGGCCAGCCCGATGCGCACCCGCCCCGGCACCCCGGCGTTGCCCAGGATGGGCGCGACCGAAAATACCGCCAGAATGCGCATCAGCGGAAACAGAAAAGCGCCGAGCCAGGCTTCGAGTTGCGCCGTGGTGAGGGTAATCATGGTTCTGGCGATCGCCCCCAGGGCCGGTGGACGAGGCGCGGCCTAGCCGATCAAGTTGGGAATGGACTCGAACAAGCGCCGCATGTAGTCCACCAGTAACGCCAGCATCCATGGGCCGGCGATGACCATGGTGGCGAAGATCGCCACCAGCTTGGGGATGAAGGAAAGGGTCATTTCGTTGATCTGGGTGGCCGCCTGGAAAATGCTCACCACCAGACCGGTAGCCAGGGCGGCGATCAACAGTGGCGCGGCCAAGAGGAGGGTCATTTGCAGGGCCTGGGCGCCCAGGCTCATCACGGTGTCAGCGGTCATGGTGTAAGCCTCCTCCCGCCCCCTCCCCGAGGGAGGGGGTGAGTACGGTTCGCGGGCTGCGCCCGCTCCGGGGTCTGTCTTGCGCCACCTTTGTGCGGCTTCGCCGCATCCGGCCCTCGGCCGGACCCGCCTTTAGGCGGTTCTGCGCAAGCCGCTGGCTTGCTGGTGGACGGCCGGGCGATGGCACTCATGTGCCGAAACTCTGCACCAGGGAGCTGACCAGCAGATGCCAGCCGTCCACCAGCACGAACAGGATGATCTTGAACGGGAGCGAAACGATCACCGGCGACACCATCATCATGCCCATGGACATCAGTACGCTGGCCACCACCATGTCGATGATCAGGAACGGTATGAAGACGATGAAGCCGATCTGGAAGGCGGTCTTCAGTTCGCTGGTAACGAAAGCCGGAATGAGCACCCTGAGCGGCACTTCCTTGGCCTCGGCCACGGCGTCACTGCGCGAAATTTTGAGAAAGAGCGCGAGATCGGACTCCCGCGTCTGCTTCAGCATGAAGCCTTTGAGCGGCGCCGCCGCGCGGTCGAGCGCCTCGGCCTGGGTGATGCGACTTTCGGAGAAGGGCAGGTAGGCCTCGCTGTAGATCTTGTCGGCCACCGGCGCCATGATGAACAATGTGAGGAACAGAGCCAGGCCCAGTAGCACCTGATTGGGTGGCGAGCTCTGCGTGCCCAGGGCGTGGCGCAGCAGCGAGAGCACGATGATGATGCGGGTGAAGCTGGTCATCATCAGGATCACCGCCGGCAGAAACGACAGGACGGTAAAGAAGAGCAGAGTCTGGATCGACAGCGTGTAGGTTTGTCCACCGCCGGGCGCGGGGGTGCTGGTGAAGGCGGGAACGCCACCGCTCTGTGCCAAGGCGGGCAGTGCGATCAGGCCTAGCGCCAAGGGCAGGGCGACGCCCAGCCAGAGTTCCCGGCCGCCTCGGCAGAGTCGTGCGGCGGGCACCCGTCTGGTCCGCGTCAGGGGGCTGGCGTCGGGGCGCAAGGCCTGCTGGTGCATTGCCTCCGCCGTGGCAGGCGGCAAGGTGCCCGGCGAAGCCCCCCGGCTCCGGTGCGCGGGTGAGCGCGCCAGCGTGTCAGGCATTGGGGCGCCCCTGCTTTCCCAGCGCGCGCTGCATCCACTGCGCGAATGACGCGGGCGTGGGTCCGGCGGGGGCTGGCGCGCCTTCCTGCCGGGGCAGGGTATAGAGCGCCGACACCTGGCCGGGTGCGACGCCCAGCACCAGCCAAAGGTCGGAGATTTCGACCACCACCACGCGTTCCTTCTGGCCAATGGCGGTGCTGCTGATCACGCGCAGCAAGCCGGCGTTGCCGACCGGGCCGCTGCCGATGCGCCGCAGCAGCCAAGCCAGGGCGACGATAACGCCAAGCACCAGCGCCAGACTGGCGATCATCTGCAAGACCGCCGCCAGATCGAGCACCGGGGCGGCATTATCGGCGGCGTGGCCCAGCGCTGGAACGCTCGCCAGAAAGGCGGCAAGGCGAATCATTTTTTCAGCTTGCGCAAGCGTTCCGAGGGCGTGATGATGTCGGTGAGGCGGATGCCGAACTTGTCGTTCACCACCACCACCTCGCCCTGGGCGATCAGGCAGCCGTTGACCAGCACATCCATGGGCTCACCGGCCAGGCCGTCGAGTTCGATCACCGAGCCCTGAGCGAGTTGCAGCAGGTTCTTGATCGGCGTTTTGGTCCGTCCCAATTCCACCGTCAGTTGCACCGGGATGTCCAGAATCATGTCCAGGTCGTGCTTGGGCTCGCCGCTGGTGGGCACCGGGGCGAACTCCTGGAAGGCTGCCGGCGCCGCGGCGATGGCCGACTTGGCCTCGGTGGTGGTCTGTTCAGCCATTGCGGCGGCCCAGTCGTCGTCGCTGATTTCAGTGCTCGGGTCAGCCATGGTGATCTCCGGGATCGGGGGACAGGCTCGCGGGGTTCACCAGCCGGTCCACCTTGAGGGCGTAGCGCCCGTTGCAAATACCGTAGCGGCAATCGAGCACGGGCACGCCATCGACTTCGGCCAAGACCCGGTCCTTGAGCTCGCAGGGAATGACATCGCCGACTTTCATCGCCACCAGGTCGGAGATGTTGAGCGTGAATTCGCTGATGGTGGCTACCAGTTCCACTTCCGCCAGTTGCACCTGCGAGCGCAGAAGCGTGATCCAGCGCCGGTCGGCTTCCATGTGGTCGGCCTGCATGGTGCTGTAGATCAGGTCGCGGATCGGCTCGAGCAGCGAGTAGGGCAGGCAGATATGGAACTCACCGCCCGTCGCCTCCAGTTCGATGGTGAAGGTGGTGGCCACGACGATTTCATTGGGCGTGGCGATGTTGGCGAATTGAGTGTTCATTTCCGAGCGCACGTATTCGAACTTCAGCGGGTAGACCGGCGCCCAGGATTTTTGGTATTCCTCGAACGCCACACCCAGCATGCGCTGGATGATGCGCTGCTCCACCTGAGTGAAATCGCGGCCTTCGACGCGGGTATGAAAGCGCCCGTCGCCGCCGAACATGTTGTCGACGAACAGGAACACCAGGTTGGGATCGAAAATGAACAGGCCGGTGCCGCGCAGCGGTTTGGCCTGCACCAGATTCAGGTTGGTGGGCACCACCAGGTTGCGCACGAATTCGCTGTATTTCAGCACCCGCACCGGACCGACGGAGATTTCCGCGGTGCGACGGATGAGATTGAACAAGCCGATGCGCAAGAGCCGCGCGAAACGCTCGTTGATGATTTCCAGTGTGGGCATGCGCCCACGGACGATGCGCTCCTGGGTGGCGAGGTTGTAGGGACGTATGCCGGAGCCGTCGTCCTGCTGAACGACTTCGTCGACCTCGCCGGTGACGCCACGCAGTAGGGCGTCAACCTCGTCCTGGGAGAGAAAGTCCTTGGCCATGGCCGCCTATTGAATGATGAACGCGGTGAAATGCACGTCCAGCACGTCCTGTTCCGCTTGCCCCTCGACAAAGGGGCGCCGGGCCGCCTGCACCAGTTCGTTGGCCAACTGGCGCTTGCCTTCCACGTTGTTGAGTTGGGAAGGCGCCTTGTTGGTGAGGATCATCAGGAAACGGTTGCGCAGTTCCGGGTCGTGCAGCTTCAAGTGCTCGGTGACTTTGCTATCGGCAACTTTGAGCGTCATCGCAACTTGCAGGTACTGCTCTTCGCCCTCGGGTTGCAGGTTCACGGTGAACTGTTCGATCGGAAAGTAGACCGGAGGCTTGGGCGCGGCGACTTTCTTCTCCTTGGGGTCGCCGTTACCGGCCATGAAGAACCAGGCCGCGCCGCCGCCCGCCAAAAGCACCAGCACGACCACGATGATGATCAGTTTGCCCTTGCCTTTCTTGGGCGGTGCCGCTTCCGCCGCCTCTTCTTTCGCCGGTGCCTTCTCGGGTGCTTTCGCCATGCTGTCCTCGCCTCTAACGCCTGTTGGAAATTATGTGCCGCGGATGAATTTGTGCATGCATCGAAAAGCCGGACGATTACCGGCTACTTTGCCGATCCGTCGCGCATGGGTGGCCGCCGCTCAAGCGAAAGTATCGACCAGCCCGAGGCGCTGCCGCCGCTGTACGTTGATCACCTCGCCAGTGGGCTGCGCCGCCTTGTCTTGGCCGCGCGATTCGCCGGGGTTGCTGCCGCCCTGGTCCTGGGAGAAGGCCTGGCGGGTTTGCCCCAGGTCCTGGGAGACGAAGGCATTGCCCAAGGTGATGCCGGCTTCGGCGAACATTTCGCGCAGGCGCGGAATCGATGCCTCTATGGCCTCGCGCACGGGTGCGCTAGCGGCGGCGAAGCTGGCTTCGGCCTGGTCGTTCCGGATCGTCACGCTGACTTCGATCGGCCCCAGTTGCGGCGGGTTGAGGCGCAACTGGGCGGTGCTCAATTCCTGCTTGCTGATCAAAACCACTTGCTGGGTGAATTCCTCGCTCCACGCGGCCGCGCCGAAAGGTGCCTGCACCGCGGTCGGCGCGGCCGCCGTGAGGGTGCTGGCCGCCCCTGGCGCGGCGGCCAGCGAAGGTGCCACCTGAAGCGGCTGGGGATCTTTGGCGGAAGTGTTGGGTAGGGCCTGCGCCAGCTTGAGATCGAAGGCGGTGGCGCCCGGGGCGGTGGCGCGTGCTGACGGCGCGGCGAGTTCCTGGGTGTCAGCGGTGTTCGCGGACAAGGCGTTGCGCCCAGTGGAAGGTTCCGGCGGCAGCGCGGTGGCGGCCCCGGTGAGGCCGGCCAGCGGCGCATTTCCTTGGGGCGCGACGTGCTCCGCCTTGACCGCGAGTGCTGTGCTGGTACTGCGCGCCAGCGCCCTCGCGCCCGCGGCAAGCGCTTCGGCGCCCTGCGGTGCCGCGGGCGACGCGGCATTGGCCGGAGTCGCCGCCAGCGGCAGCCAGTTCAGCAGTTCCGCGGCGTTGGGGGCGGCTTCGAAAGACTTGGTCTCGCCGCGCTCGCCATCCTGCTGCTGCTCGCCCGGCGCGCCCTGGAGCGCAGGTGTCGGCAAGCCGCCCTCCGGCCCCTGTTGCAGGGCCAGCTCTTGGGCGAAGAGCGCCTGGAAGTCGATTCCGGCCGCTGCTGCGCGACTGGCGGAGAAGTTGGCGGCGGCGTTCAAAAGACCTGGGTTGGCATTGCTCGGCGCGACGCTGTTGGTGAGAAGATCGGCAAGACGGCTCATGATGTTCCCCGAGGTGCGAATCAAATGGCCTGGCGGGTGCGCAGCCAGGTGGAGGTGGCCAAAGCGTCGAATTCCTTCTGCTCGCGTTTTTGCGTCGCCTGCTGTTCAGCCTTGACATGGCGTTCCGCCAGCGCGCCGTAGGACTTGAGTTCGCGGCGCTTGTCCTGCCACTCGCGCTTGGCGAGGTGAATGCGGTCTTGGGTCTGGGCCACGATCAGCCGCTGCTGCGCCACTGCCGCATCGAGCTGGTCCATGAATTGATGGAAGTTGCGCCAACCGTTGCTGTCCAGTCCCTGGCGCACGGCATCGCGGAACCGGGTCTGGTATTCCTCGCGGTACTGCAAGAGCAGCGTCAGACGCTCGTCGGCGGACTTGGCCAGGTTCTGGATGTCCGCCAGCCGCCTTACCGCGTGGTCGTTCTTGACCTGGGCGAGATCGAGTAGGGGTTGCAGGGTAAAGGGCTTGCTCATCGTGGTCTCCGCGTTTCAATAAGGCGCGCGTGGCGGCCGCGCCTGGTGTTTCCCATGTTCTTGAAGGTTGTGTGGTGCGTGCATCTCGAATCACATCGCCAGAGCATCGGACTGAAACACCGACACCAGGTCGCCCAGACTCTCGTGAAAACGCTTGTGCTCGTTCATGTCCTGCTGCAGGAAGCTGGCCATCGCCGGATAGAGCGCGATCGCCTGATCGAGCATCGGGTCGTTGCCCGGCACCACCGCTCCCACCGAAATGAGATCGAGGGAACGCTGGTAGCGCGAGTAGAGCTGCTTGAAATGTCGCACCACGTTGACATGATCGGCATCCACCAGATTGTTCATGGCGCGGCTAATCGAAGCTTCGATGTCGATCGCCGGGTAGTGGCCCTGTTCGGCAAGGCGCCGCGAAAGCACGATATGGCCGTCGAGAATGGCGCGCGCGGCGTCGGCGATGGGGTCTTGCTGGTCGTCACCTTCGGTGAGTACGGTGTAGAAGGCGGTGATCGAGCCGCCGCCGGGCATGCCGTTGCCGGCGCGCTCCACCAGTTGCGGCAGGCGGGCGAAGACCGAGGGCGGATAACCCTTGGTGGCCGGCGGTTCGCCGATCGCCAGGGCGATCTCGCGCTGCGCCATGGCGTAGCGGGTGAGCGAATCCATGATCAGCAGCACGTTCTTGCCCTGATCACGGAAATACTCGGCCACGGTGGTAGCGTACGCCGCGCCTTGCAAGCGCATCAGGGGCGATGTGTCGGCGGGCGCGGCCACCACCACCGAGCGCGCCATGCCCGAGGGGCCGAGGATGTGTTCGATGAATTCCTTGACTTCGCGGCCGCGTTCGCCGATCAGGCCGACCACCGAAACATCGGCGTTGGTGTACTTGGCCATCATGCCCAGCAGTACGCTCTTGCCCACGCCGCTGCCGGCGAAGAGGCCCATGCGCTGGCCGCGCCCGACGGTGAGCATGGCGTTGATGGCGCGCACCCCGGTGTCGAGCACCTGATCGATGGGGGCGCGCTGCAAGGGATTGTAGGGCCTACTTTGCAAGGGCGCGGTCAGATCGCTGGGGATCACTCCGGCGCCGTCGAGCGGGCGACCGGCGCCATCCAGCACCCGGCCCAGCAGGCAGTCTCCCACCGGCAGGTGCTTGGCACGGTCGATGGCGCGGCGCTTGGGAGCGCGGTTGTTGCCCAGGCGCGGCAGACTCAGCGGACGGTCGAGCGCGGTGATGCGGGCACCGGGAGCGAGGCCATAGACATCGTGGGCCGGCATGAGGTAGAGGCGTTCGCCGCTGAAGCCGACCACCTCGGCCTCGATCTGGTTGCCGCCCGGCAGTTCCACCAAGCACGAACTGCCTACCGGTACGCGCAAGCCCGAACCTTCCATCACCAGCCCGGCGACCCGGGTGAGGTGGCCGCTCATCTGCAAGGGCTGCGCCTGCGCCACCTGCTCGGCGCAGTCGCCCAGAAACTGGTTCCAGACCTGGCTGTAGGCCACGATCAGCCCTCCGTCCAGGCGAGATCCTGGCCCAGGGTCGCCACCACCCTTTGCCAGCGCGTGCTCAGCGTGGCATCGACTTCGGCGGTGTTGGTTTCGACCCGGCAGCCGCCGCGTTCGACCAGCGGGTCTTCGCGCAGGCGCCAACCACCGTGTTGCAACTGGTCGGCCAGATGGGCGCGCACCAGTTCCGCGTCGGCGGGATTGAGGATGAGCTGAGGATGCTGGTTGTAGCTGTCGAAATTGCGGATCGCTTCGCGCACCGCCGGCAGCATCAGCTCCGGATCGGCGCGCAAGGAACCGCGCAGCACTTCGCGGGCGACATGCAGCGCCAAAGTGAGCACCTGCTGAGCGACTTCTTCATCGAGTTGGCGCAAGGAATCGGCCAGCGGTTGGAGCAAGGCGCTCAAGGCCTGTGCTTCGGCGGCGGCCCGGCCCAGGCCAGCGGCGTAGCCATCCTTGCGGCCGGCGGCGAAACCCTCATCCCGCGCCTGGGCCTGGAGCTGCTCGATGGCGGCCACAGTGGGCAGCGCATCCTGGCGCACCCGCGGTTTGCCCCCGGCGCTGAAGTCCAGCAGCTCCCAGCGCTCGTAGGCGGTGAGCTGTTCTTTGGGGATGATGGCGCGCGCGCTCATCGCTGCCCCTTCCTCCCGCCCCTTTCCGGCGGAAGGGGGTGATTGCGGTTCGTGGGCTGCGCCCACTCCGGAGCTTGGCTTGCGCCCCCTTGGGACGGCCCGGCGTGGGCGCACCTGGGGGTACCTTCCCCCCGTCCCCCTTCCGGCGGAAGGGGGTGATTGCGGTTCGTGGGCTGCGCCCACTCCGGAGCTTGGCTTGCGCCCCCTTGGGACGGCCCGGCGTGGGCGCTCATACGAAGGCCTCTTCCGACTTGCCGCCGAGCATGATTTGACCTTCGTCGCCGAGGCGGCGCACGATCTTGAGGATTTCCTTCTGTTGGCCCTCGACTTCCGAAACCCGCACCGGACCCTTGGATTCGAGATCATCGCGCAGCATTTCGGCGGCGCGGGTGGACATGTTCTTGAAGATCTTGTTCTTGAGATCCTCGCTGGCGCCTTTGAGGGCGAGGATCAGCGATTCGGACTGCACCTCGCGCAACACCGTCTGGATGGCGCGGTCGTCGAGATCCATGAGATTGTCGAAGGTGAACATCTGGTCGAGGATTTTCTGAGCGAGATCGGGATCGTATTCCTTGACCGCATCGACCACGCTCTGCTCGACATTGCCGCTCATGTAGTTGAGGATTTCGGCGGCGGTGCGCACGCCGCCCAGGGCGGTCTTCTTGATGGTGTTGGTCGAGCCGCTCAAGAGCCGCGTCATCACTTCGTTCAGTTCCTTCAAGGCCGAAGGTTGCACGCCGTCCAGAGTTGCGATGCGCAGAATCACGTCATTGCGCAGGCGCTCCGTAAGATGGCCCAAGACCTCGCTGGCCTGATCGCGATCCAGATGCACCACGATGGTGGCAATGATCTGAGGATGCTCGTTGCGCACCAATTCGGCGATTGAACCGGAATCCATCCACTTCAGGCCCTCGATGCCGGCGGTATCGCCGCCGTGCAAAATGCGGTCCACCACTTGCGCGGCCTTATCGTCACCCAGCGCCTTGGTCATGACGTTGCGGATGTACTCCTCCGAGGCGACTCCCAAGGTGGTCGATTGCAGCGCCTGACTCTCGAATTCGCCCAGCACGGTTTCGATCCGGTCGCGCGGCACCGATTTCATTTCCGCCATGGCCGCGCCGAGCTTCTGTACCTCGCGCGGGTTGAGATGGCGCAGGATTTCCGCCGCCTCGTTCTCACCCAGGGAGAGCAGCAGAATCGCGGCCTTCTGGATACCTTCGTCACTCATTGCCGCCGCTCACCCAGCCACGCACCACGTTGGCCACCAGCTTGGGGTCGGCCGCCGCGAGCTGGCGGGCCGCCTCCAGCCGCTGTTCGTAGGCCGCCACGGCCGACTGCGCGGCCGGCGAACCGATACTTACGGTGCCTTCGCCCGCGCCGGCTGCGGCGAGTTCGGTGGCGGCCGCTGCCGGAGGCGTCATCAGATTGCGCAGATAGGGCCGCAGTACGCCCAACACCAAATAGGCCAGCACACCCGCGATCAGGAGGTTCTTGCCGATTTCCATGATTGTGTTCCAGAGCGAGGACGATTTCCAGAACGGCGCTTCGGGCAGGACTTCCTTCTCGCCCGCGTTGAAGGGGCTGTTCACGACGTTGAGGCTGTCGCCACGATCCTTGTCGAAACCGATCGCTTCCCGGACCAGGTTGTTGATCTTCTCGAGTTCTTCCTTGGGCAAGGGCTGGGTGGTGACCTTGCCTTCGTTGTCGGTCTGCTTCAGGTGATTCAGCACCACCGCCACCGACAGGCGCTTGATCGTGCCGACCTGGTTCTTCACATGGCGGATGCTCTTGTCGACTTCGTAGTTGATGGTGGCGTCGCGCCGCGAGCTCGCGCCCGGGGCAGCCGCGCCGCCGGCCACGCTGGGGGCGGCACCGGCGGGCGCGTTGATGGGCGCGCTGGCCGTGCCGGGCGGCTGGTTGGACAGCGCCCCCGGCACGCCGCCGGCCTGGCCGGTCGCGCCGTTGATCGCTTCGCTGGTTTGCTGGCTGCGGATGGCCGAGTTGGCCGGCTGCGGATTGGGCTTGTAGGTTTCCTCGGCCTGCTCGACCGCGGAAAAATCAACCGCCGCGGTCACCGTGGCTTTGACGTTGCCGGGCCCGGTGATGGGGGTGACGATGGACTCGATGCGCCGCGCCAGATTGGCTTCGATTTCCTGCACGTATTTCAACTGGTTCGGGTCCAGCGTGGGCGTGGGCGCATTGCCGTTCTGCGACAGCAGGCTGCCGTTCTGGTCCACCACGGTCACGCTCTTGGCGTCGAGCTCGGGCACGCTGGTGGCCACCAGCGTGACGATCGCGGCAACCTGCTGGCCATCGAGGCTGCGGCCGGGGTGCAGGTTCAGCAGCACCGAGGCGCTGGCTTTGTGTTGTTCGCGCAGGAAAGGCGAAGGCTTGGTCAGCGCCAGATGTACGCGCGCCGCCGCAACTGCGGAGAGTACCTGAATACTGCGCGCCAGTTCGCCTTCGAGGGCGCGCTGGTAGTTGATCTGTTCGAGGAATTGGCTGGTGCCGAATTTCTGCCCTTCCATCAGCTCGAAACCCACCTGGCCGCCCTTGGGGAGGCCTTGCGCGGCGAGCTTCAGACGCGCCTCATGGACGCGGCTGGCGGGCACCATCACGGCGCCGCCGCCTTCGGAGAACTTGTAGGGCACGTTCATCTGTTGCAGTGCGGCGATGATGCTGCCGCCGTCGCGGTCGGAGACGTTGCCGTAGAGCACCCGGTAGTCGGGTGACTGCGACCACATCCAGGCGCCGATCAAGAGCGCGATGAAGGCAGCGGCCACGACCATCACGCCGATCTTCTGGTTCGCCGGCAGGGCGGTGAACACGGTTAGCGGTTGTTGCGCGGTTTCGGCCATGGCACAGGGGTTTTGCTTTGGGCAAGCCTTTTCTGGGATGGGAGGATTATTCCTCCCGCCTGGGCCAGGCAAAACCGCGATAAGGCGCGGAAATCCGCCCTTAATCGAGCCCTGGAATTTGGTTCGCGGCGATAAGCTGCCACCATCCCCGAAGACCCCGGCCGGCGCCGCGGCCAGGGAGCCGAGAGAAGGACGAAAAAGTATGGGCACGAGTTGGACCGCAACGAACCGCCAAAGCGACCGGGAAACCGCCCTGGGCTTGGGCCTGGTCGCGGTTGACCGGCGCAGCCGCGAGGCCCTGGAGTTGGCCCGCAAAGTTGCCGGGTGCGAGGTTTCGGTATTGCTCACCGGGCCCAGCGGAGTGGGCAAGGAAGTCCTGGCGCGCTACATCCACGCCCTGTCGGCCCGGCGCAATGGCCCTTTGGTAGCGGTGAACTGCGCCGCCATCCCCGACACGCTACTGGAGACCACCCTTTTTGGGCATGAAAAAGGCGCTTTTACCGGGGCGCAACGCTGCCAGACCGGCAAGTTCGAACTTGCCGCCGGCGGCACCCTGCTGCTGGACGAAATCTCCGAATTGCCCCTGGCACTCCAGGCCAAGCTCCTGCGCGTCTTGCAGGAAAAAGTGGTGGAGCGGGTCGGCGGCCACGAGGCGGTCGCGCTGGATGCCCGGATCATCGCCACCAGCAATCGCGATCTTGCGCAACAAGTGGCGCAAGGCGCCTTCCGCGAGGATCTCTACTACCGCATCAACGTCTTTCCCATCGCCCTGGCGCCGCTGAGCGAGCGTCCGGCCGACCTGCTGCCGCTGGCGCGCAGCCTGCTCGAGCGCCATGCCGCCGCGCTGCGCCGGGCGCCTCCGGCCTTCACCCCGGAGGCCGAGCGCCTGCTTGTCGAACAGGCTTGGCCGGGCAATGTCCGCGAGCTGGAAAACGCAGTGCAGCGTGCTTTGGTGCTGTGCGAAGGGGAGATCATCACGGCTCGGCATCTAGGCCTGCGCTCGCGCGCCGAAGCGATGGACCGAGTCGATGCCATGACTGCCCCGGGAGAATGGCTGGGCGGCGACCTCAAGGGCGCGGAGCGGGCGCTGATTCTCTCCACCCTGGCCGCCGTCAAGGGCTCGCGCAAGCAAGCGGTGGCGCGGCTGGGTATCTCCGAGCGCACCCTGCGCTACCGCTTGCAGCAATATCGGCGTGAAGGCATCGACCCCGATGCCGCCCACGGCACCGCGGCGAGGGCACTGGCATGAACCGCGTAGGCGTCGATCCTGCCGGGATCGAGCGCATTCTCGAGCAACTGCGCGCCGCTCAAGCGCGCATGCAGGGCGGGGTGTCTGGCAATGCCGCGCCCAAGCTCGTGGCGCAAGCTCCAGCGGCCGCCCCCAGCGACTTCGCCAGCGCCTTGAAAACCAGCCTCGACCAAGTCAACAGCCTGCAAGTCAAAGCGACCGAGGCCACCCGCCTCTTCGAACTCGACCCCAAGAACACCAATCTGCATGAAGTCATGATCACCACCCAGAAGGCGCAGATCTCCTTCCAGGCCACCTTGCAGTTCCGCAACAAGGTGGTGCAGGCGTATCAGGACATCATGAACATGCAGATCTAGAGACCAGCAATCACGGCGCGCGGTTTAGGGCGCCGGGGAATTGGCTCGGCCCATCGGCGGAGTGCGCGCGGCCATCATCAGTCGGTTCCAGGCGTTGATTTCGACGACCGCCAGCGTCAGCGTCGCCAGGTCGGCGAGCTCGAAGTGCTCACGGGTGCGCTCATACGCGGCGTCAGAGACGCTGCTTTCGGGCAGCCGGGTGAGGGTTTCGGCCCAGTCCAGCGCGGCCCTTTCGACGGCATTGAAACAGGGCGCTTCGCGCCAGGTCGCAAGGAGGTGCAGGCGCCCATGTTCCACGCCCAGCTTGCGGGCCATTCCGACGTGCAAGTCGACGCAAAAGGCGCAGCCGTTCAGTTGCGAGACCCGGATTTTCACCAACTCCACCAGCACCGGATCGAGACCCCCGGCGTGCACCTTGGCGCCGAGATTGATCATCGCGGCGTAGCCCTCGGGGGAAACTTCGCGCAAATCGAAACGGGCGGACATGTTGGTCTCCTTGTTTGTGCGGCAAGTGCCGGGCGCACGGTACCGCGCTGGCGCAGCAATCGGTCGAGATCATAGTAGAAGCGCGCGCCCGTCATCAAGCCATCTCGGCGGGCCAGCGCTGCGGAATCGAGGCCGGAGTCAGGGAAATTCAATGACCGGATCTTGTCCTTCGCCGGTGTGCAGGAACTGAGCGGTGCCACCTTTCGACTCCGAGGCACCGTTTTCCGCGTTTGCTTGACCAATATCAAGTTGCAGCGTTGCCCGACTCATGCGATTGGCATACGATTTCTTTCATCGACGCACGCGAGTAAACGGCGGATCGGCCGGCACCGCAATCTGAGCCCAGACGCGCCGAGCAGCTTTCCGAGACTTGGCTGAGTTCGTCCCTGCGACACCCCCCCCGTCGCGTGGACTCGGTCTAAGCAGCAACCCCCAGCAATGGGGGTTTTTTTTCGCCCGCCGCCGCGCCGCCCACCGCGGCAACTGCTTCAGCAACCAACGCCAGCAAGGAGCGCAGCGGCACCCCCGAAGCGTTGCGCCACCGCGCTTTTTGACTGGAGCAAACGGCCGACAAGATCATGGCCCTGAGGGGAAAAAGGAAGGAGGAAGAGGAAAAAAAGGAGCAAGAAAAAGCAAGAAAAAGAAGAAAAAGGGCCGAAGAAAAAGGGCCGTGGTCGAGTTTCCCAAGAGATCGAAAATGATGCACGAGCGTGGCATCTTCTGTGCTCTCTGTGGCCTGCGCGCTCGGCGCACGCGGCTCATCATCGTGCGCCAAGGGCGGAAAGACTGGCGCGATGATCAGCGTTTTTTTTGCGATCCGTCCCCGTCCGCTCCGCCCTTACCGCTCCCCCCACGCCCCGCCCAGCGCCACGGCATAGAGCACGGCCACCGTCACCAGGGTACTGAGCTGCCGCGAACCGAATTCGCCTTCGGTGATCAGGGCGGCGATGGCGTTGAAGACGTATTCGGCGCCGCCCAGGCTGTGCAGGGCCAGGAGGCATCCCAGGGCGGTGGCCAGCG
This sequence comes from Betaproteobacteria bacterium, assembly GCA_016192065.1. Lineage (GTDB taxonomy): Bacteria > Pseudomonadota > Gammaproteobacteria > Burkholderiales > Casimicrobiaceae > JACPUX01. The sequence goes on from JACPUX010000019.1 coordinate 36,200, forward strand.
GCAGCACCCAGGCAGCCGGCCGGTTGCGGCGGGCGGGAAGATGCTCCATCACCCGGTTGCTGAAGCCGGCGTCGTCGAGGTGCGCTTGCGCCTGGGCGTCGCGATGTAGCAGGGTGTCCAGCCAATCGTCTTCGGGGGGCGAGGTTTTCATGCGAGGTTCTCCGGTTGCCAGGAAGAGAGCGCGGCCTTGAGCTTCTGCTTGGCTTTCAGGATGTGAGTCTTGAGCGTGCCCAGCGGCAGCTCCAGCACATAGGCGGCTTCTTCGTGGGAGAGGTCTTGATAGTAGCACTGGACAATGGCGGCACGCTCAGGCTCCGTGAGCTGGGCGAGGGCGCGTTCGAGGTCGATGCGCAGCTCGGTGGCCTGCGCGTGTGAGGCTGCCGCCTCGGATTCAGAAACGTCGGAGTCGAGCGGGTCTTCGGGTTTGGCGGAGCGCGCGTGGGCGAGGAAACAGTTGTAACCGATGCGATAGAGCCAAGTGGAGAAACGCGCCTCGCCCCGAAACAGATGCAGTTTGCGCCAGGCCAGGACGAAGGCCTCTTGTGCCAGATCGTCGGCCAGCGCCAGGTTGCCGTGGGTGAGCCGGCGCAACAGCGCCCGCAGGTTCGACTGGTTGCGACGCACGAGCTCGGCATAGGCGTGCCGATCTTGGCGCGTCAGGACGCGGGCGATGAGTTCCGCGTCGCCCGGGCTGGGCGCCGACATCAGGGCCGCGGCTGGCTGTTCTCGATCTTGGCGGCGATCAGGTAGCCGACCCCAACGGCAATAGGTATGGCCGCCACGCCCCAGGCGCCGTCCTCCAGAATCAGGAACAGATACAGCCCGACGCCCACGGCAATCAGCAGGATGCCGCGCCGCCGGTCGGAATTGGGCGTGCCGGCCCGGTGCAGGAGTTCGGGCGGGATCGGCTGGCCTTTTTCGGCGAGCAGGCAGATCGTTTCATGCATGCGTCGCGAATGGCGCAGCTTGTAGGCGAGGATGGAGAGCACGATGACGATCGGTGTGCCGAAGATGAAGGCGATGGCCACGATTGCAAGCACCATGCCCATGGTGTCGCTCGCGCCCTCGAGACCGCCGAGGTTGAAGCCGAAGTCGTTCATGATTGCGCGCTCCCGAAGATGTAAAGATGTGGTTTGGATGCGACCGGCGCAGGGTTTGGATGTAGTCCGGGTGTAATCGGCCGTCGCAGCCCTGCGTGCTATGATTGCCGGATGCCAAAAAGGGGGAGGCGCATTCTCTCATGAAGCAATTTTTGCGTTTGGGCCAGGGGTTGTCCGGGGCGCTGCTGGCGGGTTGGTTGAGTCTGGCCGCGGCGGCCGAGGAACCGGTGACACTCAATTTCGTCAACGCCGAAATCGATGCGGTGATCAAGGCGGTGGGGGAAATCACTGGCCGCAATTTCCTCCTTGACCCCAAGGTGAAGGGCACCCTCAGTATCATTTCCAATCAACCGGTGGCGCGCCATCTGGTTTACCCCACCCTACTGTCGGCGTTGCGCTTGCAGGGATTCACCGCGGTCGAGGGCGAAGGCATCACCAAGATCGTGCCCGAGGCCGAGGCCCGCACCCATGCGCACGCCGCGGGGAAGGCTCCGGCGCGGGGGGACACCTTGGTCACCAAGGTGTACACGCTGAAGAATGAATCCGCCGGCCAGATGGTAGGGGTGTTGCGACCGCTGGTGCCGGCCAACAACCCGATCAGCGCCTTCCCGGGCACCAATAGCCTGGTGGTGACCGATTACGCCGACAACCTCAAGCGTCTCGAACAGATCATCGAAGCCATCGACCGGCCCAGCGCCGGAGAGCCTGTGCTGGTCCCCCTGAAATACGCCTCCGCCGCCGATCTGGCGCCCACGCTGGCCCGGGTCTTTGCCGAGAACGGCCCGGCCGGGGCGGCGATCGATCCGGCCCAGCGCGTGAGCATCGTCGCTGAGTTGCGCAGCAACAGCCTGATTCTGCGTTCCGACAATCCAGCCAAGGTGGCACGGGTGCGAACCTTGGCCGCCGAACTCGATACACCGACGCGGGCCGGCGGCAATGTGCAAATCGTCTACCTGCGCAATGCCGATGCCGTGAAAGTGGCGCACACTTTGCGCGGCGTGCTGACCGGTGCCAGCACCGCCGAGGCGCCGGCGAACTTGTCCGCGGCGAGCCCGGCGGGCGGCGCCAGCGCCCCGGCCGCGACCCTGGCGGCGAGCGTGGCGTCGCCAGCGAGCTTCAGCACCGGCGGTGTGACCATACACGCCGACACCGCCAGCAACGCGCTGATCATCGCCGCCCCGGAAGCCGTGTACAACGGCCTGCGTGCGGTCATCGAGAAGCTCGATGTGCGCCGGGCGCAAGTGCATGTCGAAGCGCTGGTGGTGGAAGTGACCACCGACAAGGCCGCCGAGTTCGGCATCCAGTGGCAAACGCTCGACACCCTTGCCACCTCTTCGGGCACCCAGGCCATCGGCGGCACCAACTTCGGCGCCCGCGGTTCGGGCCAGAACATCATCGACGTCGCCGGCAACATCGGCGCCGCGGGGCAGGGCTTGAACATTGGCGTGGTGCGGGGTCAGGTGACGCTCCCCGGTATCGGCACCATCGCCAACCTCGGGGTACTGGCGCGCGCACTGGAGACGCAGGCGAACGCCAACATTCTGTCCACCCCTAGTCTGCTCACGCTCGATAACGAAGAGGCGCGCATCGTCATTGGCCAGAACGTGCCCTTCATCACCGGCCAATACGCGCAGTCCGGCAGCACCACGACGCCCACGCCCTTCCAGACGATCGAGCGGCGCGACGTGGGGCTCACCCTGAAGGTGAAACCGCAGGTCACCGAGGGCGGCACCGTGCGCTTGCAAATCTACCAGGAAGTCTCCAATGTGCTCGACAAGTCGAATGCTGCCGGGGTGATCACCAACAAGCGCTCACTGGAATCGACCGTGCTGGTCGATGACGGGCAGATCGTGGTGCTGGGCGGGCTCATTCAGGACAGCTTCATCGACGCCGACGACAAGGTTCCGCTCCTGGGCGACGCGCCGCTGATCGGCGCGCTGTTTCGCTACGAATCCCGCAAGCGCAGCAAGACCAATCTCATGGTTTTCCTGCGGCCGCAGGTGCTGCGTAGTGCCAGCAGCGGACAGGGCGCCACCGCCGATCGCTACGACATGCTCCTGGGGGAGCAGAAGAAGCAGCAGTCGGAGCAGCGCTTCTTCTGGAAAGACCAGGGCGGGCCACAATTGCCACCGCTCACTGCTCCGCCCGCGAGACCGTGAATCTGGAGTTGACGCAACGGCGGATTCCCTACGCCTTTGCCAAGGCGAATGGAGTTCTGCCCGTCGATGAGGCCGAGCCGGTGCTGCGGGTACTGGTGCGCCCGGATGCCTCGGTCGACGGCTTGGCCGAATTGCGGCGCATCTTGGCGCGTCCGCTGGCGGTCGAGGCGGTGAGCGCAGAGCGCTTCGCCAGCGCCCTGGCCAGCGCCTATAACCAAGGCAGCAGCGCGGTCGCGCAGATCAGCGAAGACCTCGCGCGTGACCGCGATCTGGCCAGCCTGTTGCAGGAACTTCCCGCCAGCGAGGACTTGCTGGTGGGCGACGCCGAGGCGCCGGTGATTCGCATGATCAACGCGCTGCTCCTGCAGGCGGTGCGCGACGGCGCTTCCGACGTTCACCTGGAGCCTTTTGAAGCGCGCTCGCTGACGCGCTTCCGCATCGACGGCCAACTGCGTGACGTGATCGAGCCACCGCGCGCGCTGCACGCCGCGCTGGTGTCGCGGGTGAAGATCATGGCCAGCCTGGACATCGCCGAAAAGCGCCTGCCGCAGGATGGCCGCATCACCTTGCGTCTGGGAGGGCGCAGCGTCGATGTGCGGGTCTCGACCTTGCCTACCGGCCAGGGCGAACGGGTGGTGATGCGCCTGCTCGACAAGGAGGCGGCGCGCCTCGACCTCGAAGCGCTGGGCATGGCCGCGGGCACCCTGAACGCGATCGATCAGCTCATCCGGCAGCCGCACGGCATCGTGCTGGTAACCGGGCCCACCGGTTCAGGCAAGACCACCACGCTCTATTCCGCGCTGTCGCGGCTCGACCGCGCGCACATGAACATCATGACCGTCGAGGACCCGATCGAGTACGCGCTTGATCGCGTTGGTCAGACCCAAGTGAACCCGCGCACCGAACTCACCTTCGCGCGAGCGCTGCGGGCAATCCTGCGGCAGGACCCGGACGTCATCATGATCGGTGAAATCCGCGATCTCGAAACCGCGCAGATCGCCGTGCAGGCGAGCCTCACCGGGCACCTGGTGCTGGCCACCCTGCACACCAACGACGCCCCCAGCGCGGTGACCCGGCTGGTGGACATGGGGGTCGAGCCTTACCTCCTGGCGTCGAGCCTGCTGGGCGTGCTGGCCCAGCGCCTGGTGCGCAGGCTCTGCCCGCGGTGTCGCGTCGCCCACCCCGTTGTCGCCGCCGAGCGGGAATTGCTCGCCGGCACCGCGGCGGCCGACTTGAGTACCCTGCATGAGGCACCGGGTTGCGCCGCTTGCAACCAAAGTGGCTATCGCGGGCGCACCGGCATCTACGAGCTCTTGACCGTGGACGCCACGGTGCGCGAGCTGATTCACCAAGCCGCTGGCGAAAGCGCCCTGCGCGCCCACGCGAACAGCCGCAACTGGCCAACGCTGCGCCAGGATGGGGCGCGTTGGCTGGCGGAAGGTGTGACTTCGCTGGCGGAGTTGCTGCGCGTAACGCGCGATTGACCGAGCCCCCGCGTGCCCACCTTTCGTTATCAGGCCGTCACGCCCGAGGGCGCCCACCGCGAGGGATTGCTCGAAGCCGGCAATCCGCGCGCGGCCCGCGATCAGTTGCGGGCGCAGGGTCTCTTGCCGGTAGAGGTCGCCGCGGCGGCCGCGGCGCCTGCCGGGGCGAAATCCGCTCAGCGTCTGAGCGCCACCGATCGTGCCCTGCTCACCCGTCAGCTCGCCACCCTGTTGGCGGCGGCCATGCCCCTGGAAGAGGCGCTAGGCGCCCTCGCGGAACAAAGCGAAGGCAAGGGCCAGCGCGCGGTGCTCGAAGGTGTACGGCAACACGTGCTGGCGGGTGAATCCCTGGCGCAGTCCCTGGCGCAATACCCGCGGGTGTTTTCGGAGTTCTATCGTGGCCTGGTCGCGGTGGCCGGCGAAACCGGTCAATTGGCCGAAGTGATGGCGCGGCTCGCCGACTATCTCGAAGCTCGCCAGGCCTTGCGCCAGAAGATTTTGCTGGCGGCACTCTACCCTTGTCTGGTGGCGGTGATCGCGCTGGCGGTGGTGGCCGCGCTGCTGCTTTTTGTCGTACCGCAGGTGGTGGCCGCCTTCGAGCACACCCGGCAGACCCTGCCCTGGCTCACCCGCGCCTTGATCGGCGTGAGCGGCTTCTTGCGCGCCAACGTCTTGGTACTGCTGGCGCTGATCGCCCTCGCGGCGGTCGCCGGCTATTACGCCTCGCGGCGCGAACGGACGCGGCTCGCCTGGCACCGCCTGGTGCTGAAGTTGCCGGCGATTGGGCGCTTGTTGCTGGCTCTCGACTGCGCGCGGTTTGCCTCCACCCTGGCCATCCTAGTGGGCAGCGGCGCGCCGCTCCTGCGTTCGCTCGAAGCGGCCGCCGGCGTGATCTGGCTGGTGCCGCTGCGGGAGGCCGCGCGCGGCGGCACCGCGCGGGTGCGCGAGGGAGTCGGTCTCGCCCGCGCGCTCGACGCCGGGCGGCTCTTTCCGCCGCTTTTCCTGCAACTGGTGGCGAGCGGCGAAGCCAGCGGCCGCCTGCCCGAGCTCTTGCAACGCGCCGCCGCGCAACAACAAAGCGAGGCCGAGCGCCGCCTTGCGATCCTTGTCGGTCTCCTGGAACCCGCGCTCATCTTGGTCATGGGCGGCGTGGTGCTGTTGATGGTGTTGGCGGTGATGCTGCCGATCGTATCGATGAACCAGTTGATCCGCTGAGTTTGAATTCGCGCGCGGATGGAGTGCGGCGGCGGCCGGGTTCGTGTCAGGGACCTGGCAACCCGGAGTAGTCCCCGATCATGGAGCATGGAAGCCGATGAAAAGAGTAGCTGCGGTGGTAGTGTGCTGGGTCCTCGCCACTCTCGCTTGGGCCGCGATTCCCGGAGATGTTGAAGTCTTTGACCCTGGGCGCGATGCCGCCCAGGACATTTCCCGCGCGGTGGCGGAAGCCAAGCAAAGCGGTCGGCGCATCTTGCTCGACGTGGGCGGCGACTGGTGCAGTTGGTGCCACATTCTGGACCGGATGTTCAAGCAGAACGCGGATTTGAGCGAACTGCGCGAGCGGCATTTCATTTGGGTGAAGATCAACAAGAGCCCCGAGAACAACAACGAGGCGGTACTCGCCCGCTACCCGAAGATCAAGGGCTACCCGCACATTTTCGTGCTCGATCGCGATGGCCGCCTGCTGCACTCGCAAGACACCTACCAACTCGAAGAGGGCAAGAGCTATAGCAAGGAACGCATCCGTGCCTTTCTGGTTCGCTGGTCGAACTGAGGCCGGCGCCGGTGCTCAGGCGCGTCCTGGTGGTCCCTCCCCTCGGCCCCCTCCCGGCGAGGGGGGGATGAGTTCGGTTCGCGGGCTATGCCCGCTCCGGTGATTGGCTTGCGCCCCCTTGGCGCGGCTTCGCCGCTTCCGGCCCTTGGCCGGGCCCGCCTTTCGGCGGTCCCGCGCAAGCCGCTGGCTTGCTGGTGGGCGATCGCGCGGTGGCGCTCAGGCGCTTGAATGCTGGCGCCACTGGACCACGCGAAAGCGATTGGCGACATAGGCCGAGTCGGTGAGTGAGGCGTTGGCGGCGGCGTTCATGCCGGTGCCGTGGTAATCGCTGAAGGCGGCGGATTGGTTCACGAATACGCCCTCGGTGAGATTGACCGAGAGCGAGACGCCGGTGGTTTCGGCCACGGCGATGGCGCGGGCGCGGACCTCCTCGCTGGTGGTGTAGATCGAAAACGTCAGGGCGCCGTGCTGCGCGACCGTTTTTTCGGCAAGCTCGAGGCTGTGGGCGGTGCCCTCGGTGGCGATGAGAAAGGCGATCGGGCCGAACCACTCGCGCTGGTAGAGGTCCGGCTGGTCGGCGTCGAGCTTGAGCAGCAGAGGCGTGCGGATGCGCGCATCGGGATATTGCGGATGCCTGAGGACTTGGCTGTCGCAGACCAGATTGCCCAGTGAACGTGCCATGTCGAGGCGCGAAACAATGTGTTCGTTTTGAATCGCCCCAAGGATTTCGACGGCCCGTGCTGGATCTCCCAGAAGCTTGCCCAGGCCTTGGCCCAGGGCCGCCGCTGCCTCCTCGAAGCTCATGTGGCCCCGGTCGGTATCGATGCCGCTCCTGGGGAGGTAGAGGTTCTGTGGCGCGGTACACATCTGCCCGGAGTAGAGCGCCAGCGAAAAGGCGACGTTCTTCACCAGACCGCTGAAGTCGTCGGTGGAGTCGATGACGATCTGATTGACCCCGGCCTTTTCGGTGAAGACCAGCGCCTGCCGCGCGTGCGTTTCGAGCCAGTTGCCATTGGCCGCGCTGCCGGTGAAATCAATGATTTTCACTTCCGGGCGCTGCGCCAGTTCTTGCGGGGCGGCATCGGCGGCATCGTGGGCGTAGAGCGTCACCAGGTTGGGATCGAAGCCTGCTTCGCGCAGGACCTCACGCGCCACCCTCACCGTGATCGCCAACGGCAGGATGGCTCCGGGGTGGGGTTTCACCAGGACCGCGTTGCCGGTGGCGAGACTGGCGAAGATGCCCGGATAGCCATTCCAGGTGGGGAAGGTACAGCATCCGATCACGAGCGCTACGCCACGCGGCACGACCCGATAGTGTTTCTCCAGGCGCAGCGGCTCGCCCTTGCTCTGAGGTTTTTCCCACAAGGCGGTGCGGGGGATGCGGGAAGTTTCGCGCCAGGCATAGGCGACCGCCTCCAGGCCACGATCCTGGGCGTGCGGTCCGGCGGCCTGGAAGGCCATCATGAAGGCCTGCCCGGTGGTGTGCATGACCGCATGCGCGATCTCGAAACTGTGCCGGTTCAGGCGTTGCAGGATTTCCACGCACACGCCCGCCCAGGCGTTCGGGCCGGCTTCGATCCAGCCCCCCTGGGCCGTCCGCATGGCGGCGAGCAGGGGATCGAGTTCGACCTTGGGGTAGCGGATGTCGAGGGCGAATCCGTAGGGCGAAACCTCACCGCCCACGCTGCCCTGCCGTCCCGGTAGGTCAAGTTCGAACTCCTGGCCGCGATGCGCCTCGAAGGCCGCCTTGCCCAGCTCCGCGGCCTGTTCGCCGTAGATGCGCGGACTCGCCGACTCGGGAAATACGCTGTAGTAGCCGCGGCTGTCGCAGGCGGCAGCGGATTCCTGAAGCAGTACCTGATGATGCAAAAAGAGTGGGTGTTCCACGGGATTCTCCGGTTCAGCCTTGATCAAAATCGACCACCACGCGCTCGGTGATGGGGAAGCTCTGGCAGCACAGTACGTAGCCACGGGTGACTTCGTAGTCTTCCAGCGCGTAATTGGTGTCCATGTCCACCTCGCCTTCGACCAGTTTGGCGCGACAGGTGGAACACATGCCGCTCTTGCACGAGTGCGGCAATTCGATGCCGGCGCTGGCCGCGCCATCGAGGATGGAAACGCTGTTCTTGGCCAGCAGAAAGCTGCGGCGCTGGCCGTCCTGAACAATCGTGACCTCGGTCGCGGCCGAGAGTTCGGCCGCGGCTTCAACTCGGGGCTGGCGGCGACTGCTGCGGGGGGCCGCGACGAAGCGTTCGGTCTTCACTTTAGCCTCGGGATAACCGGCGGTCTTGAGCGCGGCCAAGACCTCGTCGATCATCGCGCCCGGCCCGCAGACATAGACGGCGTCGATGGCGGCGAGCGGCACCCAGCGGGCGAAGATCAGGGCGCATTTGGCCGCGTCGATCCGCCCGTTGAGCAGTTCGAGGTCCTGGTGTTCGCGGCTCATCACGAAGGCGAGTTGAAAGCGATCGAGATAGCGATCCTTGAGTTCACAGAGTTCCTCGCGGAACAGCGTGCTCGAATGGGCGCGATTGCCATAGAACAGGGTGACGCGGCTGGCCGGTTCGGTGGCGAGGGTCGATTTCAGGATCGACATGATCGGGGTGATGCCGCTGCCCGCGGCGAAGGCGAGATAGTGCCGCCGCACACCGACCTCGGGGGCCAGGGTGAAGCGTCCTTGCGGCGGCATCACCCGCAAGACCTCACCGGTCCGAAGGTGTTTGGCCCAATTCGAGAACGCACCATCGGGCACGCACTTGATCGCCACCTGGAGATTCGGTTCGTGGGTACCGGTACAGATGGAATAGGGCCGGCGCAGTTCTTCGCCGTCGATTTCTGCGGCCAGGGTCAAGTACTGGCCGGGAAGGAAGCGGAAGCTCGCGCGTAAATGCTCCGGCAGAGTGAAGGTGAGCACCACCGCGTCGCGGGTGGGATGTTCCACGGAGCAAAGGCGCAAGGGGTGAAGGTTCGTCATCGCCAGGGCTTGGAATCGCCCAAGGGCTCGCGGCGCACCTCGCGGCGAGTGGTGGCTACCATTTCAGTTCCGGGTGGCGGTGTTCGAGGTATTGCATCTCGCTCAGCAAATAGCTCAGGTGTTCACTGTGCATGCCGCGCCGGCCGCCGCTATGATGCCAGCCGTCCGCAGGTAGATCGATGGTCGCCTCGGCCAGAGTCTCGAGCACCGTGGCTCGCCAGGGCAGGCGCAATTCAGAATGATCGACGGCTACGCCGTCGCGAGCCAGTGTCTGCTCCAGGGCGTCGCTCTCGAAAAGTTCTCCGGTGTAGGGCCAGAGGCGATCGATCGCGCTGGCCATGCGGCGATGACTCTCCTCGGTGCCGTCGCCCAGGCGGATCACCCACTCGCGGCTGCGCTCCAGGTGATAAGCAGCTTCCGGCGCGGATGCGTGGGCGACTTCCGCCACCCGCGCATCGCTGGAGCGCGCCAGCACGCGCAGCAGCGGCAAGTGCCAGGCATCGAAGAGAAACTGCCGTGCCATGGTGTCGGCATAGTCGCCGTTCGGCTGCTCCACCAAGAGCACATTGCGGAACTCCGGCGCGTCGCGGCGCATGGCCAGGGCATCCTCATCGCGGCCCAGGCCTTCGACGGCGCCGGCGAGCGAGAGCCACGAACGTGCCTCGCCCAAGAGATCGAGGGCGACATTGGCCAGAGCGAGGTCCTCCTCGATGATTGGACCCTTTCCGGTCCAGGCGGACACGCGCTGTCCGAGCACCAGGGCGTTGTCGCCCAGGCGCAAGAGGTACTCGAAGAGCGGCGGAGGCGATTCAACCATGGATGGCGGCGGTACGCGCCACGAAATACGAGCTTGTGAAAGAGCTTGGCATGAATGGTCGCTTAGAGGTGTTTCACTTCGTCCGGCATGGGAAAGAACGTGGGGTGGCGATACACCTTGCTGATCGACGGCGAAAAGAGGGCCTCTTTTTCATCTGGAGAGCTGGCAAGGATGTCGGTCGAGCGCACCACCCAAATCGAGGACCCTTCGCCACGCCTGGTATAGATGTCGCGGGCGTTGCGCAGTGCCATTTCGCCATCCGGAGCGTGCAGGCTGCCCACATGTTTGTGCGCCAGTCCGTGCTGCGAACGGATGAAGACTTCCCACAGCGGCCAGTCGTTCATGGCGAAACTCCGTTCGACCCAGGCGCCGTGGCGTGCGTATCGCGGCGCCGGGCGGCGGTTTTGACGGCGTGGGCGGTGGCCGCTTCGCGCACCCAGCGGCCACCCTCCCAGGCCTCGCGTCGAGTGTCCAGACGATCGCGGTTACAGGGGCCGTCACCCTGCACCACGCGGAAGAATTCGTCCCAGGGAATGGTGCCGAAATCATAGTGGCCGCTGGCCTCGTTCCATTTGAGCGCGGCGTCGGGTACCTTGAGTCCCAGGTAATCGGCCTGAGGAACGGACTGGTCGATGAACTTCTGGCGCAGTTCGTCATTGGTGTAGAGCTTGATGCGCCAGGCTTTTGACTGCGCCGTATGGGGCGAGCTTTCATCGGGCGGTCCGAACATCATCACCGCCGGCCACCACCAGCGATCGAGCGCGTCCTGCGCCATTTGTTTCTGTTCCGGCGCGCCGCGGCACAGCGCCAGCATCAGATCGTAGCCTTGGCGCTGATGAAAACTCTCCTCCTTGCAGATTCGGACCATGGCCCTGGCATAGGGTCCGTAGGAGCAGCGGCAAAGCGGAATCTGATTCATGATCGCGGCGCCATCGACCAGCCAGCCGATGGCACCGACATCGGCCCAGGTGAGGGTGGGGTAGTTGAAAATGCTTGAATACTTGGCGTTCCCGGCATGAAGCTCTTCGATCAAGGTTTCACGGGCAACGCCCAGTGTTTCCGCCGCGGCATAGAGATACAGGGCGTGGCCACCTTCGTCTTGCACTTTAGCCAAGAGAATGCACTTTCGGGCCAGGGTGGGGGCACGGGTGATCCAGTTGCCCTCGGGCAGCATGCCCACCCATTCGGAGTGGGCATGCTGGGAAATCTGCCGGATCAAGGTGCGCCGATAGGCCTCGGGCATGTCGTCACCCGGCTCGATCTTCTGTTCCGCGTCCAGTCGTGCCTGAAAGAGTTGTTCGGGCTCAGACAATTCACTTCGACTTCGAAGCCGCTTGGCCTCAGTATCTACCAGTTGGGTATACATTTGCTCGCTCCGGGGCCGGGAACCCCCTCCGGGTTGCCTGGTGAAACATGATACAGATCAAGTTTACAAAAAGTCAATTGTGTATCATCATCGCGCCGGGTGGGGTGTTACAAATTTGCACAACACCGATTTTGTATCACTATGGCCTCGCGCCGGGTGTTACAAAAATGCAAAAGTGCGGGTAACATGACGGAACGGGGACAACTCAAGCAGGGGATCAAGTATGAAGAACCGACGTTTGCAGGACTGGGTCAACGCGCGCCTGCGCGCTGAACCACCACGCGCCAAATCGCTCCTGGTGACGATCTGGGGCGACGCGATCGTGCCGCATGGCGGCGAAGCGGCGCTCTCCAGCATCATTGATTTGGCGGCCTGTTTTGGCGCCAGCGACCGCTTGGTGCGTACCAGTATTTTCCGCTTGACGCGGGACGGCTGGCTCGTCGGTGCGCGCGACGGCCGCCGCAGCTATTACAAACTTACCGCTGACGGGCGGCGCAAGGTCGATCACGCCTATCGCCGCATCTACAGTCCGCCGGCGCCGAGCTGGGACGGCAACTGGCTGATCGCGATCATTCCGCCCAACACCATGATGGATAAGCCGCGCGACAATCTGCGCCGGGAGCTGGGATGGGAAGGCTTCGGCATCCTCGGGCCTGGGCTTTTCGCACGCCCCGGGGGCGACCGCGATACGGTCACGGACATCATCAAGAGCTTCCGCGCCACCGACAAGGTGGTGGTGTTCAACGCCAAGGAGCTGCCCGAAGGTAAGGGCGCAGGCGCGCGTGATTTGGTTCGTGAGTGCTGGAATCTTAACGCCATGGCCAATTCCTACCGCACCTTCGTGCGACAGTACACGCCCGCGCTGAAGCTTCTGAGTGAAACCGCCGATCTTGATCCGGAGCAGGCCTTCACCAGCCGGATTCTGGTTCTGCACGCCTTCCGGCGCGTGTTGTTGAAGGATCCGCAGTTGCCTTCGGCGCTGCTCCCGCAGGGTTGGCCGGGGCTGGCGGCCTATGAGCTGACGCGCGAAATCTACCGGGTTTCGCGTGAGGCCTCCGAGCAATATTTGCAGAACACCGTCGAAACTCAGCGCGGTCCATTCCCGGTCGAAGACGCCTCGTTCAAGAAGCGCTTCGCCAAGTAATCGCCAGCACGCGGCGTACGCCTCAAGCCCGGCGGGAATTCTGCCGAAAACCCTCCTGTGGGGCTGGCCCACGGGAGGGGTATGACCCAGCACTATCTCGGACATCTGTTCGCGCCGCGCAGCGTCGCAGTCTTCGGCGCCAGCGCTGAGCGGAACTCGCTCGGTGGGGTGGTCTTCGCGAATCTCGTGGCGGCGCGCTTCGCCGGTGCCGTCTATCCGATCAACCTGAGGCCGCAGGAACTCCCCGGGCACCGGGTGTACGGCTCCCTCGATGAAGTCGGCGCGGCGGTGGACCTCGCGGTGATCGCCACACCGGCTGAAACAGTACCGCAAATCGTCGAGGCCTGCGGCAAGCGCGGCGTCAAGGCGATCGCCCTGCTCAGCGCGGGTTTTGCCGAAACCGGGGCACGGGGCGCGTTTCTCGAACGCTCTGTGCTTGCCTCGGCGCGCCGCCACGGCATGCGCTTGCTCGGGGCGAAATGCCTGGGGGTGGTGCGCCCCGCACAGGCCTTGAACGTTTCGGCGGGAGGTGGCCAGCCCTACGCTGGCGATCTGGCGCTGGTGTCGCAATCGGCGGCCGTCTGCGCCTCGGTGCTCGATTGGGCGCATACCAACGACATCGGATTCTCGACCATCGTGTCCTTGGGCACTGCCATCGATCTTGACTTTGGCGATGTGCTCGATTTCCTGATTAGTGACATCCAAACGCGCAGCATCCTGTTGCACGTCGAACGGGTTCGCGATGCCCGACGATTCATGAGCGGCCTGCGTGCGGCGGCGCGAGTCAAGCCGGTGGTGGTGGTCAAGGTCGGGCGGCACGAAGAGCCGCAAGGCCTGCGGCGATTGGGTGAGGAAAGCGGTCTACCCTTTGACGAGGTCTTCGACGCCGCGATCACACGTGCCGGAGCGGTGCGGGTGCGTACCGTCGGCGACTTGTTTTCCGCCGCCCGAGTGCTGGCCGGGAACAAGCGCCCCCAAGGCCTGCGGCTGGCCGTCGTGGCCAACGGCAGAGGCCCAGGGGTACTGGCCGCCGATCGGGCCGTGGACCTCGGACTGGAGTTGGCGGGTTTTTGCGCCGAAACTCTGGCCGCACTGGATCGCTGCCAGCGCGGCGGCTGGTCGCGCCGCAATCCGATCGATCTCTTGGGGGATGCCGACACCGAGCGCTTTGCGCAAGCGCTGGAGGTTTGCAGCACGGACTCCGGCGTTGACGGCATCCTGGCGATCCTTTGCCCGCAGACCCTCACCGACCCCTTGCGGCTCGCGCGGCGCATCATCGAACTGGCTGGGCGAACCGAGAAGCCCATCCTTGCCTGCTGGATGGGCGAGGTCCAGGTGCGCGAAGCCAGACGCTTGTTCACCGATGCCCGCCTCCCCAGCTTCCGCGCCCCCGAAGCCGCGGTCGAGGCCTTCGCTGCTCTGGCGCGTCATCACCAGAATCGCGTCAACCTGCTGCAAACGCCGGGGGCCCTATCCCGCCAAACACCTCCTGATTTGGAGGGGGCGAAGCTGATCATCGAGTCCGCCCTCGCTGAGCGGCGCGAGTACCTTGGCGAAATGGAAGCCAAGGCGCTGGCTTCGGCGTTTCGGATTCCGGTGGTTCCGTATATGCTCGCCCGCTCGCCCAACGAAGCGCTGCTCTTCGCACAGCAGATCGGTTTTCCGGTGGCGATGAAGGTGCTGGGCTCCGGTTTCGGACGACGCAGTGAATGCGGCGGCGTGATGCTCAATCTAACCAGCGCCCAGGCGGTGCGAACGGCGCACAGAGATTTGATCGAGGCGGTGCAAGCGAAGTTTCCCCAGGCCCGGATCGAGGGTGTCAGCATCGAGCGCATGCAGATGCTGCCCGAGGCTCGGGAACTGGCCATCGGGGTGAGCACCGATCCGGTGTTTGGGCCGGTCATCAGCCTGGGGCCCGGTGGAAAGCACGCGCGACTGGCACAGCATCGCGCGGTGGCGCTGCCACCCCTAAACCGCTCGCTGATTGACCATCTGCTCGCCGAGAGCCATGTCGCCGCATATCTTCAGGGACCGGAGCATGCACCGGAAATTGATCGTGCGGCTTTGGGGGGACTCTTGGAACGGGTTTCGGAGATGGTCTGTGAAATGCCCTGGATTCGCCGCCTGGAGATCAATCCTTGCCTGGTCGATGCCGGCGGCGCGCGCGTGCTCAACGTGCGCGTCATGGTTGGGCAGCACTTCAGTGGCGAAAACCGCTACCGACACATGGCGATCTGCCCGTACCCCGTTCATTTGGTGCGCCACTGGCAGATGACCAATGGAACTGGTCTTTGCGTACGCCCGATTCGCCCGGAAGATGCCGAAGCGGAGCAGGATTTTGTCCGCGGCCTCACCGACCGCAGCCGCTACCTGCGCTTTCAGATGAGTCTCAATGAGCTGACCCCGGCGGCCTTGGCGCGCTTCACCCAGATTGACTATGACCGGGAGATGGCGCTGGTGGCACAGGCCGGTCCAGCCACCGAGTCAACCCTGATTGGCGAGGCGCGCTACACCATCAACCCCGACGGCGTAAGCTGCGAATTCGGTCTGGTGGTCGCCGACGCCTGGCGCCAGCGGGGCGTCGGTGCCAGGCTCATGCACTGCCTCATGGATGCCGCGCGCGAGCGGGGTCTCAAAACCATGCGCGGTGAAGTCTTGCTCGAGAACGAAGGCATGCGGCGGCTCATGGCCGCGCTGGGCTTCAATGAAGAGTCCGGCGAAGACGAAGAACTCGTCGAAGTGGTCAGTGCGCTCTGACCGGTGCCAGCGGGAAAGGTGCGTGCGGTGTTCCCGGAACCGGCGATCATCCTGATGATGCCGGCTTCACGCCGGTTCGGTTCCTCGCGCTGGCGGGTCGAACGACCGCTGCCTCGCGGCGAACGGCGGTTCAGCGGATGCGGCCGCCGCCACCGGTTTCCCAGGGATCGCGGCGGATCGCTTCGGGCTTAGGCTTGGGGGGGAAGAGCCGGTCGTAGAGCACGGAGAGCGCGAGCAACTCCGTGTACACCTGGGACGGAAATCCCTGGCGGGTGTTGCGATCGGTCATCAGCAAGTTCTGAAAGTAAGATCGCGCGGTGTCCGGCGAAGACCAGACCGCGACAATGCGCTCGACGATCTGCGGATACTGCTCGGAGAGCTGCTTGGGATAGTGCTGCTCATGTCCCTTGAGCAGGGCGAGCAGATTGGCGTCCTTGAAAAAGGCGTCGTTCGCCTGGGAGCGCAAGCCGCTCATATAGTTGTCCATGCCACACCTCGAACCGGATCAGTTTGCTCGCACACGCTTCGACCTTGCACGCTCCCGCGAAGTTTCAGGGGCGGGGCTTGCGGCCGGTGTTTCCGACTGCGGCGCCCTATTGTGAGGGAGCCGCGCCGGCACCGCTACTGAATAATCCGAAAGTTGCGCCGAATCAGACCTGCGGCGGTGCGGAGTCGATGAACGATTGACGTTTGCCGAGTTTTTCGGCCAAGCGGGCGAGATTCGGATAATCCTCGCGCCAGGCGAGTTCCGGGTAGCGAAAGTCGAGGTAGCCCAGGGTGCACCCGACACAGATGTCGGCCAGGGTATAGGACTCACCGGCGCACCAGGTCTTGTCGCCCAAATCCAGGGACATGGCGCGGGTGCCCAGTTCGACCTTTTTGGCCTGCCGCACGATCCACTCCGGACTTTGCTGCCGGGCCGGACGCTTGCGTTCCAGAAAAATCGCCGCGACGGCGTCGCAGATCCCATCGGCCAATGCTTCCCATCGCCGCACCTGGATGCGCTGGCGGTTCGGCTCGGGGATGAGGCGACTCACCGGGCTCACGGTATCGAGGTATTCCACGATCACCCGCGAATCGTAAACCGCCGTGCCGTCTTCCATGAGCAGAACGGGAATCTTGCCCAGCGGGTTGTGTTCACCAACCTGAGTGCCGGGTTCCCATGGGGAATCCACGACCAGGGTGTAGTCGATCTTTTTTTCCGCAAGCGCGACACGCACTTTGCGGGCATAGGGACTGGTGAGCGAAGCGAGCAGTTTCATGGTCGGTTTTCAGCGGAAAGCGGGCGCAGTATAGCATATTGCGGCGCACCATCCGGAGCCTGGAACAGCTCGACCAGGGCCGTCCAGAAGCCGTTTGCCAGGCTTCGGTCGGGGATGGTGCGCGTGCTAAAATGCGCTATTTCGCCCTGGCCATGCCAATGAATTCGTTCTCCCTTTCGCCGCTTCTCGCCCTCTCGCCGCTGGATGGCCGCTACCAAAGCAAGGTGGTGGCCCTGCAAGACCATTTCAGCGAATTTGCCCTGCTGCGCTGCCGCGTCCAGGTCGAATTGGCATGGCTCATCGCCCTGGGGGACGAGCCAGGCATCGCCGAGGTGCCGCCGTTCAGCGACCAAGCCAGGGTGGCCATGGCCAAGCTGGTCGAGCGTTTTTCCGTAGCCGACGCCGAAGCGATCAAGATGATCGAGCGCGAAACCAATCACGACGTCAAGGCGGTCGAATATTGGCTCAAGGAGGCGCTGGCCGGGCAGCCGGAAGTGGTGCGGGTGTCCGAGTTCATCCATTTCTCCTGTACCTCCGAAGACATCAACAATCTCTCCCACGCCCTGATGCTGCGGGATTCGCGTCGCCAAGTATTGGTGCCCGCCTTAACGCGCATCGCCGATACGCTGCGGCTCCTGGCGCATGAGCTGGCCGAACTGCCGATGCTCTCGCGTACCCATGGCCAGCCCGCCACGCCAACCACCCTGGGCAAGGAGATCGCCAATGTGGTGGCGCGCCTGGACCGCCAGGTGGCGGGCATCGAGCAGGTTCCCATACTGGGCAAGATCAACGGCGCCACCGGCAGTTTCAACGCCCATTACGTCGCCTATCCCGAAGTCGATTGGGAAGCGCTGGCGCGGCGCGTGGTGGAAAGCCTGGGCCTGGAGTTGAACCCGCTGACCACGCAGATCGAGCCGCACGACTACATGGCCGAGCTTTTCGACGCCTACGCGCGGGCCAACACCATCCTCATCGATCTCGACCGCGACCTCTGGGGCTATATTTCGCTGGGCTATTTCCGCCAGAAGCTGAAGCAGGGAGAAGTTGGCTCCAGCACCATGCCGCACAAGGTCAACCCGATCGATTTCGAGAACTCGGAAGGAAATCTGGGGCTCGCCAACGCGCTCTTGCGCCATCTCGCGGAAAAGCTCCCGGTGTCTCGCTGGCAGCGGGATCTCACCGATTCCACCGTGCTGCGCAATATGGGCGTCGCCCTGGGCTATTGCCTTCTGGGATGCGTCTCGTGCCAGCAAGGCTTGGGTAAACTGGCCGTTGATCCCGAGAAGATGGCCGCTGACCTCGAAGCCAACTGGGAAGTGCTCGCCGAACCGATCCAGACCGTGATGCGTCGCTATGGGGTGGCCAACCCGTATGAACAACTCAAGGATCTGACGCGGGGCAAAAAGGGTTTAAGTGCGGCGAGCTTCCACGCCTTCATCGATACCCTGGACTTGCCCGAGGCCGAGAAGCGCCGCCTGAAGGCGCTCACCCCGGCGACCTACTTGGGCATCGCCGCGGTGCTGGCGAGACGGGTCTAAGGAGACGCTGATCAACGCAGAATCCGTCATTCCGGTGGAAGCCGGAATGGAGGAAATTCATTGAATCGGACACCGGCTCCCCGCTTCAGACATGCGGGGACAAGCCCCGCCGGTATGACGGCTTTGATCAGCGCTCCCCGCGAAACCCTGAAGGAGCCCCTGCCGGAGCGGCCTGCTGCTTCGCGCGCCGGACACTAGGCGCGCAGCGCCAGCGCCGCGGCGAGGACCTCCTCGGCGTGTCCGGCCACCTTCACACCTCGCCATTCACGCGCCAGGCGGCCATTTTGATCGATCAGGAAGGTGCTGCGCTCGATACCGCGAACCTGTTTGCCGTACATGTTCTTGAATTTGATCACGCCGAGTTGAGTGCAGAGTTTCTCTTCCGTGTCGGACAGCAGGACGAAGGGAAACTCGTACTTGGCGCGAAAGCTCTCGTGTGATTTCAGAGTGTCACGCGAGACACCGGCGATGACGCAGCCCAGTTGCAGAAATTCGGCGTGCAAATCACGAAAGGCGATGCCTTCGTTGGTGCAGCCCGGGGTGTTGTCCTTGGGATAGAAGTAGAGCACCACCGGATGTCCACGGTGGGCGGAAAGCCGGAATTCGCTGTTCCCGGTTGCGGGCAGGACGAAGTCGGCGACGGTGGGGAGGTTCACTTTGACTCCTTCAGCTTGGAGACAACATTTCTGGATCGAATCGAACCGCGTGCGTGCGCGCGTTCGGCGAGTGCGGTTCGGCGAGGAACTCCGCGCCCTGGACGAGCACCATCCCAGCGCGCCCGAAGACCTCGCCCAAAGCAATTTCATGCCGCGGCAAATCGGTGGGCATCTGGCGCTCGAAAAAGGCTCGTAGCGGAACGCACGCTCGCCCCTGGCTGCTCCAGCCCGCCAGGAGCCGCTCGAATACCGGCAGGAGCTTCTGGCCTTCGAGTTCGGCATGAAGAGTGAAGACCTGGTCGCGCCCGGGCATCGCGGCGGTGAGATCGAGCAAATGCTCGGCGACGTTTTCGACGGTGTGCCCGGCGCAGCCGATCAGTTCGTCGAGTGTTGGCAGGGTGGTCGGAAATTGCGGGCAATGGATCAACTCCGCGTTCCACGTCGGCAAGAAGGGATGCGTGCCGCGGCAGTCCGAGGCGTAGTCGAAACCCAGGCGCTGGGTGAGACGCAAGGCCTCCACGTTCATTTGCCAGCCGGCCGCACCATGCACTCGTGGGGCTTCACCGAAGACCGCGCCGAATCTCTCGATCGCTCGGTTCATGGCCGCCGCCGTCCAACTCGCATTGGCCGAAGCGACGCCATCCTGCCAGGCTACGTGGTCCCAGCAATGCACACCGACCTCGAAGCCGGCGTCACGTGCCGCCAGCATTTCGGCGTGGGCGCGCCGGCCGATGTCCGGGCCGGGAAGCACCGTGCCATAGAGTAGCGTGCGCAAACCGTAGTGCTCCAGCACCGAGGTGCGTCCAACCTTGCGCATGAAGCCGGGGCGAAAGGCGCGGCGAATGGCGCGCCCGGTGTGATCGGGACCGAGGCTGAAGAGGAAGGTCGCACCCGCGGCATGGCGGCGCAGTGTTTCCACTAGGCGTGGCACGCCTTCGCGAGTGCCGCGCAGGGTGTCGACGTCGACCTTGAGGGCGATGCTCAATCGACCAGGCGACGCGCTTGCGCCACGTCGCCGCGATAGGCCTCGAAAATGCGCCGCAGGGCTTCGGCCATGGGTACGCTGGGGGACCAATCGAGATCGCGGCAAGTGTTGTCGATTTTCGGCACACGATTCTGCACGTCCTGGTAGCCTTTGCCATAGTAGGCGTCGGCGGTGGTCTCGATGATCTCCACTTGGGCGGCGCTGTTGCGGTACTCGGGGTAGCTCAGGGCAAGTTCGAGCATCATGGTGGCCAGCTCGCGTACCGAGAAGTTGTTCGCCGGATTGCCGATGTTGTAGATCTGCCCGCTCGCCACACCATGGTCGTTGGCAATGATCTTCAGGAGGGCATCGATGCCGTCGTCGATGTAGGTGAACGCGCGCTTCTGCGTGCCCCCGTCCACCAGCTTGATCGGTTCGCCACGCACGATGTGTCCCAGGAACTGGGTGATCACGCGCGAGCTGCCTTCCTTGGGGGTGTTGATGGAATCGAGCCCGGCGCCGATCCAGTTGAAGGGCCGAAATAAGGTGAAGTCCAGACCCTGCTCCATGCCATAGGCCCAGATCACGCGATCCATCAACTGTTTGGCACACGAATAAATCCAGCGCGGCTTGTTGATGGGGCCCAGCACCAATTCCGAAGCCTCGGGGTCGAATTCGGCGTCGCCGCACATGCCGTAGACTTCCGAAGTCGAGGGAAAGATGATGCGCTTGTGGTACTTGACGCAGGAGCGAACGATCGGCAAGTTCGCTTCGAAATCGAGTTCGAACACCCGCAAAGGCTCGCGCACGTAAGTCGCGGGCGTGGCGATGGCCACCAGGGGCAGCACGGTGTCGCATTTCTTGATGTGGTATTCGATCCACTCGCGGTTGATGGTGATGTCGCCTTCAAAAAAATGAAAGCGCGGCTCGGTCATGAGGTCGGCGATGCGTTCAGTCTGCATGTCCATGCCGTAGATTTCCCAGTCAGTGCATGCAATGATGCGTTGGGAAAGGTGATGGCCGATGAAGCCGTTGACGCCGAGAATCAGGATTTTTTTCATGGAGGGGTGGTACGCGGGTCGGACGGCGAGGGCGGAAAGCCGCACATTTTACGCCTTGCGCCCGCGCCGGGCGAGCGTCGCCTCAACTGGGCAAGGGCACGGGGGCGCTGCCGAAGCGACGCACGAAGCCGGCGGCATCTAGCGGCTGGCCTTCGACCTCGAACGCCAGCACCCGTAGTAGACCGCCGGCGCCGCAGCGGGCGAGTAGGTGGCCATCGCGCACTTCCAGAGTGGGGAGCAGGCACGGTTCGGCCGAGCCGGCGAGCACTGTGCTACGCAGGACGCGCGTCGCCAGACCGGCCAGGGTGGTGGTGGCACCGGGGTAAGGCGGGGCCACGGCGCGCACCAAATCGTGGATGGCGCGGGCATTCTGTCGCCAGTCGATTTCGCCGTCCTCGGGCTTGCGTCCGCCGAAGTAGCCGCCTTGACTGAGATCCTGGGGGATGCTTGGCGCGGTGCCGGCGACCAAGGCGGGCAGCACGTCGAACAGCGCCAGCTCCGCGGCCACGGTGACCTTGTCGAACACCTCCCGGGCGGTGTCGTCAGGCAGAATCGGCACCGCTCGTTGCGCCACGATGTTGCCGGCATCGGGCTTGACCGTCATGTAGTGCAGAGTGGCACCGGTTTCCGCCTCGCCCTTGATGATCGCCCAGTTCACCGGTACCCGGCCGCGGTACTTGGGCAGGAGCGAGCCATGCATGTTCAGGGCGCCTCGTGAAGGAAGCGTCAACAGGGACTCTTTCAGCAGGTGCCGGTAGTAGAAGGAAAACAGGAAGTCCGGCCGTGCCGCGGCGACGCGCGCTCGGACCACCTCGGTATTGGGATCGTCCGGCACGATCAGGGCGATGCCCTGTTCTTCGGCCACGCGCGCCACACTTTCGAACCAGATGGTTTCGCGCGGCGAATCCTGGTGAGTGACCACCAGCCCGACCTCGACACCACGCGCCAGGAGTACGCGCAGGCAGCGCACGCCGACATTGTGATAGGCGAAGACCACCGCGCGGGTCATCAGTCGGTCTCGCTGAGCCGCGAGTTCGCGCGGTTTGCCGCCGCGGTCTCGTGCGCTTGTTTGGGCGAGCCCTCCAGCACCGCTTGAATGACGAAACGGGGCCGGTTGCGCACCTGCTGATAAATGCGACCGACGTATTCCCCCACCAGTCCGATACCGAAAAGTAGAATTCCGATCAGGAAGAAAGTGATCGCGAACAGAGTGAACACACCTTCCGCCTCAGGGCCGACGATCAGTCGCCGGCCCACCAGATAGACCACGAAGGCCGCGGAAAACAACGCCAGGAGCATGCCCGCCATGGAGAAGAGCTGGAGCGGCACCAGGGAAAAACCGGTGACCAGATCGAAATTGAGACGAATGAGCTTGTAGAGCGAATACTTCGATTCGCCCGCGGCGCGCTCCTCGTGGCCCACGGTCACCTCGGTGGGAGCGTGCGCGAAGGTGTAGGCCAGTGCCGGAATATAGGTGCTCACTTCGCGGCTGGCGACGATCGCTTGGACGATTTCGCGGCTATAGGCACGCAGCATGCAGCCCTGATCAGTCATGCGGATGCGGGTGATGCGTTCGCGCAAGCGGTTCATGGCTTTCGAGGCGAAATGCCGCCATAGACGATCTTCACGGCTGGCGCGGATGCTGCCCACGTAATCGTGTCCGGCGTCCATCGCGGCCAGCAGCTTGCCGATATCCTCGGGCGGGTTCTGCAAATCGGCGTCGAGGGTGACGACGCGTTGGCCCCGCGCGTATTCGAAGCCGGCCATGATCGCCATGTGCTGACCGTAGTTGCCATTGAACAGGATGACCCGAGTCACCTCCGGGCGCGCCAGATACTGGTCTTTCAGCAAGGCCGCCGAGCGGTCGCGGCTGCCGTCGTTGACCAAGATGATCTCGTAGCTTACCCGCAGCGCATCCAGGGCGGGATAGAGCCGCGCGAACAAGGCGGCGAGGCCCGGCTCTTCATTGAAGACCGGAATCACCACCGAAACCAAGATTTCGCCATTCATGCGCGGCACTCCGCCAGAACTTGCGCTACGGTCGCGCAGACCCGCTCGACATCGCCCTCATTCATGGTGGTGAACAGCGGCAGCGTTACCGTGCTGGCGCCGATGTGCTCGCAGTGAGGAAAGTCGCCTTCGCGGTAGCCGAATTGACGAAAGAGGGTGGCAAGGTGGAGTGGCTCGTAGGAGACACCGGTGCCGATGCCTCGGGCCTGCATGCGCGCGCGGAACTCGGCGCGGCTTATGGACAGGCGGGCCAGGGGCAGCAAGGGTGCGAACATGTTCCAACTGTGGCCCGACTCGTCGCCGGAGTGGCCGCGGTGGGGCAGTTCGCACGGTGGATCGGTGCTCCAGCAAGAGAAATAATGCGCCACCAAGAGTCGCCGCTTGGCATTGAATTCCTCGAGCCGTGCCAGTTGCCCCAGGCCCACACGCGCGTTCACGTCCGGCAGATTGAACTTGCCGCCGGGCACGGCGACGTCACGGGTCTTGTCGGGCCGAGGCGTGATGCCATGAAAGCGCAGGATTTCGACCTCGCGCGCTTCTTCGGGCGTGCTCACCACCAGCGCCCCGCCTTCGATGCTGGTCATGTTCTTGTTGGGATGGAAACTGAATACCGTGATATCGCCGAAGCTGCCGATGCGTTGGCCGCGCCAGCTCGAGCCTACGGCGAGCGCCGCGTCTTCGATCACCCGCAAGCGGTGGTGCCGCGCCAAATCGTAGAGCGCGTCCATGTCCACCGGCAACCCGCCGAAATGGGTCGGCATGATGGCGCGCGTCGCCGGCGTGATCGCTCTGGCACAGGAGGACAGATCGAGGTTGCGGGTGCCTGGGTCGACATCGACGAAAACCGGTTTTGCCCCGACCTTGACAATCATGTTGCCGGCCGCGAAAAAAGTCTGCGCCGAAGAAATCACTTCATCGCCCGGACCGATGCCGCAGAGCTGCAGGGCCACCTCCAGGCCCGCCGTGGCCGAGTTCAGCACGCGCGTCGGTCGCCCGCCGAAGTACGCCGAAAGCGCTTGCTCGAACGCCAGCACTTTCGGCCCGGAAGCGATCCAGCCTGAGCGCAGCACCTCAGCGACGCCGGCAATGGTCGTCTCGTCGATTTCCGGACGCGCGAAAGGCAGAAAAGGCAGTTCACTCATGGAGAATTCAAGCGTCGCGCGCCACCAGGTAAACGCCGAGGACAATCAAGCCGATGCCGGTCCAGGCCGAGCCGCTCAAGGGGTGCTCGCCCAGGAGCTTCCAGGCTGCCAGGGCATTGACGATGTAACCGATCGAGAGCATGGGATAGGCAACGCTCACCGGCACGCGCGACAGTGCCATGATCCAAACCACGAGGCTGATGGCGTAGCAGGCGAACCCACCGAGAAAGCGTGGCTCGGTGCCGATGGCCCAGCTCATGGTCCACCAGTTCTCACGCGTGAAGCTGATCACGCCAAGGGTTTGCGTCCCGGCCTTGAGAAAAATCTGGGCGGCCGCATTGAACAATACACCGAGCAGTATGAGGCCGAAACTGGTGGCGTTCATGGACGGGCGATGATGGTGAAGCGCGCGTTGGAAGCGAGCACCCGATGGGGCAGCTGCTCGCGCTGCAGCACGCCATAGCGGTCGGTTTGCACTAGGGCGTAGGCGCGGGCATGCTGGGGCCAAAGTGCAGCGAATTCGGCGAAACTCGCGAGGCCCTTCTCGGGTTCCTGCTCCAAACCCAGAGCGAACTCGTCGCGGTAGTTCACCAGCGTGAGCGTGCGCTTGAGGTAGAAAGGCAGGGTCTGGTCGTAGGTTTCCACGCTGTAGAAGGGTATCTCTGGCGCGATTGGGCCGTGTTTGGCTTCGATCTCGCGGACCAGATGATACGCCGATTTCGCTGGGGACAGAGCATCGTGCCCGAGCGCGACCAAAGTGGCGGCGAGCATACCGCCACCAGCGAGCGCCAGCACGCTCGCCACGACGCGGTCGCGCAGCGCGAACATCATGGCCACTAATGCACCGACCGCAAGGCTCAGGCCTGCGGATTCGATCCAGGGAACGTAGGCCTGATAGAGCGACAGCGGCGCATCCGGCTTGGACTGGCTGGTCGCTTCTTCGGCGAGAATCACACCGGCCAGACCGAGCGCGACTAGTGGCAGGCTCAGCACGCCCAGGGCGTGTCCCGTACTGAGCTGCAGTTGGCGGGCAAGCAGCAAGGCAAGTGCAGGAAACATCGGTAGGATGTAGGAGGGCAGTTTCGAACTTGATGCGCTAAAGAAGACGAGTATGAATCCAGCCCAAATTCCCAGCAGGTGATCGGCGGAGAACCTCGATCGATCTTCCGGAGTGCGTGGCCAGAAGCGCCAGCCATAAATCAGCAAGTGCGGCAGCCAAGGCAACACCCCGGCGGCCAACAGGGGCAGAAAATAGTGCCATGCGCCTTCGCGGCGATGCGCTGCGGTGAGGTAGCGCTCGAAGTGCTCGTGGACAAAGAAGAAATGCGCGAATTCCGGATTGACCCGGGCGCAGAGTACGAACCACGGTGCCACGATCAGCAGGAAGAGCGGCAGGCCGCGCGCGACTTCCAGGCGCTTCCAAAGCGCCCAATCACGCTGGACAATGGTATAGAGCAGCAGGCTCGCGCCGGGAATCACCAAACCGACCAGACCCTTGGAGAGCATGGCCAAGGCCATGCCGATCCAGGCGGCAAGCATCCAGCGACGTCGCCATACGGGGTTGCGTTGGGGCGCTTGCGCCAGGAGGAAGGCGCAAAGCGCCAGGGTCAAAAATGCGGCGAGACCCATATCGAGCGAAAGGAAGTGACTGTTCACCACCTGCCAGCTCATGCTGCCCAGCAGCGCGAAAGCGATGATTCCAGCTGCCGCGCCCCAGAGCGTGTGGGCGGTGTAGCCCACCAGCAGCAGCGCGAGGAAACCGGTCAGCGCCGGCCATAGGCGGGCGACCCAGTGCGCTTCGCCGAAGCTGCGAAAGGCGAGGGCGGTGGCCCAGTATTGCAAGGGCGGCTTCTCGAAATACTTGAGACCGTTCAAACGCGGCGTCACGAAATCCCCGGAAAGTGCCATTTCCCGAGCGATCTCAGCATAGCGGCCTTCGTCCGGGCGAATTAGCTTGCGCTGGTCGAGGGTGCCGAACCACAAGGTGGTGAAGACCAGGAATAGCGCAAGAAGCGCTTGGCGGCTGGGCAGGGGCATGAGCAGAATGGTCTTTTGCCCCCTCGTCCGGCTCGTCTTGCCGAAAGCGGGCGGGGCGGCGAATTGTAGCACCGGGCGGTGTTCTTGACCGCGTGCGTGCTCCGCCCTTACCATTGCGCCATGTCCTCCTGCCCAACCCACCCTGCCTGTTGTTGCGCGATCTGCCGGCCCTCCCGGCGGTCGCAGGCTCGTGCGCGCTGACCGTCAGCGTTGTTGAACGGAGCCCACGGCCGCCGCCTAAAACGGCGGCCGTTTTTATTTCCCCATTCCGGACCCCACCATGGATCTGCAACTCTACGACACCTACACCCGCAGCCAGCGTCCTTTCGTTCCCATTCATCCGGGGGAGGTGGGCTTGTACACTTGCGGCCCCACGGTGTACGACTACGCGCACATCGGCAACCTGCGCACCTACCTTTTTGAGGATGGCCTGAAGCGGGTGCTGAAGTGGAACGGCTATCGGGTGCATCATGTGATGAACATCACCGATGTTGGGCACCTGGTGTCCGATGCCGACACCGGCGACGACAAGATGGAAGAGGGCGTGCGGCGCACCGGCAAGACTGCCTGGGAAATCGCCGCGCTCTACACCGAGGCCTTCCGTACCGACCTCAAGGCCTTGAACATCGAAGAGCCGGAGATCTGGTGTCGCGCCACCGATCACATCAGCGAGCAGATTGCCTTCGTGGCGGATTTGGAGGCCAAGGGCTTCACCTACCGCACCAGCGACGGTATCTATTTCGATACTTCGAAGCTCGCCGACTATGGCTACCTCGGGCGGCTGGATACCGCGGGGCAGGAAGCGGGCATACGCGTGGAATTGGGCGAAAAACGGCATCCCACCGACTTTGCCCTGTGGAAGTTCAGCCCCGCGAACGAGCGGCGCCAGATGGAATGGGACAGTCCCTGGGGTAGGGGCTTCCCGGGCTGGCACATCGAATGCTCGGCCATGGCGCAGAAGTACCTCGGCGAGTTGTTTGATATTCATTGCGGCGGGGAGGACCACATCAAGGTTCACCACACCAACGAAATCGCCCAGACCGAGGCGCGCTGTGGCACCCGTCTGGCCAACTATTGGCTGCACGGCTACTTCCTGCAACTCAATCAAGCCAAGATGGCGAAAAGCGCTGGCGGTTTTCTGCGCGTGCAGACCCTGCTCGATCAGGGCTACGACCCGCTTGCTTATCGCTACCTGTGCCTCACCGCCCATTACCGTACCCAGCTCAATTTCACCTGGGACGCCCTCGACGCCGCGGTTACGGCCTGCGAGCGACTGCGCTTGGCGACCTTCAAGCTTGGTGTCGCGGGTGACCCGGACCCAGGCTTGGTGCAGCGGTTCACCGCCGAGATCAACGATGACCTGAATTTTCCTCGTGCCCTCGCGCTCACCTGGGAAGTGCTGAAAAGTGAGTTGCCCGATGCCCTCAAGAAAGGCACGCTGCTCAAGTTCGACGAAGCGCTGGGACTCGGGCTCGCGACCTGGACGCCGCGCGAGGAAGACGTTCCCGCTGAGGTGCGGGCGCTGGCCGAAGCGCGTTGGGCGGCCAAGAAAGCCAAGGACTTCGCCGCCGCCGACCGTTTGCGCGGCGACATCCAGGCCGCAGGGTGGGAGGTCGAAGATCAGTCTGGAGGGTTCAAACTCAAGCCTGGGCGCTGAAGGGACACTTGCTTATACCGTGCCTAATTCGCTGGCGGCGGTTTGCCGCCCTGGGCGACCATCACCCGCTGCACCAGGTCAGCCACCGAGCGCGCTTCGAGTTTTTCCATCACGCGCGCACGATGCACCTCGACCGTCTTGATGCTGATGTCGAGGCTGTCGGCAATGATCTTGTTGAGCTTGCCGACCACCACCATGTCCATGACTTCGCGTTCGCGGGGGGTGAGGGTAGCCAGCTTCTGCTGTGCCTGCTCGCGTTCACCGCGCTCAAGGCGTCGCGCCGCGTCAAGCGCGAGGCAGCGCTCGATGATCGCCAGCAGGTCGCGTTCGGCGAAGGGTTTTTCAATGAAATCGACCGCGCCCTTCTTGAGCGCCGCCACGGCCATGGGCACCTCGCCATGGCCAGTGATGAAGACAATGGGAAGCGCCACGCCGGCGGCGTTGAGACGATCGTGCAACTCCAGGCCGCTCATGCCCGGCATGCGCACGTCGAGCACCAGGCAGCCTGCCTGCCGAGGGCTGTAGGCGGCGAGAAAGTCCTCGCCCGAGGCGAAGGTGGCGACCCGGAACTCCATCGACTCGAGCAGCCAATGCAGTGAATCGCGCATGGCCTCGTCGTCATCGACCACAAAAACGGTGGCGTCCTCTCGGGGCATGCTCAAGCCCCCGTGGGCAAAGTGAAGCGGAAGACGCTGCCGCCCTGAGGGTTGGCCTCCACCCACAGCCGACCCTGGTGCAGTTCGATGATCGAGCGGCAGATATTCAGTCCCATGCCCATGCCTTCGGCCTTGGTGGTGTAGAAGGGTTCGAAAAGCTTGGCCATGGCTTCTTCGCGGACGCCATGGCCGCGATCAACCACCGAGACCATCACCATGGACGGGTCCGGCGCGGGCTCGGCGGTGAGGGTCAGCCGCCGCAGGTTGGGCGGTGCTTGTTCCATGGCATCGAGCCCGTTGCGCACCAGATTCAAGAGCACCTGTTCGATCATGATGCGGTCGGCCAGAACCTGGGGCAGGTCGGCGCGCAGGTCCAGGACGATGCGGGCGCCGCGTTTGTGCGCGGCGCCTTCGGCCACGCTGGCCGCTTCCTCGATGATCTCGGCGACCGCCACCAGATTCTTCTGTGGTTCGCTCTTTCTGACGAAGTCGCGCACCCGACGGATGATCTGCCCGGCGCGCTCGGCCTGGGCAGTGGCTTTTTGCATGGTACGCAAAAGCTCTTCGCGATTGAAGCTGGCACTGCGCAAGCGGCTCACGCAACCCATGCTGTAATTGGCGATCGCGGCCAAAGGCTGGTTCAGTTCGTGGGCGAGGGTGGAGGCCATCTCCCCCATGGTGATCAGGCGCGAGGTGCGTTGCAGGCGTTCCAGTTGTTGTCGGCTCATTTCTTCGGCAAGCTTGTGTTCGGTGATATCAGTGGCGACTTCCATGCGCACGCTGCGCCCATCGACCCATTTGATGGCGCGCGCGCGCAGGTGGTACCAGCAGCCATTGGCCGGATGCTGCAATTCGGTGTCTATGGCCTGCTCAGCGTCGCCGGCGTCGGGCGCGACCATTTCGTGCAGTACCTGCCAGGGACTGGCACAAGTTTGGTTCTGCTCGGGTTCACAGCCAAAGGTGCGCCGTGCCGCGCGGTTGGCGTAAAGCAGATTGCCGGCGTCGAGATCGGCCACCGTCACCGCCGCATCCAGACCATCGAGCACCGCCACAAAGCGCTCATGTGACGCTCGGAGCGCCTCGCGTGAGCGCTTCTGCTCAGTGACGTCGTTGATCGAGGCCATCCAGCCGGTTTGCCTGCCCTGGGCGTCGATCAGGGGCGACGCATAGACCCGCGCATCGAAGCGCTCGCCGTTGGCCCGCCGAAACAGCGCCTCCATGCCTGAAGCGGGCGCGGTGCCTTCGAGCGTGCGCTCCAGGCAGCGGCGGTCGATTTCCTCCGCTTCCGGGGCCCAGTAGGGGAAGGGCGGCAAGCGGCCGATGAGTTCCGCTTCGGGCAGTCCCACCATCCGGCAGAAAGCCTGGTTGACGTAGGTGATGCGCCCTTCGAGGTCGCTGGCGCGCATACCGGTGAGAATCGAATCCTCCATCGCCTTGCGAAAGGCGTACGCCGAGGCCAGGGCCTGTTCACCTTCCTTGCGGTCGGTGATGTCATGCGCCACGGCGTAGAGCAAGCCTTCCTCGACCGCGGGATTGACCGACCAGAGCAGCCAGCGGTAGCGGCCGTCGGCGCCGCGGCAACGGTTCTCGAAATAGGTGGAGGGCTCGCCGGTGGCGAGCTTCTTCAGTTCCGCGCGCGTGGCTTCGCGATCATCAGGGTGTACCAATTCGAGCGTGGGCCGCCCCAGGAACGAGTCGCGCGAATATCCCAGGATGCGCTCGAAAGCCGGATTGGCACGGCGGAATGTCCCGTCCAGCGACAGGATGCACAGCATGTCGAGCGAGAGGTTGAATAGGCGATCGCGTTCGACTTCGGCTTGTCGGCGCCCGCCCATGTGCCGGCGCAGCATCCAGAAGCTCCAGACGATAGTGACCGAAAGCCCGAGGATCAGCACCGTGAGCATTTGCTGCGCGAAGCGCGATTCTGTGCGCAGCGAGGCGACTTGGAGTTTGAGGCCCTTGCCCAGAGGTTCGAAAGGGATTTCCTGGGTCAGCGCCGGGTCGTCCAGGGTTGCGCCGGCGCGGGTACCGAGCAGCCTCCCTTCGCGATCGAGCAGGGCCAACTGGTATTTGTCCGTGAACCAGGGCGGCGCCAAGTGGTAGAGCAGGCCGGAGACGCTGTAGGCGCCCGAAAACGTGCCGCGGAAGAGCTTGTCTTCGTAGATCGGCACATGAATTTCGATCGTTGCGCTGCCATCGGCGCGCTGCCGCGCGTCGCCAAAGGGAGCTTCCGGACGATCGGGAAGGAAGGGTTCGCTGTAGGCCACCCGGCCGGTTTCCCGGGCGCGGCGAAAGGCCTCGTCGGAAGGGCCGCGGGGCAAGCGTTCGCCGACCAGTCGCGCGGTGGTCTCGAAGGGCGCCGACCAGCGGATGAGCGTGTTCTCGCCGACCCAGACCATATTCTCCAGTTCCGGATTGTTGGCCATGTGCTGGGAGGCGCGCAGCAAGAAGGCGTCGGGATCGAGCGTGCCCTGGGCCATTTCGTTGGCGAACTGGGTCAGCACTTCCTGGTTGGCCTGCAAGTGCAGACGGATGGTTTGTTCCGCCCACTGGATGTCGCGCACCAGCGCCGCGCGCTGTTGTTCAAGCTCCTGTCGATGCAGTACGTGGAGCAAAGCACCCATGGCCACGATAAAGCAGATCACCGCGATATTGGGCAGCAGCCATACCGCGGTGCGGTCCAGCGGCGGTCTTCCGCCCGCGGTCGTGGCCAGGGGGCGGGGAGGATTTGCCTCCGGTGCTGCGGCGCGTGGCGATTCCGCGGGCTCCGGGCTTGCAGCGGGCGCCTCCGGAGTGGACGCGCTGGGGGCCGCAAGCGCGAGGTTTTCGGCGGGCGGCGTCACCTCAGACCCACCGCCTGCCGCCCTTAGCTCTAGTTGGCGGCGAGTTTCTTGCGTTCCAGCAGACTCTTGCGTTCGTCTTCATCATAGGCGTAAACGACTCGTCCGCCGCGCACCTCGCCCATCACCGGCATGTTCAGGGTGATGGCTTCGTGGTCTTTGGCATTGAAGGGCTGGTGATAACTGGTGATCACTCCGTAGATCGGCTTGTGCAGGTCTTCCAGGGCTGCACGCAACTTCTCGCCCTCGGTGGACTTTGCTTGGCGCAGCGCGGCGTAGAGCAGCCACACCGAATCATACCCCTGGGCGGCGGAAACCGCCGAGGCCATGCGCTTGACCCCGTAGCTGCGGTGGTAGGCGATGATGAAGGCGGTGCGGCGCAGATTGTTGGCCTCTTCGATGAAGGTCTGCGGCATGCGTGCGCCGTCGGCGTTGCGGCCGGCGGCATCAATGAAGTTCGCCAGCGACAGCGTCCAACTGCCGGTGATCGGCACTTTCCAGCCCATAGTGGCGCGGTCGTTGGCGAGCGCCGCCAGTTCCGGGCCGATGCCGTAGGTGAGCAGAATCTGCGCGCCAGCGGCGCGGGCGCGGGCGAGCTGGGCCTTCATATCCCGATCACCGATATTGAAGGATTCCACCGCAACGGCCTTGACGTTCTTTTGCGCCAGGAACTTCTCCAGCATCTCCCGGCCCTGCTGGCCGTAGGGCGTGGTGTCGTGGAAAATCGCCACTTTGGTGAGGCGGCGCCGATCGACGGTGTCGGCGACGATCATCTCGGCCTGGATCAGGTCCCCCGCGGAATTGCGAAAGACGTAGTTGTGCGGGTGCTTGGGCGGCACGAACTGGCGGGTGATGATGGCTCCGGTGGAGACATTATTGATCACCGGGATGCGCGCGTCCTGGTACACCTTCTGTGCCGCCAGCGCCACCCCGGTGTTGATGAACCCCAGGGTGGCCACGACTTTTTCCTTCTCCACCAGCTCGCGGCTGACCTTCACACCCAGCTCGGGGTCGGCCTGGTCATCCCGTTCCACCAGTTCGAGCAGACGCCCCTCCACGCCGCCGATTTCGTTGATTTCCTTGGTCGCCAGGCGCACCGCGTCGCGCATGGACACGCCCATGGGCGAAGAGCCGCCGGTAAATGGTCCGGAAACCCCTACCTTGATGGGTGCGAGCGACTGCGCCTGGGCCAGGGTGACCGCACCAAGCGCGAGCAGGGCGAAACGTATGAGCATGAGAGACCTCGGAGTGCCACGGCAGGAGGCGTCTAGGAAAACACAGGCGGCGCGAGGCACAAATGCGGGATTTCCCTAACCCCCGTGCTCTGGTAAGCGCGGCGCGGATTCGCTATGGTGCGAGACTGGAGCTTCGCGCACCGGCAGAGCGGCCGTGGTTTCGCTTGAGCCCGGCGTCGCGGCGCGTTGCGGAGGCGCTGGTCAAAGCGGGATTCATCATTTCCGCGTAAGCCGGAATCCAAGGGCTCAACGACCTGGACACCGGCCTTCGCCGGCGTGACGGCTTTGATCAGCGCGTCCTTGAGCGGGTGGGGAAGGAGGAGAGCAATCGTGGGTCGTGGTGCCCGCTTGGGCGTGTCTTTGCTGCTGCTGGGCTTGGGCCAGATTGGCTGGGCTGACGACGCGCCCTTGCGCATCGGGCTTTCCGGGCCCTTTACCGGCGGCTCTTCTCCTATGGGTTTGTCCATGCGCGACGGGATTCGCCTGGCCACCGAGGAGATCAACGCTCAAGGCGGCCTTTTGGGCAGGCGCATCGAATTGGTGGAGCGTGACGACCAGGCCAACAACGAATTGGGGCGCAAGATCGCCACCGAATTGGTGCGCCGCGAGGGTGTTATTGCCACTGTGGGCATCGTCAACACCGGGGTGGCTCTGGCCTCGCAGCGGGTCTACCAGGAGGCGCGCATTCCGGTCATCAACGCCGTGGCCACCGGCAGTATCATCACCCGCCAGTTCCGACCACCGGAGCACCCCGACAACTACGTCTTCCGCGTTTCCGCGAACGACCTTATTCAATCCGCGATGATCGTGCGTGAGGTGGTCGAGCGCATGAAAAAGACCCGGATCGCCATCCTCGCCGATTCCACCAATTACGGCCAACTCGGCCGCCAGGACGTGGAGCGCGCGCTCAACGCCCGCGGGCTGGTGCCGGTGGTGGTGGAGAAATACAACATCCGCGATCTCGACATGACGCCGCAATTGCAGCGCGCCCGCGCCGCCAGCGCCGATGTCGTGGTTACCTACGGCATCGGGCCGGAGCTCGCCCTCATCGCCAACGGCATGGCCAAGCTGGGCTGGCACGTGCCCGTCGTCGGCAGTTGGACCCTGGCGATGGAGAATTTCATCGATCGTGCCGGTCCCAATGGCAACGGTGCGCGCATGCCGCAGACCTTCATCCAGGAAGCCACCAGCCCAAAGCGAAAGCGCTTCATCGAAGCCTACCAGAGGCGCTACAAAGTCACCCGCATTGCCTCGGCGGTGTCCGCCGCGCAAGGCTACGACGGCATGCTGCTACTGGCCGCGGCGATCCGCCAGGCCAACAGTACCGAAGGGCCCCGCGTTCGCGAAGCCCTCGAAAATCTCCACGAGAGAGTCGAGGGGGTGATCACCACCTACCAGCGCCCCTGGACCCGCGAGGACCACGAGGCGATCAAGCCGGACATGGTGGTGATGGGGGAGGTACGCGATGGTCGGGTGGTGCATGCCAAGGTCGAGGCGCGCTAAGACCGCTGCGGGGTGGCGCTGTTTAGCCTAGCTTGATCGCTGCACCCATGTTGAACGGGGGCGGCACCTCTGGATCGACCTGGATGTCGAGCAGTGTCGGCCGGGGCAAAGTGAGCAACTCTGCCCAAGGTATGGCCTCGAAGCTCACCCGGTCGCGCACCCGGAAGGCCTCGATGCCCAGCGCACGCGCCTGCATGGCGAAGTCGACCGGAGGCAGGGCGACGGCGGTTTCGGGGAGGCCGGCGCGCCGCTGCAAGTGGCGCACCATGCCGTAGGCGCCATCGTTGAACACAATCAGGATCAGGGGCAGGTTTTCCACCCGGGCCACGGAAAGCTCCTGCCCGCTCATCAAGTAGCTGCCGTCACCCGTGAGGCAGATCACGGGCCCGTCCTGGCGCGCCCGCGCCATTCCCACGCCAGCGCCGATGGCCCAGCCCATGGGCGAGAAATCCGTGGTCACCTGCAGCCAACTGCGCTGCCGGGTGCGTCGCTCACGCTGCGGCGCCGGGGCCGAGGCAAGGCGCAGCGGCGCTCGACGATTGCGGATGGCGAGGCTATGCACCGCCCAAGCGGTGGCGGTCCCGGCGTCGGCTACGACGCGGGTGCCTGGCGGGCAATGCTGGGAAAGAGCGAACAAGACTTCTTCATGCTCCACCGGGGCGTGAGCTTCGCGTGATCGCCGCGTCGCATCGGCGTGGCCGGAGAGCGGTAACAGTGGCGCTTCCTCGCGCAGCTTGATGGCGGGTTCGAGGCGCTGGCGCATCGCCCTGGCGATCGCGCCGATGTCCCCCTTCATTTGCAAGCGGGCCATGGGCGCGTGCAGGAAGTGCTCCTCGCAGTCGTCGATGAGGATCAGGCGCTCATTCAGCAGCGCTTTGGAGCCACCCCCAGTGTTCCATTCCGTGAGCCGGGTGCCGAAGGCGAGTAGAAGATCGGGGCAGCGCTCCAGCAAGTGGGTCGCCTGAGTATGTCCGCCGAAGCCGAAAACGCCGGCGAACAGGGGATGGCGTGGATCGATCAGTCCTTTGGCGTTGGGCGCGGTGATGAAGGGCGCTCCCGTGGCTTCGGCCAGCGCCACCACCGTGCCCGCCTCGCGCCCACAGCCGTTGCCGATGATCCAGACCACGTTGCCGGCGGCGGCAATCTCGTCGAGTACGCGATCGAGCGCCGGCAGGGCATCCACCGTGCGTGTCGACAGGAGCGGCGGTAGGTGCGGCGCGGCCTTGCTCGGCGGCTCCCGCTGCATGTCCACGGGAATGGAAATGTGCACCGGGCCTTTGGGCGATTGCTGCGCCCGCATGATCGCGGCCTTGAGTTTGCTCTCCAATTGGTCCGGATGGGTGACCAAGGTGTCGTAGCGTGTGCAGGGGCGCAGCATGGCGATCGCGTCGATGCCGGCGCAGCTCGAATCCTGAAAGGCGCCACGGCCATGCATCGCCAACGGCGGCTGGCCGGTGATCACCAGCAGCGGAATTTCGTTGGCGTAGGCGCAAGCCACGCCGGTGATGAGGTTGGTGATGCCCGGCCCGGTGGTGGCGCAGGCCACGCCCAGGCGCCCGGTCTCGCGCGCGTAGCCATCAGCCATGAAGACCGCGCCGCTTTCGTGTCTCGCCACGACCGCGCGCGGCCCGCCCCGTTCTTCGCTGCGCGCCAGGGCGTGGTAGAGCGGGTCGATGGCCGCGCCGGGCACGCCGAAGACATACTCGACGCCGAGTTCGGCAAGGCAGGAGACGATACGATCGGCCAAATTGATGGGGGCCGCATGGACCGGCATCCGTACTTCGGCCGCGGTGTGGTTCGGCACCATGTTCCGCTCCTCGTTGTTGGCACCCGCCGGTTCGGCGAGGCGCGACTTTCCTCCGCTATGCCAGTGTAATGAAAATTTATGACAAAGCAATACTTTCTGAAGGCCATAGCGGAATACCCTTAGTCGAATGCAAGCAAGGGCGGCCCGGAGTCGCGATAGAATAGCCGCCGCGGTGCGCCTATCCTCAACCGCGGCTTCCGCCATTCCGGATCAACCATGTCAAAAATCCGCAGTCTGCTCGTTGCCAACCGCAGCGAGATCGCCATCCGCGTCATGCGTGCCGCCGCTGAAATGGGCATGCGCACGGTGTCGGTGTTTTCCAATGAAGACCGCTTCGCTCTGCATCGCTTCAAGGCGGATGAATCCTACCTCGTCGGCGCGGGGAAGAAGCCGATCGCGGCCTATCTCGATATCGAGGACATCTTGCGGGTGGCGCGGGAGGCCGAAATTGATGCCATTCACCCGGGCTACGGATTCTTGTCGGAGAACCCGGATTTCGCCCAGGCTTGTATCGACGCGGGCATAGTCTTTGTAGGCCCCCGACCGGCGGTCATGCGCATTCTGGGCAACAAGGTTGCGGCGCGGGAACTGGCGCAACGCGCGGGGGTGCCGGTGGTGCCGGCCACCGGGGCGCTGCCGGACGATCTCGGCGAGGTCAAGCGCCTGGCTGCGCAAGTAGGGTACCCGCTGATGCTCAAGGCGAGCTGGGGCGGCGGCGGGCGAGGCATGCGGGTGATCGAATCCGAGAGTGACCTGGCGCCGATGATCGACGTGGCGCGCCGCGAAGCGCTGGCCGCGTTCGGCAATGATGAGTTGTACCTCGAACGCCTGGTGCGCCGGGCACGCCACGTAGAGGTGCAAGTCCTCGGTGACACCCACGGCAACCTGGTGCATCTTTTCGAGCGCGATTGCACGGTGCAGCGGCGCAACCAGAAGGTGGTCGAGCGGGCGCCGGCGCCCTATCTCGATCAGGCTAGCCGGGCGGCGCTATGCGAGGCGGCCTTGCGCCTGGCACGGGCCGCGGACTACACGCACGCCGGCACGATCGAATTCTTGATCGATGCCGATACCGGCGCCTTCTACTTTATTGAAGTGAACCCGCGCATTCAGGTCGAGCACACCGTCACGGAACAAGTCACCGGGGTGGACGTGGTCAAGGCGCAGTTGCGCATCAGCGAAGGCGCCAGGATCGGCGAGGCCGAATCCTATGTGCCGCGCCAGGAGGACATCCGCCTCAACGGCCATGCCCTGCAATGCCGCATCACTACCGAAGACCCGGAGAACGGCTTCACGCCCGACTATGGCCGCATCACCGCCTATCGCAGCGCCGCCGGTTTCGGCATTCGCCTGGACGGCGGCACCGCCTATTCTGGCGCGGTGATCACGCCGTTCTACGATTCCCTGCTGGTCAAGGTCACCTCATGGGGCCACAGTTCGGACGAGGCCATCGCGCGCATGGATCGGGCGCTGCGCGAATTCCGCATCCGCGGCGTCTCGAGCAATTTGCAGTTTCTGGAAAACGTCATCGCCCATCCCTTGTTTCGCAGCGGCGGGTGCACCACCCGCTTCATCGACGAAACTCCGTCGCTGGTGCAGTTTCAGGCGCGGCGCGATCGCGCCACCAAGCTGCTCAATTTCCTCGGCGAAGTGGTGGTCAACGGCAATGCCGAAATGAAAGGCCGCAAGCCCCCGCAGGCGTGGCTCGACGGACACTTGGGCGCTCCGGTGAAACCGGCGCTGGAGCTTGCGCGGCCGATCCCGCAAGGCAGCCGCGATCTGCTTCACGCCCTGGGGGCCAAGGGCCTCGCCGAATGGATGAAAGCGCAAGAGCGGGTGCTGCTCACCGACACCACTCTGCGCGACGCGCACCAATCGCTGTTCGCCACGCGGTTGCGTACGCGCGACATGCTGGAGATCGCCCCCTACTACGCGCGCCACCTCCCCGAGCTCTTCTCCCTGGAATGCTGGGGCGGGGCGACTTTCGACGTGGCTCTGCGTTTCCTCAAGGAAGACCCCTGGGAGCGCCTGGCGAAGCTGCGCGCCGCTGTGCCCAACATTCTGTTTCAGATGCTGCTGCGCGCCTCCAATGCCGTGGGCTACACCAATTACGCCGACAATGTGGTGCGTTTCTTCGTGCAGCAAGCGGCGAAGAGCGGCATCGACGTCTTCCGCGTGTTCGATTCCCTGAACTGGGTGGAAAACATGCGCGTGGCCATGGACGCGGTGATTGAATCCGGCGCGGTCTGCGAGGCGGCGATCTGCTATACCGGCGACCTGTTCGACGCCGCGCGGCCCAAGTACCAGCTCAAGTATTACGTGGAACTCGCCAAGGAACTGGAGAAGGCTGGCGCGCATGTGCTGGGCATCAAAGACATGGCCGGGGTGTGCCGCCCACGCGCGGCGCGGGAACTGGTGCGGGCGCTGAAGAGCGAAATCGGCTTGCCGATTCATTTCCACACCCACGACACCAGCGGCATTGCCGCGGCAAGCGTGCTTGCCGCCGTGGAAGCGGGCTGCGACGCCGTCGATGGCGCGCTCGATGCGATGAGCGGTCTCACCTCGCAACCCAATCTCGGCTCGATCGCCGCGGCTCTGCGAGGCGGCGAGCGCGATCCCGGCATCAATGGCGAGGCGATGCGCGCGCTTTCGCACTATTGGGAAGGCGTGCGGCGCTTCTATTCGCCGTTTGAGGCGGAGATGCGCAGCGGCACTTCCGATGTCTACCGCCACGAAATGCCCGGCGGCCAGTACACCAACCTGCGCGAACAGGCCCGCGCCATGGGTCTGGAGCATCGCTGGCCGGAAGTGGCTTCGGCATACGCCGAGGTCAACCTGCTATTCGGCGACATCGTCAAGGTCACGCCGACTTCCAAAGTGGTGGGTGACATGGCTCTGTTCATGGTCGCCAATGATCTCAAGCCTGGGGATGTGACGAGCCCGGCGCGGGAAATCGCTTTCCCCGAGTCGGTGATTTCCCTGTTCAAGGGCGAACTTGGTTTTCCGCCCGATGGCTTCCCCAAGGACCTGGAACGCAAGGTGCTGAAGGGCGAAAAGCCCCTGGCCGGACGTGCCGGCGACTTTTTCCCGGCCGTGGACCTCGAAGCCAAGCGCCACGAGGCCGAGGTCGCCTTGGGCCGCAAGGCCGCCGACACCGATCTGGCGTCGTACCTGATGTATCCCAAGGTGTTCAAGGAATACGCCGAGAGCCACAAGGCCTACGGCGAGGTCGCGGTGCTGCCCACGCCCGCTTTCTTCTACGGTCTGCGCAACCGCGAGGAAATCTCCATCGATATCGATCGCGGCAAGACCCTGATCGTGCGCCTGCAAGGCCATGCCGAGCCCGACCCGGAGGGCCTGGTGAAAGTGTTCTTCGAACTCAATGGCCAGCCCCGACTCATTCGCGTACCGAAGGCGGGGCTGGTCACTGGCAAGAGGCGGCCGCGCGCCGACGAGCGCAACCCCAACCACTTGGGGGCGCCCATGCCGGGACAGGTGGTCACGGTGGCGGTTAAACCCGGGCAGAAAGTGCGTCGCGGCGACCCTCTGGTGTCCATCGAGGCGATGAAGATGGAATCGATGCTCACCGCCGAACGCGACGCGACGGTCGCGCTGGTGCATGTCCAACCGGGCGATGCGGTCAACGCCAAGGACTTGTTGCTGGAACTGGCATAGCGATTGGTTGGACGACCGACCTGCGCAGGGTATCGACCTGGCCGGTGTGTTTGCGCATGCTCCTCAATTCGAATCGACGTATTGCCCTTCCTGCAACTTCGCCTGCGCTGCCGCCAGGCGCGCGACCGGCACGCGCGGGCCGGAGCAGGAGACGTAATTCAAGCCGATGTGGTGGCAGAAATGGATCGAGGCGGGGTGCCCGCCATGCTCGCCGCAGATGCCGATCTTCAATTCCGGGTTGGTCTTGCGGCCCTTGTCCACGGCCATTTTCATCACTTGCCCCACGCCCTTGACGTCGAGCACCTCGAAGGGGTTGTCCTGCAGGATGCCGGTTTCATTGTAGGCCGGCAGGAACTTGTTCTCGGCGTCTTCGCGGCTGAAGGAGAAGGTGGCCTGGGTGAGGTCGTTGGTGCCGAAGGAGAAGAACTCGGCGATCTCGGCCATGCGATGCGCCCGCATGCACGCTCGAACCACTTCCAGCATCGAGCCGAATTTGTAGCGCACGTTGATGCCGTGAGTGAGTTCAACCACCTTGTGCAGGCGCAATACATTCCCTTGGATGCGGCGTAGTTCCTCGACGGTGGCGACCTGCGGCACCATGATCTCGGGGTAGACCTGTACGCCTTCCTTGGCGCACAAGGCAGCTGCTTCCAGGATAGCCTGGATCTGCATGGAATAAATTTCCGGATAAGTGATGCCCAGGCGCACGCCGCGGTGGCCGAGCATCGGGTTCACCTCCGAGAGCGCGCGTACCTTCTTGAGGATCTTTTCCTTCTTGGCGATGATGTCCTCTTCGAGGTGAGAGACTTTGAAGGCGTTCATGCTGTCGGTGAGCTTGATCAGGCCATCGGCGTACTGCTGGTAGAGCTTGGGGTTGAGGAGTTTCAAGGTTTCGGGCAGCTCTTCGAGGCTCTTCAGGGTATCCCGCAACTGGTGCAGGTGGGCGATCTCCAGCTCGAGTTGCGCGGCGGTGGGCAGAAACTCGTGCATGGGCGGGTCGAGCAGGCGCACCGTCACCGGCAGGCCATTCATGGCCTTGAAAATGCCCTTGAAGTCGTTGCGCTGGATGGGCAACAGGCGGTCGAGTGCTGCCTGCCGCTCTTCTTGCGATTCGGCGAGGATCATCTCCTGGACGATGGGCAGGCGGTCGGTGCTGTTGAACATGCGCTCGGTGCGGCACAGGCCGATGCCCATGGCGCCAAAACTGCGGGCGCGGGCCGCGTCCTCGGGCGTGTCGGCGTTGGCCATCACCTGCATACGGGCGACTTCGTCGGCCCAGTCGAGCAGGACCGACATTTCTTCCGAAACTTCCGCTTCGACGGTCGGCACCTCGCCGGCATAGACATGGCCGGAACCCCCGTCGATGGTGATGACATCGCCTTCGTGCAGGGTCGCCGCGCCGATCACCGCACGGCGCGCGATGACGTCGATGACGATCGCCTCGCAGCCGGAAACGCAGGGCTTGCCCATGCCGCGCGCCACCACCGCGGCGTGCGAAGTCTTGCCGCCGCGGCTGGTAAGGATGCCCTGGGCCTGGAAGAAGCCGTGAATGTCTTCGGGCTTGGTCTCCTCGCGCACCAGGATGATGCGCTCGCCGGCTCGGCCGCGAGCCTCCGCGGTGTCGGCGTCGAAGACGATTTTGCCCGAGGCGGCACCGGGCGAGGCCGACAGGCCCTGCGCCAGCGACTTGCCGCGGAAGCTCGGTGAGAGTTGCGGCACCAGCAGTTGCTCCAGCATGGCCGGGTCGACACGGGTGATGGCGCGCTCCTTGCCGATCAGGCCTTCGCGGAACATCTCCACCGAAGTACGCACCATGGCGCGCGCGTTCATCTTGCCGTTGCGCGTTTGCAGGCAGTAGAGCCGGCCCTTCTCGATGGTGAACTCGAAGTCCTGCACCTCGTGGTAGTGCGACTCCAGCCGGTTGTGCAGCTCCATCAACTGGCGGTAGATCTCCGGCATCTCCTTTTCCATCTCGGCGATGGGCTTGGGCGTGCGGATGCCGGCAACCACGTCTTCACCCTGGGCGTTGACCAGATACTCGCCATAGATCAGGTTCTCGCCGGTACCCGGGTTGCGGGTGAAACCGACGCCGGTGCCCGAATCGTTGCCCATGTTGCCGAAGACCATGGTGCACACGTTCACCGCCGTGCCGTTGGCCATTTCTTTGGTGATCCTGAACTGGCGGCGGTAGTCCACGGCGCGTTTGCCCATCCAGGAGCGGAACACCGCGCCGACGGCGATCTCGAGTTGTTCGTAGGGGTCGGCGGGGAAGGGTTTGCCGGTGTGACGCTGGATCACCGCGAGGAATTCGCCGGCCAGCTCCTGGAGGTGCTCGGCGGAGAGATCGACGTCCTGAAGGGCGCCGTGTTTCTTCTTGGCGGCGTGCATCTTGTCGTCGAAGGCCTCGTCGCTAATACCTAGCGCGATCTTGCCGAAAAGCTGGATGAAGCGGCGGTAGGCGTCCCAGGCGAAGCGCGGGTTGGCAGTTTGCTTGATGAGGCCGGCGAGCGAGGCCTCGTTCAGACCAAGGTTGAGGATGGTGTCCATCATGCCCGGCATGGACATCGCCGAGCCGGAGCGCACGGAAATGAGCAAGGGGTTCTCGCCGCTGCCAAACCCCTTGCCGGTCTTTTTTTCCAGGGCACGCATGTGAGCCTTGATGTCGTCCATCAAGCCCTCGGGCAACTGATTCTTCTCCAGGTAAGCGAGGCAGGCGTCGGTGGTGACGGTGAAGCCGGGCGGTACGTTGAGCCCGATTTGGGTCATCTCGCACAGATTGGCGCCTTTGCCGCCGAGCAGCAGCTTGTTCTTGCCGTCGCCTTCTTCGAACTCATAAATGAACTTGCCCGCTTGCATGTCACACCTGGAGTGAGTGGAAAAGGAATGCGCGGGAGTGTGCCATGCCCGCGCCGGAAAAACCATTCTTGAAACAGGGGGCACCTTCGGGGGCGCCGACCGGGTCAGGACCGGCCGGCCAAGCTAGGTCCCGAAGAGCGGGCAGCCAGGGTGGTGCTCGCTTTCGGGGGTGCAGCCACGGAGGTCGCGGAAATCAGACCCGGCGACGGCGTGACGACCAAGGCCTGGCCATCGGACATGACTTGGTGCAGCCCCTGCCGGGGGGCTAGACGACGCGCCAAAAGCGCCCGGCCTCTTCCTTGATTTTCCCGGAGCGCAGGAGCCGCGTCAGGTGTTTGCCCATGATCGCGCCTTCGCCCCACTCATAGAAGGCCTTGGGTTCGCGCGGCTTGCGGTAGACCAGACAGGCGGAGGTGATTTCGTCCAGGGTGCGCGGCTGGGCGAGGAAGTCCAGGAGCCTCGCCTCGCGCGCGTCGATGACGGCGCGATAGGCGGCGAATGCCTCGCGCGCATCGCCCAGGAACACGCCGTCTTCGTGGCTGGTCAGCCAGACCTCGGCGGGGTAGTGCGCCAGTTTCTCCAGCGAGGCGAGCGTCAGCTCGATCGAACTGTCGCGATCGCCGTACCAGGGCCCAAAGCGCGTGAGGTCGTAGTCGGCGAGGAACATCACCCGCGGTTCGCGAAAGTAGAAAGCGGTGTGGCCCGGAGTGTGGCCAGGCGCGCCAATGATCTCGACGCTGCACGAGCCCAGATCGACGATCTCCCCAGGAGTGAAGAAGTGCGTCGCTCGCCGGGGCTTGAAATTGAACTCCCGGGGCAAAACCCGGCGCCAATAATCGCGAAAGTCTTCTCGGACGATGCCGTAGCTGTCAAGGAAGGGTTCGACGCCAGACAGCGCCGCGGCGTCCTCGGCCATGATTCGCAAGGGCAAACCGGCAAAGAGGTCGAGGTGGGTCAGGTGATCCTCATGCCAATGCGAGAGCCACACCTCCCTGACTCCCGGGCCATCGAGCAACTGCCGGTAGCGCGCGGCATCCGCCCCGGCGTCGATCAGGATGTTCGCCGCTTCGACATAGACTGAATTGGACGCCGGGTAGCGTCCCCGATTGCCACCGGGGACGAAGTGCACGGGACCGAAACGGGTAGTCATCGCGAGCGGCCAGGGGAGGGCGAGGTCGGCATCATACCGCGCCGGAGGGTGCCTCCTGGGTCGGGCATCGCGCTCGATTGGGCGACGTTCCCGCCGAGTGCTATATAAGATATCATATATAAGACTCGCCACCCGGGGCGAGGCCGCCGCGACCGGAACCGCCGCAAGCATGCGCTGTCATTGTGAAGGCACCATGAAACCACGACGACGGACCGCGCGATGGCAAAGACTGCCGTTTCTGCGCCACGCCTGATTTTTGAAAAGGAACCGATCATGCTTCAAGCCTACCGCCAGCATGTTGCCGAGCGCGCCGCGCTTGGTATTGCGCCGCTGCCTTTGACCGCTGCCCAGACCCGCGAACTGGTCGGCTTGCA
This sequence comes from Betaproteobacteria bacterium, assembly GCA_016192065.1. GTDB lineage: Bacteria > Pseudomonadota > Gammaproteobacteria > Burkholderiales > Casimicrobiaceae > JACPUX01. The sequence goes on from JACPUX010000019.1 coordinate 80,192, forward strand.
CAAGAATCCCCCTAAAGGCGAAGAGGCAGCGCTGATCGAGCTCATTACCCATCGCGTTCCCGCCGGAGTGGACGATGCGGCGAAGGTCAAGGCCGATTTCCTGGCCGCGGTGGCCGCGGGGCGGGAAGCGGCGCCGCTTCTGAGCCGCGAACGAGCCACCGAGCTTCTGGGTACCATGCTGGGCGGTTACAACGTGCGCCCCCTGGTTGAACTGCTGGACGACGCGCAGGTGGGCGGCCTGGCGGCCACGGGGCTTTCCCACACCCTGTTGATTTTCGACGCCTTCCCCGAGGTGAAGGCCAAGTCCGAGGGCAATGGCGAGGGGGCGGCCAACGCCAAGAAGGTCATGCAAAGCTGGGCCGACGCGGAGTGGTTCACTTCCCGCCCGGAAGTGCCGCAATCGATGAAACTCACGGTTTTCAAAGTCACTGGCGAAACCAATACTGACGATCTGTCCCCGGCACCTGACGCCTGGAGCCGGCCGGACATACCGCTGCACGCCTTGGCGATGTTGAAGAACCCGCGGCCGGGAATCGTGCCCGACGAGGCCGGCAAGGTCGGCCCGATCAAGCAACTCAATACGCTGAAAGAGAAGGGCAACCTCGTCGCCTACGTGGGAGACGTGGTGGGCACCGGCTCCTCGCGCAAGTCGGCGACCAACTCCGTGCTCTGGTTTACCGGCGAAGACATCCCCTATGTGCCCAACAAGCGCTTCGGAGGTGTGGTGCTGGGGAACAAGATCGCGCCAATCTTTTACAACACCATGGAAGATGCCGGTGCCCTGCCCATCGAACTCGAAGTGGCGCAAATGGACATGGGCGACGTCGTCGAACTGCGCCCCTATGAAGGCAAGGCGCTGAAGAACGGCCAAGTGATCGCCGAGTTCACGGTCAAATCGGCGGTGATCTTCGACGAAGTGCGCGCCGGCGGTCGCATACCGCTGATCGTTGGCCGCGCCCTCACTGCCAAGGCGCGAGCCGCCTTGGGCTTGCCGCCTTCCAAGCTGTTCCGCGAAGCGGCCCAGCCGGCGGATACCGGCAAGGGCTATTCCCTGGCGCAGAAGATGGTCGGCCGGGCCTGCGGCGTCACCGGAATTCGCCCCGGCGCATATTGCGAACCCAGGATGACCACCGTGGGCTCCCAGGACACCACGGGACCAATGACTCGCGATGAGCTAAAAGATCTCGCCTGCCTCGGCTTCTCCGCCGACCTGGTGATGCAGTCCTTTTGCCACACCGCGGCGTACCCGAAACCGGTGGACGTGAAAACACATCGCGAGTTGCCTGGTTTCATCACCCAGCGCGCCGGCGTGAGCCTGCGTCCCGGGGACGGCGTCATTCACTCCTGGCTGAACCGCATGCTCCTGCCCGATACCGTGGGCACTGGCGGCGACTCGCATACCCGCTTCCCCATTGGCATTTCCTTCCCCGCCGGCTCAGGTCTCGTCGCCTTCGCCGCGGCCACCGGCGTGATGCCGCTCGATATGCCGGAATCGGTGCTGGTGCGCTTCAAGGGCGAAATGCAGCCAGGCATTACTTTGCGCGATCTGGTCAATGCCGTTCCCTATTACGCCATCCAGCAAGGCTTGCTGACGGTGGAGAAGAAGGGCAAGAAGAACATTTTCTCCGGCCGCATTCTGGAGATCGAAGGCCTACCTAAGCTCAAGGTTGAACAGGCATTCGAACTGTCTGACGCTTCCGCCGAGCGCTCCGCCGCCGCCTGCACCGTGCGCCTCGATCAAGAGCCGATCATCGAGTACCTCAGCTCCAACATTACGCTGCTGAAGTGGATGATCGCCAACGACTACCAGGACAAGCATACCCTGGAGCGGCGCATCAAGGCCATGCAGGCCTGGGTGGCCAAGCCGGAGCTTCTCGCACCGGATGCCGACGCGGAATACGCCGCGGTGATCGACATCGATCTCAAGGACATCAAGGAGCCGCTGGTCGCCTGCCCCAACGACCCCGATGACGTGAAGCCGCTTTCCGCCGTGGCCGGCACCAAGATCGACGAAGTCTTCGTCGGTTCGTGCATGACCAACATCGGCCACTTCCGCGCCGCGAGCAAACTCCTGGAAGGCAAGAGCGACATCCCGACGCGGCTGTGGATGGCCCCGCCGACCAAAATGGATCAGCAAGTACTCACCGAGGAAGGCCACTACGGGGTGCTGGGCCGCAGCGGCGCGCGCATGGAAATCCCCGGTTGCTCGCTGTGCATGGGCAACCAGGCGCAGATCAAGAAAGGCAGCACGGCGATGTCCACCTCCACCCGAAACTTCCCCAACCGCCTGGGCCTGGACACCAACGTCTTCCTGGGTTCGGCGGAACTGGCGGCGGTGTGCGCGCTGCTTGGCCGCATCCCGACCACAGAGGAATACCTCGCCAACATGGGCGCGATCGGCAAGGAGGCGGGCAACATCTACCGCTATATGAACTTCGACCAAATCAAAGAGTTCAAGGTGGTCGCGGACACCGTGCCGGTCTGAGAGTTTGATCGTCTCAGGCCGGCAGTACGCCGGCCCGGAACGTCCGGCACAAAACCCCCGCCATCGGCGGGGGTTTTGTTTTATGGTCCTCGGCGCTGTTCAGGGCCCGGGGTTCGTGCCGCGGACCGGCAATTCACTCCGCCTTTTTGAGGTTTTATCGCATTGGCATTGAGGCTCGCCGAGCGATCGCCTATCTTGGCGCCATCTCGTTTTCGCCAAGCAGGAAGGAGCTGAATCATGCAAGGTCTGGCCGTCTGGAAACACCGATCGAGCAAGGACAACCTCGCTTTTGCCGCCGTGCTCGGCGCATCGCTCGGGCTTGCGGTGGCTGGCGCCGCCGTGCAGGCAATGGAAGTGCAGACTCTGCTGCAAGTCGTGCTGCAAGCTGCCGCGAGCGCCGCCCGCATTCTTGGCTAGCCGCAGAATTCTTGCCCCACTCCCTTGGGCGGCGACCCCTGAGCCGCTCCTCCCACCCCGTCCGGTTATGAGCGGGGTGTTTTTTTGCAAACCACCAGTTTTCTCCAGTGCGCCGGGCTGATTTCGAGGCACTTTTGCGGCCTTTTTTCATCGCTGGAACCCTAGTCCGGCCACACGGTTCCCCAAACACATAGAATTTTAAGCCGATTTTTTGTTGCGGGCGACCCAAAAATTCATGTAGGCGACGCATCGCGCCAGAAACGGCCCGATCGCTTCATCCCCTTGTGCGTTTCCTGCTGGAAAGGTTTAGAATCGCGCCTTTATTTTTGCGACCACAACGACCCCTGGACCCGGGGGATCGACGGAGGAGTGCATGAACTACGCTGAGCAGCAGCGGCAACCCAGTAAACACGCCTTCGGGTTCATCGCTGTCGTCATTCTGCATCTTGCGCTCGGATACGCCTTAGTTAACGGCCTCGCCCGGAAGGTGGTCGAAGTCATCAAGGCGCCACTCGAGACCAAGATCATCGAGGAAGTGAAGAAGCCACCTCCCCCGGAATTGCCGCCGCCCCCGCCGCCCAAGATGGTGCAAGTCATGCCCACCTTCGTGCCGCCGCCGGAAGTGCAGATTCAGCAGCCGGTAATTCAGCAGCCGGTCATCGCCAACGTAACCGCGGTGGCACCGCCCGTCTACGCACCGCCCGCGCCTCCCGCACCGCCCGCGCCGGTAGTCACCGCGGCGCCGAGCGTGGGGGTCGCCTGTCCCAATTCCCAGGAAATCCGCAAGGAAATTAGGTACCCAATCAAGGCGCGCCGGGAAGGCATCCAGGGTGAAGTACTGATCGAGTTCACCGTGACCGCCAGCGGCGGAGTTTCGAGTGTCGACGTGAAGTCCTCCTCGAACCCGATCTTCAACAGCGTATCCATCAGCGCCGTGCGCCAGTTCCGCTGCACACCGCAGCCGCGCGACATTCGCGTACAAGTGCCGTTTGTCTTCAGCCTGACCGATGATTGACCGCCAGCCAGGGCACTCGGGCATGTGGCCCAAGTGCGGCTGGTGGTTGGCCAACCGAATTTCCCTTTACTGCAATGCTTCGAGTTGATTGGAGGAATCATGAGCCTTATTAGACGTTTCACCGCGCTGCTGCTGGCGATTTTTGTCTTCTGCGCGCCGGTGATGACCGGTGTGCTGGCCCTGGCGCTGCCTGCCCAGGCGCAAACCGCAGCCCCGGCCGCCGCACCTGCCGCTCCCGCGGCACCCCATGCGAACGGAGCCGTGGCCAAGGAGACCGTGGCCAACCCATATGGCCTGGAAGCGCTCTGGAAGGAAGGTGACTTTGTTTCCAAAGGTACCCTGGTGATCCTGGTAATCATGTCCATGGGGAGCTGGTACATTCTGATCGTCAAGCTCTTCGAACAGGCCAAGTTGCTGCGCGAAGCCAAACAGGTGGACCAGGGGTTTTGGGATGCCGGATCGGTACAGCAGGGCATTGCCACGCTGAAAGAGACCAGCGCTTTTCGCTTCATCGCCGACAGCGGCCTGCAGGCAACCAGCCATCATGGTGGGCTGCTCGGTAATGTCGATCTCAATAGCTGGGTGACCATGTCCATCCAGCGCGCCTCGGAAAACGTCGGCAACCGCCTGCAGGACGGCCTGGCTTTCCTCGCCACGGTCGGCTCCACGGCGCCGTTCATCGGACTGTTCGGCACTGTCTGGGGCATCTACCACGCCCTGACGGCGATCGGCATCGCCGGCCAGGCTTCGATCGACAAGGTGGCCGGCCCGGTGGGTGAAGCCCTGATCATGACCGCCTTTGGTCTGGCGGTGGCGGTTCCCGCGGTGCTGGCCTACAACTGGCTGGTTCGCCGCAACAAGGTGGTGATGGAGCGCGTGCGAGCCTTCTCCGCCGACCTGCATTCGGTCCTGCTCTCCAACACCGGCAAGAAATAGGCGGCGGTTCGCCGCCTCGTTTGGACGGGAGTCAGAAATGTCAATGAGCGTAGGCCCGGCCGACAGCGAAGACGAAACCATTTCGTCGATCAACACCACGCCCCTGGTGGACGTGATGCTGGTGCTGCTGATCATCTTCCTGATCACCATTCCGGTGGTGGTGCAGACCGTCCCGGTGGAACTGCCCAAGGAGCGCAACGTCGTCACCCAGACCAAGCCCGAGAACATTGTGATTTCGGTGAACAAGGATGGGGACATCTTCTGGAACCAGAAGATGGTTGCCGATACCGACGAGCTTTTCGAGAAGCTCAAGGTCGAGGCGGTCAAGCTGCCGCAGCCGGAGGTGCATATCCGTGGCGACATGGATGCACGTTACGAATCCGTCGGCCGCGTGGTGTACGCAGCGCAGCGGGCGAGCATACTGAAGCTCGGGTTCATCACCGAGCCGCCGATGAAGAATTGAACGGCGCGCTTGGCCGGAAGGGAAGGAGAATCTTATGGGCATGAACATTGGCTCCGGAAGCAGTTCCGCGGAACCCGAAGTAATGGTGGAAATGAACACCACGCCGCTGATCGACGTGATGTTGGTGTTGCTGATCATGCTGATCATCACCATTCCCATCCAGACCCACGCGGTCAAACTCAACATGCCTGTGGGCAATCCGCCGCCGCCGGTGAAGCCCCCAGAGGTCATTCAGATCGACGTGGATTTCGATGGCGCGGTGATCTGGAACGGCGTGCTGGTGCCCGACCGCGGCGATCTCGAAGCGAGGCTCGCCCAGGTGGTGGCGCAGGCCGATCAGCCGGAAGTACACTTGCGTCCGAACAAGCTGGTGCAATACAAGTCGGTGGCTATGGTCATGGCCTCGGCGCAGCGGCTCGGCGTCACCAAGCTGGGCATCATCGGCAACGAGCAATTCGTCAAGTAAAACGGCGGCCGACCCCGGAGATCGTGCGGTGAGACCCTGGAGAAATTCGATATGGCAATCGCGGGTGTTCTGAAGCGGCTGAGTGCCGTCGCCGTGTTCCTGGCCAGTGCCGGCCTGGCGCTGCCGCCGGTCGCCTTGGCGCAGGAGGCGGTGCGGCCGGAAATCGGTAAGCCGCTCAAAGCCGCTGGCGATCTCTTGAAGGCGGGCAAACACAAGGACGCCTTGACCAAGATTCGCGAAGCCGATGCGGTGGCGAACAAGACCGCCAACGAAAGCTATCTGCTTGAACGCATGCGGGGTTCCGCGGCCGCCGGAGCGGGCGACAGCGCGACCGCGATCAGGTCTTTCGAAGCAGTCATGGCCAGCGGCAAGGTTCCCAGCGGCGAGCAGAGCAACATTGCCCAAACCTTGGCGATTCTCTATTACAACGGGCGCGACTTCGGCAATGCCATCAAGTGGGCTAGCCGCTACCTCAAGGAAGGCGGCGGCAACCCGCAGGTGCGCACGGTATTGATCCAGTCATACTTCCAGAGCGGGGATTTCGCCAACACCGCCAAAGAGGCGTTGGCCGACGTTCAGGCCGACGAAAAAGCCGGACGCACACCGTCAGAAGAAAAGCTCCAACTCCTGGCGAACGCCTATCTGCGGCAGAAGAACAACGGCGGCTACGTTGCCAGTATCGAGAAACTGTTGAACTACTACCCCAAGAAGTCTTTGTGGGCCAATATCATTTCCCACTTGCAGCGCAAACCGGGCTTTTCCGACCGCCTGTCGCTTGACGTCTTCCGCCTGCAACTCGCCACCGGCAATCTGACTTCCACCAGCGACTTCATGGAAATGGCGCAGTTGGCGCTGCAGGCAGGCTTTCCGGCCGAGGCCAAGAAGATCGTCGATGAGGGCTATACCAGCGGTGCCCTGGGCAAGGGTGCCGACATCGAAAGGCAGAAGCGCCTGCGCGATCTCGTAGACAAGCGCGCCGCGGAGAACAAAAAGCTGCTGGACTCAGGGAGCGAAATCGAGAATGCCAAGGCAGCGAAGGAAGGCAATGCGCTGGTCAGCCTGGGCTACAACTTTGTCACCGCCGGCCAGGTCGCCAAAGGAATCGCGCTCATGGAAGAGGGCATCAAGAAGGGCGGACTGAAGCGCCCCAATGACGCCAAGCTCTGGCTGGGCGTGGCCCTTATTCAGACGGGCGCCAAGCCCAAGGGCGTGGGTATCTTGAAGGGCGTGCAGGGTCAGGACGGCGTGCAGGATCTCGCCAATCTCTGGACCATCTTCGCCCGCTAAAGGGCTGCGTTTTCTCCTCGAAATGCCGGGTGGTAGTGCGCCATCCGGCATTTTTTTAGGTGGTCCAGAAACTGTGACTTTGCTCACCCGTCTGCTGGCCGGCCGGGTCGAAGCTGCGTTCGATGAACTGGGCGTTTCCCGCGGCATCGATCCGCAAGAGCGTGCAACTGCGCGTGCCGTAGCTGGGACTGACGATGAAGGCCGCGCCGAGCAGGCGCTCCCATTCGAGGGGGAGGCCGGTTCGTGGCAAGAGGTGATCTTGAGGGCGCGATGGATCGCGCAGCAGGTGAAACAGCGCGTCATCGTCTGCGGCGCCGGCCTCAAGCCAAGCGATGAAGCGGTTCTTGGTTCGGCGTAGTTTTGGCCAGGGGGTGTCGAGCAGATGATTGCTCAGGCCATAAACACCCGCCGGCAGGGCTCGGCAGCCACCCTCGCGATTGGATAAATAGACCAGCTCGTCGCGGTCGCCGGCCAGCAGGTTGAAGCCTTCGTATTGTCCGGCCTGTCCGAGAAGTTGAAGCACGGTCTTTTCCGGCGAGGTCGGCGCCAGCAAAACGTCGGTGACCAGCAAGCCGCGGGACCGTGGCCCCGGTCTGCGGGCGACGCCGTCGCGATAGTTGGTCAGGAGGGCGTAGCGCCCGGAGCGGGTGCAGCCAAACCAGCTCCCCCCCGCCGCCAAGTCCTTGCCCGCCAGCACGCCCTCCGACCACCAGTGTGCCGCGGCGGTGGCGCGCGCATGGAACTCGTCGCGATTGGCGGCGACGATCAGGGGAAAGCGCGAGTGGGCGCGAAAAGCGACGATGGCAAGGCACATGGCATTTGGCGTGCGGCTAAGGAAGCATTGATCGAGTCCGTCGCACCGGCAAAGGGCGGTATTCGGTTCCTTGAGTTTCCTGGCTTCCGGTGTTCGCCGGAAGGACAAAACTGATCTGACCAGCGCCTCTCTAATGGCGGCGTCGCGCCAAGCATTCGAGATAGCCCGCGGCATCGGGCGCGGCGCCCAGTCGTTGGGCCTGCCACAGCGTTTCCGCCAGACATTCGAGCACCGCGTGCTGCGCCTCGTGTTCATCCCCTAGGCTCGCCCGGAGTCGCTCGAACTCGGCGCGGATGCCGGGCGGCTGGTCGATGGCGAGCTGTTCGGCGACGGCCAGGTGCAGCGACAAGTGCAGAAACGGATTCACGGCTCCACCTTCCGGGGCGAATTCGCGTTCAAGATGGCGTTCCGGATGGGCCAGGTACTGATGATACTCGGCGTGACCGGCGACGATGCCCGCGACCTGGGTCTCCAGCGCCGAGAGCGGTTCGCCAGCCTGGAACTTGCGCCAGGATTCGGCGAAGAACCGCCGCGCCTCCTCGCGTGTCGGGTCAAACATGCGGGGCGCTCGGGGTAAAGAGGGCCAGCGCCGCCGCGTAATGCAAGAGGCGTGCGCCGGTGCCCCCGGGCACCACCTCGCCACTGCCATAAATCCCGAGCAAGGGCAGGCCCGGAAAGCGCTCGCGCACCAGTTGCCAGTCACGGTCGTGGCCGCCGTAGAAACCGGCGCCGCGGCCGATGCATGAAACCATGAGGCCAAAAGCCGGCGCCAGCGCTTCGGGGAGCGCCTGGAGCTTGTGGCGCAGTTCCGCTTCCGCGCCCTGGGGTTCGCGAATCGCCCAAAAGAGGCGGGTGCCAGGCTCGACGCGCCGTGCCAGTGTCACGGTATCCGCCACTGAATTGGTCCCCAGAACGGCGATCATTTCGTATTGCCCGTTGGCCAGAGCAACCTCCGGTTCCTCCTCGCTGATGCAGGCAAAGAGTCGCTGCAAGCTGAAGGCGCCGTTCTTCACCCGCTCGTGCGGTATTAGGCGAAGCAGGTTGCGCCAGAGTGGTCGGTGATCGCAACTGGCGATTTCGCCGTTCTGCGCTTCAGTTACCCGCCACAACGGTGTGAACGGGGTAATGCCGGGCGCCACCAGAATTTCCGCTTGGCCGCCCAGAGTCTCACTGACCCAACGCGTGGTCTGGATGCGCCCGGCGGACCAGAGCGGGTACGCGGCGCGCAGCTGAGCTTCACCGACCAGGGCGCCGAAATGTCTGGTCTCCGGGCCGAGCCAATCGGGGCGGAACATGTCCGGAGCTAACAGTGTCAGGGTGCAAGCCTGGTCCGTGCTTCCGGATTTCGGCACGAAGGCATCACTCAACACCAAGGCTGCGGCGGCGGGAGCGTCGAGTACCCATTCGCTTTCGCTGAAGATACCGGGCGCGACACAACCGGTGACTTGGAGGCACTGGGCCGCGCGCGCCGCCGCCTTCACCGCCGCGGCCGCGCAGGGAAGCATCTGGGGCGTAAGAAACAGCAGCACCCGCGCCGGGCGCGTGAGACCGGCGCGGCGGCTCGCTTCCTCGACCGCCCGTGCCGCCAATTCGGCTTCGGCGCGCGGCGCGTGGATCAGGGCGCTGGCGGCAAGCACTCTTTCTCCGGGTATTCGCACCAGCGCGCGATGAGGCATTCGCCGCATTTGGGCTTGCGCGCCTGACAGACATAGCGCCCGTGGAGGATCAGCCAGTGGTGCGCGTGTTGCCGAAACCCTGGGGGGACGGCTTCGAGCAGCTTTTGCTCGACTTCGAGGGGGGTTGCGCCAGGCGCCAATCCGGTGCGGTTGGCGACGCGAAAGACGTGGGTGTCGACGGCGATCGTTGGTTCGCCGAAGGCGACGTTCAAGACCACGTTGGCGGTCTTGCGGCCGACGCCCGGCAATGCTTCCAGGGCTTCGCGGTGGCGCGGCACTTGTCCCTGATGCTGGCGTTCCAGCAGGGCCGCGGTAGCGAGCAGGTTCTTTACCTTGCCGCGATACAGCCCGATGCTGCGCAGGTATTCGGTCAATCCGGTCTCGCCCAGTTCCAGCAAGGCGCGCGGAGTATTGGCGACGGGGAAGAGCCTTGCCGTAGCTTTGTTGACACTGGTGTCGGTCGCCTGTGCCGAAAGAACCACCGCGACCAGCAGTTCAAAAGGCGTGTGATAGACGAGTTCGGTGCGCGGTTCGGGATTGGCCTTGGCCAAAGCGGTGAAAAGCGCTTTGCGTGCGGTTGGGGTCATGTCGTGTTCACCCTGCCTGCGGCGCCCGCTTGGGCAGTGGCCGCGCCCGCGCGCGCCGCTCGTCGATCCAATTCTTGCCGGCGATCAACAGGCCCAGCCCGATAAAGGCGCCGGGGGGCAGAATCGCCAACAGGAAACCTGGGTAGTCCTGGCCCAGCAAAGCCCAGGACGAGGTGCCGGGGAACACCAAATCGATCCCCGCGAGCAGGGTGCCGCCACCGACCAATTCGCGGGTGCCGCCCAGGACCGCCAGTACGCCGGTGAGTCCGAGGCCCATCATCAAGCCGTCGTACATCGAAGGCAACACCGGGGTCTTTGCCGCGAAAGCCTCCACTCGCGCCAGGACGATGCAGTTGGTCACGATCAGCGGAATGAAAATGCCCAGCACTAAATAGAGCTCGCGGAAATAGACGTTCATGAGCATTTCCACCACCGTCACCAGCACCGCGATGATGATGATAAAAATCGGAATACGGATCTCGTTCGGAATCAGGTTGCGCACCAGCGCCACCCCCCCGCTGGCCAGGGCCATCACCAAGGCCGTGGCCAGCCCCAACGAAACGCCGTTGACCATGCTGGTGCTGATCGCCAGCAGTGGGCACAAGCCCAGCAGTTGCACCAGCCCGGCATTTTGGCGCCAAAGTCCGTCTTGTGCGATCTTACTGTACGGGTGAATGCTCTCGTTCATCGGCATGGCTTTCTGGATTGGCGGCCTGGTGCGCTCCTTTGCCAGGTGTTGAGCGCGCTGCCGAGCCATGACGCGCCGCCTGGTTCCTGTTCGCGGCCGCCTCGGCCGAGGGGGCTCAATGGTGTACCTTCCCCCCGGCCCCCTCCCCGGGGGAGGGGGTGAGCGCGGTTCGCCGCTGGCGCGGCTCCGGTCCGGTGGCTTGCGCCCCCTTCGGGCGGCCGTGCGGGGGCGCTCATAATCACGAGCCGTCTCCAGGGTAGAACTTGGCGGTGTTTTCTCGGTAATACGCAAGGGCTTTGCCCACGGCCTTGACCACCGCGCGTGGCGTGATCGTGGCGCCAGCGCGGTAGGTGAATTCGCCCCCGTCTTTGCGCACCCTCCAGGCCCCGGCGGGGAGGCTTGCCGGGCGCCTCTCGAACTGGCTGATCCACTTTGGTTCGGCCCGGTCCTTGCGCGCTTCGATGTAGTCGCCCAGGCCAGGGGTTTCCCGATGGGCGATCACCCGCACTCCCGAGACCAAGGGTCCCTCGCGCGATTCGACAATCGCCACCAGGAGCTTGATGCGGCCACTGTAGCCGTCCGGAGCGATCACCGTGAAGACTGCTCCGGCGCGCGCGCCCTGGCGCAGAGCGGCGCGCGCCTGGGTCGGCTCCTCGGTACCCAGTTCGGCGATCGGTGGCAGACTCACCGTCGTCGCTGCGAGGTCGTTGTCATAGGCGTCGCGCGGCAGCACCTGGGCGATCTGTGCGAGCTCCGCGGCAAGTTCATTCTGGCGGATCGGCGCGCGTGTGGCCTCGTGGGTCAGGGCCAGCAAAGCCGTGCCCAGCACCGCGAAGCCGAACATCACCAGTGCCGTGCGCAGGCTGGCGCGCGCCATGCCCGTCATCGCCGCTCACCTTTGTGGCCGAAGCTGGGCGGACGGGTGTACATATCGATCAGGGGCACGCAGCAATTGCCCAGCAACACCGCGAAGGCCACCCCATCGGGATAGCCGCCGAAGGCCCGGATGAGGTAAGCCAACAAACCGACGCCAGCTCCGAAAAGCAACTGGCCGCGACGCGTGGTCGGGCCACTCACCGGGTCCGTGGCGATAAAGAACGCCCCCACCATGCTCGCCCCCGCCAGCAAGTGAAAGAGACCGTCGGCATGTCGGGTCGGAGCCAGGAAATGCAGTAGGGCCGCGAGGCCGAACAAGGCGCCCAAAAAACTCACCGGAACTCGCCAGGTGATGATGCGCCGCGCCAGCAGAAAAAGTCCCCCAACGAGGTAGGCCAGAGCGATCCATTCGCCGCCGCGGCCGCCTGCCTGGCCGAAGATCGGTTGCGCTTGGCGCACCGCGTCCACGCTCCGCGGCATGGCCAGTTGGGTCTTCAGCGTGTCCAGCGGGGTGGCCATGCTCATGGCGTCGGGCAGGCCGCCGGAAAATGGCAGCAGCAATTGCTCCAGTATGCCCGGCGGCGCGCTTTGCAAGGCGAGGGGAGCGGGCCAGCGCGTCATTTGCGCAGGAAACGCTATGATCAGCACGGCGTAGGCGATCATTGCCGGATTGAAGGGGTTGTTGCCCAATCCGCCATAGAGATGCTTGCCCACGACCACCGCAAAACCGACACCCAGCGCGTTCATCCACCAGGGCAGGGTGGGCGGCAAGGACAGCGCGATCAGCCAGGCCGTGACCACCACCGAAAGGTCGGCGAGAAACGGCGCGGCCGGTACCCGCCTGAATTTCAGCATCAGCGCCTCGGCGACCAGCGCACCGAGGGTCGCGACTCCCAGGCTGGAGACTATGGCCCAGCCGAAGAAATAGACCTGGGCCACGATTGCCGGCACCAAGGCGAGCAGGACCTGGCCCATGATCCGCGGTACCGGCGTAGCGTCGGTGAGATAAGGCGAGGCATGCGGCGTGATGTTCATTTATCCGTGTTCATGTTTTTGCTCGGCAAGTTCCCTGAGTCGGGCTCGGTCGGTCTCCAGCTCATCGGCGCGCGACGCGCCCTCATCAGGCGAGCGCGTCGGAGTAACAGGCGCCGCGGGTGCAGAAAGGGTGCGCACGAGCGCGGTGTCACGGGCGCTGCTCGCTGGCGACGAGGGTGGAGGAGGCGCTGCCGCAGCGGTCTTGGCGGCGAGTTTCTCGGCGCGCTCCTGCTTGTCCCGCTCCAGCCGCGCGGCGCGTGCCTCATGCCGTTCGCGGGCGTCATCGGCGGCGTTCTTCTCGCGTTCGCGGGCCCAGATTTCACTCTTGGCGAAGCGAAAATAAGACACCAGAGGAATGTTGCTGGGACACACGTACGCGCAGGCGCCGCACTCTATGCAATCGAACAGCGCGTACTCCTGAGCCTTGCCGAAGTTGCGCGATTTGGCGAACCAATAGAGTTCGTGCGGCGTCAGTTCCGCAGGGCACGCCGTCACGCAGCGCGTGCAGCGGATACAGGGCAATTCCGGCGCCGGTGGCGGAAACAGCGCCGCCGATTTGGCGATCACGCAGTTACTGGCCTTGACCACCGGCACCTCGGCTGCGGGCAGTTCGAAGCCCATCATCGGCCCGCCCATGATGAAGCCGGTGGTGCCGGGCAGTTCGCCGGCCTGCGCCAACAGATGGGCGATCGGCGTGCCCAGGGGCGCTTCGTAGTTGCGCGGCTCGCGCACGTTGCCGGTGACGGTGACGATCCGGTGGGTGAGCGCTTCGCCCCGCACCAGCGCGCGCCAGACGCTGCTCGCGGTGGCCACATTGAAGCACTGCACGCCCAACTCCGTGGAGCGCTGTCCGGTGGGTACTTCGATGCCGGTCAGTACGCGGATCAGTTGCTTGGCGCCACCCCCGGGATAAATCGTGGGAACGGCCACCACGACCACGGCACCGCCCGCCTGGCGCGCCGCGGCGTCCATGGCCGCCAGTGCCTGTGGTTTGTTGTCCTCGATGCCGACCACCACACGGCGGGCAGGCAGCAATTCGCCCATGATCAACGTGCCGGCAATGATTTCCGCGGCGCGCTCGCGCATTAGAAGGTCGTCACAGGTGATGAAGGGCTCACACTCGGCGCCGTTGATCACCAGGGTGTCGAGTACGCGCGGCGCTCCGGCGAGCTTGGCGTAGGTGGGAAAAACCGCGCCGCCGAGCCCCGCCACGCCCATTTGGCGCAAGTGATCGAATACCGTCGCGCGGGGTACGCCGCGCCAATCCAAAGGCCGGGCCTCGATCGCGGCGTCACGATGGTCGGGTTCGATTTCGATACAGAGGTCGGAGAGGCCGGACGGATGGGGTACCAAGGCCGGCGCGATGCCTCGCACCGTTCCCGAACACGGCGCATGCACCGCCACGGAAATGCGCCCCTGCGCCTCGCCGATCATCTGCCCCCGGAGCACCACCTCGTCCACCCTCACCGCGGGTTTGGCGTGATTGCCGATGTGCTGGTGCAGGGGTACGAACAGCCGTGGCGGCAGGGACGGTCGGGCGATCGGCAGGCGCGTCGATTGGGCCTTGTGCTCGGGAGGATGCACGCCTCCGAAGAATTTGAACAGTCCGGCCATCTTAGGCGTCGATCTCGCTGGGCTTGCCCATGGGCGGCCTGGCCGGAGCCGGCGCCTGGGGCGGTTTCCACTTCCAGGTGCGCAGGGTTTCGGGAATCGGCACCATGTCGATACAATCGACCGGGCAGGGCGGCACGCAGAGTTCGCAGCCGGTACATTGTTCGGCGATGACGGTGTGCATTTGCTTCGTCGCGCCGATGATCGCATCCACCGGACAAGCCTGGATGCACAAGGTGCAACCGATGCACTGATCCTCGATGATCACCGCCACCGCCTTGGGCCGGGGTTCGACGGCCAGGGCGACGGGCTCCACGCCGAGCAGTTCGGAGAGCTTCGCCACCCCTTCTTCTCCTCCAGGCGGACAGAGGTTTACTTCCGCTTCGCCGGCGGCGATGGCGGTGGCGTAGGGCTTACATCCTGGATAACCGCATTGGCCGCACTGGGTCTGCGGCAAGATCGCGTCAATCTTCTCCACCAGCGGGTTTTCCTCGACGCGGAACATCACTGCGGCGAAGCCGAGAATCGCGCCCAGGATCACCGCAATCGCGGCCATCACCAAGAGCGCGGCGATCACTTGACCAACCCCGCGAAGCCCATGAAGGCCAGACTCATCAAGCCGGCGGTGATCATGCCGATGGCGGTACCGCGGAAAGGCCTGGGTATGTCGGCACCTTCCAGCCGCTCGCGGATGCCGGCAAAGAGCATCAACACCAGCCAGAAACCCAGCGCCCCGCCCAGGCCGAAGAACAGCGATTCGACGAAATTGTGCCGCTCCTGCACATTCAACAAGGGTATGCCCAGCACGGCGCAATTGGTGGTAATGAGCGGCAGGTAGATCCCCAGCACTTGATAGAGCACCGGGCTCGACTTGCGGATGAACAGTTCTGTGAACTGTACGATCGCGGCGATGACTACGATGAAGGACAGGGTGTTGAGATAGCTTAGTCCCTGCGGCTGCAGGACCCAGGTGTGCAGCAGATTCGAGGCCCCGGCCGCGAGGGTCAGCACAAAGGTGGTAGCCGCGCCCATGCCCACGGCGGTCTCCAGCTTTCTGGAGACGCCCATGTAGGGGCATAGTCCGAGTATTTTCACCAGCACGATGTTGTTGACCAACACCGTGCCGACGACGATCAGGAAGTAGTCGGCGATCACATTGCGCTGCAACAAAACCCAAGGGCGGATTATCGCCGAGGGCGCCCCCGCGTTCAACCGTGCCAGGAGCATATCTATATGTTTTTTTGAGGTTCCACTTGCCCCGCCGGCTCGCCCCGCGGGCGCTGGTGGATCACACGACTCAAGCTGCCGCGCGCCCCGCAAATGAGTCGCCGAGCCGCTCCAGAAAGCTGGCAGGCGTATCAGTTTCCAGTTGGGCGGGTGTCCCGGGCCTGCTAGACTTTCACCTCGGTAACGCCCCAAAAGAATTCCTCGTGCCCTCGATTCAACCCCAAACCCTCATGGAACGCCTCGGCGCGGGCCTATTGCGGCTGATCGGCTGGCGCTTGGTGCTGGTGCCGCTGCCGCCCAAATGTGTGGTCATGATCTACCCCCACACCTCGAACTGGGATTTCATCGTGGGCATGTTTGCCCGCTGGGCGGGGGGCTTGCGGGCCTTTTGGGCGGGTAAGGACACGTTGTTCCGGTGGCCGGTGGCAGGACTCTTGAAAAAACTGGGTGGCATCCCCGTCAACCGACGCATCCGCACCGGCTTCACCGCCCAAATGCTGGCGGAATTCGCAAGCCGGGAGGAGTTGCTGCTGGTCATCGCCCCCGAGGGCACGCGCCAGCGCACCGAGTATCTGCGTTCTGGTTTCTACCATCTGGCGCTGGCCGCCAAAGTCCCGCTGGGACTGGCCTTCTTCGACTATGAGCGCAAGGAGGTGGGCATCGGCGCCTATATCGAACTCCTTGGTGATCAAGCCAAGGATCTGGCGACGATCACCGCGTTTTACGCGGACAAAACCGCCTGTCGCCCCGAAAAAGCCGGCGCACTGCGTTTTCGGCCTTCCGAGGAGGCTTGATCGGGGTCGATTCATCATCGTCAAGCGTCGATCGGTCACCTTTTCGCTTGCTCCCGACAATCGCCCTCGGCACCATTGGTGCCTTCCGTGGCGAAGGCTCCTCCGATATCTCATGATCAACGAACCCGGTATTCGCTCGATTGCTTCCGACCCAACCGGTCCGGAATCTTCCCGCCCTCTACCCTTGTGGGCGGCATTGCGCAAGGAGCTATGCTGGGTCGTGGGCATCAACGCCGCCATTGCCGGATTTCTCAGCATCCTGGTGTTTCGCGGCAACGGCTTCTGGGCGAACCTGGTGTTTTCGCAATGCATCGGCCTGTGCATCTATCTGCTGATCGTGGCGCTGCGCCGCTTGCTCCCCGCCCGCTGGGGCTGGTGGAGCTGGGCCTTGGGCATTCCGATCGGTTTTGCCATGGGCATCAGCATGGCTGGCCTGCTGCTCGAAATCCCGGTGCTCGCCATTTGGGTCTCGATGAGCCGAACTTGGGCAGAGTCCTTGGGAATTGCCTTTGTCTGTTCGCTGCTGGCCGGCTACTTCTTTTGGTCGCGTGAGCGCATCGCCGAAGCGCGGGCGAACGCCGAACACGAGCGCGCCCGGGCCCTGCTGCGCGAAAAACAAGCTTTGGAGGCTCAGTTGAAAGCGTTGCAGGCGCAAGTCGAGCCCCACTTTTTGTTCAACACTCTGGCCAATGTAGTCAGCCTGATCGAGCGGGACGGCCGCCAGGCGCGGCGCATGCTCGAGGATCTGATCGAGTACCTGCGCAGCTCGCTGACCGAGTCGCGCACCCGCCGGACCACACTGGGGCGGCAAGTGGATCTCCTGCGTGCCTACCTGCGGCTGTTGGAAATTCGCATGGGCAAGCGGCTGCGCTACCAACTCGAAGTCGAGCCGGGGCTGGAGTCCTGCGCACTGCCTCCGATGCTCTTGCAGCCTTTGGTCGAAAACGCCATCAAGCACGGACTCGAACCCAAGATCGAGGGCGGCGAGATCCGGCTAAGTGCCGACCGCTGTGGCGAGCAGTTGCGACTCGTCGTCGCCGACACCGGCCTGGGACTAGGACACAGTCAAGGCGGAACCGGCGTGGGCCTCAGCAACGTACGCGAGCGCTTGCAAGGGCTCTATGGCGAGCAAGCCAGTCTAGCCATCGCCGACAACCAGCCCTGCGGCCTTCGCGTCACCTTGACCCTGCCCTTGGAGAAAGCGTGAGCGCGCCCGCACGGCAGCCCGAAGGGCGCGCAGGCCAAAGGCCGGAGCGGGCGCAGCCCGCGAACCGTGATCACCCCCTCCCGCGGGGAGGGGGTTGGGGGGAGGGTTGGTGGCGGCCCGCACGGCA
>JACPUX010000023.1 GCA_016192065.1 Betaproteobacteria bacterium
ACGACCATAGCGCTGCGGAACCACCCCTTCCCATCCCGAACAGGACCGTGAAACGCAGTCGCGCCGATGATAGTGTGGCAACCCATGCGAAAGTAGGTCATCGTCAAGCACCACATCCCCCACAACGCCCCTGACATCAAATATCAGGGGCGTTGTGCCATTCGAGCCTGAATCAGCGGCATCTTTCGCCAAAACATCGCTATGCTGCACGCCCGCGTCATCCCGGTTACCCCTTTCGAACAAAACGCCACGCTCCTCTGGTGCGATGCCACCCGCCGTGCCGCCGTCGTGGACCCTGGCGGAGACTTGGACCGCCTCGACCGCGCCCTACAAAACGAAGGCCTTGGCCTGGAAAGAATACTCGTCACCCATGGTCACATCGATCACGCCGGCGGTGCGGCCGATCTCGCCGAACGCCACGGCGTACCGATCGAGGGGCCGCAGGAGGAAGACGCCTTCTGGATCGAACAACTGCCGAGCCAGGCGCGGATGTTCGGGTTTCCCGCTTGCCGGGCCTTTGTGCCAACGCGCTGGTTGCACCAGGGTGACCGGGTCTGGGTCGGCGAAGCAGAACTCCAGGTACTGCACTGCCCCGGCCATACGCCCGGACATGTGGTTTTCTTCGAGCCCCAGACCCGTCTGGCAATTGTTGGTGATGTACTTTTCGCGGGCTCCATTGGCCGCACCGATTTTCCGCGCGGCGACTACGACACCTTGATCAACTCGATCCGCGAACGCCTCTGGCCACTGGGAGACGACGTTCGCTTCATCCCCGGGCACGGCCCGATGTCAACTTTCGGCGAGGAGCGGCGCAGCAACCCTTTCGTCGCCGACTAAAACGCGGCCCCGAGTTTCAGCTCGAACCGCAGCCCGCGCTGGGCGCTGGAAGAGGCGCCGCCGCAGGGAGAGGCGCGCCGCGCTTGATGGCGGTCATTTCCGCCAGAATCGCGATGGCGATCTCGGGCGGCGTCTTGCCGCCGAGTTTGAGCCCCACGGGTCCGTGCAGTTTGGCGATTTCTGCAGGCGACAGATCGAACTCGGCCAGCCGCTGGCGACGCTTGTCGTTGTTCGCGCGCGAACCCAAGGCGCCGACATAGAAGGCAGTCGACTTCAATGCCTCCAGAAGCGCCAGATCGTCGAGTTTGGGATCATGGGTGAGCGCCACGACCGCGCTGTGTCCGTCAAGGTTGATCTCGCGCACCACGTCATCAGGCATGCCGCGGGTGAATTCCACTCCAGGCAGATGCCACTCCGCAGCATACTCCTCACGCGGATCGCAAACGGTCACATGGTAGTCAAGCGCTTGGGCCATCATCGCTACGTAGCGCGAAACCTGTCCCGCGCCGATCAAGAGCAAGCGATAGCGCGGTCCATGCACAGTAGTCAGTACCCGACCATCAAACTCCAGGGCATCGGCCCTGCTGCCACGGGCGACCGCGACCGCCGCCGTTTCGAGGTCCAAGCTGCGCCGGGCGATACCGTGACTTTCCACAATCGCCAGCAGTTCTTCGAGATGGGAATTCTCGCCCACCGGTTCGAGCACGATTTGCAGCGTTCCACCGCAGGGTAGGCCGAAGCGCGCCGCCTCCTCGGCGCTGACGCCGTAGGTCGCCCTTTCCGGGCGACTGCCGGCGAGTTCGCCTTTCTGCACTCTCGCGATCAGGTCGTCCTCCACACAACCACCCGAGACCGAACCGATCACCTGGCCGTCGCCACGAATGACCATCATCGCTCCCACCGGGCGTGGGGCCGAACCCCAGGTCCGCACGATCGTACCCAAGGTCACACGGTGCCCCGCCTTGACCCACCGAATCGCGCTCTTCAAGACTTCCAAGTCGACGCTGTCCATGGCATTTTCCTTTGCAGTTCCCAGTACGGCGGCCCTAGCCTGTGACTAGGAGGCGCCTGATCCCTCGCTCATGCTATGCGAGCCGGACGGGCGCCGCAACCGCCCCCGCCAATGCCTGTTGCGGCAAAGCACAGGTGTTGCGTTTCGGAGCAGTCTCCGTCCGATGGAGCGAACCCACTCACCCTTGCGGGCGACCAACCGGAAGCGTAGGCTCATGCCTTCAACGGAGTGACCCGAAGCAACTGCGGCCGCCGAATCGTTTCCGGCGCACCACCGCGGTGGATCGTCGGGCGGACAAGACCAATCAGGCGTAGTCGAAAGGAGGTTGATCCATGAGTACACGCATCAGCATGACCGTCAACGGCAAAGCGGTCAGCGCCGAGGTCGAGGAGCGCACGCTGCTCGCCGCTTTTTTGCGCGAACATCTGCGGCTGACCGGCACGCACGTCGGTTGCGATACCGGACATTGCGGCGCCTGCACGGTGCTGCTCGACGGCAAGGCGGTGAAGTCCTGCAACATGCTGGCGGCTCAGGCGCAGGGCGCCAACGTCACCACCATCGAGGGACTGGCCGCCGCCGACGGCGAAATGCACCCCATGCAAGTCGCTTTCAAGGCCAGTCATGGCTTGCAATGCGGCTTCTGCACTCCCGGCATGGTGCTCTCGGCGGTAGAACTCGCGGGCAAACTCAAGAACCCCAGCGAGGCGCAGATTCGCGAGGCGCTCGACGGCAATTATTGCCGCTGCACGGGCTATCACAACATCGTCAAGGCGGTGCAAACCGGCTTGGCGAACATGGGCTGAAGGAGGACGACGATGAGTGCAACCGGAATCGGCGCACGCGTCGAGCGCAAGGAAGATCGCCGCTTTCTCACAGGAGCCGGGCAGTACACTGACGACGTGCTGCTGCCGGGACAGACCTACGCATACTTCCTGCGCAGCCCGCACGCGCATGCCAAGATCAAGACCATCAACAGCGCCGCCGCGAAAGCCGCTCCGGGCGTGTTGGCGGTCTTCACGGGCGAGGACATTGCCGGCAAGGTCAACGGTCTGCCCTGCGGCTGGCTAATTACCGACGTTAATGGCCAGCCCATGAAGGAACCACCGCATCCCGTGCTGGCGCAAGGCAAGGTCCGACATGTAGGCGACCAAGTCGCGCTGGTCGTGGCGGAAACCTACTTTCAGGCCCGGGATGCCGCGGAGCTGATCGAGGTCGACTACGAAGTGCTGCCCGCCGTCGTCAAAGCCAGCGACGCCGACAAACCCGGCCAGCCCGCGGTGCATGACATCGCCCCGGACAATGTCAGTTACGTCTGGGCGTTGGGCGACAAGGCGGGAACCGATGCCGCGTTCGCCAAGGCCGCGCATGTCACCCGCCTCGATTTTCACAACAATCGACTCATCCCCAACGCGATCGAGCCGCGCGCCGCCAACGCCAGCTACAACCGCGCCGACGAAAGCTATACGCTTTACGTCGCCAACCAGAACCCGCACGTTGAACGGCTGCTGATGACCGCTTTCGTGCTCGGTCTGCCCGAGCACAAGGTGAGGGTGATCGCGCCGGATGTCGGCGGGGGCTTCGGCTCGAAGATCTTTCTGTACGCTGAAGACGCGGCGCTCACCTGGGCTTCGCGGCAACTGTGTCGGCCGATCAAGTGGACCGCGGATCGTACCGAGGCCTTCCTGACCGACGCCCATGGCCGCGACCACACCACCACCGCCGAGTTGGCGCTGGACCAGGACGGGCATTTCCTGGCGATGCGGGTGAAGACGCGCGCGAATCTGGGTGCCTACCTTTCCACTTTCGCTTCCAGCGTGCCGACCATTCTCTACGCCACCCTCCTGGCCGGCCAGTACAAGACGCCGTTCATTCATTGCGAAGTCACCTCGGTGTTCACCAACACCGCGCCGGTCGATGCTTATCGCGGCGCGGGGCGGCCCGAGGCGACGTACGTGGTCGAGCGACTGGTCTCGACGGCGGCGCGAGAACTGGGCATTGACCAGGCGGAAATCCGCCGTCGCAACTTCGTTACCCAGTTCCCCTACCAAACTCCGGTGGCTCTGATGTACGACACCGGCGACTACAACGCCATCATGAACAAGGCCCTGCAAATGGCCGATGTGGCAGGTTACGCCCAGCGCAAGACGGCGACCCAGGCCAAGGGGCTGCTGCGGGGTATCGGCTATTCAAGCTACATCGAGGCTTGCGGCCTGGCGCCTTCCAACATCGCCGGGGCCCTGGGTGCTCGCGCCGGCTTGTTCGAAGCGGGGGAAATCCGCGTCCACCCCACCGGGTCGGTGACGGTGTTTACGGGCTCGCACAGCCATGGGCAGGGGCACGAGACCTCATTCGCGCAAGTGGTCTCCGACCGACTGGGCATTCCGATCGAGAACGTCGATGTCGTCCACGGCGACACCGGTCGGGTGCCCTTCGGCATGGGCACCTACGGGTCCCGATCCCTGTCGGTAGGGGGCTCGGCAATCATCAAGGCCCTGGACAAGATCATCGCCAAGGGCAAGAAGATCGCCGCCCACCTGCTGGAGGCGTCCGATGCGGACATCGTCTTCAAGAACGGCGCCTTCAGCATCGAAGGCACCGACAAGAACGTGCCCTTCGGAGGTGTCGCCTTCGCCGCCTATGTGCCACACAATTACCCGCTGGACAAGCTGGAGCCCGGCCTCAACGAGAACGCGTTTTACGATCCTACCAACTTCACTTTCCCGGCCGGAACGTACATCTGCGAAATCGAGATCGATCCGCAGACCGGGCAGACCCGCATCGATCGCTTCACCGCGGTCGATGACTTCGGCAACATCGTCAATCCGATGCTGGTGGAAGGCCAGGTCCATGGGGGCTTGGCCCAGGGCATCGGGCAGGCTCTGCTGGAGGAATGCCGCTACGACCCCGAATCCGGGCAATTGCTTTCGGCCTCCTACAGCGACTATGCCATGCCACGTGCTGACGATCTGCCAAGCTTCCAGATCGGCACCACGTGCACCCCTTGCACCCATAATCCCCTGGGCGTAAAAGGCTGCGGCGAAGCGGGGGCGATCGGATCGCCGCCGGCGGTGATCAATGCCATCGTCGATGCGCTCGCGGCCTATGGCGTGCGCGATGTGCCCATGCCCGCCACGCCGCAACGCGTGTGGCAGGCGATCCAGAACGCCAAGGCCTGAACGAGGAGGAAACCGACATGTTGAACTTCAACTATCATCGTCCCCAGAGCTTGGCGGAAGCGGCATCGCTGCTCGGCGCCAAGGCCGAGGGGAAGGCGCTGGCCGGCGGACAGACCCTGGTGGCGGCACTCAAGCTGCGCCTGGCAGGGCCAACCGATCTGGTCGATCTGGCTGGCGTAGGCGGCCTCAAAGGCATCAGCCGCGAGGGCAACAACATCAAGATCGGCGCCATGACCACCCACGCCGAGGTCGCGGCTTCGAGCGAAGTGAAGAGCGCCATTCCGGCCCTCGCAGCCCTGGCTGGCGAAATCGGCGACCGCCAGGTTCGCAACCGCGGTACGCTGGGAGGGTCCATCGCCAACAACGACCCGGCCGCCGACTACCCCGGTGCCGTGCTGGGCCTGGGGGCGACGGTTCACACCAACAAGCGCAGCATAGCCGCCGACGATTTCTTCACTGGCTTGTTCGGAACCGCGCTTGGGGCCGGCGAAATCATCACTGCGGTTAGCTTCCCTGTGCCCAAACGCGCTGCTTACGTGAAATTCAAGAATCAGGCGTCACGCTTCGCGCTGGTCGGAATCTTCGTCGCTGAAACCGCCGCCGGGCCGCGCGTCGCGGTCACCGGCGCGGGCCAGAGTGGAGTGTTTCGGGTTGCCGCAATGGAGACCGCGTTGGCGAAGGACTTCTCGCCCGCTGCGGTGACCGGCGTCAAAGTCGCGGCGCAGAACCTCAACAGCGATCTGCACGCCACGGCCGACTATCGCGCCGCGCTCATCAGCGTTCTGGCCGGGCGCGCCGTCAACCAGGCGCGCGGAGGCTGATCCACCGAGCTTGACCGGTATTGGTCTGCGACAGCCCCCCACGCGGGGGCTGTTTTTTGGTCCGAGATTCTCAACCATCGTTTGGTCCCGCAACATGACCGCCCCACCAACACTCCCCGTTTCCATCGATGACACCCTGGAGCTCCTTGCCGGCGCCGATTACATCGCTGACCGGGCGCTGGCGACCACGATCTTTCTGGCCCTGCGCCTGGAGCGGCCGTTGTTTCTCGAAGGCGAGGCTGGGGTCGGCAAGACCGAGATCTCCAAGGCGCTCTCCCTCACCCTGGAGCGACCCCTGGTCCGTCTTCAATGCTACGAGGGGCTGGACATTCATGCGGCGGTCTATGAGTGGAACGTACAGCGGCAGATGATCGCCATCCGCATGGCCGAATCTTCCGGTGCTGCCGACGCCCTGGCCCGAGACATCTACAGCGACGCTTTTCTCATTCGCCGCCCGCTCTTGCAGGCGATCGAACTGGCTCGCGCCGGTACGCCGCCGGTCTTGCTGATCGATGAACTCGATCGTTCCGACGAACCGTTCGAAGCCTACCTGCTGGAAGTGCTTTCCGACTTCCAGGTGAGCATACCGGAGCTGGGCACCATCGCCTGTACTGAGCCGCCCATCGTCGTGCTCACCTCCAACCGCACGCGCGAGATCCATGACGCGGTGAAGCGCAGATGCCTCTACCATTGGGTGGATTTTCCCGATGCCGGCCGCGAGTGGGAGATCGTCTTGCGCCGTATTCCAGGTGTACCCGAAACGTTGTCGCGGGAGGCCGTGGAGTTCGTGCAGCGCCTGCGCGGGCGCGATTTGTTCAAGCTCCCCGGCGTGGCCGAAACCATCGATTGGACGCGCGCCTTGATGGCTCTCGACCAGATGGTGCTCGATCCCAAAACGGTCAACGACACGCTCGGAGCGCTGCTCAAATATCAGGACGACATTGCCCGCATCCAGGGCAGCGAGGCCGCGGCCATCGTCGCCGAAGTGCAGGCGCGCATCGCTGCTCAGTGATGTTGCCCAACAGTATTCTGCCGCGCGCCGCGGCCCCGGGAAGGCTGGCCCAGAACGTCATGCATTTCGCCCGGGTATTGCGCGCCGCGGGCCTGCCGGTCGGACCGGATCGCGTGCTCTCGGCCCTCAAGGCTCTGACCTTGGTTGGCCTGGAGCGCCGCGAGGATTTTCGCGCCGTGCTCGCCGCGGTGTTTCTTAGCCGGCGCGAGCAGCGCGAAATCTTCGATCAGGCCTTTTACATATTCTGGCGCGACCCCGATCTGCTCGGCCGCGCCATGCAGCTCTTGCTGCCCAAAGTCTATGGCCGGGGGCTTAAGGACGAGGACCAGTTCAGCCGCCGCCTCGCCGCTGCGCTGCAAGGCCCGCCGGGCGAACAGCGCTGGCGCGAGACCGACCTCGAAGAGATCGAACTCGAGACCACGCTCACTTTTTCCGCGCGCGAGCGCCTACAGACCGCTGACTTTGAAACCATGAGCCAGGACGAATGGCAGGAAGCCAAACACCTGGTCGCGCAATTGCGTCTCCCCATCGAAGAAATGCCTACCCGCCGCGCCCGGCCTGCCCAACGCGGCCGTATCGACCTGCCCGCGACCTTGCGCGCGAGTCTGCGCGGTGGCGGCGCGACCTTGACCCTGCGCTGGCGCGAACCCGAGCGCCGGCATCCCCCGTTGGTGGTGCTGTGCGACATTTCCGGTTCCATGCATCGTTACACGCGCATGTTCCTGCATTTTCTTCACGCCATTACTAGCGACTACGATCGGGTGCAGACGCTGCTCTTTGGCACGCGCCTTACCCACATCACGCGCCATCTGCGTCATCGTGACGCCGATCTGGCGATTTCGCGCATCAGCGGGGCGGTACTCGATTGGGCGGGCGGTACCCGCATCGGTGCCTGCCTCAGGGAGTTCAACTTCCGCTGGAGCCGCCGCCTGCTCGGACAGAACGCCGTGGTGCTCCTGATTTCCGACGGCCTGGATCGTGACGGCGCCGAAGGTCTCGCCGACGAGATGCGTCGCCTGCATCGATCCTGCCGAAGGCTGATCTGGCTCAACCCGCTCCTTCGCTACGACCGGTTTGAAGCCAAGCCCGCCGGCATCCGCGCCATGCTGCCGCATGTTGACGCCCATCTGCCGGTACACAATGTCGCCAGTCTCAAGGATCTCGCCGCGGCGCTCGCGCGGCTCTCCCGGGTTTCGCGCCGTGCCGAGGCCGGTCGCGAGTACCACCTCTCCCCCACCCTCTGAACTGCGAGTCGCCCACATGGAACTGACCCAATCGCAATGGATTCCCCTGCCCCGGCAAGAAGTCTGGGATGCGCTCAACGATCCGCAAGTGCTCAAGGCCTGCATCGCCGGATGCGAGAGTCTGGATCGCGTTTCCGACACCGAATACGCGCTTTTGGTGGTCGCGGCCATTGGCCCGGTCAAGGCGCGCTTCAAGGGCAAGCTTCAGCTGGCCGACCTCGATCCACCCCAAAGCTATACCCTGAGTTTCGATGGCCAGGGTGGCGTGGCGGGCTTTGGCAAAGGCAGCGCTGCGGTAAGCCTGTTTGAGCAAGGCGACCAGACCAGGCTCGATTACAGTGTCAAGGCCCAGGTGGGCGGGCGTATCGCTCAGGTAGGTTCGCGCCTGATCGACGCCGCGGCAAAGAAGATGGCCGAGGATTTTTTCGCTGCCTTTATTCGTCACCTCGCGCCGCCCACCGCCGCCGGCGGCCCTCCGGGAGAAGCGCCCCGTACGGGCCTGGCGGTGGCTTGGTGGTGGGCGATGGCGGTTGCCGGCTTATTGCTTCTGGCCTACTGGCTCACGCGTTAGCCGCGCGCTTCAAGGGTGTGGCAGCGGAGCGCGCATCCAGCGTGAAATAAAAGGCGGCGCCGTGACCTTGGCGCGATTCCGCCCAGATGCGCCCGCGGTGCCGGTGTATGAGCCGCTGCACTGTCGCCAGGCCGATGCCGGTGCCGGGGAATTCTTCGGGCCGGTGCAAGCGTTGGAAAGGGCCGAAGAGCTTGTCGGCGTACACCATGTCGAAGCCGACGCCGTTGTCACGCACGCAATACACGCGCTCCCCTGCCGCCATCGCCATACTGAACTCGATACGGGCCGCGTTGCGGGTGCGGGTGAACTTCCAGGCGTTGCCCAGGAGGTTTTCCAGTACTACGCGAATGAGGTTGGGGTCGGCGACATCGGGCAGCGATTCCGCGATGGCGAATTCAACCTGGCGTTCGGGTTGGCTGTGCGCCAGTTCCTCGGCCACGGTGCGCGCCAGGGCGGCCAGATCCAGGTGTTCGAAGTGCAGCGGGCTGCGGTTGACCCGGGCCAACGCCAGCATGTCATCGATCAGGCGCCCCATGCGCTGGGCTGCGGCGACGATACGGGCGAGCAGGTTCCGGCTGGGCTCGTCCAGCTGCTCGGCATGGCTTTGTAGCAGAATCGCGCTGAATCCATCGATGGCGCGCAGTGGGGCGCGCAGGTCGTGGGAGACCGAATAGGAGAACGCCTCGAGTTCGCGGTTGACCGCTTGTAGCTCGGCGGTGCGCGAGGCCACCCTTTCCTCGAGTTCGGTGTTGAGCTGATGGACCTCCTGCTCGCTGCGCTCCCGGTCGAGGTAGATGCTCGCGAGGTAGGCCGCCTTCTGCACGGCTTCGGTCTCGGCCTCGCTGGGGGCATGGACCTCTCGCCAATAGAGTGCGAAAGTACCCAACACCTGTCCGGTGCCGGCGATAATCGGAGTGGAGGTGCAGGCGCGCAGGCCGAAGCTCTCGGCGAGGCCTCGGTAGCGCTCGACCCGCGGATCGCTGTACATATCCTCGATCACCACCCGCAGGCTGCTTGCCGCGGCTGCACCACAAGGTCCGGAATCTTCCCGCACCGGCATGCCATCGATGGCGCTGGTAAACTCTTCGGGCAGGCTCGGCGCGGCGGTGTGTCGCAGCGCCGTACCTGTTTCATTTAGCAGCAGCAGCGACACTCGGGCGCCCAGGCATTGTTGTTCCAGATGCGTACACAGTTCGGTGAATACCCCGGCGCGCGGCGCGCCGCTGGCGATCTGGTGCAGGATGCCGCGCTCCCGTTCTGCTGCTTGCTCCTGGCGCTTGCGCGGCGTGATGTCCATGACCGTGCCGCGCAAGGCGTAGCGTCCTTGGCCGATGGCAAAGCGCTCGGCGGTCGCGGCAAGCCAGCGCACTTCATCTTGATGACGGATGCGCCACTCCGCGGTGGAAGGCGCGTCGCTGTCGGCGGCCTTTTCGAGCAGACGCATGACCAGCGGGCGATCCTCCTCGATATTGAAATGCAGTCCCTCGCGCAGGCTCAGTTCTTGGGTACCTTCGGGAAGTCCCAGGATGCGCCCGGTTTCCGGGGAGAAATGGCCGATCATGCGCGTCAGGTCGAGTTCCCAATTGCCGATCTTGGCGATGCGTTGCGCTTCCGCCAGGCTCTTCTGGCTCTGGCGAAGATCGTGGTGGGCACGCTGGGCGCGTCGGAGCGATGCGTTCAAGGCGAATCCGAAAAGCAGAATGAACAGGCTGAAACCAGCGGCGCCCCACAAGTAACCGGCGGCACGAGTTTGGCTTTGGGCCAGACCTTCTTCCAGGGCGATGCCGACGGCGGCGATCAGGCCGTAATCGCTGATCACCCGAAAGCTGTTGACGCGGGGGGTGCCATCGACCGCGCTCGAAGCCTCGAAATGGCCGCCCATGCGTTGCGTGGCCTGAGCGAGGAGCAGGCTGTCACTGAGGTCCTGTCCGACGGCGTTGTCTTGCCCGCTCCGACGCGCCCGCACGATGCCGTCGCGTCCCACCAGTTCGATGGCGGCGAGCCGCCCAATATCAACCTGGCCATGGAAATCGGAGAAGTAGGCGGGATCGACCGAAGCCACCACTACGCCAGCGTAGCTTCCGTCAGCGTGCTCGAGCCGGCGCGACAAGGGCAGCCGCCACTGATTGGAAACCCGGCCGAACACCGGGCGCCCGATCAAGAGTTCGTTGCCGCGCCGGGTCGCATGGTCGCCGATGTATTCGTATTCATGGCGGGCGACGTCGAGTGCCTGCAAGGGGCTGGTGGCCAACACCACCTGGTCCTGCTCGTCAATCACCATCAAGAGATGAGCGATGCCCTGCATCACCCGCCCCTCGCGAAGGTAGCGCGAGAAGTCCAGTGCCGCGCCGCGCTGTTCGTACTCGCTCTTCAAGAACAGCATGGTCTGGTCGATCGCCTGCAGCGAGCGAACCACCTGTTCCTCGTAGGCACGCACGAGATTGCTGGATTCCTTGCGCAGGCGTTCGAGTTCGAGATCTCTCTCGGCGGCGACGCGCCAGCCGGCGAGTGACCAGGCGATCAACACCATGAGGCCGGTGAAGACATAGATGCCCAGGCGCGGGTCGACCCTCAGCCACCAAGCTGGGGGCGGAGTCGATTCGCCAGCGGACCGCTCACTAATTGGGGGAGGCAATGCCACCGGAAAAGTCTACCCTGTGCCGCCGTTAAGGTGAAGCGCAATGCTGGCCCGACTGCCCCCTCGGGGTGCCCGCAACGGCCGGGACCTCAGACTTCCCAGGCGGGTGGAAGCTCGGTATCGATGCGGTAGCGCTCCAGGGCCTCGGCGACACGCGGGCGCAGCGACTCGTCGAGCTCGGACAGAACATCAAGGGCGACCAGCGCGATGTGGTAGCGATCGACCTCGAAAAATCGCCGCAGGGTAGCGCGCGTGTCGCTGCGTCCGAAACCATCCGTGCCCAGGGCCAAGAAGCGGGACGACAGATAGGGCGCGATGCGCTGCGCGTGGGCGCACAGGTAATCGCTGGCGGCGACCACCGGCGCGGGGCCCGCGAGGCATTCCTGCACATGCGATCGCCGCCGCGCTTGCCCAGGATGCAGGCGGTTGTGGCGCGCTACGGCCCGCGCTTCCCGTTCCAGCTCGCTGTAACTGGTGACGCTATAGACCTCGCTTGCTACCTGCCAGTCTTCGGCCAGGAGCCGGGCGGCTGCGCAGACCTCCTGCAGGATCGCCCCCGAACCCAGCAGCCGCACACAAGGCTGCTGCGCGCCCGCGCCCTGCAGTCGGTACATACCCCTCAGGATGCCCTCCTCGTTGCCCGGAGCCAATGAGGGTTGGGGGTAGCTCTCGTTCATCATGGTGATGTAGTAGAAGACATCACGCTGCTCCACCAGCATTTCCTGCATGCCGCGATCGAGGATCACCGCCAGCTCGGCGGCGAAAGCCGGATCGTAGGCGCGGCAATTGGGTACCGTGGCCGCCAGAACATGACTTTGTCCGTCTTGGTGTTGCAAGCCTTCGCCGCCCAAGGTGGTGCGTCCCGAGGTGGCGCCGAACAGGAAACCGCGGGCGCGCTGGTCGGCCGCCGCCCAGAGCAGGTCGCCGACCCGCTGGAATCCGAACATGGAGTAGAAGATGTAGATTGGCAGCATGCTCAGACCGTGCGTGCTGTAGGCGGTCGCGGCGGCGATCCAGGAGGCGACCGCTCCGGCCTCGGTGATGCCTTCTTCGAGGATCTGTCCGTCGCGCGCCTCGCGATACACGAGCATCGAGCCGGCATCTTCGGGCCGGTAGCGCTGGCCATCCGGCGCATAGATGCCGATCTGGCGGAACAGGTTGGCCATGCCAAAGGTGCGCGCTTCGTCAGCGACGATGGGGACCAGGCGTGGCCCCAACTCGGCGTCTTTCAATAGTCCCCCGAGCATGCGCACGGCCGCGACGGTGGTGGACATCTCCTTGCCCGCGGCCTCGAGGGCGAAGCCAGCATAGCGCTGCAGCGGCGGCGGGACCAGGCGGGTGGCGGCATTGCGCCGCATCGGCAGAGGCCCGCCTAGAGCGCTGCGACGTTCACGCAGGTAGTTGAGTTCGCGGCTGCCCTCGGCCGGGCGATAGAAACGCATCTCCTGCAAGTCCTCGTCGGTCAAAGGCAGATGAAAGCGGTCGCGGAACTCTGCCAGGGCGGTGAAATCGAGCTTCTTTTGCTGGTGGGCGACCATGCGTGACTCGCCGGTGCTGCCCATGCCGTAACCCTTCTTGGTCTTGGCGAGGATCACCGTGGGCCGGTCGCGGTGTGCGCCGGCGGCGCGAAACGCCGCGTAGAGTTTGCGGAAATCGTGCCCGCCGCGTTTCAGCGCATCGATCTCCGCCGCCGTCATATGCGAGACCAGGGCGTGCAGCTCGGGGTCGAGGTCAAAGAAATGTTCCTGGTTGTAGGCGCCGTCATTGGCGCCCAAGGTCTGGTACTGCCCATCCACGGTGGCCGCGAAGCGGCGCAGCAGCACATGGTGAGTGTCGCGGGCAAACAGCGGATCCCAGTCCGAACCCCAGAGTACCTTGATCACGTTCCAGCCCGCGCCGGTAAAGAGCGCCTCCAGCTCCTGAATGATCTGTCCATTGCCGCGCACCGGTCCATCGAGCCGCTGCAGGTTGCAATTGATGATGAAGCAGAGATTGTCTAGGCGCTCGCGCGCCGCCAGAGTCAGGCCGGCGATGGACTCGGGTTCGTCCATCTCGCCATCGCCGAAGATGCCCCACACCCTCCGGCCAGCGGTTTGCGCCTGGCCGCGATGCTCTAGATAGCGCAGGAAGCGCGCCTGATAGACCGCCTGAATCGGCCCCAGACCCATCGAGCCGGTGGGGAATTGCCAGAACTCGGGCATCAGCCAGGGGTGGGGGTAGGAGGACAAGCCGCCGCCCCCCACCTCTTGCCGATAGCGGTCGAGATCCGCTTCGCTGAGCCGCCCTTCGAGAAAGGCACGGGCGTAAACCCCCGGCGCCGAATGCGGCTGGAAGAACACCAGATCGCCGGTCTGTCGCCCATCTCCGGCGTGGAAGAAATGATTGAACCCAGTCTCGAAGATCTCCGCCGCCGAAGCGTAGCTGGCGATATGACCACCCAATTCGCCGTAAGCGCGGTTGGCGCGCACCACCATGGCCAGGGCGTTCCAACGCATGATCGCGGTCAACCGCTCTTCCAGGACGAGGTCACCGGGGTACGCCCCTTGCGCCTCGATGCCGATGGTATTGCGGTAGGCGGAGAAGGGCGCCACGTGGGCGAGGATGCCCAGCTGTTGGGCCTGCTCCTGCAACTGTTGCAGCAGATAAAGTCCGCGCCTTTCGCCGCTAGTGCCGACCACCGCATCGAGCGCGTCGAGCCACTCCCGGGTTTCACGCGGATCGGTGTCGGCCGGGTCGGCCGTCGCCGCTTCGGATGGCGAGGAATAGGGGAAAGACGGTTGCATGCCAGGGCCCTTTCGCGGGGTTTCCTGGCCCATTCTAACGAGTGCGGCAGCGAAGCTTCTTGCTTAAATGCGTCACGCAGAGTGGCGAAAGGGTAGACTCTGTCGCCGCGGCGGACGACGGCAGAGCGCTCCTATGCCAGGTCTGGCGCGGCTTGCGGCGCGGCTCGCGGGCAACAACGACCTGCGCAAATTTTGCTTGACGTTCGCGAAAACCGCGCACACAATGCGCGGGCGCGCTTCTAAGGCAGCGATTTTCGCCAGCAGTCATCGGTTTTGCATCGGTACTTCGGTTCGTAATCCCCCTGTCTTGAGAGTGATACGCGCGTCGGGCGCGAGCCTACTTTTTTTATTTTTTTGGGATACGTAACATGCCAACTGGTACCGTAAAGTGGTTCAATGACAGCAAGGGTTTTGGCTTCATCAAGCCCGACGCCGGCGGCGAGGATCTCTTCGCGCATTTCTCGGCCATTCAGGGCGGTGGGTTCAAGACCCTGAAGGAAAACCAAAAGGTTTCCTTCGACATCGTCAAGGGCCCCAAAGGCAACCAGGCTTCGAACATCAAACCGATGGAATAAGCCTGCGTTCCTTGGGAACCAAAAACAAACCCCGCTGCGGCGGGGTTTGTTTTTGGGGAGGAACCAGGCTTCAGCCGATGCGCTTGATGAAGGCCAGGCGCTGCGAAGGCACAAAGCCGGCGCGGTAGAAGAAATTCAACAGTCCGAGATCGTTGTAGGCGACCACCGTCTCCACCTTTTCCACCAGCAGCGCCTGCAAATTCGCGAATAACTGCGACAGCAGCGCTGTGCCCATGCCTTTGTGCCCCGCGTCCGGCGTCACGCCCAGGGTGTCGATGACCGCCGCCGGTTCACTGCGCCCGAAGCTGCCGAAGTCGGTTCGCGCCATGATGAAGCCTGCGGGCACGTCGTCGGCCCGTGCGATCAGGGATACACGTACCGCCGAATCGTTCATCGCCTCGTCGAACAGGCCGTGGATATAGGCTTCGCGATTGTGCCCGGAGATGCGCCGATCGATCGAGGCCACCTGGGGCAAGTCGGCAAGGCTCATGGAACGTATGTCTGAGACATCGCGGGCCAACGCTTCGTAGTCATTCGCGGCCGGGGCGCTGTAATCTCGCTCGCGCCAGGGGCGTTCGTTGCCCGGCGCGGCCGGAGAGCGTCGTTCCAAATCGCCCAGCGATCCGCGATGCACCGGACACTCGATCATGAGGCTACGCCCGACGCTGTACCCAGCGCGGTCGAGGAGTCGCAGCACGCTGTGGTCGCGCCAATGCACCATAGTGCGGATTTCGGGAATTTCGTGACGTTTGGCGTAGGCTTCGAGTTCACCGAGCAGGGCGCGGCCCAAGCCCTTGGTCTGGAGTTTGCTGTCCACACCGATGGCTTCGAGTTGCAGGGACGGCTGAGTGCGACCGAATTCGCCCTCAAGACGGCGGGCCATGACATACCCGGCCAGGCGCCCTTCGGCTTCCACGCCGAATTGCACATGATGTTTGGTCTGCCGCAAGGCCGCGCTCAGGCGGCGCTCAAAGTAGGCGCGACGCGGGTGTCCGGTTAGCGCGGCGTCGAGTTGGCTGACGGCGTCGAGATCGGCGGGGTTCAGGTAACGCAAAGCGGCCTCCTGCTAGTGGAAATCATGGGTGCCCAAGCTCACGCCATCGCGTAAGCGCCGAACAGTTCATTATCCTGCTCTGGGGTCAGCAGCTTGTCCAGTACCGGCAAGAGCGAGAGATCCTCTTTCTGGGCATGCGAAACCAGGCGCTCGGAAAACTCCAGCGCGGCGGTCTTGAGCTTCCGCCACGCGGCGGGGTCAAATTCTCCTGACCGTCCCAGCGTGATACCCGAGGTGAGTTCCTCGGCGACTTCGCGGATCACTTCATGTTCTTCATCCAGGAGCTGGGCCAGCTCCCCGTCGCCCGAGGCGTCGAGCAGTGGCCAGAGCGCGCGTTCCTCGAAGTTGAAATGCTTCCACACCTCGTGTTCCATGGCTTGTTCGATCTTGGTAAACAAGGAGTGCCAAGTGACCTCGTCCGCCGCGGGCGGCAGCGCTTGGCGGGAAAATGCCTGCTCCATGCGTCGGCAGAGTTCGAACACGGCGGCGTGCTCCTCGTGCAGGCGGCGGCAAATGTGGGTATCGAAAGTCAAGGCAGGCCTCGAATTCAGTAATTACGGTAATTTGGTACCACAATACCATAATGGTCAAGCGGGCGCAAGTGGGGGCACCGCGAGCGCGGGCGCCGTAAGGCACTCGCGTCCGGGGTCCGGCTGGGCCGGGGCCTGTGGCCGCAAACTAGTCGCCCGGTCGGGTGCCGTCTGCGTCAGTGCAAGGCCTCGGGCACAATCCGCGACCATCTTGCACCGGGCTGTCCAAGGCGTAATATCTGCCTGTCTATTTACCGACCAGGGAGGTCACCATGAACGCACCCCTCTTCGGCGTGCTCCTCGCTCTTGCCGTCAGTCCTGCCCTGGCGCGCAAATCCTGCGATGAACTCAAAGCGGAAATCGACGCCAAGCTGCAGGAAAAAAAGGTCAGCGCCTACAGCCTGGAGATCGTCGATAGCGATCAGACGGGCGATCGTAAAGTGGTCGGCAGCTGCGACGGGGGAACGAAGAAAATCGTCTATACGCGCGAGAAGAAGTTGCCCTGAGGAGCCGGCGATCGATCGGGATTGGTCACACTGTCGACTCCAGGAGCGCAAGGAATTGAATCAACTGGACACCGGCGCTCGCCAGTGCGACGAACTTGATCAGTTCTTCCCGAATACCTCGAACCCGTCCGCGCTGCCCAAGCGGCCATGAAATCTAGCGCCAACAGTCGCCTCGATCGCGTTGTTCTCGGCGCTCGCCGCGCCGCCGACGAGCGCGACGAATCTTATCGCGAACAAGCACTGAAGATCTATCCCTGGGTCTGCGGGCGCTGCGCACGCGAATTCACGCGCAGTAACTTGCGCGAATTGACGGTGCATCATCGTGACCACAACCATCAGAACAACCCTCCCGACGGCAGTAACTGGGAACTGCTCTGCCTGTACTGCCACGACAACGAGCACCAACGCCAACTCGAGGCAGCCGCCACGCCAGCAGGAAATGACCAGGCTGCGGGGCGAGCAACGCATTCGCCTTTCGGGGATCTCAAGGCGTTGTTGGTCGAGAAGAGGGGCAAGGGGTAGGGGAGCACGGTCAGAGCGTTGCCTGCGCGACTGCGTGCTCCCAGCTTTGCATCAATTCGGCGGCCCGCTCACGCGGCATGGTGGGGTGAAAAGTGCGTTCGGTCTGCCAGTGCGTGGCCAGTTCCTCGAGGCTGCGATAAACGCCGCAGGACAGCCCGGCAAGGTACGCCGCTCCGAGTGCGGTGGTTTCGGTCACGCGCGGGCGCAGCACCGGAATGCCCAAAAGATCGGCCTGAAATTGCATCAAGAGATCGTTGACGCAGGCGCCGCCATCCACCCGCAACTCCTCGACCCCAGCCAGAGCCGGGGTGTCGCCGCAGGGCGCCGGGGCGGCGGCGGCATCGCGACTCATCGCCTGGAGCAGAGCGGCACTCTGGAAGGCGATGCTTTCCAACGCGGCGCGGGCGATATGCGCCACGGTGGTGCCGCGGCTGAGGCCGACGATCGCGCCGCGCGCTTCGGGCTTCCAGTAGGGCGCACCCAAACCAGTGAAGGCCGGCACGAACATCACGCCGCCGCTGTCCGGAACGCTCTCGGCCAAACCCTGCACCGCGCTACTGCCGCTGATCGCCCGCAGGCCGTCGCGCAACCATTGCACCACCGCTCCGCCGATAAATACGCTGCCTTCCAGCGCATATTCCGGCTTTGCATCCGGCCGCGCCGCGCTCGTGGTGATCAGGCCGTTGGCGCTAGTATGAAAGTGCGAGCCGGTATGCATCAACATGAAACATCCCGTGCCATAGGTATTCTTGGCCATTCCGGCGCGAAAGCACGCCTGACCAAACAGTGCGCTTTGCTGATCGCCGGCGATGCCGCCGACAGCGACCGCCCCGCCGAGCAGAGCAGCGTCGGTGTGTCCGTAGAGGTGGCTAGAAGGGTGGACCTCGGGCAAAACCTCGCGCGGGATTCCGAGCAACGCCAGTAATTCCTCGTCCCACTGATTGGTGCGCAGGTTGAAAAGCATGGTGCGCGAGGCGTTGCTGACATCGGTGGCATGCACCCTTCCGCCGGTGAGCCGCCAGGTCAGCCAGGTATCGACGGTGCCGAAGGCAAGCTCGCCTCGTTCCGCGGCGGCACGCGCGCCCGGTACATGATCGAGAATCCATTGGAGCTTGGTGGCGGAAAAATAGGCGTCGATGATCAAGCCGGTCTTGTCGCGCACGGTGCCAGCCAAGCCGCGCTCACGCAGAGTCGCGCAGACCGGTTCGGCGCGGCGGTCCTGCCAGACGATGGCGTTGTACACCGGCTCGCCAGTGCTGCGGTTCCATACCAGGGTGGTCTCGCGCTGATTGGTGATGCCCAAGCCGGCCAAGTCCCCGGCCTCAAGTTGGGCACGCTCCAGAGCTTCGCGCGCGGTCGCGAGCTGACTGGTCCAGATCTCCTGTGGATCGTGCTCGACCCAGCCGGGCCGCGGAAAGATCTGCCGGAACTCGCGCTGTGCCATGGCGACGACGTGGCCATGCTGATCGAAGACGATGCTGCGCGAACTCGAAGTGCCCTGATCCAGGGCAAGCAGGAATTGCGGGTCGCTCATCAAGATCTCCTAGTTGCTTTGGGGCCCTGCGGGCTCCATCCAAGGCTGCTGGCGAAACGAAGGCGCGAGCACTGTGCCCACGATCAAACGGCGACGTTGCAGCTCACGCCGGCTTCGGCCAAGAGCGTCGGGAATGGATCGGGCGGGGGCGCGTCGGTGAACAGCACGTCCACCTGGTTCAAGTGCGCCAGCTCCACCATGGCAGGTCGGTTGAATTTGCTGTGATCGGCGGCGAGCCACACCTCGCGCGAATGCTCGATGATGGTCTGAGCGACCTTCACTTCGCGATAATCGAAGTCGCGCAGGCTTCCGTCTGCCTCGATTCCAGAGATGCCGATCAATCCGATATCGACCTTGAACTGCCGAATGAAATCGACCGTGGCTTCACCGATGATGCCGCGGTCACGCGATCGCACCACACCCCCAGCAACGATCACCTCGCAGTCAGCGTTGTCGGAGAGTATCGCCGCCACGTTCAAATTGTTGGTGATCACCCGCAGCCCTTTGTGTTGCAGCAGCTCGCGCGCGATCGCTTCGGTGGTGGTGCCGATATTGATGATCATCGAACAGGCCTCGGGAACGGCCCGGGCGACCGCACGCGCGATGCGCTGCTTGGCCGCCTCATTGAGTGACTGTCGTTGTCGGTAGGCGATGTTCTCGGTGGTCGAACTGGGCACCCGCGCGCCGCCATGAAAGCGCGCCAAGAGCCCGGCGTCGGCCAGCAGTTTGACATCCCGGCGCACGGTTTGCAGGGTGACGCCGAAACGCTCGGCGAGCGCCTCCACCGAGACCGAACCACGCTCGCGCACCTGCTCCAGCAACTCAAGCTGTCTCGGATTGGGGCTCATGTCGACGCTCAGAACCGGGAAGGCCTCCAGCCTAATGGAACAAATAAGAAAAGACAATATCGCGCGCAAATGCTTGCAATCACGCGGACATTACGGTAAAAGGAACATCTTCGAACAGAAACGAACTTTTGGCGCCGGAACTGAACCGCCGCCGCAACCCGGAGCGCGGTGCCAGAGCGCCCTGCCCGGGGCCGGAGGAGATGGTATGACCGAACCCTACGCCGGTGGGCCGCCCCAGCGGCCAGAGGCGAACCCGGAAGTTTGCGACGTACTGGTCGTGGGCGGGGGCATCAATGGCGCCGGCATTGCCCGCGACCTCGCAGGCCGGGGATGGCGCGTGGTGCTGGCCGAGCAAGACGACCTTGCCGCGCATACCTCTTCGGCGTCGACCAAACTAATTCACGGTGGTCTGCGCTACCTCGAGCATTACGAATTCTCGCTCGTGCGCAAATCGCTGCTGGAGCGCGAGGTGTTGTTGAAGAGTGCCCCGCACATCATGTGGCCGCTCCGATTTGTCATGCCGCACAATCCATCGATGCGCCCGGCCTGGATGATTCGCCTGGGCATCTTTCTCTACGATCATCTGGCCCGACGCGAGGTCCTGCCGGGTTCGCGCGGGGTCAATCTGCGCACCCACCCCTTGGGCGCTCCTTTGCAGGACCGCTATACCAGTGGTTTCGTCTATTCCGATGGTTGGGTCGATGACGCGCGCCTGGTGGTGCTGGTGGCGATCGATGCCCAAGCCCATGGCGCGGAGATCCTTACCCGCACCCGCTGTACCGCGGCGCAGCGCAGCGACACCGGCTGGATGGCGACGCTCAAGAACGGCGCGGGCCAGGCACGCCTGCTCCAGGCGCGAGCACTGGTCAATGCCACCGGACCCTGGACCGAAGCCTTTCTGCGTGGGGCGGCCCGGCCCGCTCGCGGCGAGGCGCTGGCCACGCGCAGCCTGCGCCTCATCAAGGGCAGCCACATCGTCGTGCCCCGGTGTTTCGAGCACGATCACGCCTACATTTTTCAGAACCCCGATCAGCGCATCATTTTCGCCATACCTTACGAAGAGCGCTTCACCCTGATCGGCACTACCGACGTTGAACTCGATGGAGACCCCGGTGCGGCGCACATCAGTGACGACGAAGTGCGCTACCTGTGTGAGCAGGCGAGCCGGTACTTCACCCAGGCAGTGACGCCCGCCGATGTGGTCTGGAGCTACGCGGGCGTGCGTCCCTTGCTCGATGACGCCTCCGGCGACCCTGCGGCGGTCACCCGCGACTATCTGCTCGAAACGGATCGCGCGGCGGCGCCGCTCCTCAGCGTGTGGGGCGGCAAGATCACCACCTTTCGCAAGCTCGCCGAAGAGGCCGCCGAAGAGATTGGCCGCATGCTCGGCGAGCCGCGGCACGCCTGGACCCAGGGGGCGAGCTTGCCCGGTGGCGATCTGGGCGACTGGATTGGCGCGGCGCGCCGTCCCGACACCGATTTCGAGCGCTTTGTGCGCGCCGTTCTGGCGCGCCATTCCTGGCTTGAAGCCAAGCTTGCGCGGCGTCTAGCACGCGCTTACGGCAGCCGCATCGAGCGGGTGCTCGCTGGCGCGAAGGGCTGCAAGGACCTGGGCGAGGAAGTCGCCCCCGGTCTGTTCGAAGCCGAGCTGCGGTACTTGCGGCGCGAGGAATGGGCCGGCACCGCCGAGGACGTGCTGTGGCGGCGCAGCAAGCTCGGGCTACATTACACCGACACGCAGCGCCAGCGCGTGGCGGAGTGGCTGAGCGGCGCCGACCAGGCGCGCAAGGTCGCTTAAGAAAGGTGACGCGAGTCGTGGGGAAAGCGAAGTTGGAGCAGGGCCTATGGAATTGATTCTTGACGGCATCAGCAAAAACGTCGGGGCGCAACCCTGGCTCTATGAAATGAGCTTGGCTCCGGTGCGCAACGCGGTGACCGTACTGCTGGGTGCCACGCAAGCGGGCAAGACCAGCCTGATGCGGATCATGGCTGGCCTGGATACACCCAGCGGCGGCAAAGTGTGCGTCGATGGGCGGGACATGACCGGAGTCTCGGTGCGCCAGCGCAATGTCGCCATGGTCTATCAGCAGTTCATCAACTACCCCTCGCTGAAGGTCGCCGAGAACATCGCCTCGCCTCTGAAGTTACGGGGCGAAAAGAACATCGCCGAGCGCGTGTCGGCGCTGGCCGCCAAGTTGCACATCGAAGCGCTGCTCGACCGCTATCCAGCCGAGCTCTCCGGCGGGCAGCAGCAGCGCGTAGCACTGGCGCGCGCGCTCGCCAAGGGCGCGCCGCTGATGCTGCTCGACGAGCCGCTGGTCAACCTGGACTACAAACTGCGTGAAGAATTGCGCGAGGAGCTGACCCAGCTTTTCGCCGCAGGCGACTCCACGGTGATTTATGCCACCACTGAGCCGGGCGAAGCGCTCCTGCTGGGAGGCTATACTGCGGTGCTGGATGCCGGCGAACTCTTGCAATACGGCCCCACCGCGGAAGTTTTTCATCAGCCCAAATCGCTGCGGGTGGCGCGAGCTTTCAGCGATCCGCCGATGAATCTGATTAGTGCCGAGGCCGCCAGCCTAGGCGTGCAATTGGTCTCGGGTCCGGCGCTGTCGCTGCCTTTGCCGGCGGCAGTTTCGGCCAGCCTGAGCGGCCACCTGACCGTGGGCGTGCGCGCCAGCGCCCTGCGCCGGGAGCGGCGCGAAGGCGACGTGGCCCTGCCCGGCACGGTTGAACTCGCTGAAATCTCCGGGTCCGACACCTTCGTCCATCTTGCGACCGCAGCCGGCGAGGTAGTGGCGCAACTGACCGGGGTGCATTTCTTCGAATTGGGCGAAGCGCTCACGCTTTACCTCAACCCGGCGCAGGTGTATCTCTTCGACGCCGGGGGGGCGCTGCTGGTCGCGCCCCGGCGTCCGGGAGGGCATTGAAATGGCCCGCATCGATCTCGATCTCGCGCATGCCTACCGGCCAAATCCACAGCAAGAATCCGACTACGCGCTCCTGCCTCTGCGAATGAGCTTCGACGACGGCGGCGCCTATGCCTTGCTTGGTCCATCGGGCTGCGGCAAGACCACCATGCTCAACCTCATCTCCGGGCTGCTGGCGCCGTCGCAAGGCACGGTGCGCTTTGACGGCCGCGACGTGACGCGCCTGAGTCCGCAGGAGCGCAACATCGCCCAGGTCTTCCAGTTCCCGGTGATCTACGACACCATGACGGTGGCTGAGAACCTCGCCTTTCCCTTGCGCAACCGCAAGATTCCCGCCGCACGGATCGAGAAGCGCGTCGGCGAGATCGCCGAAATGCTCGAACTCAGCAGCCAGCTCGGGCGGCGGGCCGCGGATCTGGCCGCCGACGCCAAGCAGAAGATTTCCCTGGGCCGCGGCCTGGTGCGCGAGGATGTCTCGGCGGTGCTCTTCGACGAGCCGCTGACGGTGATCGATCCGCAACTCAAATGGCAATTGCGACGCAAGCTCAAGCAGATCCACCATGAGCTCAGACTCACCCTGATCTATGTCACTCACGATCAAGTGGAGGCGCTCACCTTCGCCGATCAGGTCGTGGTCATGACCCGTGGCCGCGCCGTGCAAGTGGGCAGTGCCGACGCCCTGTTCGAGCGCCCGCAGCACACCTTCGTCGGCCACTTCATCGGTTCGCCGGGGATGAACTTCCTGCCCTTGCGTGCCACGAGCGGTGCCCTGGAAGTCGCCGGGCGTCGGGTGGCGCGGCCGACCGACCTTACCGTGCCGGAGGGCGAGGCGAAACTGGGCCTGCGGCCGGAATACGTCACTCTCGCCCGAGCAGAAGAACCGGGCGCTCTTGCCGTCACCGTGCTCCAGGCCCAGGACATCGGCACCCACGTGTTGCTCACCGGGCAATGCGGCGACTGGACCATCAAGGCTCGGCTGAGCGTCGAGATCACCGCGCCACAGCGCGGTGAAACAGCCTGGCTGCGGGTGTTGAATCCCCACACCTGCTACTACCGCGACGAGGAGCTGATTTCGTGAGCGCCCCCGCCCGGCCGCCCGAAGGGGGCGCCAGCCAATCCCCGGAGCGGGCGCAGCCCGCGAACCGCACTCACCCCCTTCCCCTGGAAGGGGGCCGGGGGGAAGGTTGTGCGAGCCCCGCCCGGCCGCCCGAAGGGGGCGCCAG
>JACPUX010000024.1 GCA_016192065.1 Betaproteobacteria bacterium
CCAACACATCAGGAGCGCCCATCATGCTGATCCAGCTTGCCATCATCGGGATGATCGCGGCCATGCTGCCGCTGGCCATCGTCTGGGTATCCGTCGACCAGGACAAGTACCGCAAACTGGTCTGGGTCACCCTCTTCCTGACCTTCGACCTGATCATGTTCGGCGCCTTCACGCGGCTCACCGATTCCGGCCTCGGCTGCCCGGACTGGCCGGGCTGCTACGGGCAGGCCGACCCGCTGCGCGCGCACGCGGACATCAGCGCCGCCGAGGCAGCGATGCCGACCGGCCCGGTGACGGTCATGAAGGCCTGGATCGAAATGATCCATCGCTACCTCGCGATGGCCATCGGCGTGCTGATCATCTCCATCATGGCGATCGCGTGGCGCAAGTGGCGGCAGAGCAGGGAGACGCGTTTCGCACCGTGGTTCGCAACGGCCCTGCTCGGCTTCGTCTGCCTGCAGGGCGCTTTCGGCGCCTGGACCGTCACGATGAAGCTGCAGCCGATCATCGTGACCGGCCACCTGCTGCTGGGCATGACCCTGCTCGCGCTCTTGGCCTGGCTCGGCGCGCGCCAGACCGATCATGCGCCGGTAGCGCAAAGAGCAAGAGCGTTGCGCCTGCCCGCGCTGCTCGCGGCGATCCTGCTCACGGTGCAGATCGCGCTCGGCGGCTGGGTGAGCAGCAACTACGCAGCCCTGGCCTGCACGGACTTCCCGCTCTGCCAGGGCACGCTGCTGCCGCATATGGACTTCACGCATGGCTTTGCGCTGTGGCGCGACCTGGGCAAGACCGCCGGCGGCGAATTCCTGCCTTTCCCGGCCTTGACCGCGATCCACTGGACGCACCGCCTGTTCGCCTTCGCCGTGATCGCGCTGGCGGCCTGGGTGGCACTCAAGGCGCTCCGAATCGACGGACTGCAAAAGACTGCGCGCTGGCTGCTGGCCGGGATCGCGCTGCAATTCGCGACCGGTGTCCTGACGATCTTCCTGGATTTCCCCCTCGCGCTCGCGGTGATCCACAACGGCGGCGCTGCGCTGCTCGTGCTGCTCTTGGCGATGCTGAACTACAAAGTCCGGCTGGCCAGATAAACCTCAAAAAAAACCA
>JACPUX010000020.1 GCA_016192065.1 Betaproteobacteria bacterium
CGGCCGAGACGCTGCAGGACGTGCTCAAGCGTCGCGGGTTGAGCCAGCAGGATCTCTTGGCCGCGGCCAAGACCTATGTGCCCACGGGCAAGCGCGACGAATTCGTCACGTTCAGCTCGGGCGGGCAGAGCGGCCAGGTGAGCGTCTACGGGGTGCCCTCGATGCGCATCCTGAAGTACATCGGCGTCTTCACCCCCGAGCCCTGGCAGGGCTACGGCTATGACCTGAACTCCAAGGCCGTGCTCGACCAGGGCAAGATCGACGGCAAGGACATCACCTGGGGCGACACGCACCACCCGGCCATTTCCGAGACCAACGGCGAATACGACGGCCAGTTCCTGTTCATCAACGACAAGGCCAACCCGCGGCTCGCCGTGGTGGATCTGCGCGACTTCGAAACGAAGCAGATCGTGGTGAACCCCGTCTACAAGAGCGAGCACGGCGGCGCCTTCGTCACCACCAACACCGAGTACGTGATCGAGGCGGCGCAATACCCGGCGCCCCTGGAGAACAAGAAGTTCTATCCGCTCGAGGAGATGAACGAGAAGTACCGCGGCGGGGTGACCTACTGGAAGTTCGACCGCAAGGAAGGGCGCATCGTGGCGAAGGATTCCTTCTCCTTCGAGCTGCCGCCCTACTGGCAGGACCTCTCGGATGCGGGCAAGGGCCCCTCCGACGGCTGGGCCTTCACCAACTCCTTCTGCTCCGAGCGCTACGTGGGCGGCATCGAGAAGGGCCGCCCGCCCTATGAGGCGGGCTGCTCGGCCAAGGACACCGACTATCTGCACGTGATGAACTGGAAGAAGGCCGCTGAGCTCGTCAAGGCGGGCAAAGCGAAGAAGGTGAACGGCCACAACGTCATCCCCATCGAGGTGGCCGTGAAGGAAGGCCTGCTCTTCCTCATTCCCGAGCCGAAGAGCCCGCACGGCGTGGACGTGACCCCGGACGGCAAGTTCATCATCGTCTCCGGCAAGCTGGACACCCACGTCTCGGTCTATTCCTTCGAGAAGATCCAGGCCGCCATCCAGGCCGGCAAATTCGAAGCCAAGGACCAGTACGGGATTCCCGTGATCGGCCTGAAGGACGCGGTGCACACCCAGGTGTCGCTCGGCCTGGGTCCCCTGCACACGCAGTATGACGCCAAGCCCTGTGTCGCCTACACCTCGCTGTACGTCGACTCGCAGGT
The DNA here is from genome assembly GCA_016192065.1 of Betaproteobacteria bacterium. GTDB lineage: Bacteria > Pseudomonadota > Gammaproteobacteria > Burkholderiales > Casimicrobiaceae > JACPUX01. The sequence goes on from JACPUX010000020.1 coordinate 1,187, forward strand.
GGCCAAGTGGAACTACTGCGAAGGCAAGGTGCTGGACAAGATCTCGGTCCACTACAACATCGGCCACCTGATGACCATGGAAGGCGACTCGGCCAAACCGGCCGGCCGCTACCTGGTGGCGCTCAACAAGCTGGCCATCGACCGCTTCGTGCCCGTCGGTCCGCTGCATCCGCAGAACCACCAGCTGATCGACATCAGCAACGACAAGATGCAACTGCTCTACGACATGCCGCTGCCCCTGGGCGAGCCGCACTACGCCGTGGCCATCGCCGCCACGAAGTTGAAACCCGGCGTGCGCTACAAGGTGGGCACCGATTCGCGCACCGACAAGCCGCATCCGGGCGCCGTGCGCGCCGGCGAGGAGAAGACCGTCAAGAAGGGCGCCAAGGTCGAGGTCTTCGCCACCCTCATCCGCTCCCACATCACGCCCGAGACCATCGAGGCGGACGTGGGCGATGAGGTCACCATCCATCTCACCAACCTCGAGCGCGCCCAGGACGAGACCCACGGCTTCACCGTCTCGACCTACAACACCCATGCCTCGATCGAGCCGGGCAAGACCGTCACGGTGAAGTTCAAGGCCGACAAGGAAGGCGTCTATCCGTACTACTGCACGGAGTTCTGCTCGGCCCTGCACCTGGAGATGATGGGCTATCTGCTGGTCAAGCCGAAGGGCTGGAAGCCCACCAAGGCCAGTCTGGCCAAGGCCGGCTACACGGAAGAGGACTACAAGAAGACCGTGAAGAAGATCGCCGACACCCAGGCGGTGATCGATTCCGTGGTGGGCTACATCACCTCGGTCAACTTCAAGGACTTCCCCGATGTGGTGGCCATGGTCGAGGATGCCACGGATCAGTTGAACAAGATCCCGGCGGCCAAGGCCAAGCATGAGGAAGCGGCCAAGAAAAAGGACTGGGAACAGGCCAACCTCTGGGCCGAGCAGGTCTGGCAGTACCAGGTCAAAACCGCCGACCTCGGCCTGCGCGCCAAAACCTACCTCGAACAGAATGGGGCGAAAAAGATCAAGTAACAGTTTGATCTAACCGGTAGTGCCGGAACGGGGAGCGGAGTACGCTCCCCGTTTTGTCTTCGGCCGCCGCTTCGCGGCTTAATCTGCTGGAGCAGGTTAGCCTACGACGCAAGAAGCGGCTGCGCCGCGTCTTGTCTTTAGGTTCGCCCATGTCCGAGCGCAGAACCAAGCTGTCCCTGATCGTCGCTCCCATGACGCTGGCCATCGCCGCCGTCATGTGGTCGCTCCTCGTCGTCTTCTCCCTCTGGACGCAGCGCGAGCAACTGGACCGCACGGCGGCGGCCCTGGCCCGGATCGACGCCATTGCGAACCTGCGCAAGGACATGGCGATCCGCAAATGGGCGGCCCAGGTGGGCGGCGTATTCATCAGCGAGAACAAGGCGCCCAACCTCGAATCCCTGAGCGAACAGGAACGCTTGTCCGCCAGCCGATCGACCGGCGAAACCTTCAAGATCGTCTCCCTCACCCCCATACACATCCTGCTGGCCATCCAGGACATCAGCAACAAGGACTACGGGGTCAAGGAAAGGCTGACGTCCCTGCAGTTGCGCAACCCGGACAACGCCCCCGACGAGTGGGAAACCAAGGCCTTGAAGTCCCTGGAGCAGGGCGCCGAGATGGCCACCGAGGCCGTGCCGCGCAAGGGCGGCCACGGGCTGCTGCGGGTGATGATCCCGATGCGCATGGACAAGGAATGCATCGAGTGCCACCGGGACACCCTGGTGCGCGTGGGCGGGCTGCGGGGCGGCGCCACCATCTCCGTCGATCTCAATGCGTACCGGGCGGCGCAGGATCCAACCTGGCGGACCATCCAGTACTGGCACCTGGGCATCTGGCTCATGGGGCTCGCCACTATCTACGGCTTCTGGTTCTTCTCGCGCCGGCGGGCCGTGGAGCAGGCACAACAGCAGGAGGAGCGTCAGCAAAACGAAACGGCCTTTTCCGCCATGGCCGAGGGCGCCATCATCACCGACGCCAGCGGCTGCATCCTCTGGGTCAACGATGCCTTCTGCAGCATCTACGGCTACACGCGGGACGAGGTGATCGGCAAGAACCCGAGACTTCTCAAGTCCGGCCGGCATGACGCGGCCTTCTACCGCCAGTTCTGGCATCAGCTCACCACCGTCGGCCACTGGCGGGGCGAGCTTTGGAACCGGCGCAAGACGGGCGAGGTGTTTCCCGAGGAGATCTCGGTCCAGGCCCTGCGCAGCCCCGAAGGCAAGATCGCCCGCTTCATTTCCATTTTCTCGGACATCACCGAGCGCAAGCGCAGCGAGGAGGAGTTGCGCAAACACCGCGAACACCTGGAAGATCTCGTCAAGCAGCGCACGGAAGAGCTGACCGTGACCCGCGACCAGGCGGAAGCGGCCAACCGCGCCAAGTCGGTCTTCCTAGCCAACATGAGCCACGAGCTGCGCACCCCGCTGAATGCGGTGATCGGCTTCTCGCAGTTGATGGACCGGGATCCGACTCTCTCGCCGGGTCAGCGGCGCAACCTGGAGATCATCAACGGCTCGGGCAATCACCTGCTGACCTTGATCAACGATGTACTCGAGCTGTCCAAGATGGAGTCGGGGCGGGCCCGGCTCGCCATCGAGGAAACGAGCCTCGCGGAACTGTTGCGCCAGGTGGTCGACATGATGCGCGTGCGGGCCGAGCAGGCCGGGCTCAGCCTGAGGCTCGAGGCACCCGACCTCCCGCCGACGCTCATGCTGGATGCGGTGAAGCTCAGGCAGGTGCTGCTCAACCTGCTGTCCAATGCCGTGAAGTTCACGCCGGCGGGCGAGGTCCTGCTCCGGGTAGGCGGTGCCGCGGCCGAGGACGGCAAGCGCCGGCTGGACTTCGCCGTCACCGACACGGGCGTGGGCATCGCGCTGGAAGACCAGGAGCGCATCTTCCGGCCTTTCGAACAGGCGGGCGCCCGCTCTCACCAGGCGGGTACCGGCCTGGGCCTCACCATCAGCCGGCAGTATGTGCAGATGATGGGGGGCGAGCTCACGGTGCGCTCCGCACCGGGTCAGGGCTCGACCTTCCATTTCGCGATTACCGTGGCTCCCGGGCATGGATCAGCGACGAAATGCCGCCACGGCCGGGTCGCCTCCCTGAGGGCCTCCGACCGGGGGCGGCGCGTCCTCGTGGTGGACGATTCGGCCGAAGCGCGACTCCTGGTGCGCTGCCTGCTCGCCCCCCTGGGCTTCGAGGTGGCGGAAGCCGAGGACGGCGCCCAGGCCGAACAGGCCGTAGATGCCTTCAAGCCGGAACTCGTCTTGATGGACTGGCGCCTGCCGGGAATCGACGGCCTGGAGGCCACCCGGCGCATCCGCGCGAGCGGAAACACACCCGCGCCCCGGATCGTCATGCTCACCGCCCATGCGCTGGACGAGAGCCGTGTGGAGGCCCTGGCGGCGGGGGCCGACGACTTCATGTGCAAACCGTACGAGGAGGAGGATCTGTACGCCATGCTCGAGCGGCATTTGGGCGTTTCCTTCGAGCGCGAAGAGGCGGCGGCCGGGAGCACGCCGGCGATGCCTGCGGCCCCCACCCCCGCCGACCTCGAACGGCTGTCGCCGGAAACGCGGGCGAACCTCGTCCAGGCCGCGCTGAGCCTGAACCAGGCGAGGATCGCCGAGGCCCTGGCCCGGGTGGACAGCGAGCACCCGCAGCTGGCTGCGCAACTGCAGGGATTGGCCGGGGCGATGGACTACCATCGCCTGTGGCGGATTCTGGGAATCCCGGGGGAGGAATAGCGAATGGGTACGGCCCGCGACAAACCGTTGGGCGCCGAGGTCCTCATCGTCGAGGACACGCCCGCGTCCCTGGAACTGCTCTCCGCCCTGCTGACGCGGGCGGGGTACTGCACCCGGCTGGCTCCGGACGGCATGATGGCCCTGCTCTCGGCGCAAGCCAAGCCACCCGATCTGATCCTCCTGGACGTGCGCATGCCGGACATGGACGGCTACGAGGTCTGCCGGCGCCTGAAAGCCGATCCGCGCACCCACGACGTTCCGGTGATCTTCCTCTCGGCGCTGCGCGAGACGGAGGACAAGGTGCGCGCCTTCCGGCTGGGTGCGGTGGATTTCATCGCCAAGCCCTACCAGCCGGACGAGGTGCTGGCCCGGGTGCGCACCCACGTGGAACTGCGCCGCCTCCAGGCCGGACTCGAGGAACGGGTGGAGGAGCGCACAGCCCAGTTCCGGGAGGCCGAAGCGAAGCTGCACGAATCCCAGTCCCGCCTGCGCGAACTGGCCGAGTTCCTGCAGACGGTGCGCGAGGAGGAGCGCGCCCGCATCGCCCGGGAGCTCCACGACGAACTGGGGCAGTCCCTGACCGCCTTGCGCATCGACCTGAACTGGCTGCGCAGCAGGTGCGCCGATCTCGGGCCGCAGGTTGGCGACCGGCTGGCCGCCGCCCTGGGGCTGGTGGAGCGCACCGTGGAAGCCGTGCGGCGTCTCTCGGAGGACTTGCGCCCGCGCATGCTCGATGACCTGGGGCTGGCTGCGGCGGTGGAGCACCACGTGACGCGCTTCTCCGAGCGCACGGGCATTCCCGGCAGCCTGGCCATGAACCGGGAGGAGTTCGAGATCGACGGCAGGACGGCGACGGCCATATTCCGGGTCGTCCAGGAGGCGCTGACCAACGTTGCGCGCCATGCGGTTGCGAGCCGGGTGGCGGTGCGCATCGACGAGTCCGACGCCGACATCCGGCTCACGGTCCAGGACGACGGTTGCGGCTTCGTCGAAAGCCCGGCGAAGAAGACTTTCGGCTTGCTCGGCATGCGCGAACGCATCAAGATGCTCGGCGGACAACTGGAGATCGAAAGCCGGCCCGGCCAGGGCACACGCATCGAGGCCCGGGTGCCGAAGAGCCGCAAGGAGGACAGCGACAGCCATGATTAGGATATTGATCGCTGACGATCACGCCATCCTGCGGGTGGGACTCAAACAGATCCTGTCCGAATCCGGCGAGTTCGAGGTGGCGGGGGAAGCCAGCAACGGCACCGAGGCGCTGGCCAGGCTGCGCGCCGAAAAGTTCGACGCCATGGTGCTGGACATGTCCATGCCGGGCAAGAGCGGCATCGAGCTCATCAAGCAGATCAAGGGCGAGCAGCCGAAGCTGCCGATCCTTGTTCTCAGCATGCACAAGGAGGACGTTTATGCGGTGCGCGCCCTCAAGGCGGGGGCTTCCGGCTACCTGTGCAAGGACAACGCCGAATCGCAACTGGCGCAGGCGATCCGCAAGGTCGCCGGCGGCGGCCTGTTTATCAGTGCGACGGTGGCCGAGAAGCTGGCGCTGGGCATGCTCGCCGGCAAGGCGGGCGAGGCGCCGCCCCACACGCGCCTGTCCGACCGCGAGTACCAGATCTTCCAGCACCTCGTGGCCGGCCACGCGGTGACCGATATCGCCCACAGACTCAACCTCAGCGTGAAGACCGTCAGCACCCACAAGACGCGCATCCTGGAAAAGATGAGCCTCGCCAATACGGCCGAGCTCATCCGCTACGCCCTCAAGCATGAGCTCGTCGTCGACGGGGACGAGTTGGCCGATTAGAGCCAGCGGGTAGGAATCGTCCTACCCCTCCCCCGATTCGTCCCACATTCAAAATCAGGCTCCGCCGGCTTTTTTTTCCGGCGCCTTGGTACATGATGCCGGCAGTGTGACAACTTGTCGCAGTGGTGGGCATTCCCGATTGTCATCATTCTTCCCAGGAGAACATTCATGAAACTGAAGAGTAAGCGGGCGGTATCGCTGCTGGTGGCGGCGGGCGTGGGCCTGTCGGCGACGGCGGTCTGGTCGGCCGAGACGCTGCAGGACGTGCTCAAGCGTCGCGGGTTGAGCCAGCAGGATCTCTTGGCC
>JACPUX010000026.1 GCA_016192065.1 Betaproteobacteria bacterium
ACCACTTGCTTGCGCCGCTCGTGCAGTTGCTCCATTGTCGAATATCTTGCGTCGTCTTTTTCCATCCAACCAACATGGGGGCTAATTCAGATAATTCAAGTATTATCGTGCCGAGTCAATAGTGTCTCAACCCATAAGTTTCGCTATGTTCGACGCGTCCCGCATCGCCGATGGCTTGGTCGCTCATCCTCGCCATAGCTACGGCTATGGCTGCGGTTCGCTTCGCGCCCTCGGCGCGCGGATACGCGTCTGGGCCTGTACGCAAACTTATGGGTTGAGACACTAGTGCTTGAGCTGCCGGCTGATCCAGCGGGTCAGTGGTCGCCACTGGTCCCAGTCCTGCTCCGCGCGTGAGCGCGGCAGCTCGAATACCGAAATGCCGTCGCGCGCGCAGTGCACGTAGGCCTGCGCGTCGCGCAAATGGGCCACCAGCGGGAAGCCGCTGGCGGCGAGAAATTCCTCTAGCTCCTGGGCCGACAGCGTGCGCGCGTCGATGCGGTTGCCGACCAGCCCAACTGGCAGCTCCCCTTTGCGAACCGCCTTGTATTCGGCGATCAGCGCCAGAAAGTCGCGAGTGACGTCGATGTCGAATGCCGATGGGGCCACCGGCACCAAGAGCAGATCGGCGCGGCGCACCGCGTCGCGCAACTCCTCGCCGTGCAATCCGGCGGGGCTGTCGACCACCAGCCAATCGAGTTCCAGTCCGCGCAGAGCATTACGATCCTCGTCCCGCGTCACGCGCGTGATGGTGGGAAAGAGCTCCGGCCGGCGCTTGAGCCATTGGGTCGCCGATTGCTGGCGGTCCAGATCCTGGAGCCCCACCTTTTGCCGTCTTCCAGCAAGCCAAGCGGCGAGGTTGGTCGCCAGGGTGGTCTTGCCGGCGCCGCCCTTGGGGTTGGTGACGAGTATGGTATGCATGTCCATATTCTCCTTTTCACAAAAACGCGCCGACTTGAACCATCCGGAGCCGATTGCGCTACAGGACTTCCAGTATCGGTTGCAAGGCCGCGGCGCCCAAGCGGGCACTGCGCGCGCCGTTCCAGCCGACTTCGAGGTCGGGCAGATCGGCATTGTCCTTGAAAGGCATCTCCAACGTCACCGAGATGCAGCCGAACTGGTGGCCGACGTACTTCGAGGCGAGCTTCAAGGCGTCCTGATCGTAGCGATTCGCGGCGTAGCCGTAACGATCCTGGAAATCCGGACTGGCGGTCAGGTAGGCGGCAATGAAGCGTTCCTGACCAGCGCGCTGAAGGTCGGTCACCGAAGGCAACATCTCGCAACCGGATATGAAGTTGTAGGGGATGACTTCATCGCCGTGTACATCGATGAAGACGTCGACGCCGGTTTCGAGCATGCGCTGGCGCACCAGGAAGACTTCCGGGCTGGTACGTATCGAGGGCTCCATCCACTCGCGGTTGAGGTTTGCCCCTGCGGCATTAGTGCGCAGGTTACCGCGTACGCTGCCGTCCGGATTCATGTTCGGAACCACGTAGAACACCGCGCGTTCCAGTAGCCGTCGCGCGAAGGGATCGTCGCGATCCAGGAGTCGCTCCAGCATGCCTTCGATGAACCATTCCGCCATGGTTTCGCCCGGATGTTGCCGGCCGATCACCCACACCCTCCGCCGCGCCACTTCGGGATCACCCACCTGCACCAGATTGAGGTCCCGCCCCTCGACGGTGTTGCCCAGGTCCAGCACGCGTGCCCGCGGCGAGGACTCGGCGGCGCCGAGCAAGGACAAATGACGTTCCCAGCTATAAGGCTCGAAATAGGCCAAATAGACGCTGTCGCGCTCTGGTGTGAGATGCACGGCCATGACTTGGCCGTCGTAGTCAGTCGGCACGCGGAACCAATGCTGGCGGTCATAGGAGGCCACGGCGCGATAGTCGCGCCAGCCCTCGGCATAAGTGCAGGCCCCGGCGTTCTCGAAGACCAGCCGGCAGGCTTGCCCGGCGGCGCCCTGCAAACGGAAGTGAAACCACTGCGTGAAATCGGCGTGGCTGTCGGAGGGAATGCGCAGGCGGATGTCCTGCGGGTCGTCGAGCGCGATCAGGTCGATGGCGCCGCTGTCGAAGGAAGAGCTGATTTTCACCTTGGGATTCCGCGACAAATTTGCCGCATTGTAGCCGGGAATGGCCAGCCATGGCCCTTTCCGGGCGGTCATCCGGAAATGGTAGAATAGCCGACTCCTCCGCCCGATTCGCCCCCCATGAAACGCACCCGCCAGGCCCATCGCACCCGCCTCACTCGCGAGGCAGAACAGCTCGTTCGCCTGGCCACCGGCCTGGCGAATTCCGGCAGCCGCACCGAGGACCGTTTCTGGGAACAGCGCTTGGCCGCGCAGGTCGAGAAAATGCTCAAAGCGGGCAATGAAGATGCCGTGGGGGCCGCTCAGGAACATCTCTACAGCGCCAACATGCGCGCCTGCGACGAACTGGCCGACGCCCTGGAGGCCTATTGCGAAGGTGCGCGAATCAGTACCGCCGAAGGCGAATTCGAAGTGCTCCTGATTGCCGTTCCGGTGCTGGCCTGGTCGCGCTTCGTGGTTCCGACCGGGACTGTACCCAGTGCCGCCTTGAACGATCTGCGGGTGCATCTGCAAGCGCATGTGCTCGCCGCCGGCACTCGTTTGGGTTTGGCCGATTCCTTGTTCAGCATCGATCAGTTGCCCCGCGGTTTTTGTCCCACCCTGGCGCTGGCTCGCGATCTGTGGGCTGTCGCGGCGGCGGGCAAGAACCTGCGAATCGACCCGCGGCAGATGCCGGAAACCGCCAACTTCATCGCCGATTCGCGGTACCTGCTTGGTGCCGTGGCCGCACCCCCGGGCGGACCGCATTTCCGCTGGCAAGAGAGTGATGCCACGCGTGAGAGCGTTGATGCCCAATGGCGTGCCCAGGGCGGGCAGGCGCTGCCGGCGGCCTTGCCGGCCTGTGCCTTTGAACTGCTCCTGCCCGACGCGTTCTTTACCGCCTGCCGCAATGCTGACCGCGAACTGCGCCCGTATTCGCTACGTGCCGGTGCCGCGTTCCTGCAAACCAGTTGCAACCTCGAAGCCAGTGCCTTGAAAGTCGTCCTGGCGCCGTTTCAGGAACACGATCTGATGGAATTCCGCGTCAGCTTCGCCATCGATGAAAGCGGCGAAGTGGCGCATGGCGTGGTCTGGCCCCTGCTCGAAGGCGAGACCGATGCCGCCGCGGCCGCGGCCGAAATCGAGGCGGTCCTGCGGGAGGCGGGCGTGGGCGAGATCCTCACGCTCGAACAGACTTTTCCTTTTGAATACTGCGACGACTGCGGCGCTCCGCTGTTTCCCAATGCCACGGGCGAGGCCGTGCATGTCGAAGCGCCCGAGGACGGCGCCGGGGGTAGCGGTCACTTGCACTGAGGAAGCAATCAGCAAGCAAACAGCAAGCAAAAAAAAGAGGCGCTCGCAGGCGCCTCAATCAACTTACGATGGAGAATCGATCAACCACGAAACAACCACATCAACAACCATGAAGACTTGCAACTACACTCGGTTGACCGTGCCCCATACAAAATGTTCCCGGGATTTCGACCTCAATCGACCAACCAGATGAGCGCGGCCATGCGCCCCTTATCTTGACTGCGGCGGTGGGAATAGAACCGCAACACCTCCTGGTGGGTACACCAGCCACCGCCAAAGACCGCCCCAACGCCGATCCGGGCCAGGCGTCGCCGGGCCAGGGCATAAAGATCGGCCAGCCATTTACCCGGCGCGACGGCGACGAAACACTCCTCGGCGAACGCATCAGCGGCCAGGAATGCGGCTCTGACCTCATCGCCCACTTCAAAAGCCTGGGGTCCGATGGCCGCACCCAGCCAGGCCAAGAGTTCGCCCGGCGGCACACCCAAACGAGCGACGGTCGCCTCCAACACCCCGGAGCATAGCCCGCGCCAGCCGGCATGCGCGGCAGCGACCCTCCGGCCTAGCCGGTCGCAAAACAGCACCGGCAGACAATCAGCGGTCTGCACCGCGCCGGCCAAAGCAGCGTTGGTCAGCACCAGGGCATCCGCGGCGGCGCGCGGTGCCCCAGGGGTAGGCTCGACCACCGTGCAACCATGTACTTGGTCGAGCCAGGCGATCTCCCGGCCGCACAACTGCCGCAGCAGCCTCCGGCCGGCTTGAGCCGGCAAGGCTGCGGGAAGACGGGTGGATACATCTATGGCGGCGCCCAGTGGCCCTTGGCGGGTGGTCATCAGCGCCCGGACCCGGGGCGGGGCTGGCCAGTCGGGAATCAGCCAGGGCAGGTCATACGCTGCAAGTTCCTCAGCCAGTGCGTTCACCGGTGTGCTTTCCGCCCACCCGCTCCCAGCAGGAAGGGGTGAGTCTGGCTCGTGGGCTGCGCCCGCTCCATGTTCGTGGTCTCGCACCCTTGGGGCGGCCCGGCGGGCCGGGACGAACGCTCCCCCCGGCCCCCTCCCAGCGGAAGGGGGTGAGTTTGGTTCACGGGCTGCGCCCGCTCCATGTTGGTGGTCTCGCACCCTTGGGGCGGTCCGGCGGGCCGGGACGAACGCTCCCCCCGGCCCCCTCCCAGCGGGAGGGGGTGAGTTTGGTTCACGGGCTGCGCCCGCTCCATGTTGGTGGTCTCGCACCCTTGGGGCGGTCCGGCGGGTCGGCACGAACGCTCCCCCCGGCCCCCTCCCAGCGGGAGGGGGTGAGTCTGGTTCGCGGGCTGCGCCCGCTCCATGTTGGTGGTCTCGCACCCTTGGGGCGGCCCGGCGGGTGCGCTCACGCCGTCTCTTCCGGTTCGAGCTGGGCGAGCAGCGTGGCGAAGTCGGGGGGCAGCGGTGAGTTCCAGGCTTGCGGGACGCCGCTCAGCGGGTGTTCCAGCGCCAGATGGGTGGCGTGCAAGGCCTGGCGATGGAACTCTGGCGGGGCGTTGCGTCGGCCATAGACGCTGTCACCGACCAAAGGGTGGCCGATGGATGCCAGATGCACGCGAATCTGGTGGGTGCGCCCGGTGTGCAGCCGGCAGCGCAGCAAACTGCATTGGGCATAGCGTCTTTCCACGCTGTATTCGGTGAGCGCTGGCTTGCCTTGGCTGACTACGGCCATCTTGACTCTTTGCACTGGATGCCGGCCGATCGGCGCCTCTACCCGGCCCATGCCCGCCACCCGGCCATGCGCCAGCGCGAGGTAAATGCGGGTTACCTTGCGCCCTTGCAGCATGCGTACCAGCGCGGTTTGCACTTCGAGGGTCTTGGCTACGACCAGGAGGCCGGTGGTGTCCTTGTCCAGGCGGTGGACGATGCCCGCGCGGGGCACCCCGGCAAGCTGCGGAGCATGCTGCAACAAGGCGTTGAGCAAGGTGCCCGACCAGTTGCCACTGCCCGGATGTACCACCAGGCCCGCCGGCTTGTCGATGACGATCACGGCCTCGTCTTCAAAGACTATGGGCAAAGGAATGTCTTCCGGAGCGAATGCGGTTTCCTCCGCCAGCGGAGGTACCATGACCTCGATGCGCTCGCCGCCGATGACTTTCTCGCGCGCCTCGCGTCGTGCCCCATCGACCAGGATGAGTCCAGCCGCGAGCCACTGCTGTAAGCGACTGCGCGAGAATTCCGGGAAGACGCGGGCGAGCGCCTGGTCGAGCCGCAGGCCGGCCAGCTCGTCCGTGAGCGTTGCCTGGCGCGGCGCGGCGGCGGAAGCGATTGGGGTATAATCGCCCGACCTCAAAAAAGGATCCATCGATGTATCGTCGCGCTCTGTCACTGACCTTCGCCGCCTTGCTGGCCGTCGCCGGCGCGGGGTGCAGCCTGTTCTCTGAAGTGAAGGACGAAACCGCGGGTTGGAATGCGGAGAAGATGTACCGCAAAGGCCACGAGTCCCTAGTGGAAGGGGATTATAACCGCGCCATCAAGATGTTCGAAACGCTGGAGGGGCGTTATCCCTACGGCCGGCACGCGCAACAGGCGATCATCGAGGGCGCTTATGCCCAATACAAGACCGGCGAGCCGGCGCTGGCGATCGCCGCGGCCGATCGCTTCATCAAGCTCCACCCCGACCATCCCACGGTCGACTACATGTACTACCTGAAGGGTTTGGCCAATTTCAACGAAGATCTGGGGTTCCTGGGCATCATTGCCGAACAGGACCTTTCGGAGCGCGACCCCAAGTCGGCGCGCGAATCCTATGTGACCTTTCGCGAGTTGGTGACCAAGTTTCCGGAGAGTCGCTACGCCCGAGACGCGCATGTGCGCATGGCCTACCTGGTCAACGCCCTGGCGGCGCACGAAGTACACGCCGCCTGGTATTACTTCAATCGCGCCGCCTACCTAGCGGCGGCGAACCGTGCGCAGTATGCGCTGGTGACCTACCCGCACACTCCCGCCAATGAAGAGGGGCTGGTCGTTCTGCTGCTCAGCTACGAAGCGCTCAAGCTCGACACCCTGCGCGACGATACGCGCCGCGTGCTGGCCGCCAACTTTCCCAACAACCCCTACCTGGCGGGCAAGCTCGAAAAGCCCTCTTGGTGGAAGTTCTGGGCTTCCAACGACACGCGCTACGTCACCGCTGCGGCGGCATCCGCCAAGGGCGAAGACAAGCCCTGGTGGAAATTCTGGTAATCGGCAAAAAAAGCGACCGCGTCGCTTAGCTCACGGCTGCGTCGCATCGCCGGAAGACTGCGCCAGAGCCTCTTGCCATAAGGCTTGTCGGCCAGACGCGGGTCGCAGATCAGGAGCACGCCACGGTCGGTCTCCGAGCGGATCAACCTGCCGGCGCCCTGCTTGAGCGAAATCGCCGCCGCCGGCACCTGGAAACTCATGAAGCCGTTGCCACCTGAGCGCTCGATCGCGGCCAGCCGCGCCGCGAGCACCGGGTCGTCGGGTGGCGCGAACGGCAGCTTGTCGATCACCACCAGCGACAAGGCGTCACCGCGCACATCCACGCCCTCCCAGAAGCTCTGGCTGCCCAGGAGCACGGCATTACCCAGCTCGCGAAATCGCTCCAGAAGCTCGGTGCGTGAACTGTCGCCTTGCACCAGCAAAGGAAAATCCAGGCCTTCGCGGGCAAAACCATCGGCGATGAGGCTGCGTGCGCGATCGAGCGCCCGCAGCGTGGTGAAGAGCAAGAAGGCGCGGCCGCCGCTGGCCCGCAACACCGGCAAGGCGGTTTCGACCACCGCCGCGGTGTGCCCTGGGTCACTGGGGGCGGGCAGGCCGCGCGGCACGCAGAGCAGCGCCTGACGGCCAAAATCGAAGGGACTGTCCCAGCAGACCGTGTTCGCTTGTTCCAGCCCCAACTGCGCCTGGTAATGGGCAAAATCGCCATTTACCGCGAGGGTCGCGGAGGTGAAGATCCAGGCCCGTCCACTGCCCGCGATTTGGCTGCGGAAGATCTCCGCCACCGAAAGCGGCGCCGCCTGCAATGCCCAGCCGTGGGTGCCGGCTTCCAACCAGCGTACCCATTCGAGGGCCTGCGGGTCACGCCAGCGCGCCAGGCGAGCAGCGAAGTCGGTGCAGCGCAGCAGGCAGTTTTCGAGGTCTTCGCTGCGCTCGCCATGTACTTCGAGTTCCGTGCGCAGATCGCCGAGCGATTCCTCAAGTTCGCGCAACGCGTCGGGCACTGCCGGCAGTGCGTCCACGGCGGCCCGCGCCCAGCGCCCGCCGCCACTACCCAGGGCCAGGCGAAAGCGCTTGCCCTCCAGCGCCAGCGCCTCGGCCGCGGCCACCAGATCGCCGGCATCGAGAGCGCGAGCGCGGGCCGCGGCTTCGGTGTCACGGGCCAGCTCGGCCACTTGGCCGGCACTCAAGTGCTCGCCGAAAAATAGCGTCGCGGTCTCCGGCAATTGGTGGGCTTCGTCAAAAACCACGGTATTGCAGTGGGGCAAGAGCTCGGCGACTCCCTCGTCGCGCAACATCAGATCGGCGAAGAACAGGTGGTGATTGACCACTACCAGATCGGCGGCTAGGGCCTCGCGCCGCGCCCGCAGCACAAAGCACTCGCCGTGGTTCGGGCAGTCCGAACCCAGGCAGCTTTCGCGGGTGGAAGTGACCGCCGACCACACCGCGGCGGTCTCCGGCACTTCGGTGAGCTGCGCCTTATCGCCGGTGCTGCTGCCGCGCGCGAAGGACTGGATCTGGTGCAGCCAGCGCACCTCCTGGCGGCTGGAAAAACGCCCCTCACTGGCGGCGCGTTCGAGGTGGTGGGGGCAGACGTAGTTCGCTCGGCCCTTGAGCAGGGCCACGGTAACCGGCACGCCCAGGACTTCGCGCACCAAGGGCAGGTCGCGTTCAAAAAGTTGATCTTGCAGGGTCTTGGTCCCGGTGGACAGCACCACCCGGCCGCCGGAGAGTAATGCCGGCACCAGGTAGGCGAAGGTCTTGCCGGTGCCCGTGCCAGCCTCGGCCAGGAGCAGCGTGCGATCGTCGATGGCACGCGCCACCGCTTGGGCCATTTCCAGTTGCTGCTGACGGAAGCGGTAGCCCGGAACCTGGCGGGCCAAGAGGCCTTCGGGGCCAAATACGGCCGAGAGATCGCTCGTGAACATAGCTCATTGTAACTTGCCCGAGGCCGAATTCGCGCCGCGCCCGGCGTGGCCCACCGCGAATGCGAGGACTTGCTAAAGCCCCCCGCCCCGCTGCCGTTAACGAAATTGTCGAAACACCGAAGTGACGGAGGGGTCATGGGAGTATTGGCAGAACGCCCAGGTCGGGACATCGCCACGGCATCCGCAGCGGAGTCCTTGGGCCAACACCTGCGCCATTGGCTGCGCGATCGCCTGGTAATCTGGTTCTCGGCGCTGCTCAAGGGTGCGCGCAAGCTCTACCCCGGCCCGGCTCCGGGTGACGCGGTGGCCGACGACGGTCCCCGCGGACGGCATGAACCCTCGCGCACCCAGACCAGCGGCGAGAACGCCGCCGCCGCGAGCGGCGCCTCGCCTCCGAAAAAGCGGCCCAAGGCCTGGCTGCTCACGGGGCTTTTGTTTATGTTCTTCCTTGGGGTGGCAGGCACTGCGGGTCTGGCCTACTGGTATTTTGAAAGCACCATCGCCGCCAACGACCGGATCGCCGCCGCGGCGCTCAAGGAAGCCAAGGCGGCCGAGAAGAAAGTCGCCGACGCCCAGCGCAGCATCGGCACGCTCAAGGAAGACCTTGCTTCCTTAAAGCTGACGCGCCAATCCGACCAGGCACGCATCAACCAATTGAGCCTGCTGTTGCGCAACCGCGGCACCAGCGTGCCGCCTCCCCCAGTGAGCGTTGGCGCCCCCGCGGCAAGCGCGGCTCCACCTGGCCCCGGTGCTCAAGCCCAGCTACGCGCCATGAGCGCTGCCAACGACGGCGGCTGCACCCTCACCGGCGCCAGCGCCGGAACGCAATTCAAGGAGTGCGTGGCGGCGATGAATGCCGGGCAACGCTAGCCAAGTGGCAGGTCAGGTGCCGCCGAATCCGGCCTATTGATCGGCCCGGCGTAGGCGATGCACGGCGAGCAAGCCCAGCAGCACCATCAAGAGCGCCAGCCCAAGGTTTGAAATCGCCGGCACGGCGCTGGCCACTGCTGCCGCCGCAGCGGCGCAGATGGTGAAAACGGTGGCCGCGGTGGCGGTCAGGGTGGCGGCAGCCTCGGAATTGGCATAAACCGTGGCCGGGTCGGTCGCGGTCGAGGCGGCGCTGGTGCCTGCGGTCACGGTCGTGGTTGCGGTCGCTGCGCGCGCCATGGCGCAAGTGCCGAGGTTGCCGCCGCTGTCGCACTTGATCAGCCAGGCGTCGTTGCTCCCCGCACCAAATCCTGCGGTTGTGCCGGAAAGGGCGTAGCCGCCGTCCGCGGTTTGGGTAACCATGGTCGAATAGTCGAACGAACTGGTCCCAAAGGCGCGCTGCCAGGTGATGTTGCCGCTGCCGTCGAGTTTCATCAGCCAGGCGTCATCACTGCCGGTCGAGCCAATGTTGGTCCAGCCGCTGACGATGTAACCGCCCTCGCTGGTCTGGCGCACGCCATAAAACCCGTCCGCATTCGCCGGCGCGGCGTCGCCGTAGGAGCGCTGCCAAGTTACGTTGCCGCTGGCATCGAGCTTGAGCACCCAGCCGTCATTGGCGCCATAACCGAAAGAATCCGTCGTACCCGCGACGATGTAGCCTCCGTCGCTGGTCTGCCGCACATCGTAGGCAAAATCATCGCCCGCCCCGCCGTAGTTCCGTTGCCAGGTGATCGCGCCACTGGGGTCGGTTTTGACCACCCAGAGGTCATATGCCGCACCGAAGGAATCGGTGTAGCCGACCGCGACATAGCCACCATCGGCGGTTTGCCGCACCTGACTGAAGGCATCGCCTCCGGCTCCGGTATAGCGCCGCTGCCAAGTGACTGCGCCAGCGGAAGACAACTTCACCAACCAGCCATCGTAAGTGCCTCCCCCCGGCCGCGTCGATCCCGCGGCGATGACACCGCCATCGCTGGTGGCCGCCAGACCCCAGAAGTCATCCGCATCGGCATTGCCGATCACACGGTTCCACAGCAGGTTGCCGCCAGCGTCGAGTTTGACCACCCAAGCTTCGCTCGAACCGGCGCCGAAGGAAGAGGTAATCCCGGCTACTGCAAAGCCTCCGTCGGTGGTTTGAACCAGTTCCAGGCCGGTGTCAATCAGGCTGCCGCCAATGGCGCGCTGCCAAACGATGCTGCCGGACGCGTCCAGGCGCAGCACCCAGAAGTCGCGGCTGCCAGCACCGAAAGATTCGGTAAAACCAGCGAGCACATAGCCGCCATCGGCGGTTTGCAGCACCGAGTAGGCGTTATCGACGTTGCCACCCCCGTAGGCGCGGGCGAATTGTTGTGCCTGCGTGTGCAGAGAAAAGAGCAACAGCAGCGTCGCCGCAAGGGTTCGGAGAATGAGCAGCATAGTCGGATCCCGCCATGGTTGAATTGGTTTGTCGGTCAATCCGCCAAGCAGAGCGAGCAACGCGGTGGACCAACTGCGGTCCTGGTGATTCGCTGAGCTTCCTCAGGCGGCGGCAGCACGCGGCATCATGCCAGTCGCCACGTAACCTGGCAACACGCCGCTAATGCGACGTATCTCCAGTTGCACCGGCGACATTGCGATGTCGCGAGCGCACGCACAGTAACGCTGCCGGACCAGGGTCGCACCGCGTCGCCAAAAGGGGCGCACTAGGGATTGGTCATCCCCTTGCGCTACCGAAAGGCCAAAGGGTTGGGGCGGCAAGGTGCCCGCCAGGGTCGGGCCGCGTTGCCGTAGAGGTCGATGATCGGGCATCATGCGTCCCTGGCTACCCGTGCAAAGCGCGCGCCATGTCCAACACCCCAGGTTACCGCTTTCCCCTTGCTCGCAGGCGCCGCTGGCCTTTGTATGCGGGCATCGTTTTTTTTCTCGGATTGCCCGCGGCCTTGCTGCTGGGTGGCGCGCTGGGCAGCGATGCAGCGCTGCTTGCTGCAGGCGGCATCGTCGCCGCGCTGCTGCTGCCGTTCGCGCTATTCCTCGGCTGGGCATTGTGGCGGCCGGTGTTGGTGATCTCAGATGAAGGCGTGTTTTTGCGCGGCCCCACGGGTTCGGGCGAGGTGAGCGTCGCCTGGGAGCAAGTCGAGTCCCTACGTCTGGACGCCGGTGCCGAAGGCCTGGTGCTCCGGGCGCCGGTCGAGAGCAAATTCACCACACGCCTCAGGAATTGGGCGGGCGTGCGCATCAATGGCGCACCGATCACCGCCGCGCGCAATCTTCAGGACATTGCCGAGCGCCGCTTCATTCCGCTCGACGGCTTCGCCGCGTGGTTCGAGGAGGGTAAGTTGCGTGAGGCCTTTGCGACGCACGCGCCCCATCTGCTGACCGATTTCGAAACGCAGCGGCACAGCGCCCTGGCCTCCAACCGCCAAGGCCGCATCGTGCTGGTCTGGGTGGTGGGCTTGTGCTTGGTCTATGTCGCGGTCGTTGTCAGCTTCGCGCTGATCGACTTCGAGTTCAGCCCCGGCTGGGCCGTGGCCGGACGCTGGTTGTGGAAGTTTTTGTTCCTAGTCGTAGCGGTCGGTATGGCCACGGTGGTCTGGGGCAACTTGCACTCGGTCCGGCACTACCTTGCCGAACGCCAATGGGGCATGGCCTTCTTCTGGCTGGTCGCCGGGCTGGTGCAGGCGGCGATCGGCTTGCTGGCTTTGGTGGAAGCCTTGCGCTGAGACAGTCTCGCATTCCGCCGCCAAGGTGGGATGCAAAAAGCGGCGCGGCCCCGCGCCTATCCCGCGCGCAATAGAGCAGTGGCCATGGTGGTGGCGGTGGGCGAGCGTAGCCCGCCCATCGGTGAAGTGGCCGGCCAGGCGGCTCGGCAAAAGGAAAGCAGGCAGCGCACTCCAGCCGTGCCGCCCTATCGAGGCCGGAGGAGAATTGTGGCCATCAGGCGGCACGCCCTGGAGATGTTGAACGCAGGTTTCAGGAGAGCATTGGGTATTTCAAACCCGTTTCGGAGACGCACCCTTCTTGCGGCCCGTGGCGCGGACCTCCATGCCGGCTTCAAGTGACGTAAAACAGAATGGCGAAGTAGTGAATGGCGCTGCTGCCCACCACGAACAAAAGCCAGATGCCGTGCCAGTGCCGGAAGTGCTCGTCGTAGAGGTAGAACACCAGGCCCGCGGTGTAGACCAGGCCGCCGGCCAGAATCCAGGCGAAGCCGGCCAGACCCAAGGCGTCGATCAAGGGCACCACCGCCACCCAGCCGGCCAGCACGTAGATGATGAGCGACAGCCGCCGCGCCCCGCGGCCCAGCCAGATCTCCTGAAGGATGCCGACAACCGCCAGGCCCCAGACGATACCGAACAAAGTCCAGCCCCATGGCCCGCGCAGGCTCACCAAGGTGAAGGGCGTGTAGGTTCCCGCGATCAGGAGATAATGGGCGCTGTGGTCCAGGCGGCGCAGAATGGCCTTGGCCCGGCCGCGCACACTGTGATAGGCGGTGGAGATGCCGTAGAGCACGACCAGGCTGGCGCCATAAACCGCGAAGCTCACGACCCTCCAGACATCGGCCCACAGCGCGCCAAGCACCACCAGGACAATCACGCCGGTCAGCGCCAGCAGGCCACCCGCGAGATGGCTGTGGCCATTGAATCGTTCACCGGGATACACCGCGCATCACACTCCGTTTTTTGGCATGGCCCGGGGGTGGATCGGGCGCGGCTCACTTTCTGCCCAGGGGCGCATCTTGTCTGTTGCGCGAGGGGCTGCCTCTCGGACTTGGCGTACCGTGCGCGTGTGCGTGATCATAGCCGCCAAGCACTGCGGGCGTTAGCCCAGAACCCGCATTCCACAAGCCTTTGCGGCGGCCTGATCAAAAGTGACGGTGGCTTCGCAGGCCGCCTCGCGGCCGGGGCAATGAATCAGGCAATCGGCGAAATCCGCTTTGCCGGCGCGGAAAAGGCGCAGTGCGGCCCAGGTGATTTCGGCGCGGTCGATGCGCAGCTCGCGGGTGCGCAGCGGGTTCTCCAGGACCGAAGCGAGTTCCTTGCGATCGAGTTCATAACAGCTTGCGAGCACCCAAACCAGTTCGATGAGCGAAACCAGGGTAAGGGCCCCCGGCAGTCAAGCCGTGATGCGCGCAGGGTGGCAGCCTTTCCGCCGCGGACCATCAACGCGTAGTGCTCACCACCCCGCCTCCCGCTCCGGCGTGGCACTGATTTTGTGGATTGACAAATCCGCGCCGTTGAATTCTTCTTCGGCGTCGAGTCTGAGGCCCACGAATTTCTTCAAGAGCCCGTAGACCAAAAGGCCGCCGATTACGGCGATGATGATGCCTAGCGCCGTGCCCAGCAGTTGGGCGAGGAAAGAGACGCCGCCCACGCCGCCCAGCGCTTTCTGGCCGAAGATGCCCGCTGCGAGGCCGCCCCAGGCGCCGCACAGGCCATGCAGCGGCCAGACGCCCAGCACGTCGTCGATTTTCCAGCGGTTCTGGGTGAGGGTGAACATGAAAACGAAGAGCGCGCCGGCGATGGCGCCAGTGAACAACGCCCCGATCGGGTGCATGAGGTCGGAGCCGGCGCATACCGCCACCAGGCCGGCCAGCGGGCCGTTGTGCACGAAGCCCGGGTCGTTGCGTCCGGCCACCAGCGCGGCCAGCGTGCCGCCCACCATGGCCATGAGTGAGTTGACGGCGACGAGCCCACTGATCTTGTCGATGGTCTGTGCCGACATCACATTGAAGCCGAACCAGCCCACCGACAACACCCAGGCGCCCAGGGCCAGGAAGGGAATGCTCGAAGGCGGATGCGCGGCCACGCCGCCGTCTTTGCTGTAGCGGCCGCGGCGGGCGCCCAATTGCAGCACGGCGATCAAGCCCAGCCAGCCGCCCACGGCATGCACCACCACCGAGCCGGCGAAGTCATGAAATTCTTCGCCGGTCACGCTCTTCAACCAGGCCTGCACGCCATAGGCTTGGTTCCAGGCGATGCCTTCGAACACGGGGTAGACGAACCCCACGACCAGAAAGGTCGCGGCCAACTGCGGATTGAAGCGCGCCCGCTCGGCGATGCCGCCGGAGACGATGGCCGGAATGGCCGCGGCGAAGGTCAGAAGGAAGAAGAACTTGACCAGATCGTAGCCGCTCTTCTGGGTGAGCGTGCCGGCATCGGCAAAGAAGGTGGTGCCATAAGCAATGGCATAGCCGATGAAAAAATAGGCGATGCTGGAAACCGAAAAGTCGGCCAGAATTTTCACCAAGGCATTGACCTGATTCTTTTTGCGTACCGTGCCCAGCTCCAAGAAGGCGAAGCCGGCATGCATGGCCAGCACCATGATGGCGCCGAGCAATATGAACAAAACGTCGTTACTGGTCTTGAGCGCTTCCATGGAACCTCCCAAAGGGTATTGGCGAGGGCAAAAGCAGTCTCTGTGCCAGGCGATTAGGTGTTTGATTTATTGGAATAGTAGCCGAGGTGGACGAGGCGTCGCCGGGGGAATTGCACCGTGTTGGTGCAACTAATGCGCCATGACGGTGCGTTGCACGCGCTTTGGGCCCTGGGCCGAGGGGTGCGGGCATTCATGCACTGACGCGGCGCGCGGTGCGCACCGCCAAGTTGGTGCGCACCGCGATCGCGCACGGTTTTGCGCCACGCCCCCGCGAGACGCTGGTCAGATCACGATTCGTCCTTCCAGCGAAAGCCTAACGCCAGGATATTCAATGAGCCCGACGCAGGCCCATGTTGGTGTGACGGCTCCGATCAGCGCCTCGCCCGCGCGCGCGGACGGGGATCCCCCATCCCCGGCGCGCGGGAAAGCTCAGCGGAGGGCAGGCAGCTATGCCACCAGCAGCTTCTGCAGTTCGCCCGATTCCAGCATCTCGCGCATGATATCGGCGCCGCCGACGAACTCGCCTTTCACATAGAGCTGCGGAACCGTCGGCCAGTTGGCATATTCCTTGATGCCCTGACGGATCGCGTCGTCTTCCAACACGTTCACGGAGAAGATGTCGCGAACGCCGGCGGCTTTGAGAATCTGCACTGCCGCGCCGCTGAAACCGCATTGCGGAAACTGCGGCGTGCCCTTCATGTAGAGCACCACCGGGTGGCTGGTGACTTGGCTGCGTATGGTATCTTGAATGCTCATGGGAACTCCTGATCTGGGGCCGCAAATTTTACCGGATTATGACCAGCAAACACCTTCCGCGTTCGTAGCTCGCGCATGAATCCAGACCCTACTGACAGCCCGGTCGGAATTCGCGGCGTCTTGCTCGCAGCCGGGCGGGGCAACCGTTTTGGCGCCGACAAACTCCTGCATCCGCTGGCGGATGGCACGCCCATGGTGCTGCATAGCGCGCGCCGGCTGCGTGCGGCGGTGCCGGAAATGTTGGTGGTGGTGCGCCCCGGAGCCAGCGCGCTCATGGAGCTTTTGGCGTGCGAGCATTTTCACTGCGTGGTCGCCGAGCACGCCGAGGCGGGTATGGGCCACAGCGTCGCCGCGGCGGTGGCGGCTATGCCCGAGGCCCGCGGCTGGGTCATTGCCCTGGCCGATATGCCCTTTGTGCGGGTCGATACCATCGCCCAAGTGCTTGAGGCCTTGCGCGCCGGCAAGGATTTGGTTGCGCCGCGGTTCCGTGGGCACCGAGGCAATCCAGTAGGCATCGGCGGACGCTTTCGCCAAGAACTTCTGGCGCTGGAGGGCGACGCGGGTGCGCGCAGGATTCTGCAAGCCAACGCCCAGCATCTGTTTTTTCTCGAAGTCGATGATCCCGGAGTGCTGCACGATGTCGATACGCCCAGCGATCTCGAAGGTTCGGCGGTGGCGGCGGCTGTGAGCGCCCCCGCCGGGCCGTCCCAAGGGGGCGCGAGCCAGATGCCGGAGCGGGCGCAGCCCGCGAACCGTGGGCACCCCCTCCCGCGGGGAGGGGGCCGGGGGGAGGGTAGCCCATGAACACCGGCGGCGATCGGCTGGAAGTCTCAACCCACGTTACCATTCCTTTGGCTGAAATCGAGCTGAACGCCATGCGCGCGCAAGGCGCGGGCGGGCAGAACGTGAACAAGGTGGCGAGCGCCATTCACCTGCGCTTCGACATCAGCCGCTCTTCGCTGCCGGATTTCTACAAGCAGCGCCTGGCGCGGCTCAGCGATCATCGCATCACCGCGGAGCAAGTAGTCATCATCAAGGCGCAGCGGTTTCGCAGCCAGGAGAAAAACCGTGCCGACGCCTTGCTGCGTCTGCGCGAACTTCTGCGCAGCGTGGCCGTGCCGCGGCGCACGCGCATCGCTACCACGCCCAGCGGCGCGGCCCTGGCGCGCCGACGCGAGGAAAAGACTCGGGTCGCGCGGCGCAAGGCCGAGCGGCGCAGTATCGATGATTGACGGCCACCCCGGTGCGGTCGTGAACGCCTTGGCTCTGCCCGCCACCTGGGCGGCCGCTGGCGTCCAGTTCATCGAAATATCCCGGATGCCGGCGTGGGTCGAAATGACAAAGCTTGGTTCAATGAGCGGTTTCCACGCCTGCCGCGCGACGGTTCATTCGCCCTCGCGGAACCACCGCCTGGCGCATCTGGCCGCGCACGCGCGAACCTCGGCGCGCCGCCACAACACCCTGAAGGAGGCTACATCATGCGCTTCAACCTCGTTCGCTTGGTGCTCCTGGCGCTCCTGAGCGCTTGCGCCAGCATGCCCGCCACACCCGATCCAGCAGCCTTGAAGCGCCAGGTCGAAGCGACCGAGCGTGCTTTTGCCAAGACCATGGCCGATCGCGATTTCGCCGCCTTCAAGCGCTTTCTGTCGTCGGAGACCATCTTCTTCACCGGGCCGACGCCCTTGCGCGGCCCTGAAGCCGTTGCGGCTTGGTGGCAACGCTATTACGACCAGCCGCAGGCGCCCTTCTCCTGGCAACCCAAACAAGTCGAGGTGCTCGACTCAGGAACGCTGGCCTTGTCCACCGGCCCCGTGCATGACCCGCAAGGCAAGCTCATCGGGACCTTCACCTCGGTGTGGCGCCTGGAAGCGCCAGGCGTTTGGCGCATCGTCCTCGATAAAGGCGATCAGGCCTGCGATTGCGCCAAAGGCAAATAGACGCCCCGACACGTCCGCATCTATTTCGCCAGGCGCGCACGCGGCGCCTCGAACGCGCCGGTTGATCGCGCCGCGCACTCGAATCGCGCGTGAAGATTTCTTCACCGCCGCGGAGTCAATCCAGTTCAAAGCTCTGCCCGGCCTCGGGCACCGTGGCGTTCCAACCCAAATCCTGGCGCAGCTTCTCGCCGAATTCCAGGGCGGTGGCGGATTCGCCGTGGACCACGAAAGTCTGCCGCGGGGGCCGCCGAAACCCCTTGAGCCAAGCGAGCAAGCCCGC
Source organism: Betaproteobacteria bacterium (assembly GCA_016192065.1). GTDB lineage: Bacteria > Pseudomonadota > Gammaproteobacteria > Burkholderiales > Casimicrobiaceae > JACPUX01. Next base: position 17,766 of record JACPUX010000026.1, read on the forward strand.
CTGATCGGCATGCGCCGAGAGGCCGCCGATGGTGTAGATATGCGCCCGTACCGGCACGTCTTCGCGAAAGATGCGGACCAAGCGCGCCTTGTCCACCAGACGCCGGCCCAGGGTGTTGGCCGCCTGAAAGCCGACGATGATTACCGTCGATTCCGGCCGCGGCAGGTTGTGGCGCAGGTGGTGCTTGATGCGCCCGGCTTCGCACATGCCGCTGGCGCTGATGATGATGGCGCCGCCTTTGATGCGGTTCAGGGCACGGGACTCCTCCACGTCCTGTACGAAGCGCACCCGCGCAAAAAACTCGGCGCGACCCTCCCAATCGAGCACGCGGTGGGCCTCGGCGTCGAGCACGTCGAGATGCCGGAACAGCACTTCGGTGGCGGCCGTGGCCATGGGCGAATCGACGTAGATGTCCAGCGGCTTCAGCCGTCCTTGTCGGGTAAGCTCGGCGAGCAAGAAGAGGATGTCCTGGGTTCGGCCGACCGCGAACGCCGGAATGATCACATTGCCCTGGCGCTGGCGAAGCGTGTCCTGCAACGCGGCAACGAATTCCTCGACCGTGTCCTGCCAACTGCGGTGCAGGCGATTGCCGTAAGTGGACTCGACCAGTAGGTAGTCGGCTTCGGGAATCAGCGTAGGGTCGCGCACCAGTGGGTGGCCAGGCTGGCCGAGATCACCGGAGAAGACGATCTTGCGTTCCGTGCCACCGTTCCTGACCCAACATTCAATGATCGCCGAGCCGAGGATGTGGCCAGCGTCACGGAATATGCAGCGCACTCCGGGTGTCGGCTCGAAAGGCTGGTCGTAAGGCAGGGGGCGGAGCTGCTTGAGCGAGGCCTGGGCTTGTGCCACGGTGTAGAGCGGCGCCGCTTCGGCGACCTTACGGCCACGGCCGGCGCCGCGCCGATCGGGAGCCTTGAAGTTCTGCCACTCAGCTTCCTTTTCCTGAATGAAGGCGCTGTCCAGGAGCATCACCTTCAAGAGCGCGGCGGTCGGTTCGGTGCAGAAGATCGGCCCCTTGAAACCCCTCAGCACCAGCCGCGGCAGCAGCCCGGAGTGATCAATGTGGGCATGGGTCTGCACGACCGCGTCGAGTGTCCGTGCGTCGAAATCCAGGGCCGAGAAATTGCGCTGCCGAGCTTCCCGGCCGCCCTGGAACATGCCGCAGTCGACCAGCAGGCGAGCGTCTCCGGTATCCAGCCAATAGCTCGATCCGGTGACCTCGCGGGCCGCGCCCAGAAAGCGGATGTTCATGCCGATTCTCCATGGATGAGAAAAAGAAGGGGGCTTGAAAACCGCGGCGCACGCCCCGACTTCAGAATTGTACCGCGCGATGCGTCGGCGGTTGACTTGAGTCAACACACCCGGGCGCGCGGGGCGTAGGCTGGTTCTGTGACCGCCCGGAAAGCCGGGTGGAAACGGGTGTCGATGTCTTGAATGAGAGGAGCAGATCATGGCCAACTTGACCGTATGGGATCCCTTCACCGAAGCGGGTCTGGACGAACTTTTCAAAGGTTTCCTGCGCCCCGCGCGCTTTGAGAACAAGGCGCCGATGCAGATCAAGATGGATGTCAGCGAAGACGACAAGAGCTACACCGTGCATGCCGAGATTCCCGGCGTGAACAAGGAGGACATTCATGTCGCCATCGACGGCAACCAGGTGTCGGTCAGCGCGGAAGTGAAGAAGGAAACCGAGCAAAAAGAGGGCGACAAGCTGCTGCGCAGCGAGCGCTACTACGGCAGCGTGTATCGCAGCTTTGCCTTGGCGAGTGAAATCGACGAGAGCCTCTCCAACGCCAAGTACGACAACGGCGTTCTGGAACTCAAGCTCGCCAAGCGCAAGGAGTCGCAGGCGCGCAAGCTCACCATCGCCTGAGTATTTTTGCCGGGCCGGGGCGCCGCGTCTGCGGCGCACCGGCCCGGGGTGGATTGCGACCCGAGCGCTGAAGGTCGCGGCCGATCTGCGACGAGAGCATCTGTAGGGTAGATTGTGGCCCGCAGGGCCGATTCCACCAGACATCTCGCGGGCTGATTGCGCCAGCGTCGGCCCTTGTTCTGTACCTCGGTGGACGGTAGTAGATTCGCGGGCGCGCAGCGCCCGCGAATACCCTACGAAGGCTATGGAGGCGATCACGGCCGCAGCGACTACGGCGGCGTCTGGTGTGTCTTCGCCTCGTTCAGCTTGAGTGCCAGCTCGTAGAGCTCCTCGCGTCGCCCGCCGGTGATCTTGGCGGCGAGCTTGGCGGCACGCGCGGGGGGGAGTTCTTCCAGAGCTAGATGGAGCACGGTTTCGGCCTCACGCGTTCGCGCAGTAGCGGCGGGCTCCGCGCGCGCTTCGACGATCAAGACGAATTCCCCCCGCTGCCGGTTGCGGTCCGCGGCCAGCCAGGCCTGCGCCTCGGCCAGGGGGCAGCGATGCACTTCTTCAAACAGCTTGGTCAGCTCACGGGCCACCACCACCGCGCGCGCGCCTCCGCAGACCGCCTCCAGATCGGCAAGGCTGGCCGCGATGCGATGCGGGGCTTCATAGAAGACCATTGGCAGGCCAGCAAGATCGAGTTCCTGGATGCGGTTTCGGCGCGGTCCGGATTTCGGCGGCAGAAAGCCGGCGAACACAAAACCGGTTTCGGCGAGGCCGGCCACGGACAGCGCGGCGGTCAGCGCCGAGGGCCCTGGCACCGGCACCACGCGGTGGCCGGCGGCGCGCGCCGCAGCCACCACCAGGCCGCCCGGATCACTGATGCCCGGTGTGCCGGCATCGCTCACCAGGGCGACGCTCTCGCCCCGGGACAACAGTTCGAGCAACTTCGCCGCCCCGGTGCGTTCGTTGTGGCGATGCAGCGCGAAACACTTGCTGACGAGCCCGAAATGGGCCAAAAGGCGCGTCGTGTCGCGGGTATCTTCGGCGGCCACGTGGTCCACCGCAGCCAGAATGTCGAGCGCCCGCCGGGTGATGTCGCCCAGATTCCCGAGCGGCGTCGCGACCACATATAATGTCCCCTTCTCGGCCGCGACAGGCGGGTGATCGTGATCAGTCATGAGCTCGGCGATGGTGGGCTATGGTTTGGAGCGCTGCGCCGCGCTTCTTTGACCAGCTTGCTGGGCTTGGTGGTGCTGCTGTTCGCGCAGCGGGCATTGTGCGCTGAGCCGCTTCCGGCGGCAACCGCGCCGCTGCCGACGTCGACTGAGCCCACCGCAATCAAGGTGCAGGCTGTTTCGGCCAATGCCGCGGCGCCCCCACCCGCGGTCTCGCCGGCACCGGCGCCACTGCCTGCATTGTCGCCGCGCTATGCTTTGATCTTGCCCCTGGACAACGCGCCCTTCCGCGCAGCGGCCGCAGCATTGCGGGCTGGTTTCGTGGCCGCCGCGGGCGTGGGCGGGGAGGCCGCTCTGGTCGCGGTGCTCGCCCATGGCGAGGCCGAGGCGCCAGTCGCTTTCGAGCGCGCGGTGAAGACGGGCGCGATGGTGCTGGTCGGCCCGCTTACCCGCGGCGATGTGGGGGCGGTACTGAGCCAGCGCCAGAGCTTTCCCCCGACCCTGCTGCTCAATGCTCCCGAGCAAAGCACAGTACTGCCTGGGCAGGTCGTCGTCCTGGCGCTTTCGGTCGAGGCCGATGCCCGGCAACTGGCACGTCTGGCCTGGAAGGAGGGCCGCGAGCGCATCGCTGTGCTTGCCGGGCCGGCTCCCTTCAATCAGCGCTTCCAGGCGGCCTTTCGCCATGAGGCGGAACAATTGGGGATGAGCGTGGTGCAGGCTGCGGCCTTCAACGGGGACACCGTCACCTTGCCCGCGCTGCGGGAGAAGATCGAGGCCGCTAATGCCGACGCCTTGCTCCTGGCGCTCGACGCTGCCGAGGCACGGGTGGCCCGCGGCTATCTCTCGAGCTTGCCGGCCTACGCCAGCGGACAGATCTTCGACGATCATGCGGCCACCGAAAGGACCGAACTCGCCAACGTGCGCTTCGTCGAGATGCCCTGGCTGGTGCAGGCCGATCACGCCGCCGTGATGGCCTATCCACGCGCTGATCTGGTCGACGCCACGGCGCAGCGGCTCTATGCCCTGGGGATCGACGCTTACCGCGTGGCGAGCCAAATCGCGCAGGGCAAGGCGCTCGACAAGCTCGAACTGGACGGGGTCACCGGGCATATCTCCGGCCGGCAAGGCCCGGTGCTGGTGCGCGAGCCGAATACCCTGGTGGTGCGCCAGGGTGAGGCGGTGCTGATCGACCAGGCCCGATGAACTTTGCCGCTGAACCGAACCGGCGATGAGTCGCGGCGCCGAGGCCGAAAATCTCGCGGAACGGTACCTCGTCGCTAAGGGGCTGGAAATCCTGGAGCGCAATTTTCGGTGCCGTGGCGGCGAAATCGATCTCATCGCCCGCGACGGCGAAACGCTGGTCTTCGTTGAGGTGCGGCTGCGCGGCAATCCGCGCTTCGGCGGTGCCGCGGCGAGCATTGATCGGCGCAAGCAGGAGCGCTGGCAACACGCGGCGCGCTGTTATCTCGCACGCTGCCACGGCGAGCCGGCGTGTCGTTTCGACGCCATCGTGATGAGCGGCCTGGAAGCGGCCCGGATTGAATGGCTGCGCGATGTCCTCTGATGCCGCGCAGCCGAGCTGTGCCGGCTTCCGCGTGCCGCGCTCCAAGGCGAAGCCAAGGGCGGCTCATTGCCCGGGCGATCCGCGGCAGCCGGGGCAAGGCTGCTACAATCCGCGCTGTCAAATGATGCCCTTGCGCTGGCGATGATCGATCTGTTGTCCCGAATCCAAGAGCAATTTGCGCAAGCCACGCGCCTTTTGGCGAACACCGCCGAGGTGCTGAGCCCCCGCATCGCCAGCGCCGCCGAGCTCTTGGTGCAGTGCCTGCTGCGCGACGGCAAGCTGCTGGTTTGCGGCAATGGAGGGGCAGCGGCCGAAGCGCAACATTTGGTGGCCGAGTTGCAGGGGCGCTTCCGGCGCACACGTCCGGGCCTCCCGGCGATCGCCTTGTGCGCGGATACCGCCACCCTTACCGCCCTAGCCAATGACTACGGTTATGAAGAGGTGTTCGCCAAGCAAGTGCAGGCACTCGGGCATGACGGCGATACCTTGGTGGTCTTTTGCTCCAGCGGCAATTCCGCCAACATTCTGGCCGCGATCAACGCCGCCCAGGAACGCGGCATGGCGGTGGTGGCCATGACCGGACGGCGTGGCGGGCAGACCGGCGAACTGCTGAGCCGGGCCGATGTCCATTTATGCGTGCCGCACGATGACGTGGCGCGCGTGCAGGAAATGCACACCTTGATCATTCATTGCTTGTGCGAAGCCATCGACAACATGCTACTTGGCGAGGAAGACTGATGAGAAACCTGTTGAGAGACCTGTTACTTGCCCTGGCGCTCGTCGCCACGATGTTCACGCTTTCGGGCTGCTTTCCGCTGGTGGCCACGGGCGTCGGCGTCGGCGCCATGATGATCGACGATCGTCGCAGTTCGGGCGCCTACATCGACGACGAAGTCATCGAGAGCAAAGCCATGATCAGAATGGGCGAACGTCTCGACGCCCAGGCGCACGTCAATATCACGAGTTTCAACCGCATCGTGTTGCTCACTGGCGAAGTGCCCACGGAGGACGCCCGGCGCATCGCCGAGGAGGTGGCGCGCGGCCAGGCCAATGTGCGCAACGTGGTCAACGAACTGGTGGTTGGCCCTTACACCGCGTTCTCCTCACGCAGCAATGACGTCGTGATCACTTCAAAGGTGAAGGCGCGCTTCGTCGACGCGCAGAAGTTCTCCGCCAATCACGTCAAGGTGGTCACCGAAAACGGCGTGGTCTTTCTGATGGGCATGGTCAAGCCCCAGGAGGCCGTTGATGCCGCCGAGATCGCGCGCAATACCAGCGGTGCGCGGCGTGTGGTCAAGGTCTTCGAGTACGTCAATTGAGCGATCGCGCGGCGATCCCGCCGCCCAGTTTCCTCAGCAAGATTGCCACTGCGGCGAACTTGCCCGCGTGCCTGGCGGCGTTGCCCCGGCCGCTGGTGTTCACCAACGGGTGCTTCGACATCCTTCACCGCGGGCATGTCACCTATCTCGATCAGGCGCGTGGCCTGGGGGCGGCGCTGGTGGTCGGGGTCAACACCGATGCCTCGGTGCGCCGCCAGGGCAAGGGCGAAGACCGGCCACTCAATGTTCTGGAAGACCGGCTGGCGGTGTTGGCGGCATTGGCCGCGGTCGATCTGGTGGTGCCTTTCGATCAAGATACGCCCCTGGAGATCATTCGCGCCTGCCGTCCCGAGGTGCTGGTGAAAGGCGGCGACTGGCCGGTGGAGCGCATTGTTGGCGGCCCCGAGGTGTTGGCTCGGGGCGGCCGGGTGGTGTCGATTCCCTTTCAAGTCGATCGGTCCACCACCTCACTGGTGTCGCGGATTCGCCAAAAGAGCACCCCGGCCTGAATCGGCGCAACCCGCGCGATTGCAAGTCCCGCGTGGCGCGGCTATTCTGCCGGGGATGAAGCCGTCAGACCCGACCGAAGCCCTTCACCCAGCGCTAGTCGACGTACGCCGGCTGCTGTCGCCGCTGCTGGGCGCCTTACTGGTGTTTGTGTTCGGGATGGGGATGACGCTCTTTGCCGCCCAACGGGTGGCTGACCATACCTCACGCGAGGTTCGGGAACGCTTCGAGAGTCGCGGCAACCTTCTCGCCGCGCATCTTTCCCGACGGCTCGATGACCTCGAAAACCTGATGCTCGGATTGCAGGGCGTGTTCATCGCCTCGGCCGAAGTCAGTCGCCAGGAATTTCACCAATACACCCGCAATCTCGATCTGGCGAAGCGCCTGGGGGGCTTGCAGGCGATTGCCTTTCATCGACGTGTGCGCCAAGGCGACAAAGCCGCTTTCATCGAGCGCGTGCGCCAGGATCGCAGTCTCGATCCCTCCGGCTATGCCCAGTTCGACATTCGTCCGCCGGGGGATCGGGCCGAGTACCTGGTGGCCGACTACATCGAGCCGATGGCCGGCAATGAGGCGGTTTTCGGCTATGACGTGGCCACCCAGGCGAGCAATGCTGATGCGGTTCGGGAAGCGCGCGATAGCGGGCGGTTTCGGGTTTCCGAACCGTTTCAAGTCGTGCAAAACCCCACTGGTTCGCCCCGGGTGGTTCTGCGGGCGCCGGTTTATCGGCGCGGGCAGCCGCTTGAATCGGTGGCAGCCCGGCGTCAGGCACTGGCCGGTTTTGTGGTGCTCACGCTGGAGACGCGGATCTCGTTTCGCGACTATTTTCGCGGCATGCTGGCCGAGGGCGAAAGCCTGTTGATCGAGGATGCCGGTCTGGTCAGTGCCGGCAGTTCGAGTGAACGCAAGGCGCTGGCCGAAATCGGCGAAATTTCGAACGCTGAGGTAATTGCCCGGGAAATCGGGCAAGAGTTCGGCGGGCGCAGGTGGCTCCTGCAACATCGCGCCAGCGAAGCCTGGATTGCGCAGCAGCCCGCTTACCAAGCCGCACCGCGGGTCGTGCTGGTGGGCGCGGTGGTGAGCTTGCTGCTGGCGGTGCTCTACTACGTATTGGGCAGTGCGCGCGATCGCGCCCTCACCCTGGTTGCCGAGCGCACTCGGGTGCTGCGGGCGACGCTCGATCACATGGCGCAGGGGATCAGCGTGTTTGACGCCGACTTGCACCTCATCGGCCACAACCGGCGCTTCGCCGAGTTATTGGACTTCCCCGAAGCGCTCTTGACCAGCCGGGCGAAGTTCGCTGACTTCATCCGCCACAACGCGCGGCGCGGGGAATACGGCCCGGGCGACGAGGAAGAACTGGTCCAGGAGCGGGTGGAACTCGCCCGGAAGTTCCAGCCCCATCGCCTCAAGCGCACGCGTCCTGACGGAAGCGTGCTGGAGATCATCGGCAGTCCTTTGCCGGGCGGAGGCATGGTCACCACCTATACCGACATCACCCTCCAGGAACGGGCGCGGGTCGCGGTCCAGTCGTCGGAGCTGCGCTACCGCACCTTGGTACAAATGTCGCCTGATGCAGTGTTCGCGCACCGCCAGGGCGTGATCCAGTTGGCCAACCCGGCAGCGGCGGTGCTGCTCGGCGCGCCTTCGGCCGAAGCGCTGATCGGCGTCGATGTTGCCAAAGTGGTGGGGGAGGCGGATTGGGCGCGCGTGCATGAGCGCATCGAGCTTCTGTACTCCGGCGCCGCGGAGCATGTTTCGCTCACCGAGCTGCATTACCACACGCTGGACGGGCGCGAGCTTGAGGTCGAATCCACCGGAACGCTCATCGAACTCGATGGGGCACCGGCGGTGCTCACGGTGGCGCGGGACATCACCGAGCGCAAGCGCGTCGCCAACCAGGTGTTGCGCGAACGTGATTTTCGGCAGCATCTGATCGAATCAATCCCAGGAGTATTCTACCTTTTCGACCAGCATGGCCGCTTCCTGCTTTGGAACCGCAATTTCGAAATCGTTGCTGGGTATTCCACGGCGGAAATGGAGCGAGCTCACCCGCTGGACTTTTTCAGCGGGCCGGATCGGGAACTGATTCAGAGCCGCATCGGGCGCGTCTTCACGGCCGGGTCGGCAACCGCGGAAGCCCTGTTTCGAGCCAAGGACGGTACTGCCCGCCCCTATCACTTCACCGGCGAGAAGCTGGCCCTGGAAGACGGCTCCCCTGGCCTCGTCGGTGTGGGCATCGACATCTCCGAGCGGGTGCAGGCGCAAGAGGCTTTGCAGCGCCAAGCCGAGATCATGCGCATCACCCTCGAACATCTGCCGCAAGGGATCAGCCTGACCGATGCTGACCTGCGCATGACCGCCATGAACCAGCGCTATTTCGAACTATTGGAGGTGCCCGAGTCGCTACGGCATGTGGGCGTGCCGATCGAAGCCGTGTTTCGCTACAACGCCCAGCGCGGCGAGTATGGCCCGGGGGACCCCGAGGAACAGGTCCGCGAACGGATGGCCCGCGCCCGCCAATTCGAGCCGCACTACTTCAAGCGCGTGCGGCCCAACGGCAGGGTCCTCGACATTCGCGGCACGCCCCTGCCGGGAGGCGGTTTCGTTTCGTCCTATACCGACATCACTGAGCAGGAACATGCTCAGGAGGCCTTGCGCCAATCGGCGCAGCGTTATCGTGGCTTGATCGACTTGTCTCCCGACGCCATTATCGTGCATCGGCGGCGCCTGGTTCTCATTGCCAATCCGGCGGCGGCGCACCTGTGCGGCGTCGAGAGCGCGGAAGATCTGGTGGGGCGCGATGCACTGGAATTCATCGATCACGATTCGCGCGCCTTGGTCAAGGAGCGGATCGCCATGCTGGAGGCCAACCCGCAGCTTTTCCGTTTGCCCCGCGCCGAGCTTGCCTACCGGCGCGCCGACGGCGCCAAGGTGCCGGTGGAAGGCTCGGCCACGGCGATCGAACTGGAGGATGGTCCAGCCATCATCTCCGTGTTGCGCGACCTCTCCGAGCGCAAGGAAGCGGACAACCTCATCCGCCGGGAGCGTGATTTCAGCCGCAAGCTGATTGAATCCGTTCCCGGAATTTTTTACCTTTTCGACGCCGGCGGACACCTGCTGTTGTGGAACCGCAACCTCGAGGTTCTTCTTGGGCGGTCAATCGAAGAGATCACCCGCATGCCGGCGCGCGAACTCTTCGACCCGGAGGACTGGCCGGACTTGCGCAGCGCCGCCCGCCGGGTGGTCAAGGAAGGGGCCGCCAGCCTGGAAGCCCGGCTGCGGACCAGCGCGGGGGAGCGGATTCCCTATTACGTCACCGGCCTGCGCTACGAGGTTGAAGGCCGCCCGGTGGTCATCGCCATGGGGATTGATGTCACCGAAAGAAAGCGTGCCGAACTGGCCATTCAGGCCAGCGAGGCGAGGTTCCGCAGCATTTTCGAAAGTGCCATCACGGGTATCGCCCTCGCCGATCAACAAGGCACGGTCACCGACGCCAATGAAGCTTTGGCGCAACTTCTGGGTTACTCGCGCGAGGAATTGCGCGGCATGAACATCGACCGCTTCACCCATCCCGACGATCTGGCGGTGGAGCTGGTGTATCTGCGCCAACTCGCGATCGGGCAAAGTGAGACCTACCGCATGGACAAACGCTATATCACGCGCAGCGGCCAGGTGGTCTGGGTAGATCTGCTGGTCGCGCTGCTGCGCGACGAACTGCGACGGCCTTGCGGGGTGTTGGGCATGGTGGTGGACATCACCGAGCGGAAGAACGCCGAACAGACCATTCGCGAACTCAATGAAGGGCTCGAGCGTCGCGTCGAGGAACGCACCGCGGAGCTGGCCGCATCGAACCAGGAACTCGAATCCTTCAGCTACTCGGTTTCGCACGATTTGCGCGCGCCCCTGCGCGCCATGAACGGGTTCTCGCATCTCTTGGAGGCGGAGTACGCCGCACGCATCGACGCCAAGGGGCTCGACTACCTGGCGCGCATCCGCGGCGCCAGCAAGCGCATGGGCGAGCTGATCGACAACCTCTTGGAGCTGGCGCGCCTGGGCCGCCTGGAATTGCGCCGCGAGAAGCTCGACTTGACCGCGATCGCGAAAGATATCTGCGCCGGACTCGCCGAGCAACACCCCACGCGCAGCGTCTCCTGGCGCATCGCGCAGGGGCTGTCGGCCCGCGCCGACCCGGTACTGATCAAGGCCCTGCTCGACAACCTTCTGCGCAACGCCTGGAAATTCACCGCCGAACGAGAGCTGGCGCAAATCGAGGTATTCCCCTTGGTGGAACAGGGCGAGAAGGTGTTTTGCGTGCGCGACAACGGCGCCGGATTTTCCATGCAATACGCCGATCAGCTCTTTAAGCCGTTTCAGCGGTTGCACGACCCCAAGCGCTTCGAGGGCACCGGCATCGGGCTGGCGATCGTGCAGCGGATCGTGCGTCGGCACGGCGGCCGAATCTGGGCAAGCAGCGAAGAAGGGCACGGCACTACCTTTCATTTCACCCTGCCTTGAGCCGGATCGAGTGAACCTCCGAACGACCTGCCAAGCGTTCATGCCAAGCGCGCGCTTGCAGAGCCTCAGCCCGCTGTATAATTTGCAGGCTGGACTGGTGGCTGGGCGGCGTTCCGGCCCGAAGTTCGCCCCCTGACCGATCGATCAAGCTTCCCGCGGAGACCATCATGCGGCAATTCGACAAACTGCTCGATGCCAAGGGGCTCAATTGCCCCCTGCCCATCTTGCGCACCAAGAAAGCGATGAATGACATGGCCAGCGGCCAAGTGCTCAAGGTGCTGACCACCGACCCCGGTTCAGTGAAGGACTTTCAGGCCTTCGCCAAACAGACCGGGCATCCCCTGCTGGAACATGGCGAGGAAGATGGTGCCTTGGTCTTCTTGCTCGAGAAGAAATAGCACCGCTCGGCGCCAAGCTCAAGCGAGCCTGGAATGAACGACCGCCCGGTGATCGAACTCGACGCGGACAGCTTCGCTGACCGGGTCACCAACCACCCCTTGGCCATCGTTGACTTCTGGGCGCCTTGGTGCGGGCCCTGCCGGGCCTTCGCGCCGGTCTTCGAAGCTGCCGCGCGGGCGCATCCGGAAGCGCTTTTCGCCAAGGTCAACACCGAAGTCGAGCAGGCGCTGGCCGGCTATTTCAAGATCCGGTCCATTCCAACCCTGATGGTCTTTCGCGACAACGTGATTGTCTTCTCCCAGGCCGGCGCCTTGCCCGCGAGCGATTTGGAACAACTGATCGTCGCCGTCGCGGCCCTCGACATGGAGGCAGTGCAGCGCGACGTCGCCAAGCCGGATGCGGCCGGCGACGATGCGGCCTGACCGGCGCTATCTGCCGTATTGCGAGCGGAAGCTGCGCACGATGGCGTCTTGCACAACCTTGTCGTTCGGATCGTAGCGCGCCGCCCGCTGCAATGCTTCAACCGCTTGACGATGCAGGCCCAGGGCCTGGCGTGCGAGGCCCAGGCACTTCCAGGCGGCGGGGTTACGGAAGTCCTCGTCCGCCCATTGTTGGCAAATCTCCGCCTGCTGACGGTAATTCTTCTGCGTGCCGAGCACCTTGGATTCTGCCTCCCACTCGGCCCAGCGCTTTCTTTTCAGCTCCAGGGGCGAGGGCGCGGTGTCGACTTCATTGGCCGCCAGTTGCGTGGGGGTCGGGTCATTGGGCTGAATGCGCTTGACCACCGCCGCGGTTTCTTCGACCAATCCCGCGGCAAAAGCTTCGACTTCCCGCGCTGTGGCCTGCATCGGCTCAGCCCAGGCCATGCCGGTAATCCAGATAAACGCAACCAAGCCGGTGAGCCCGGTGCAGGCATTGAGCCTGCCTACCGGGCTGTGGGTGACCAGGCAGTCTTCGGCGGCGTCCCAGTCGGTTTCGAGTTGATTCATCAAAGCCTCCTTCCCTAAAGCCATGAGCGCCAGCGACAGCACCGGTATGCCGCAGCCCATGCCCCTCAGCCACACATGCACGGCGCGCCGGAAGCTACTGATCCAGCGAGTGCGGACGTTGGGGCGGGTGTGGGCGCTGCTGACACCGAATTGTACGTAGACGCCGAAGAGCCATTTTCCGGGCGTGGTATGCAAATACACCTGCAAGACCGTTTCCAGTGGCACCCAAGTGGCCGTGGTGAGTACCGGTGCGAGCATGGGGTGGGTAAGGGTGCTCATTGTCGCCGGGCTGATCATGCCGGCATAGGCCAGGAGATAATAGAGTGCGGTCAGCGCCACGCCCCACAGGCCGTAATCGAAAAGCCGCGCCGCGAGCCGTACCCAGGGGCGAACGCCACTGGTGCGGGTGTTCTGGGTGCGCTCCAGTTCGACCATGCGCAGGCGAAAGAGCCAGGTCGGGTCTTCAAGGGGCTCGAAGGTACCCATGAAGACCGTCTTCTCCTTGCGCCACTTGAGGATGGTCAGTTGCGCTACGGCGCTGTTGAAGGGCTCTGCGGTGCGCCGTCGCCGCTGGGCGATGTTGCTCACCAGAGTGTAGATGCCGGCCGCCACCACGGCCCCGCCCAGAGCCCACAGCAACATCAATTGCGACTCCCGCAACAGATTGTCCCAAGGCGTCACCAGCCAGATCGCCAAAAGCATCAAGGGGATGAGTGTCGCGGCGGCCGCGATCTGGTAGAAGGCGCCGCGGGCAACCAGATTGAGGCTGGCGGTCAGGCCGTGATGATGCGCTTTTTGCTGTGCGTAGTTGGGACTGCTGAAATCACCTTCGGCGCCCGCGGTGAAGGTAACTGAACGTCCCAGCCCCAGCGCCTGCATGTTGGCGACGAAGTGGCGTCGCGCGGCGTCGCTGCCGATGTGGATGCCGGAGGCGATTTCCTCGTCGTAGCGCTGACGCAGTGCCTTGTCCGTGAGAATGTGGCTGGCGTGGTTGACGAAGCGCAGTGCTTCTTCGATTTCGTTCTGGTCATCGCGGGTATTGAGGTAATACTGGCGGACCAGATTGCGCAAGGCGACACGCACCGCCTTGTCGCTGGCGGTGGGGGGAATGCCCAGGGCTTCGTAAAGGGTGACTTTCATGAGGCCGCCGCCAGGATATTACGTTGGCATGGAAACGGGCCCATGATCGATGAAAAGCGCCGAACGCGCAAGCCGATGGGGCTCTGCGGGCAACAGTCCCGCGCCACCGGCGGCCGGACTCGCGCCGGTTTGGATCGGGACGCCTGCGGCGGTGCGGTCATCATGCGGCGCAAGCCCAAGGCGCGCCGATCAGTTCGCGGCGCCGCACATTACCACACCCTCGCCCGCCCAGCCTAGCGCCACCATCTGGTTGTAGGTCGCTACGCTGGTGGTATAGCGGTGGTTGGAGTCGTTGACCTGCCAGCGCTGGTTATAAGCGCGATAGACCGGCACCTGGCCGGTGGCGCAACCGCCTCCGGTCTGAAGCGGCAAGGCGTGAAAAGCAATTCCCTCGTAGACCAACGCCTGATTAGTCTGCTTTACGTATTCGCACTCTGCGGCGTTCATGGTGTAGAAGTGCGAATTGGGGCCGCGCCTCAACCCGGTGGCGGGGTCGATCTCCCAGCTGCCGTAGAAGCGGCAGACCGGCTGCGAGCCCGCCGCGGGCGAGCCGTAGGCCTTGAACTGGTCACCGGTCCTGCTCCACCCCGGCCCCGCCCCGCCGGACTCGATGAAGGCGATCTCCCCGGTCCCGCCGGTGATGAAATAGTGGTCGAGGATGGTGTTGTAGAACTCGACCACGTCGATGGTCGGCGGCGCGTCGTACGGTGTCGTTTGCCAGATGCCCCGGCCATAGGTCCCGGCCACCAGGGTAGTGCTGTCGGCGAAGAAGAGGACCCGCACCAGGGTGGCGGCAGGGCCATCGTTCTGCGTCGCCCAGTTGACGCCGCCATTTTCGCTGACAAAAAGTCCGACCTCGGTGCCGGCATAAAGCACATTGGGGCGGGTGGGATGTACCGCGACGGTATAGATCGGCGCGGCGGGGAGCCCTGCGGAAATGCTGCGCCAGGTGCTGCCATAGTTATCGCTGGTCCAGAGGTTGCCGTTTTCGAAGCCGCCGAAGGTCGCGAACAGGCGGCTGTTGTTGGACGGGTCGAAGACGATACTGGACACGATGCGGCTGGGCAGCCCGGTGGCCTGGGTCCAGGTCGGTGTGGCGCTGAGTGCGTCGGAACTGGAATAGACCTCGCCCTTGTTGTGCCCGACCCAAACGTGGTTGGAGTTGCCAGGGCGCAGGGTGACGGCACTGATGTAGTTCCCCTCGGTCGCGGAGGCCGGCTTGATGATGCGCCACGCCGGCTGCGAGCCGGTGCGCGCATTTTCGGAGAGCCACAGCGAGGCCGCCCCGGCGAAAATGCGTTCGCCGTTGGTCGGGTCGACGATATAAGGCGCGATGAAGTTGACCTTCTGCGTCGCGTCCGGACCGCAAGGCTCGTAACTGCGTTCGGTGTCCGCCTTGGTTGCCTCGGTGATGCCTTTGCAGATTCCTTTCCAGGCGCCAGTACTCACATTCCAGCGAGCGAGGTTCAGGTACTGGGTCGAATAATAGACTTGCGTGGGAATGGCCGGATCGAAGTAGCCCGGGCCGCCGTCGCCGGTGCCCGGCTGACGCCATGCGGTGCCGATGCTGGGCGAGAGTATGAAGGTCGAATTGTCTTGCGTGCCGCCAATCACCGCCAGGCCGCCGCTGTCCTTCTTGCCGCTCACGGCGTAGAACTGGGTGGTCACCAGACCGCCGCTGCTCACTTGCCAGCCATCGACATTGCTCACGGTCCGGGCGTCGGCGGCACGGTACAGGCCGCCATCGGTGCCGAACAACACCAGGCGGTTGCTGCCGCCGTTGTATCCGGGGTGGTTGACGATGGCGTGGTGGTCGGCATGGGCCGAGTACATATTCTCCACGATGTAATACTGTCGGCTCCAATCGCTGATGCGGCTGAAGCTGGCGCCGCCGTCGATGGAGCGATGCAGGTCGATGCCCCCGACGATGAGGATGTTGGCGTCGGTCGGGTCGACCCAGAGGCTGTTGCCATACTCGCCCTGATTGCCCAGCGCTGCGGGATTGGACATCTTGGTCCAGGTGCTGCCGGCGTCGGTGGATTGGTAGATGTCGCCGCTATTCTCATTGACTGAGGCGTAAACGACCGCGGGCGAGGATTTCGACCAGGCGATGTTGACGCGCTTGAGCCAGATGTCGTCAACCGCGGTGCCGACCTGGATGCCGGTGAAACTCTGGCCCCCGTCGGTAGACAGCGCCACTTGGCGGCCACTGGTCGCCGCGAGCACGCGGTTGGAGTTGGTGGGAGAGAACAAGACTCGCCATCCCACGCCAAGTTGATTGTGCGAATTGGTGATTTGATGCACCCGCGTCCAGCTCTCTCCGCCGTTGGTGCTGCGATAAATGCCACACCAGTTGCCGGCGAACAGGGTCGAGGAATTGCTCGGATGAGTGGCGACTTCCTGCACATAGCGCCAGCAACTGCTGATCCCGGGGTCGGTGCTGGGCATGCGCGACCAACTCGCACCCCGGTCGGTCGATTTCATGATGCCCACGCCGCGAAATCCGGCGACCCATTCACCGGTGCCGGCGTAGAGCACATTGGCGTCATTGGCGTCCTGGGCTAGGGCGGTGATGCTGAGCGAGGAGGCGAAATCGTTCACCGCCGACCAGTTGTTGCCGCCATCGGTGGAAAGCCAGATTCCCCCCGTGGCCGCGCCCAAATAGACGCGGTCGTTGTCGAGCCGGTCGTAGAGCACGGCGCGCACGCGTCCGGCCACGACATTCGGGCCGACGCTGGTCCAGGTGGCGATGCCGCCGGCCTTTTCGCGCCCCGCCTTGAGGATCGCTTCGCGCTGCGTTACCGCGCGGGCCATGCCGCCGTCGGGAATGTTGCCGTGTTGGTCACGCTGGAAGAGTTCGATGAACTCGCGCATGTCTTCCGAGGAGCCCGCTACGTTCGCCTTTTTGGCCTTGGCGAGGGAGCGCGCCAGGCGGTTCTCGGGGAGGCGGCAGACTTGGTCCGCATCAAGCGAGCGGGCCTTGCGCCACTCCGCCACCGCTTCGGCCGGCAGCGCCAGGGCCACGCCCAGCGCCACATCGCTCGGCTGGGGGGTGCTGGCGCAAAGCTCCTGCACCCGTGCGTGGCGCTCGCTAAGCGTCTCCGCCGGCGGTGCGGGCAGCGTCGCACAGCCGGCCAGAGCGGTGAGCGAGAGCGCCAGCGCGGCGCGGTGGAAGGCTAGGGCTTGCTTGAACATGGGTTTCACCCGTGGCGGATAAAGTCCGAAAGAGGTTTATAGCGCAGGCGCTTGGCGAAATCCAGCGGCGCTTGCCGGAACCACCAATCCCGATTCGATTCGCGTCTGCCTAGCGGCGCCGCACATCCATCACGCCAGGCACGTCCTGGACCAGCTTCAGCATCCGCTTCAGGTGCTCCACCCCGCGCACCTCGACGGTAAAGAACATGCGCGCCTGCATGTTTTTGGACAGAGTATTGACGGCGGTGACGTTAATCTTTTCCCGCGAAAACACCTCGCTGATGTCGCGCAGCAGGCTTTGGCGGTCGCTGGCGACCACTTCGAGGTCGATGGGGAACACTTCTTCCCGCGCCTCGCCCCAGTCGGCGGTGATCAGGCGCTCTGGGTGGTCGGTCTGCATACGCGCGACGTTGCTGCACGATTTGCGATGGATGGTGATGCCCTTGCCGCGGGTGACGAACCCGATGATGGGGTCGGGCGGTACCGGCTTGCAGCAGCGCGCGAGCCCGGTGAGCAGCTTGTCTACGCCGACGATCAGGATGCCGCTGCCGCTCTTGCCGGCCCGGCTCTCGTGGGTGATCGCCTCCGGGGCGAGTTCGGCCGGGGCTTCCGCGCGCAAATCCTGGCCCGCCGCCGCGCGCAAGGCCAGGTGCAGGTCGCGGCTGTTGACCTCACCGCGCGCCACCGCCGCGAAGAACTCCTCGGCCTTGTGGAACCCCGCCGCCTGGGCGCAATCTTCCAGCTTCAAGGCGGTGAGGCCCTCACGCTGCAATTCCTTTTCCACCAGATTGCGGCCCTGGGCCACGGTTTCCAGCAGCTGTTGCGCCTTGAACCATTGCCGTAGCTTGGCCCGTGCCCGGCTGCTGTTGACGAACCCCAGCGTGGGGTTGAGCCAGTCGCGGCTGGGGCCGCCCTGTTTTACGGTGAGCACTTCCACGCGCTGGCCGCTTTGCAGGGCGTAGTTAAGCGGCACCATGTGACCATCGACCTTGGCGCCGCGGCAGCGATGCCCGAGGTTGGTGTGGACGTGGTAGGCGAAGTCGATCGGTGTGGCGCCGCGGGGCAGATCGATCACCCGGCCCTGGGGGGTGAATACGTACACGGCGTCGGTGAAGAGGCTGCTCTTGAACTGCTGCAACCATTCCCCGGCATTGGTGACCTCGCTCTTCCACTCCAACACCTGGCGCAGCCAGGCGATCTTTTCGTCGAAGGAGGGGTCGTGCCGTCCGCCTTCCTTGTAACGCCAGTGGGCGGCAACGCCGTATTCGGAATGCTGGTGCATTTCGAAGGTGCGAATCTGCACCTCCAGCGCTTTGCTCTCGGGGCCAATGACCGCGGTATGCAGCGAGCGGTAGTCGTTGGCCTTGGGCCGGGCGATGTAATCGTCGAACTCCTTGGTGATGGGGGTCCAGAGGTGATGCACCAAGCCGAGCACGGTGTAGCAGTCCTTGAGGTCCTCGACCAGGATGCGCACCGCGCGGATATCGTAGATCTCGTCGATCAGCACTTCCTTGCGCTGGATTTTCTTGTAAATGCTGTAGATGTGCTTCGGCCGGCCGGTGATTTCGCCTTTGATGCCGGCGGTGGCCAGCTCGCCTTTCAGAGTATCGATGACTTCGGTGATGTACTGTTGGCGGTCGAGCCGGCGTTCGTCCAGCAGTCGGGCGATTTGCTTGTAGGTGCCCGGATCGAGGGCGCGCAGCGCGAGGTCCTCGAGTTCCCACTTGATCTGCCAGACCCCCAGGCGGTTGGCCAGGGGTGCGAAAAGGTCCCGCACTTCGCGGGCGTTCTCGCGCAGCAGGCTGCTGTCACCGCCCATCAGAAACCGCAGTGCCTGCAAGCGCTCGGCGAGCTTGATCAGCACCACGCGGATGTCCTCGACCATGGACAAGAGCATCTTGCGCAGGCTCTCGGATTGCGCGGCGCGATCGGCGTCGTTGGCGGGGACCAGGTTGGCGGCTCGGATTTCGCCCATGCGGGCCACCCCGGCGACCATGCTGGCAATTTCCGCCGACAGCGTCTCTTCCAGCAAAGCGGCGTCTTCCGGCGCGCACGCGGGCAGTCCGACCAGCAGGGCGCCGGCCAGACTGGTCGCGTCGAGTTGCAAGCCGGCGAGAATGGCGGCGGTACCGGCGGCGCGTTCGATCCAGGGTTCGCCTTCGGGCGTCAGCGTTTCGCCGTAGGCGGCGAGGGCAAAGTCGAGGGCGCGACGCAGCAAATCGCGCTCGGCCGGCCCATAGGCAAGGGCCAATTGTTCGAGCCAGGCGCCGCGGCTCCGGGGCGCCTCACCAGTGGGGGCGGTGTGAACGACGGCGACCATAACCCTGGAGGTTCGTGCTCAGATCGCCTCGCGCACGGTGGCGGCGAGCTGTTCGGCCAGGCGTGTGGCATCGGCGGCTTCACGCGCTTCCACCATCACCCGCAATACCGGTTCCGTGCCCGAGGCGCGCAAGAGCACGCGCCCGCGCTGGTGCAGCTCGGCCTCGGCGGCGCTCTGGGCGGCACGGATGCGCGCGTTGTCGGCCCACTGCTTCCAGCGCTTGCCCGCTTCGAAGCGCACGTTGATCATGGTCTGCGAGTACATCGCCAGTTCGGCAGTGGCTTCAGCCAGGGTCCTGCCGCTGGCGCGCAGCACGTGCATGACCTGGAGCGCGGCGATGATGCCGTCGCCAGTACTGTGCTTGTCGAGACAAATGATGTGTCCGGAGTTTTCACCGCCCAACTGCCAGCCCTGCTGTTGCATCAGCTCCAGCACGTAGCGGTCCCCGACCGCCGCGCGGGCGAAGGGAACGCCCAGTCGATCGAGGGCGTGCTCGAACCCGAGATTGCTCATCAGCGTGCCCACGACCCCGCCCTTGAGGCTGCCCTGGGCCTGGCGATGGCGCGCGATGAGGAAAAGGAGTTGATCGCCGTCGTAGCTCGCGCCCTGGGCATCGACCATGACCAAGCGGTCGCCGTCGCCGTCGAGGGCGACGCCGAGATCGGCCTTTTCGACCAGTACGCGCTCTTGCAGAGACTTCGGTGCGGTGGCGCCGACGCCGGCGTTGATGTTGACGCCGTCCGGGTGATTGCCGATCGCCAGCACTTCCGCCCCCAGCTCGTGGAACACCTCCGGCGCGGTGTTGTAGGCCGCGCCATGGGCGCAATCGACCACCAGTTTCAGGCCCTTGAGATCGAGTTCGTTGGGGTAGCTGCTCTTGCAGAACTCGATGTAGCGTCCGGCCGCGTCATTGACCCGCCGCGCCTTGCCCAACTGGGTCGAGGGCACGCAGCGGATGGGCGACTCCAGCTCGCGTTCGATGGCGTGCTCCACCGCATCGGGCAGTTTGGTGCCGGAGGCGGAGAAAAATTTGATGCCGTTATCTTCGAAAGGGTTGTGCGAAGCGCTGATCACCACCCCGGCGGACAGACGCAAGGCGCGCGTGAGGTAGGCGACCCCCGGAGTGGTGAGCGGACCGGTGAGCAGGACGTCGACGCCGGCGGCGGAGAAGCCGGCCTCAAGGGCGGCCTCCAGCAGATAGCCGGAAATGCGCGTGTCCTTGCCGATCAGCACCGCCGGCTTTTCCGCGCCGGGACCTTGTGCCTGTTCATGACCGAGGAGCACCTTGCCCGCCGCATAGCCCAGATGCATCACCAGTTCTGGAGTGATGGGCAGTTCACCCACCTTGCCGCGCACGCCATCGGTGCCGAAATATTTTCTGCTCATCTAGTCATCCCTGTTGGGGCTTGGAGGTTTGCTTCCCCATACCCGCCGTTTGCTTCAAGTGCCGCGCGTTTCAGCCAGGCCGACATCCGGCCACGGCTCCAGACCCTGTGCGGCGCGCCAGACCTTCAAGGCGTCAATGGTCGCCGCCACATCGTGTACGCGCACCAGGCTCGCCCCCTGTGCCACGGCAGCCAGGACGGCGGCGATACTCGCCGCCAGACGCTCGCCCGCCCCGCGGCCGGTGAGCGCGCCCAGCATGGACTTGCGCGACAGCCCCGCCAGCACTGGATACGCGAGGCGACTGATTTCTGCCAGACCCCGGAGCAAAACCAGATTGTGTTCCAGGGTCTTGCCGAAACCGAAACCTGGATCGAGCACAATGCGTTCCGGGGCGATGCCGGCGGCGACACACGCTCGTGCGCGGGCGGCGAGAAAGTCGCGCACCTCCCGCAACACCTCGTGGTAGTCGGGCCGGCGCTGCATGGTGCCGGGTTCGCCTTGCATGTGCATGAGGCACACCCCGGCGTCGCTCGCCGCTAAGATCTCCAGGGCACCCGGCGCCTGGAGCGCATACACGTCATTGATGAAGGCGGCGCCGGCATCCAAAGTGGCCCGCATAACTTCGGTCTTGCGCGTATCCACCGAAACCGCTACGCCTTCTCGGGCCAGGGCTTGCACCAGCGGCAGGACGCGGCGCAATTCCTCTTCCACCGGTACTTCGTGAGCGCCGGGCCGGGTCGATTCGCCACCGATGTCGAGCAGGTCGGCGCCTTCCTCCAACAGCGCTCCGGCCTGCGCCAAGGCCGCGCTGAATCCGGCATAGCGTCCGCCATCTGAGAAGGAGTCGGGGGTGACATTGAGCACGCCCATGATCAGCGGGCGGTTGAGCTTCAGCGCAAAACGCCCGCAGCGGAGCGGGCGTTGTGGGGCGGCGGCGGGAAGCGATTCGGCCATCACCGAGATCTCTGGAGGGGCTTGACTCCCTCAGGCCGGACGCACGGTGGGGGCGCCTACCGTGCTCTTGCCCGAACCGCTGGAGCCGCCGCCGGAACTCGATTGCGAAGGCTTGGGCGGACGGGGCTCGCGGCCTTGCATGATGTCTTCGATCTGCTCCGCGTCGATGGTTTCCCATTCAAGGAGCGCCTTGGCCATGGCTTCGACCTTGTCGCGGTTTTGCTCCAACAGCCCGCGCGCCAGCGAGTACTGTTGGTCGATGATGCGGCGGATTTCGGCATCGACCTGCTGCATGGTCGCTTCAGAGACGTTCTTGTGGGTGGTGATCGAACGACCGAGGAAGACCTCGCCCTCGTTCTCCCCATAGACCATGGGTCCAAGGGCGTCGGACATGCCCCATTGGGTGACCATGCGCCGAGCGATTTCGGTGGCGCGTTCGAAATCGTTCGAGGCCCCGGTGGTCATCTGGTTCATGAACAGCTCTTCGGCGAGGCGGCCGCCGAACAAAACCGCGATGGTGCTCAAGAGGCGATCGCGGTCCTGGCTGTAGCGGTCCTGCTCGGGCAATTGCATGGTGACACCCAACGCCCGGCCGCGCGGAATGATGGTGACCTTATGCACCGGGTCGGTCTTGGGCAGGCAGCGCGCCACCACGGCATGGCCCGACTCGTGGTAGGCGGTATTCTTGCGTTCCTCTTCGGGCATGACCATGGAGCGGCGCTCGGCGCCCATGATGATCTTGTCCTTGGCGCGTTCGAAGTCCTCCATGTCCACCAGGCGCTTGTTTGAGCGGGCGGCAAACAGCGCCGCTTCGTTCACCAGATTGGCCAGATCCGCCCCGGAGAACCCCGGCGTGCCGCGGGCAATGATCTCGGCCTTGACGTCTTGCGCCAAGGGCACCTTGCGCATATGCACCATCAGAATTTGCTCCCGGCCGCGAATGTCCGGCAGCGGCACCACCACTTGGCGGTCGAAGCGACCCGGCCGCAGCAGCGCCGGATCGAGCACGTCCGGGCGGTTGGTGGCGGCGATGACGATCACCCCAGCGGTGCCTTCGAAGCCATCCATCTCCACCAGCAATTGGTTGAGGGTCTGTTCGCGCTCGTCGTTGCCGCCGCCCAAGCCGGCTCCGCGCTGGCGGCCGACCGCGTCGATTTCGTCGATGAAGACGATGCAAGGCGCGCTTTTTTTGGCCTGCTCGAACATGTCGCGCACGCGTGCGGCGCCGACGCCGACGAACATTTCGACAAAATCGGAACCGGAAATCGAGAAGAAGGGTACCTTGGCTTCGCCGGCGATGGCTTTGGCGAGCAGGGTCTTGCCCGTGCCCGGCGAGCCCACCATCAGTACGCCGCGAGGAATGCGGCCACCGAGTTTCTGGAACTTGGACGGATCGCGCAGGAATTCGACCAGTTCACCGACTTCTTCCTTGGCTTCGTCGCAGCCGGCGACATCGGCGAAGGTGATGGTGTTGTTCGATTCATCGATCATGCGCGCCTTGCTTTTGCCGAAGGAGAACGCGCCACCGCGTCCGCCGCCTTGCATCTGGCGCATGAAGAAGATCCACACGCCGATGATCAAGAGCATGGGGAACCACTGCAAGAACATATTCAGGAGCAGCGAAGGCTCTTCGTCCTGTTTGGCATCGACCTTGACGCCGTATTTGATCAGATCACTCACCATCCAGATGTCACCCAATACGCCCGGGCTGTAGGTGATGAACTTCTTGCCGTCGTTGGATTCCCAACGAATCGTCCGTCCATCGATGAAGGCGCTGCGCACCTTGCTCTGCCGGGCGGAGTCGATGAATTCGGAATAAGCGACCGTTTCCTTGCTGGTCTGCCGGGAATCGAATTGCTTGACCACGGTGAGAATCACCAGGCCGATGACCAGCCAGATTCCCAGGTTTTTGAGCAGATTGTTCAACGAACGCTCCTAGATTTGGGGAATGCCCCAGACGCACATTCTAAACGCCGGTAGGTCCGGCCGCCAGCAAATACACTTCGGGACTGCGATCACGCGAAGCCTTGGGCTTGCGGATATGCACCACGCGGAAGGTGCGCTTCAACTCGCGCACCAGATCCTCGAAACCCGCGCCTTGAAAGGCCTTGACCAGGAGCTTTCCGTCGGGGACCAGCCATTGGGCCCCGAACTCCGCGGCCAGTTCCACCAGATGCACGCTCTTGGCTTGGTCGGAGGCTGCCACTCCGCTGATGTTGGGGGCGAGATCAGAGAGCACAAGGTCCACCCGACGGCCGGCAAGAGCCTTTTCCAGGGCGGCCAGCGTAGCAGCTTCGCGAAAGTCACCCTGGATGACGCTGACCCCCGGCAGTGGGGACATCTCCAGGAGATCGAGGGCGATCACCCGGCCGGAATCGCCCACCTTCTGCGCCGCCACCTGGCTCCAGCTCCCCGGAGCCGCGCCCAAGTCGACCACGGTCGAGCCCTTCTTCAACAGATGGTCTCTGGCGTCGATTTCCAGAAGCTTGAAGGCGGCACGCGAGCGATAGCCCAGACGCTGGGCCTCATGCACCCAGTGGTCGTTGACATGCTCCTGCATCCAGCCCTTCTTGGGCTTATGTTTGCCGATGGCCATGTTCAGCTTGTCTGCCGGGGATCACCTGGACGCCCAGGATACACCGTGATCGCGCCGGATCGAGGTGAGGCCCTGGCTGCGCGAGCCTGGCCTACGGACAGGAATATCGGAGAAACCGGGCAGCGCACCGGGCAATGCCGTAAAATGCCGGCCATGAAGACCTTGACTCCCACCGAGCGCCGCAATCTGCGGGCGCAGGCCCATGCCCTCCAACCAGTGGCGATGATCGGCCACGCCGGGTTGACCCCGGCGGTATTGCATGAAATCGATATCAATCTGCTCGCCCATGGGTTGATCAAAGTGCGGGTCGCCAACGATTCGCGCGACCAACGTGCGGCCTGGCTCGCCGCCATCTGCGAAGGTCTCGACGCCGCGCCGGTGCAGCAAATCGGCAAGCTTCTGGTCATTTATCGGCAACCGCCGGTGGACGAGAAGACCTTGGCGGAGGAACGAGCCCCGCGTCCAGAGCGAGCACCCAGACCGAAAAGCCGAACCGGGACCAAAAAATCGCTGGCGGGAAAGCCTCTGGTGAAGAAACCCGGCACCAAGGACCCCCGCACGCGGCGACTCACGCCCAGCAGCGAGCGCGAAGTTTCCGAAGCCGCCCGCCGCCGCCGCCACCAGACCGGGGAGATCACGGCCCAGCCGGCGCCGGGGTCCGCGCGTCGTCGCGGCAAGACGGGCGAGGCCGTGGCCCAGCCGGCGATCGAGCCCGCGCGTCACCGCCGCCAGCCCAGGGAGACCTCTGCCCAGGCGGCGCCGGCGTCCAAGCGTCAAGGTCGCCAGACCGGAGAGGCCTTCTCCCGGCCGGAGTCCACCCGTCGCCGCGGCAAGACTGGCGAGGTGTTTGCCCAGGCGGCGCCGGAGTCCACCCGTCACCGCCGCCAGCCCAGGGAGACCTCGCCCCCGACCCCGACCGCGCCAGTGCCCGCGCGTCGCCGCGGCAAGACTGGGGAGACTTTCGCCCAGGCGGCGCCGGAGCCCACGCGTCGCCGCCGCCAACCCAGAGAGATCGCTGCCCAGGCGGCGCCTGAGACCGCGCGCCGCCGCGCCCGCGGCAAGGCCTGAAAGCGGGCGCACAGCCAAGCGTGCGGTTCCACTTGCGCGCCAACCCTTTCACTGTCGTTCCTTCTCGCGTCCTCTCTCCCGCGCTGGCGAACTGGGGCGGGACAGGGTGTGGATGAGGCCGCGCGATACGAAGCCGCCAGCGCTTCCTCTCCCGCGCCAGCGAGGGAGGGACAGGCTGGGGGCGCGACCGGCGTCGGGTTCGCTGAAATCCCTGGATTCCAGCTCGCGCCGGAATGGCGAATCCTGATTGGATCAGGGTCTCGCTAGACGTACTTCACCGCTAGAACTTCGTACTCCTTGATCCCGCCGGGCGCTGTGACTTCCACCACGTCACCCTCGTTCTTACCGATCAGGGCGCGGGCGGTGGGTGAACCGACCGAAATTTTGCCGTGCTTGATGTCGGCCTCGTCGTCGCCGACGATCTGATATGTAAAGGTGTCGCCACTCTCCAGATCCTCGATCTCCACGGTGGCGCCGAAAACGATTCGTCCTTCGGCATCGAGCTCCGAGGGGTTGATGATGTGGGCGTTGGCGAGCTTGCCCTCCATCTCGGCGATGCGGCCTTCGACGAAGCCCTGGCGCTCCTTGGCCGCGTCATACTCGGCGTTTTCCGACAAATCGCCATGCGAGCGCGCTTCGGCGATGGCAGCGATGACTTTTGGCCGTTCCACGGTCTTCAGACGATGCAACTCGGTGCGCAGCTTCTCGGCACCGGAAACGGTCAGGGGGACTTTGCTCATGATCGATCTCAATAAAGGCCAAGCTGGGGCTTGGGCCTAAGCTAATTGTTCGTGGAGCGCCTGCAGGGCGTAGGGCACCAGCTCGCCCATGCCTTGCAGGCCCAGTGCCGCGGCGCGGGCGCCGGCCAGGGTGGTAAAGGTGGACACGCGCCCCTGCAAGGCCGCGCGGCGGATCGAATAGGAATCCTGGATGGCGCTGCGCTTGTCTTCGACGGTATTGATGACCAGCACGATTTCGTCGTTCTTGATCATGTCGACGATGTTCGGCCGCCCTTCGATCACCTTGTTGACGGTGATGAC
Source organism: Betaproteobacteria bacterium (assembly GCA_016192065.1). Lineage (GTDB taxonomy): Bacteria > Pseudomonadota > Gammaproteobacteria > Burkholderiales > Casimicrobiaceae > JACPUX01. The sequence goes on from JACPUX010000026.1 coordinate 43,797, forward strand.
GGGAATCCCGGCGCTCTGGATCGCCGCCGCGGTGCCACGCGTGGCCACCAGTTCGAAGCCGAGTTGATGCAGAATGCCCGCCACCTCGATGGTGCCGGGTTTGTCGAAATTGCGCATCGACAGAAAGACCTTGCCCGAGGTCGGCAGCTTCACGCTGGCCGCCAACTGCGACTTGACGAAGGCCTCGGCGAAGGTCCTGCCCACCCCCATGACTTCGCCGGTGGACTTCATTTCCGGGCCGAGGATGGTGTCCACGCCAGGGAATTTGATGAAAGGAAAAACCGCTTCCTTCACCGAATAATACGGCGGCCGAATCTCGCCCTGCACGCCCTGCTGCGCCAGGGTCTGCCCGACCATGCAGCGCGCCGCGATCTTGGCCAGCGGCCGGCCGGTGGCCTTGGACACATACGGCACGGTGCGCGAGGCGCGCGGGTTCACCTCCAGCACATACACGACGCCGTCTTGAATGGCGAACTGCACGTTCATGAGGCCGATCACGTTCAGACCCTTTGCCATGGCCACGGTCTGGCGGCGCAATTCATCCTGCACCGCCGCCGAGAGCGAATAGGGCGGCAGCGAACAGGCCGAATCGCCGCTATGCACACCGGCTTGTTCGATGTGTTCCATGATGCCGCCGATCAGCACGTCCTGGCCGTCGCTAATGGCATCGACGTCGACTTCGATGGCGTTGTTGAGGTAGCGATCCAGAAGCACCGGCGAGTCGTTGGAGACTTTCACCGCCTCGCGCATATAACGTTCGAGGTCGCGCTGTTCATGCACGATTTCCATGGCGCGGCCGCCCAGCACATACGAGGGCCGCACCACCACCGGATAACCGATTTCCTGCGCCAGGCGCAAAGCGTCCTCGGGCGCGCGCGCGGTGCGGTTGGGCGGCTGTTTGAGCTGCAGAGTGTGCAGGAGCTTCTGGAAGCGCTCGCGATCCTCGGCGCAGTCGATCATGTCCGGTGTGGTGCCGATGATGGGCACGCCGTTGGCTTCGAGGTCGCGCGCGAGCTTCAAAGGGGTCTGGCCGCCATACTGCACAATCACGCCGAAGGGCTTTTCGATGGCGACGATTTCCAGCACGTCTTCGAGAGTAAGCGGTTCGAAGTAGAGCCGGTCGGAGGTGTCGTAATCGGTGGAGACGGTTTCCGGATTGCAGTTGACCATGATGGTCTCGTAGCCGTCGTCGCGCAGCGCAAAGGCAGCATGCACGCAGCAGTAGTCGAACTCGATCCCCTGGCCGATACGGTTGGGCCCGCCGCCCAGCACCATCACTTTTTTGCGCTGCGTGGGCTGGGCCTCGCACTCTTCTTCGTAAGTCGAATAGAGGTAGGCGGTGTGGGTGGCGAACTCAGCGGCGCAGGTGTCCACGCGCTTGTACACGGGGCGCACCTTGAGCGCATGCCGATGGGCCCGCACCGCGGCCGCGCTGGTATGCAGAAGCGTCGCCAGGCGTTGATCGGCGAAACCCTTGCGCTTGAGCTCGCGCATCTGCCCGGCCGACAATGCCGTCAACTGGCGCCCGGCGAGTTCGCTTTCGAGATCGACGAGCTCCTTGAGCTGCATCAGGAACCACGGATCGATGTGCGACAGTTGCCGGACTTCTTCGATCGACATGCCGGCGCGGAAGGCGTCGGCCACATACCACAGACGCATCGCGCGGGGAGCGGAGATTTCGTTCTCGATCTCCTCGCGGTCGCCGCTGATCGGGTCGAGGCCGTCCACGCCAATTTCCAGGCCGCGCAGCGCTTTTTGCAGCGATTCCTGAAAGGTTCGGCCGATCGCCATGACTTCGCCCACCGACTTCATCTGCGTGGTCAATCGCCCGTCCGCTTGCGGAAACTTCTCGAAAGCAAAGCGCGGCACTTTAGTGACGACGTAATCGATGGTGGGTTCGAAAGAGGCCGGGGTCGCACCGCCGGTGATGTCGTTCCTGAGTTCGTCGAGGGTGTAGCCCACGGCGAGTTTGGCCGCCACTTTGGCGATTGGGAAGCCGGTGGCCTTGGAGGCCAGGGCCGAAGAGCGCGACACCCGCGGGTTCATTTCGATCACGATCATGCGCCCGTCTTGCGGATTGATCGCGAATTGAACGTTCGAACCGCCGGTGTCGACGCCGATTTCGCGCAACACCGCGATCGACGCGTCGCGCAGGATCTGGTACTCCTTGTCGGTGAGCGTCTGCGAGGGTGCCACCGTAATCGAGTCGCCGGTGTGTACGCCCATGGGGTCGAAGTTCTCGATCGAGCAGACGATGATGCAATTGTCTTTGCGGTCGCGCACCACCTCCATTTCGAACTCTTTCCAGCCGATGAGCGACTCTTCGATCAAGAGTTCGTGCGTGGGCGAGGCTTCGAGGCCGCGCTCGCAGATGACGAGGAATTCTTCCTTGTTGTAGGCGATGCCGCCGCCCGACCCGCCCAGGGTGAAGGAGGGGCGAATGATCGCCGGAAAGCCGATTTCGGCCTGGACTTTCAGCGCCTGCTCCATGTTGTGCGCGAGGCCCGAGCGTGCGGATCCGAGGCCGATTTTGGTCATCGCCGCTTTGAACTTCTCGCGATCTTCGGCCTTGTCGATGGCGTCGCGGCTGGCGCCGATCAATTCCACGCCATACTTCTGCAAGACGCCGTGCTTGGCCAGCGACAGGGCGCAGTTCAGACCGGTCTGCCCGCCCATGGTGGGCAAGAGCGCGTCGGGACGTTCTTTCTCGATGATCTTCTCGACCATCTGCCAAGTCACCGGCTCGATGTAGGTGACGTCGGCCATTTCCGGGTCGGTCATGATCGTGGCCGGATTTGAGTTGACCAGGATGACCTTGTAGCCTTCCTCGCGCAGGGCCTTGCAGGCCTGGGCGCCGGAATAGTCGAACTCACAGGCCTGGCCAATGACGATGGGGCCGGCGCCGATGATCAGGATGGACTGGATGTCTGTGCGTTTGGGCATGGCCTGGGTCTACCGCTCTGGCGCGGCGCGCGGGAGGCGCGCGCCAACGTGAAAAATTCAACTGATTCCGAAAACGCCGCGTTCCACGAGATCGATCAGGCTGTGGATGACCTTGATGTGCAGTTCCTGCACCCGGTCGGCATAACGCCCCGCGGGCGTGCAAATGGCGACATCGGCCAAGGCATTGAGGGGCGCGTCTTCGCGGCCGGTGAGCACGATCACCTTGAGGCCGCGCGCCCGGGCGGCATCGACCGCGCGCAGCACGTTCTTGCTGGTGCCGCTGGTGCTGATACCGACCAGGACGTCGCCCGCGCGCCCCTGAGCGGCGATGAAGCGGGCGAAGACCTGATCGTAGCCGTAGTCGTTGGCCACACAGGACAAATGCCCCGGATCGCTGATCGCCATGGCGCCCAAGGCCGCGCGGTCTTCGCGAAAACGCCCGGAAAGCTCCTCGGCCAAATGCATGGCGTCGCACATCGAGCCGCCGTTGCCGCAGGTGTACACCTTGCCGCCTTGTTGGAAGGTCCCGACCAAAAGCGCTCCGGCCCGGACGATCGACGCCAGTGCCGGCGCATTGGCACGCAACGCGGCCAGGGCCGCCGCGGCTTCATCGAGATGCGTGGCGACGATGGCGGTGTGGGCTTCGGGCGTGCTCAACGCGCCTCCATCAACTTGATAAAGCGGTCGAAGAGGTGGCCGACATCATGCGGGCCGGGGCTCGCCTCAGGGTGGCCCTGGAAGCTGAACGCCGGGCGGTCAGTGCGGGCCACGCCCTGCAAGCTGCCGTCGAACAGCGACACATGCGTGACGCGCAGGTTCGCCGGCAAGCTCGCCGCATCGACGGCAAAGCCGTGGTTCTGCGAAGTGATCAGCACTTGGCGCGTGTCCTGGTCCTGCACCGGATGATTAGCGCCGTGGTGGCCGAATTTCATCTTCACCGTGCGCGCGCCGCTGGCCAGCCCCAGCAACTGGTGGCCGAGACAGATACCGAAAGTGGGCACGCCGGCATCCACCAGTTCGCGAATCGCGGCGATGGCGTAGGTGCAGGGCTCGGGGTCACCGGGGCCGTTGGAAAGAAAGATCCCGTCCGGCTGCATCGCCAGCACTTGTGCCGCGGGCGTTTCGGCCGGTACCACGGTGAGGCGACAGCCGCGCTCGCCGAGCATGCGCAGGATGTTGTGCTTGACGCCGAAATCGTAAGCGACCACATGAAAGCGCGTAGCGCCCGCCGCGCGGTAGCCTTGGCCCAGCATCCAGGTGCTGGCATTCCAGGCGTAGGGCTGTTGGCAGCTCACCACCCGCGCCAGATCGAGCCCGGACATCGAAGGCGCGGCCCGTGCCGCGTTGATCGCCGCTTCGGCATCGACCTCTCCGGCCATCAGGCAGCCGTTCTGGGCGCCTTTTTCGCGCAAGATGCGGGTGAGCTTGCGGGTGTCGAGATCGGCGATGCCCACCACGTTTTGCTCGCGCAAGTAGCTGCCTAAGTCCTGAGTGCTGCGCCAGTTCGAGGCCAGGCGCGGCAGGTCGCGAATCACCAGGCCCGCGGCGTGAATGGTCTTGGCCTCCCAGTCCTCGGGGTTCACCCCGGTATTGCCGATGTGCGGATAGGTGAGGGTGATGATCTGCCGGCAATAGGACGGATCGGTGAGGATTTCCTGGTAGCCGCTCATCGCGGTGTTGAACACCACCTCGCCCGCGCTTTGCCCCAAGGCGCCGATCGCGCGGCCCTGGAACACCGTTCCATCGGCCAGGGCGAGCAGGGCGGGGGCAGACTGCGGGGCGAGCAAAGACACGCGGGAACTCCAGGAGGATGGGCAGATGTGGAAAGCGGGGCTGGCTTTTGGCCAACCCCGCTCTGGAATGAGCGGCAGATTATACCCCAGGCAGGGGGGGGGTTCAACGGCGAGGCGCGCGAGCGACCGCCGAGCGACGGTGCGCGTTTCGGCGGAATTCCAACTGTCGTCCCGATGGCGCTGACCTTCGTGACGGCACAGGGCACTCCCATGCCGCCGCCCAACTCCTTCCCCCCCGATGGGGGAAGGCGGGGATGGGGGTGGAAGACCAACGCCGTGCCCCGGTGGATGTCCGACACTCGCGGCAAAGGACCGTCCGGGCCTTCGCCGCCGCACAGCGAAGGATCGAGGGAAAGCGGCAGCCCTGCTCAGGCCGCCCGCACCATCGGCTCCATTCCGGCGCGTATGGTCCTCGCGATCGACGTTTCGGCAACGCGCAAACCGAACTGCGTCTGCAGATTCAGCCAGGTTTGCGCGTCGCCCCCGAAAAATCGCGCCAAACGCAAAGCGGTATCGGCGGTGACGCCGCGGCGCCACAAAAAGATGTCGTTGATGCGCGAAGCCGGCACGTGCAGGTGTTTCGCCAGGGCGTTGACACTCATGGCAAGAGGGCGCAGATAGTCTTCGCACAAGATTTCTCCGGGGTGCACCGGGCGCATTCCGTTCTTCAACATTGCATTAGCTCGTGAATTTCGCCCTCGCTAGCGAGTCACCCCAGCGCGACCATTCTCCAGGGCATCAAGGGCATGATGCAAGGCCTCCGAGCGACCCTCCTTGGGCCATCCCGAAATGTGGGCGACGACCTTGCCATCGCGCAGGAAAAAGAATTGCGGCGTGGCGGCTTTTTCGACGAAGAGCCATTCCTCGATCCGGTGCATGAGCCTCAACTCCATCATGGCATGGGCGGCATTCCACGCCTGCAAGTCGCGAAACTCCAATTGACCCTCTGGGAGCACCAGCCATTGGGTGAGCGGCGCAAGGCGCGCCGCCAGGCGCGGGTCGGCGGCGATGCCCCGCAGCGCGGCTTGGGAGAAGTGGCAGCCCAAGCCGGCGATCATAATCACCTGCGCACCGGCAAGCTCTTTAGCAGCGCGCCTTTCCAGCGTGTCAGGAGTTTTGCCAACGACCCACACCGAAGGCGACGCGCCGGGGCCCAAACGGTCGATGATGATGGGGAGGAATTCCCGCGCGCCCACTTCCATGCGCGCTTGCCATGCTTGGGCGGCGGCGAATTGTCGCGCGCGCACTAGCACGCCGTAAACCTGTTGCAGTTCCGTCACGGTGAGCGACGGAGCGACTTGCTTGGAGTCTGCGAAAGCGCGCAAGGCCAACGCGTGCTCGGCAGCTTGCGTGGTGAAGGCCAGGAGATGCAAGGCCTCGAAGACAACGCGCTGTGTGGTAGGGTCGCTAGTCGTCGGCGAGCCTTCATTCAGTGCTTCGTGTAGACGAAGTCGCGAGAATTCGCTTTGGGCAAGCGCTCGCAGTTCGCGGTGCGGCTTCTTGGGCCAGGCACTCTTCATCGTGGCCAAGAAGTCGCGGCTTCGGTCAGCCAGGGGTGCAGCGCTTGGTGGCGCATCGGCCCGGACCGGCAAGGCGAGCACACAGCAATACGAGGCGAGAATCAAACGATGGATCAGGCGCATGGCGGTTGTTGGTGTGATCATGAGTCAGAGGGGAAACCATCGAGTCCTGGGCAACGGGTGCGGGTGATCGCCAGTCGCGGTGAGGTGGGGTAGCTCGATTGGATGCCAACCGCGTCTTCCGGTTCCCTCACCGACACAGTTGCACGCCAGGCGGCGTAGCGGTTGCCGGGCCAATCCCAAAATACCCGTCATATTCGAGTCCGCCGGAGATACTCGGCTCGATGCTCAACTTGCCATAGCGCAGCGTCTCGGGATCAAACCCGCCGTCACGACAATCGTCCAGGTTGTGAACGCCTCGCTTTCCGCCGAAGATCCCCCAATGCGTTCCACCCAACGCGACCATGTTGAGGAACACGGGCGCATACCGATCCAGGAGCGAGATCGCCAGAACGATGTTGCGCCCGCCATGCGCCAGCGGCTGCTTGGCCGCATGGAGGTTGCCAGCCACCGCAAGCGCCCAGGCCTATCGCTTTTTGGTCGAGCTGGCGGGCGATGTTGTCGGCGTGTTCCTGATCCGCGCTACCCGCGAAGGCGGCAAGCTCGACCGGGTGCCCGTTACGCAGCATCGCCCGGACGAAGTCGATCAATTCGAACATCGCCACCGTGGTTCGGCCGTCTTGCCCGCTGCGCGTCCATTATCTGGGCGCATGGCCGCGTGCGACCCCGACCAGAGCCTCGTGGCGCATTTCAAGGAGTTCTCCGCAGTGCCGTGGTCGGCTGTGCGGTCGGGAAATACAGCAGCGTGTCGAAGGACTCCAGCACCGCCATACGGTGCAAGGCACCCTCTTCCGGGTTGTACATGGCGCCGATGTTTTGATGGAGTTGCCCGCGATTGAGCCAGGCGGCAATTGGGGAATTTCTGGGCAGCGCGTCGAGCGGCCAATAACTGTCCGAGGCCGCAAGCGCGTGCAGGGCACGCTCCAGAGTGGGGACTGGGGAATTTGCCATATCCCCGATCCTCTGCACGCGCAAGCCTTCGCTGTGATGGACGGCACGTACCACACCACCGCCGTAGAGCGTTCCGATGGCCATGTAGCTCGAACCGAGAGCCTTCTTGACCACTTCCCCGAGGCTGGGCGAACCGTCGTTCGCACCAAAGGTGATATGGCCGTTGTGGGCCAAGACTATGGCTTTCGCCGCGGGGCGTACATCGAGGGCTCGCAGCAGTCCGGCTGCCATAACAGCATCGCGCGCTCCCAAGGGATCGTCAGCGTAACTCCAGCGCAAGTACTCGCGCAGATACCGCAGGTCTTCAAGCGCGGGCGCAAGGGCTGGGGTTGCCAGCGCCGCGACTTCCAACTCCTTGCCGAGATCCATCAGAACGGCACCGAGCTCCCGAGCTTTGGGGGCATCGAGTTGCTCTTCCAGCTGCATGCCCGAAAGGGAGAATAGGTCCAGGGGCTTGCGGTATTTCTCGTACAGCGCCGCTTGCTGCTTCTTCAGTGCCGCCATGAGATCGGCGTAGGCAAAGTAGTGAAGGACGACATCGAGGCCGACGACTTGAATGCGCTCCGCCGCGCCGCGGCGCCGGTTTTCCTGGGCCAGTTCGCGCAGCAAGGCGGTGAACTCCTCAGTCGCAAAGACCCAGTCCGGGAGCTTTGAAAGCGCAAGCTCTAGCGCCTTCTCGTCGCCCCTTGCAAGCGCTGCGTCCACGGCCCGCGCGGCGTAAGCATCGGTTTCCACGGCCAGGATGCGAAAGTCGAGAGGTACGGCGCCCTCGGCGAAAAAGCGACGCAGCAGCTTGAGCCCGTTTGCGCTGCCGTGACTGTTTTCTCCCAGAGCGACCACGCGATAGCGCGCCCATTGCGCCGCAATCCGTCGACCGAACTGCGGGTGATCGACCGGCTGCAAGTAGCGCTTCAGTTGCGGCGGCGCGGCCACGGAGCCACCGCCCGACCACACCTCGAGTTTGGAGGTTGGTGCTTCGGGGAAGGCCAGCACGTTGGAGGGGCCGATGCGATAGTTTGAATGCTCGGCCTGTGCGGTGTATTCACCGGGCGGAAGGCAAACCCTTGGCTTCTCGGCCTTGGTCTCGATCACGAACTGTTTGGGCGGCGAAGTGAACAGACGCACCGGGAACTGGTAGCTCGGCAGGCGTGTGGCTCGTGTACCGCGCTGAATCATCTCGATGCGCACCGGGTGATCGCAATGCGTCAAACGCAGCAGGGTTTTGGTTTTGCGGTCGGTCACGGGTGCCTCGGCATAGCCGGCGGGCGTGCTGACGCTGAGCACGAGCGTTTCACCCGGGTTACGGGTGCCGATCGCGAACGCGCCATCGCGCCCCGTGCGCGTTGTTTCAAACGGCAACATGCTGGAACCGGCCGAACGCTGCGCCGGGTCGAACAGTGAAACCAGGGCGTGGGCCACGGGGGCCCCCTGCGCGTCGATGACTTGGCCGCTAAGGCTCCGGGTGGCCGCAAAGGTTTTGGAGCAGGGGAGAAAACCCGTCAGCCCGATGGCCAAAATCAAGCCAGCGCTGCTCAAGATGCGACGGCCGCGTTGCCATGGACAGGTCGGGGGTTCGGCCGAGGGCGCGTTACGGTGCGTAGGTAATCCGCGCGAAGACTCGCTCGAATCCGCCATTGCGAAACAAAATGTCCACCCCATAGGGCAATAACCTCCCTGGTTTGTCATTGGCGAAGGCGCCGGGCCACGATTCGGCCACCACCCATAGAACGCAAATGGTGACCAAAGCGCGAAAAGACAAGGCCGCGACCCATCGAAAGATCAGTGTCCTGCGACCCGGGTGGTAGCGGAACGCTTGCGGGCAACGCCGAAAAGATAGACCAAGGAACCTGTAATCGGTCACCGATCGGAACTCACAGCAGCCTTCCCCTTCGCGGCCTCGATGCGCTCCCCGATGCCCGGGTGGCTGCTCAGGAACCCACTGCGCTTTTCGTCGGCGCCGGTTTTGGCGGCAAGCAGGCGCAGCGCATCGGCAAGGTCATCCGAAGACCGCCCCGTCTTCTCCAGCAAGCGCTGCGCGAACTCATCGGCCTCGCGTTCGGCGTCGCGGGAATGACCGGCCGTGATAACTTCTTTTGCAAAGCGCTCGGCCATCTTTTGCGCCATATCCGGGTCGGGCAACACAAAGACGAACAGCAATCCCAAACCGGCGTGGCGCAAGTACGTTCGCAAGCCGTGTTTGGCGTGCAGATGTCCGAGTTCATGCGCCACCACAGCATCGAGGCGCGGCGAATCGCCCAATAAGGCGACCAGCTCATCGGTGAGGATCACCACACCCCCCGGCACCGCGAGCGCGTTAGCGCCAACCCGGTTGCCTTTGCGAAACTCAACCGAAAGTCCGCGGATCTCGGTCGAGCGGGCAATTTCACTGATTCGCTGGGTGATGCGCGCACGTTCTGCTTCGGATAACTCGCTGGGCGCAAAGTGGGCGCCATCGATGGCGCGCAGAGCTTCTGCGCCGAGGCTCTTCTCAATCTTCGGTGGCAGATGCACGCTGACCCAGTCCGCCGCGGGCGGCAGAACCCAGCCCACGAGAAATACCACCGTCGTTAACCACAAAAACAGCGCGACCATCAGCGCTGGGGTGGTCGCCAAGGTGCGACGCAGGAGCGTCTCTTGGGGCGGCTGGAGTCCGAGTTCGACGGCGAACTCGCGACTGGGCAGGAGCAACTGCCCGCCATCCGGCGTGCGCAGAATCGGCCGCGGCGCATCGCATCCGCCCAGCCATTCGAGTTTCGGTCGTGCCACCCGCAGCACGGCGCCGCCCTGCGGCAAGATGAGCAGGCTCTCCCCTTCGGAGCGCAGCTCGGCCGACCAGGCACGTGAACTTTGGCCATCGAACCACAGTGCCTTGGGAGGCTGCTCGTCCACGGGATTCATAGCGACAAATCCAAACCCAAGCCCTCGGAAAGCGATTCGCCGACCGCACTTTCGTTGCGGGTGGGTGACTTGAAGAACTCATCGAGGCTGCCGTCGACGTAGATCGTGACGGCCTGCAGACGCGCTTCGCGCACCTTGATTTGGCACCAGGGCGCGGCGAGTCCCAGCGTGGCCACCGTGAGCAGGGCGTTGCGCAGAAACAACCGGGCGTGGGTTTCGAGGGACAAGGCGCTGCGAAAGCGCAAGCGGTCGGCTAGGCACAGGCGATGCAAAATCAAGTTGAAGCCGCGTGCCCCGACGTAGCCGCTTGCGAGAGCAACGTAAATCAATAGAACCACCGTGGTCATGGCGCCACCGAACTCTGGACCCAGGCGCGGTGCAATCAGCCCGCAAACGACGACGCCACCCAACAGCAGTTTCATGAAGCGTCGTCCACCCACGCGGTAATGGAGCGCATTGATGTCCCGTGGTTTCGCGCCCAGGGTGACTCGCGCGTCGCCAAGCCGCAGGCCGTCGAACTTCAGGCAGACGATCGCGGCGGCTGTCCACGGGAAAAGCAGCGCGTAGATCAGTAGCGGCACCCAGTATTCCCAAACTTCGGAAAGCCGATTGGTGCCCAGTTGGCCCAGTGCCCAGAACGCAAGCGCGGATGCCGGCCAAACCAGCAAGGGATACACTGCTTTGGCCGCTTGGCGAAAGGATCCGGTGAAGTGAAAGTGCAAGCCGCGCCAACTATGGTTGCGGGCATTAAATGCCAGCGTGCTCAGTACAAACCATGGTGCGGCCAGTATCATCACAATAACGACAGCTGGCCTGGCCCAAGGGAACAAGGTCTGCAAGCCCCAGGCGACGCCCAGAATGGCAAAGGCCAGCAAGCGCCCATACAGAATAGGCAGAGGGCGTCCTTCGTAGACCAGCGGCACGCCATCGATCAAAGTGTGCGAGGCGAGGTATTGCCTCTGCCTCACCTTGGCCCAGGCCGAATAGATCCCCAGGGTCAACAAAGAGAGAATGCGGTTCACATACCATATGCGTGCATACTCACCTGCTGAGCCGATGAATTCGATTTTCGCCGCCCGCCCGGCGGGCGGCGCAGGGGTCTGCTCTGAGTCGGCGAGGGCGTCAGGCACGTCACCGAGTTCGCCAGTCGGGTCGCCGCCGCCGGGAAGGGGGGCAGCGCGCACCGGCGGGGAATTTAGGGGGCTCATGGAGGACAAAGGCAATAGTCCGGTTCTGCTGTTCTTGGTTGCGCTCAGGCGGGCTCAGGAATCGGACTTGGTGCGACCGTTGTTCCGGTCACGCCCGCGCCGATCAGCACGGCAACATGTCTTTCAGTGCCTGTAGTGGGGTCATGTTGCGTCGGGAGCGGCTGGCGAACTTGCGTGCGGGCGGTAGGTTGCGATAGGCCATCAGGGGACCTGATTCGCACGGGCGGCCATCTGTGGAAGCTCTGAAATTGGGAAGGCGACGATCGTGACGACCATCCCGAACTTCGCACCCGAAACGAAGCTCGGGGCAGGTACATCGAATCAAAACCCGGACCGTTCCTGAGCGTCGTTGTCGTCAGTACCCAAAGTGTCTCCAAAGACCGCGTCAGCAAATCCTTGAAAGCAGAAAGCCGAAGTGCACGAGAATGATCCTACATGCGCCGCCACGCAGCTATCGGCCGAACGGCCGATTGACGCGGGTGAAGCGGTGTGGTAGCCGCGCATGCAAACGCGTTTTTGTGGAGCGCGTGCGGGTTCCGGCGCCGCCGTTCTCCCGCAGGCGGATGAGCTCGGAGACCCCGAATCAGCGGTATCGAATCCCTCCCCTGCTAGGCATGCCGCGCGCGCCGATTCAAGTCCTCGCCAATTCGCGTTGGCATCCCGTCCCTTCGCATCGGTGAGCTAACCGGCGACTATGCGCTGATACGCCTGACGTCTAGCCCAGATCCATAAGAACGCTCCGTACACTGCGGGCAATATGTATTCACTACGTTCCCAGCCCCCTTGTCCAGAAGCCATGTACTCGCACAACTGCCTTGCTTGGTCCATTGTTAGGAGCGCCAAGTTGTTCAGGACGTGATAGGTGATAGACGGCCAGATGACGCCAAACTTCAGAACCAACAAGCAGGAGCCCGACATGTAGAGAAGGCGCGACAGAAATTGATCGAAGCCCGATGGCAGATGAAGCACTGAAAACAGCGATGCGACCAACAAAATGGCAAGTGAGGTTCCGATTCGAGATCCCAGAACAGCGAAAAGAAACCCGGCAAAGAGCAGTTCCTCGACAATTGGAGATAGAACTACCGAGCGGACGAAGCCGGTGGAGTCGACGTGCGCAGAAATGCAGGCTTCCGAAGATGCGGAAGCACTCGTCGAGCCAAGGAACAACAAAGAAGCATCGCTCAGCAGCGTCAGGACTAGGAGCAAAGACAAAAATTTCGCCACCGCTATCGCGGGCAAAGGCGGTGCTCCATGCCCCGGCGGCCACCCAAATTCCCCCAGTGATGGCCACTTCAAAATCCCCCAGCAGAGCCTAAGCCGATGACATAGTCGGCGGGTTCTGGCAGCGACAGGACATCATCGCCCCTCGAACTGAGGAGGGGCAAGGAGTGAAT
>JACPUX010000006.1 GCA_016192065.1 Betaproteobacteria bacterium
CAATGCCGGAGACAGCGCCGCTCAGTTCACTATTGGGACGGTCGAACTCCTGCTCCGCCACCACCATGGGTTCGGTGCCGACGTTCTGCAGCAGGAACTTCTCGCCGATGAGACCGCGCCCCTCGTACTGGCGTACCAAGGAGAAGCGCACTTCCGTCCAAAGCAGGATCGCGCGGTGCACTTCTTCCACCTGGACGTCCGCCGGCACGCGATCCGAGGCCATTGCCACCAGCAGGGCCTTCATCGCCCGGATGGGATTGGGCGACGGCCCGGCCGCCGCTTGAGCCGCCCCCGTCGCCCTGAACGCCTTGGGCGTCTTGTCGCGGATGACGATGGTGTCGGCTGGCGTGTCGGCACGGCGCAACAGCAGCGTGTAGGTGGCGTCGGCCGACGAGACGAACAGGTTTACCGGCTTGGCCGAGTCGCCTACCGGGCGGATGTAGATCTCGCCCTTGCCTCGGTCGCACTCCAGCACGATCTCGCCGCCCGGATTGACCGCCGGCAGGCCGGCCCCGGGCGCCGCCGTCCCCGGGCTCGCGGGCAGCGCCGGCGACGGGCCGCAGTTGCTCGACAGGATGTTGCCGAACACGTCGGTGATCGGCGCGTTCTCGATGCGGATGCGGGTCGGCTCCTTGATCGAGAGGATGGCTTCGACCGAAACGCCGTCGCTGGCCTCGACGAGCTGCAGGGCATGGGCGGGCGCTGCCTGGATCACCCCGGCGACCATGGCAATCGCCAACAATGCCGTGCCGATGCGCCGCAGCGGCGTTGCGATTGGATTACGTGCTGGTCTATTTGCTCGCATAGGGCACCTCCTTGAAGGCTTTCAGGTGCATGCGCGCGCCGGCATAGCTGAACTCGATCAGGTAGGCCTTGAGTTCGTGGGCCGTCTCGAAGCCATTGACCAGGGTGCGCAGGCGCCCGCGGATGACGACGCTCTGTGCCGCCTCGCTGGGAACGAGTTGCTGGGGCGCGAACGCGGTGGCGGCGTTGATGCGCTTGAGGCGCTCGGCCTCCACTTCCTGCCGCGTCTTGAGCGGGCCGTACTGCTCGGGCTCGACGTAGTCCAGGAGGACGTCCTTCTTCCAGTCGATCGACGCCGGCGTCACGTCGAGGATCAGCCAGGCGATGAAGCTGCCCATCTGCTCGAGGTATTCGTTGCTGGCCTGGTCGCGGGTGACCCAGAAGGTCTTGTTGAGCGAGGGCGGCACGACCACGGTGCGCACCGTCCCGAGCAGGTTGAGGATCACCACCAGGGCGAGGATCTGGCCGGCAGCGAGCACGCCGACCGCCAGACCCAGCCCGCGATTGCGGCGCCGCATCTCCTTGATGTCGCCGTTGAGCCGTTCGAAGTCCATGGGCGTTCTCCGGGCTCACCCGACCATGCGGCGCAGGTGCGACGGCGGGGTGGCCCGCATCGCGGTCAACGGACTGGCGGGCAGATGCCAGTACAGCCAGTGGATGGCGAAGGCCGGGTGCTTGTCCGCCTTGATGCGCGAAATCCAGCGCGAGACGAAGATGCCCATCGCCATGCAGACGGCGAAGGACAACTTGCTGCCGGATAGATAGCCGACGAAGAACATGAACAGGATCGGCGCGGCGACATCGACATCCCAGAAGCCGATCTTCCATTGGTCATCGAGACGCCGCGGGATATAGGTGTCCGCTTGCATATCGGGCTCCTGGGTGTCGATGCTGGCGTCAGATGACGGCGCCCATGATCGCGCCGGCGATCACGAGACCCACGGCGGCGAAGATGGCGAGGCCCACGTAGAACAGGACCGGGCCGAAGTTGCGTAGCGCGGAAAGCGAGATGAGCGCGACCACGAAACCGACGAATCCGACCAGAGCCTTGATTCCCGGTCCGAGCGCAGCGATCTGGGTCAGGGCCGAGGTGAGCGGTCCGGTGATGCCGGTGAAGGCGACGAGGTCCAGGGCATAGCCGGGAAAGGCGGTGCCGAGGCCGACGACGATCATCGCCAGCAGCATCGCGACGGTCATCGGTTTGCGTGTGGTGACGCGGGGGGAAGAAACAAGGACTGCAGTGTTCATGAAAACCTCCGGGCATGGGTGGAGCGTTGAAAGTCGGATAGGGGTAGGAAGTCGGGTGGGCGTAGGGATGCGCCTGCAGGTGGGAGCGCGAGTGCTCGACGGGTGAAGGACTGGGATCTGAGCGGACGACCGGTGCGGTGTCATGGCAGGTTCTCGCCGCTCATCTGAAAGACCACCTCGGTCCGCCGGTTCTTCATGCGGCCGGCCAGGGTGTCGTTGGATGCGATGAAACAGCACGCCCCTCGCGCCTGCAGCGTCAGCGTGGCGGCCAGCGCCGGATGGGCCTTGCGGAGGTGGTCGCGAACCGCGAGGGCGCGGGCGAAGGCCAGCGATTCATTGAAGGCCAACGGCCCGGTACTGTCGGTGCGGCCGACGATCTTGATGCGGCGCACGTGGAGAGCGTCGCCCATGGCCCGGTTCAGTTGGGAACGCGCGGCGGGACTCAGCTTGGCGCTGCCCAGGCCGAACTGCACCGTGACCGTGTGCGCGATCTCCGGCGTCGTTGCTGGGGCTGGGGCGACGGATTCGGCCGGGGTGAATGCGGCTTCGCGCCCGATCGGCTGGCTGGGCGTTTCCGAGGCGAGCGTCTTGGGCGTCCGGGTGGGGCATGCGGGGGGTATGCACTGCGCGAACATGGCTCGACGGCTGAAGTCGAGTTGGGCCAACCGCGGAGGCGCCACCGCATGCGCGCCTGCGGGCTCGGTCGGCACCGACGTGCGAAACAAGCTGCACGACGATACGAGGGCTATACAACTGGCGACGAGACCGAGCGCAGTGACACGGAGCAGGAAGTGAGCTGTCATGGCGAGACCCTCACCGACATCAGGGCGGGAATCGTGGTCGCCGTCGCTACCAAGTGTTTGCCCAGCTGCGCGTTGCGTTGTGCGGGTAACTGGCGGTACACCCGCCAGGCGTATTGGGCGCGGGCCTCGATGCAGTCCTGCCCCTTGAGTTGCGAGCAGGCCGCGTTGTAGGCGCCGACGGCATCCCACGTCGCTCCCCGCCGAGAAAAGCTGTCGGCCAGCAGCCATGCGCCGACCCGGATGTTGGTGCAGGGATCAAAGAGATCGGCTTCCTTGATGCCGTGACGGGACAGGGTCCGCAGGTGGCCGCTGTTGATCTGCATGAGGCCGATGTCGTAGGACCCGGTGCGCTGGAGGTGCGAGCGGTTGACGGCCTGGGGGTTCAGGTTCGACTCGACCCGGGCAACGGCATAGAGCAAGTCGGCCGAGATGCCGTAGTGCTGGGCCGCCTCCTCCCAGCAGGCCCGCGCCCAGGTGGGCGCGGTCGCCAGGGCAGCCAGACCAGCAAAGTACAGCGGCAGACGCATGAGTCACCTCTCCAACGAAACCGGAACGACCCACCGGGGGCGGGCAGCGAGGTCTGGGCCGTCGGCGGTGCGCGGACGGTCAGGGTCGGGTTCGGGTACGTCCGGCGTCTAGCCGGGCAGGGTGACGGTGAGCGAGCGGGTCAGGAGCGGGTGGATGCCAGTCAGGGGCACTAGTTAAGGCGTCGTAAGCCTCAGCCGGGCGGCGCATCGCGCCCGCGATGGGAACGTTCGGCCATGTTGCGGCGTGCCTGCCGCAGTATGCTGGCGCCCGAGTCATCCTCTGCCCGGCACAGGGCGACGCAGGCCGTGGTCAATTGGTCGAGCTGGAATTTTGGATTGGGGTGCCGGTTGGCGGGCGAACGTTGCAGGTCCAACAGCAACTCGTACTGGTATCGCCACATCGATTCGCGGCGGCGCGGTGTTTCGGGGGAGCGAAGGACCAATTCGGTCCCGAGAAACTTGAAAATGCGCGCAGGTGCACCCTCATGCGAGAAGACCAGTGAGACGCTGGCGCTGATGAGATCGGGAAAGCGGAAGGTCGGCGACACATTGTCTGTGCTGCGCAGCAGGCGGTAGAGCCAGTCGTGCTCGTCGAGCCACAGGCGCGTCTCAATGACATCCTGTGCGCCACGATCCTCAATGCGCGGTGCAGTGCTCTGCTGGCGAGTGGTCGGTGTGGCGGTGAACATGGCAGTGACCTCGATTCCGTGGCGTCGTATTGCTCATATGAGCGCATGACTGAAGGATAGGCAGTCGAGGCTGTGGTGTCCCCCGGGAATGGGTACCTAATGCGGGGGATTTCGCCACCAGCGAATAGGCCGATAGGCCGATGAAGATCGATTCCCCTAGTATGACAAAGGTGTCCCAACCCTCCCTCTGCAGAGAGGACCTTCGCGACGACGAATCCGACGGCGGGACCTCTGCCCTTGGAATGGACGCCAGTCTCGTCACGTCGCAACGCGATCCGGTCACGCTGTTAGCGGCCGTAGCGAACTTGAGTGACAGCTTACGGCACCTTCCCGGAGCGCTTCTGCGATGGATACGGGCCGCCCCGTAGACCCAGGTCCAATGTTGGTTCGTGCGCTTTAGTGACTGAGAGCGAGAGGAGGCATTCAGTACAAGGCGCGAGTTGAGAGGCAGCTTGGTGACGGAGAATAGGAATATCCGTCAGTCACTTACTACAACGCACAATTTAATGCTGGGCGGCCACAACTCATCGGCAGTGGATCGCCGAAGAGGCTCGAGTCATGCTCCAACCCACGCTCAAATATGTATGGCTATATCATTGTATTTCAACAAAACGTGCTATCCTGCGCAACACCCCGCGATTAATTGAGATTCCATGGTCCGCTCGCATCTCGTCGAACTAATGCTCCGCCACCAGCTGAAAACAGCAGAGCTGGCGCGATTGGCCCATGTCAATCGAAGCACAGTCGCCGCGTTGACACGTGATCGGGCGACCAGAGTCGATCTCGCCGCGCTTGAGCGAATCTGTACGGTCCTCGGGTGCGGGCTGGGGGATTTGCTGGAAATCGTTCCGGATGAACCTCAGCGAAATGACGACAAGCCTGTTGCTGGAGCGACCTAAATGCCCATGAGCCTCAGCCGCTGGCAGGCCGTTTCCCAGTCTCAGTTCGCGTGGGAGCGCGAGGCCCTGGACTGGCTTCGAAATCACCTTCCCGATCGCGAGCCCTGGCACGCGTGGACCAACTTCGAATTCATCGATGAGGAAGGGAAGGTTAACGAGGTCGACGCGCTGATCCTCACGCCGGCGGGTCTCTTTCTCATCGAGATTAAGAGCCGGCCCGGCGTAGTCACCGGCGATGCACACACCTGGCTGTGGATTACCGATGGTCGAGAACGTGCCTACGACAATCCGCTCATCCTCGCCAACCGCAAGGCGAAGCGGCTCGCCAGCCTGTTGCGGCGGCAGTCTTCGGTGTTCAAAGCGAAGGTGCGCTTGCCCTTCGTGGAGCCGCTGATTTTCCTGTCGGCCACCAGTCTCAACTGCAAGCTAAGTGGCACGGCCCGTTCAAGCACCTACTTGCGAGGTCAACCGGAAAGCGAATCCGACGTCGGCATCATCGGCGCGCTGCACAACGGCACCGGCAGCGCCCGCGAGATCCAGCAGACCCACGTTGACCACCAGCACGCCCGTGTACTCGCCCGCGCGATGGCGGAGGCCGGAATCCGGCCTTCAAACAAGCATCGCAAGGTGGGCGACTACCAGCTCGGCGCGCTGTTGTCCGAGGGCGCGTCCTATCAGGACTGGGAAGGCACGCACACCGCGATGGATGCGGTGCGCCGGCGCGTTCGCATCTACACCGTCGCCGCTGCCGCCACTGCCGATGCGCGCAAGTCGCTGGTCCGCCAGGCGCAGCGTGAGTTCCAGATCCTCGAAGGCATCGACCACCCAGGCATCGTCAAGGTCAAGGACTACCAGGACACCGAACTCGGCCCGGCCCTCATTTTCGATCACGACCCCAAAGCAATCCGGCTCGACTTCCTGCTGCGCGAGATGGGCCAACTGCTCAACGTCGACCAGCGCCTACAGATTGTGCGAGACCTGGCCGAGACCCTCAAGTACGCCCACCAGAAGCGCCTGTACCACCGCGCGCTGTGCCCACAAAGCGTACTGGTTCAGGACGTTGCCGGCGCCACGCCGCGGCCGCGCATCATGAACTGGCAGACGGGCACGCGGGAAGGCACGCAGAACAGCGACACCGTCGATCCGGCGCGTCGGACGGTGGGCGGCACCATGCACGTCGAGGAGTATGTCGAGGACCCTGGCCTGGTCTACCTGGCCCCGGAAACCTCACAATCCGAGGCACAGCACGGTCCGAGTCTGGACGTCTTCAGCTTGGGTGCCATCACCTATCACGTCTTCTCTGGCCGGCCGCCGGCAAGCTCCGTCCTCGATCTCGCCGAAAAGCTGCGCATCGGGCAAGGCCTGCGACTGTCGGATGTATTGGACGGTTGCGGCAAGCAGCTTCAGGACCTCATTCAGTACAGCACCAATCCCGACGTGATGGGCCGGTATGGCACCATCGACGAGTTCCTGCAAGACCTCGACAACGTCGTTGACGAACTGACGACCCCCGAACCCGAGGCCACCGTCGATCCGGCCGAGGCCAAACCCGACGAGCGTATTGAAGGCGGCTTCACGGTCATCCGCAAGATGGGCCGGGGCTCGTCGGCCGACGTACTGCTGGTCCGCGAGGACGGCAGCAACGACGAGATGGTCCTGAAAGTCGCGCTCGATGCCAGCCTCAACGAACGGCTTGCCGGCGAGGGCGAAGCGCTCTCGAAACTCGGTCATCCGAACATCGTCAGGTGGCAGCGCACGCTCACCGTCAATGGTCGCACCGCGCTGCTCATACACAAGGCTGGCGAAAAGACGCTGGCTGACCGTATCCGCGAAGAAGCCCGCCTGTCGCTCGATCTGTTGCAACGTTTCGGGGAAGAACTGATCCAGGCGGTCGACTACCTCGATCAGCAGGGCGTGGCACACCGTGACATCAAGCCCGATAACATCGGCATGTCGCAGGCCGGCACCCGGGGCAAGCTGCAACTGGTGCTGTTCGATTTCTCGCTCACCCGCACGTCGGCCGAGAATATCTCCGCCGGCACGCATCCCTATCTGGACCCCTTCCTTTCGCTGCGCAAACCCGCGCGCTGGGATCTTCAAGCCGAGCGCTTTGCGCTCGCCGTCACGCTGCACGAAATGGTCACCGGCGTACCGCCGCGCTGGGGCGACGGCAAGACGCAGCCCTCGATGCTCGATTGCGAAGCCACGCTGGCCGCCGAGCGTTTCGACCCCTTGCTGCGCGACGGTTTCACTGCGTTCTTCGCCAAAGCGCTGAACCGCAACCCGATCAAGCGCTTCGACAACGCCGAAGAGATGCTCCGTGACTGGCGCCGGGTTTTCGAGGCCGGCGCGTCGGCGAGCCAACAGTCGGCCGACCCGTTCGAAGCCGTCGCCCGCTTGGCCACCGCCAGCACCAACATGGCCGAGCTGGGCTACAGCGTCGAAGCGCAGAACGTGCTTGAAGCGATGGCCATCCACAACGCGCGGGAATTGCTGGCGGTCGACCGCGTCCGCTTCCGCTACCTGCGCGGCGTCGGTGACCGCATCCGCAAGGAAATCCGCCTCAAGGCTAAAGCCCTGGCCGCCATCCGGCCGGACCTCGTCCAAGGCCGCCCGACGTTGCACGAGGCCGACGACGATTCAGCATCGGCCGGCGCCATCAGCGTCAACGAATTGGCGGCACAGCTACTGCCACGCCGGCCGGCCGGCGACGACCGTGCCGAAGAAACCGCACTGGCTATTTACCTCGGTCTGGAAGAGGTCCAAGGCTCGACCTTATGGACGCCGCTGGGCGTTGCTGCAAACGCGCTTTCGATCGACCGCAACGACGCCTCTGCCGCGTTGCTGAAAGCCCGCGAGCGCTGGTTGAAGACTCCGCAGCTCACCGAACTGCGTAACCACTTCGAAAGCCTGCTCTCCACCCAGGGCGGCGTGATGACGGTGCCCGAACTGGCATCGGCGCTGCTCGCGATGCGCGGCTGCGCCTCGCAGGACGATGTCGAGCGATTGCGCCTGGCAACTGCCGTCGTACGCGCCTGCTGCGAGGCCGAAGCCCACCTGGAGCGTCTGCGCTTTCAGGAATTCGAGCACCGCCCGTTGCCGCTGATCGCCGTTTCGGCCGAGTTGGCCGAATACGCCCGTCGGCTCGGAGCGTCAGCCGACGCCTGCGCGCAGGCCGAGCCTTTGCTGACACCGCAGAGGGCCCTCGAAACGCTGGAGTCGGTCTCCGCGCCGGAAGCCAACCCGGCGCTCTCGGCACAGCGTCTACTTCGTCTTGCCACCGCCGCATCGCAGCGTGCTGCACTGTCCAGCCGGCAGGAAATCTATCCGCGCGGCATGGCCGCTTCGCTGGCGCTGCGCCAATCGCTCGGCGCGCTGATGGGTGTGCGATTCCTCAAGCTGAAAGACGTGCAGGACCGAGTCGCCGGCCGCTACCCCGAGGCGCAACCGCTGCCGAAACGCCCGCTGCTCGACACGTTGCTGAGCGACGTTGGCGCGCTGCTGGTCTGGCGCGACGATGCGCCGGCCGGCCCGGGCTATGTGCCTTCGACGCAAGCGCTTGGGCCGTCAGCCGGCAGCACCACCCAATACTCCCGCGCCGCCACGGCCATGGAGCGAGGCTTGCCGGCGCCGGACATCGGCACAGACGAGGCATCCGCCCCGGCGATCGAGGCGCAGAAGCTCGAAGATCGTCTGGCCTATGCGCACAAGGCCGGCGGTTTTCTCGTGCTGACCGTCGAGCCCCGTCTTGCGCACTACATCGAAGCCGAGTTGCTGCGCCGCTTCGGCCGCCAGCGGGTGAGTTTTGACACACTCATGCTCAAGGCCCTACGCCAGCAGGCCGAGGCGATGAAAGTCAACTGGAATGTCGTGCTCATGGCCGACGGCGCTGCGCCGACCAGCACCGACTGGAGCCGTCTGATGCGCCTGGTGCACAAGGCGCTGCCGCAGGTGAAGCAGACGCTGCTCGACGCCACCGCACCGGTGCTGCTGGTCAATTCGGGCCTGATCGCCCGCTATGGCCTGATGCCGCTGATCGACGACCTGCGCGACGAAGTCGGCCGGCCGGGCAACCTCGGCAGCCTGTGGATGCTGCTGCCGATGGCGGCCACCGGTCTGCCCACCGTCGATGATGTACCCGTACCGGTCATCACTTCCACCCAGTGGGCGAATGTTCCCGTCGCCTGGGCCAAGAACCTGCACCGCGCAGCCTCCGCGGTTTGAACGCAGAAATTGCGCACGAATTGAAGCCCTCTGATGATTGATGCGAAAGTCCTACTAGCTGATCTGACCCGCCTACTCAAGCGGCTTGAAGACGACCTGCGCGAACGCGCGCTCAGCCCAGCGAGCGAGGTGCCGGAACTTCGCTCCCAGCTTCAGGCCGAGTGGAAGGCGGCGCGTGACGCCGAGCGCACGGCAGAGACCTTCGAATCGTGGGTCGAGCAGGTCATTACCCAGGCCGGTGTGCACTGGCTGCTGAGCTGCGTGTTCCTGCGGTTCATCGAAGACAACGAACTGGTGGACCGGCCGTGGATCAGCGGCACGCCTCAGTCAGGGCGGCTGGCATTGGCGCGTGACCGGCATGATGCTTACTTTCGAGAGCATCCGCATCAGAACGATCGCGACTATCTCATCGGGTGTTTCCAGGAGGCCGGTACCTTGCCGGGCCTTCACACCTTCTTCGACGAAGCGCACAACCCGGTTTTTCGCCTGGGCGTCAGCGGTGATGCTGCGATGGCAGTGGTGCAGTTTTGGCAGGAGGTCGCCGCCGATTCCGGGGTGCTGATTCGTGACTTCACCGACCCAACGTGGAACACACGCTTCCTCGGCGACCTCTACCAGGACCTGAGCGAGTCCACCCGCAAACGCTACGCGTTGCTTCAGACGCCGGAGTTCGTAGAGGAATTCATTCTCGACCGGACGCTGACCCCAGCTATTCGGGAGTTCGGCTATCGCGAAGTGCGGATGATTGACCCCACCTGCGGTTCGGGGCACTTCCTGCTGGGCGGCTTCCATCGCTTGGTCGAGGAATGGTCAAGCAACGAGCCGGGCCGCAATCGTCGGGACATCGCGCAGAGGGCGCTGAACGCAGTGGCCGGTATTGACTTGAACCCATTCGCGGTGGCCATTGCGCGCTTCCGGCTGCTTTTGGCCGCGTTGAAGGCCAGCGACGTGCACCGAATTGCCGCGGCCCCAGATTTCACTATCCATGTGGCCATCGGCGATAGCCTGTTGCATGGCATGCGCTTTGGTCTCACCGCTACGGACGACATGTTTCAAAGCGCCGAACATTTTTCGGATACAGGCCTTGCTCACGCCTACGCCACGGAAGATTTGATCGACGTACAGCGCATTCTTGGCATGCAGTACCACGCGGTAGTGGGTAATCCACCTTACATAGTGGTGAAAGATGCAGCGCTTAATGCGGCTTACCGGAAACACTTCGCAAGTTGCCACATGAAGTATTCGCTCGGCGCCCCGTTCACAGAGCGATTTTTCGAGCTTGCCCTCACTGGACGGGGCGCACAACCCGCTGGTTTCATTGGAATGATCACATCCAACTCGTTCATGAAGCGCGAGTTTGGGTCGAAGCTGATCGAGAAAGTGCTACCGCGGCTTGACATTACGCACGTTGTGGACACATCTGGCGCTTACATCCCGGGCCATGGAACCCCCACTGTGATCCTCTTCGGTCGCCACCGCGCGCCCGTGAGCGATGTCGTACGCACCGTCATGGGCATCAAGGGGGAACCGACTACGCCTGAGGATCCGGCCCATGGCTTTGTGTGGTCGGCCATCGTCGATCAGATCGAACATGCGGGGTCGGAAAGCGAGTTTGTCAGCGTCGCTGACGGGCTGCGAGAAACATTTGGGCGCCATCCTTGGAGCATCGGTGGTGGCGGTGCGAGCGACCTCCTCGACGCTATCAATGAGGTCGCAACTGGAAAGCTTGCCGCCTTAGTTTCTGCTGTGGGCCGAACAACTCACACTGGCGAAGACGGGGCATTCTTCGTACCGCGCCGTTGGGCAGACAGGACTGGAATTCGCGGCTATACAGTGCCATTGGTCGAAGGCGAATACGTTCGCGATTTCTCTATTGACTATGACATCGAAACTATCTTCCCCTACGACATTCGGTCTGCATCGGTACTTCCCGAACTCCCAGAACAACTCTGGTGCCATTTATGGGCCTACAGACGCCTATTGAAGGAACGCAAGGATTTCGGAAACTACATCGAAGATCGAGGACTAAAGTGGTACGAGCATTCAATGTTCTTTCCGGAGCGCTTTCGGAACCCAGTCGGCATCGCCTCCGCGTTCGTTGCTACCCACAATCACTTCGCGATCGAACGAGGTGGAATGGTCTTCAAGCAGTCGGCGAACGTCATCAAATTGCAGTCTGGTGCGACGGACGATGATCATCTTGGTTTGCTCGGGTTGCTCAACTCGTCGGTCGCCTGTTTTTGGTTCCAACAGGTCTGCCACAACAAGGGCGGGCCGGGTGGCGGTAGCAGCAAGGACGAAAAGTGGCATGACTTCTACGAGTTCAGCTCAACGGCTTTGAAGGAGTTCCCCCTCACCGGATCGCGCCCACTCGCCCTTGCATGCAAACTTGATCGCCTCAATGCCGAGTTGGCCGCAACGCTTCCTCCCGCACTTCTTGCAGGAACCGCCGATGGGAGTCGCCACGTGCCAACACGTGAAGATTTCGACGCTGCTTGTGCGCAGGCACAGAGCTTACGTCGACAGATGATCGCTTGGCAGGAAGAATTGGACTGGTACTGCTACGGGTTATACGGTGTGCTTCCCGCCAGCGGGACAATTGACGCCATTACCTACGCATCGCCACCAGAAGTAGCCCTTGGCGAGCGCGCTTTTGAAATCGCCATTGCGAGACGGGTTGCACAAGGCGGGTTCGAAACGCGGTGGTTTGAGTGGCTCGGCATCACTCCGATGGTTGAAATCCCGAACCACTGGCCGCAGGAGTACCGACGAGTAGTGGAGCGCCGTATCGAACTGATCGAAAGCGACCGCAACATTGGCTTGGTCGAAAGCATGAACTGTAAGCGTCGATGGGAAGGACTTTCATGGGCCGACCACGAGCGCAACGCCCTCCGCGACTGGCTGCTTGATCGGCTCGAATCCCCACGATTTTGGCGCGCCGATGGAGACCATCCGCCGCAGCTCACTACGACCAACCGTTTGACCGACGCAGCCCACACGGACGCCGAATTCATGAGTATTGGCTCACTGTACGTTGGCCATGTCGATTTCGACGTCGGACAACTAGTTGCTGAATTGGTGGCCGCCGAATCCGTGCCATTTTTGCCCGTGCTGCGGTACGCCGACACGGGACTGCGTAAACGTGCCCAGTGGGAAGACGTTTGGAATTTGCAGCGCCGCGAAGACGCGGGCGAGAACGTGGGCAAGATACCGGTGCCGCCCAAGTACCAGAGCAAGGACTTCCTGAAGGCCGACTATTGGCAACTGCGCGGTGGCCTGGACGTGCCCAAGGAGCGCTGGATCAGCTACCCCGGTTGCGAACGCGGCGCCGACGGCAGTCTTGTCATTGCGTGGGCCGGTTGGGATCACCTTCAGCAAGCCACGGCTTTGGCCACGTACTTCATCGACATGAAGGAGCGCGAGGGCTGGAGTCGAGAGCGGCTGCAGCCCTTGCTCACCGGCTTGCTGGAACTGGTGCCCTGGCTAAAGCAGTGGCACAACGACATGAACCCCGATTTCGGGGCGCGCATGGGCGACTATTACGAGAGCTTCGTGACCGACGAAGCGCGCGCGTTGCAATACACGCTCGATGACTTACGCGCCTGGAAGCCGGCGGTTACTGCGGCTAAGCGCGGTCGCAAGAAGGCGGCATGACCAAAATGACGTATCAGTCCGGACGCCGGAAACAGGGAAAACAACAACCATGACACTGATCAGAGAACTGATTGCGATTCCGGAACAGGTGCATCAGGGCGACTTCGTTCTAAAGCTCGCCGACGGCGTGGCGCATGCCGAGGCAACGCTGCGCGACTACGTCGTGACGCCGCAACTCAACGCCTGCTTCAACGATGCGCTGACCTTCATCAAGCAATCGGTCCAGGGCGGCACCAGCAAGGCAGCGTATCTGCATGGCAGCTTCGGCTCCGGCAAGAGCCACTTCATGGCGGTACTCAACCTGCTGCTCGACAACAACGTGTCGGCGCGCTCGATGCCCGAGCTGGCCAACGTCGTCGCCCAGCACAACGGCTGGACCCAGGACCGCAAGTTCCTGCTCGTGCCGTATCACATGATCGGTGCGCGCAGCATGGAGTCGGCGATCCTTGGCGGCTACGCTGAGTTCGTGCGCAAGCGGCATCCGGATGCGCCGATCCCGGGCTTCTATCTGTCGGAGCGCCTGTTCGAGGATGCGGTACGCATGCGCAACCGCATCGGTGACGAGGCCTTCTTCCGTGACCTGAACGAAGGCTCGGACGGCTGCGGCGGGGATGACAGCGGCTGGGGCGACCTGAGCGGTGGCTGGGATGCAGCCAGCTTTGAAGCCGCGATGCTGGAGCCGCCGAGCGGCGACGACCGCGTTCGCCTGGTCGGCGACCTGATCAGCCGCTACTTCACGGCCATCGCCGACGTGGCCGAGAGCCGCGGCGAGGCCTTCGTGCCGCTCGACGACGGCCTCAGCATCATGAGCCGCCACGCCAAGGCGCTCGGCTACGACGCGGTGATCCTGTTCCTCGACGAGCTGATCCTGTGGCTGGCCAGCCGGGCAGCCGATGTGAGCTTCGTCAGCAGCGAAGGCACCAAGTTGGTCAAGCTGGTGGAAGCTGGCAACGCCGATCGCCCGATTCCGCTGGTCAGCTTCGTCGCGCGGCAGCGCGACCTGCGCGAACTGGTCGGCGAGAATTTGGCAGGCTCGCTGCAGTTGCAGTTCAGCGACGTGTTGCGCCACTGGGAAGCGCGCTTCCATCGCATCACGCTGGAGGACCGTAACCTACCGGCGATCGCCGAGAAGCGAGTGCTCCGGCCGACGTCGGAAACGGCACGGCAGACGCTGGGCAATGCCTTCGATGACTTCCAGAAGGTCAGGCCCGAGGTCTGGAACACGCTGCTGACCGAGACCGCGGACAAGGAAATGTTCCGCAAGGTCTATCCGTTCAGCCCGGCGCTGGTGCAGACCTTGATTGCCGTGTCGGCGGCCTTGCAGCGTGAGCGCACGGCCTTGAAGCTGATGCTGCAACTGCTGGTGGATCGGCGTGATGACCTGGAACTAGGCCAGATCATCCCGGTCGGCGACCTGTTCGACGTGATCGCCGATGGCGACGAGCCGTTCTCCGAGGCAATGCGCATCCACTTCGACAATGCCAAGCGGCTCTACAGACAGAAGCTGTTGCCGCATCTGGAGCGGCAGCATGGCGTGACTTGGGAGAACATTCGCATCGGCGATGCCGATCCGGCCAAGGCCAGAGCGCTGCGCAACGATGCGCGGCTGATCAAGACCTTGCTCCTGAGCGCCCTGGTGCCCGAGGTGGATTCTCTCAAGGCCCTGACCGCGCAACGCCTGGCCGCACTGAACCACGGCACGATTCGCTCGCCCATCCCCGGCCGTGAAACTCAGGACGTGCTTCGCAAGTGCAAGGAGTGGGCGGCCGACATCGGCGAGATCAAGGTTACCGACGATACCAATTCCCTGATCTCGATCCAGGTCACCGGCGTGGACATTGAGCCCATCGTGCGTGGCCCGGCAGCCTCCAGCGACAACCCCGGCAACCGCCGACGCCGCGTGCGCGAGATGCTGTTCGAGCAGCTTGGCGTGACCGATACCAACGACCTGTTCGCCACCTACGCGGTGCTGTGGCGCGGGACGAAGCGCGAAGTCGAGGTGCTGTTCGAGAACGTCCGCGAGATGTCGGACGAAAAGCTGCGCGGGCGTCCGGGTACCTGGACGGTGGTTATCGACTTTCCGTTCGACGACCCGAAGTTCACACCCGCTGACGACCTGGCACGTCTGGCCGACTATCGGGGCGACGATACGCAGACGCTGGTGTGGATGCCGTCGTTCTTCAGCGCCAAGGCGCAGCATGACCTGGGTCGCCTGGTGGTGCTGGACTACATCCTGACCGGGGAGCGCTTCAACGAACTGGCCGCCCACCTGTCGCTGGTGGATCGCGGACCGGCGCAGGCGCTGCTGCGCAACCAGCGTGACCAGTTGCAGCAGCGGGTTCGGCAGTACCTGGAGGTGGCTTACGGCATTGCCGGCGATTCGCGCGACGCCGTGGTGAACCCCATGGCGCCCGAAGACCAGTTCCGCTCGCTGGACCAGACGCTGACGCCTCTGCCACCCGTGGGGGCGAACCTGAAATCGGCTTTCGAGGCCTTGCTCGACCAACTCTTCAGGCACCAATACCCGGCACATCCGGTCTTCGACGCCGAGGTGAAGCCTGCCGCGGTGAAGAAGGTATGGCCGGAACTGGAGCGGGCCATCGGCACCGCCGACGGGCGCGCGCCGGTTGGGGATCGCGTTATACGGCAGCTGATTCGTTCGATTGCCGACCCCGTGCAGCTAGGCAAGACGGGCGAGACCCATTTTGTACTGGGCGACCATTGGCGCTCGCACTTCCTCCGCGAGCAGGCCAAAGAGGGCGCCGCCTTCACGGTCGCCAATCTACGCAAGTGGATGGATCAACCGTTGGCGATGGGGCTGCCGACCGAAGCGCAGAACTTGATCATCCTCACCTTCGCCGGACAAACCAATCGCAGCTTCGTGCGTGGCAATGTCCCCTCCATGCCGAGCATCGACCAGATGCCGGAAGATCTGGAATTGCGAGAGCAGACGCTGCCCGAGCCAGGCGACTGGGAGGCTGCCTGCAAGCGTGCCGCCGCGCTTTTCGGGTTAACGATTCCGACATCGCGCAACGCGGGCAACGTCGCCAAGTTACTTGAAGAAGTTCAGGCCAAGGCGCGTGAGGCACGGGAGCCGATAGGCAGCCTGGTCAAGACGCTGAACGAGAAGTCCGCGTTGTTCCCGGCCCCCGGCGACAACCACCGCCTGCAAACGGCGCGCTCCACGCTGGCCTTGCTGGCCGGCCTGTTGAGTGCTGAAGGCGCGGCAGTCGTCACGACGCTTGCAGGCGCAACAATCGAAACATCCGAGGTCGCCATGCGCCAGACCCTGGCCAAGGCACGAGAACTGGATGAAGCGGTTCGTACCGGTGCGTGGGACATCTTCGAGGCGATGAAGGCTCTGACCGACGAGCGGCGATCCGCAGCGCACGCGATCGTGGCCAAGGTGAGCGAGACACTGGCCGCCGACGAGCATGCGATCGGGCTGAAGGCTGCGCTCGATGACCAGCGCATCAAGGCAGTGCGATTGCTGACGGTGGCGCCGCCACCGTCGCCAACGCCCCCGGGCCCGAGCCCGGTGACGCCACCGCTGCCACCGATAGGGCCGACGCCGGTGCCGCCTGGCACGCCTGTGCCCAAGCCCCCAGTGATCGTGCAGGAATCCGCCGCGGCTGATCTCGAAAGCACGCAGGCGCTGGCGCTACTCGATGACCTGCACGCCAAACTCGACAACGACACGGACCTGCGCCTTTCGATCTCGTGGCGGCTTGAAAAGCCGGGGAGCAGCAAGTGACAGTTACCGCCGGGCCTTTGTCCTTGCCGCAGATCGAGGCGCAGGCGCTCGCGGTGCTGGACCGCGCCAGCGACGCAAAGGTTATCGCCATTCAGGCCAGGACCCAGGCGGCATGGCCGGACGCCATCAACCTGTCAGGCCGGCAGTTCCGGCTGCGCTGGTGCGAAAGCCCGTTGATGGCACGCGAAGCGCTGTCAGCGCTGGAAGATGTGCCTGACGGGCAGTCCGGGCAAGGGCTCATCCTGCTGACGCCGCTGTCCGCACGCGACTTGGGTGGTGACGTCGTGGCGCGGCTGGCACGTGCTCAGGTTTTTCAGCCTGACGCCTGGGGCATGGTCCAGCAACTCTTCAAGGCGCGCGAGATCGATGCGCGACTCAGTCGCTTTCGCTGGATGGCCCAACTGCTGGTTGAGCGAGCCAGCATGGGCGCCTATGCGCCTGTGCCCAACGGCTTCCTGGACATGGACACGGCGTGGCGCAACATCCTCGGCCGCTGCCTGAGCCTGGACGCATCGAAGCCGGATGCGGCGATGCTCTTGAACTGGTCTCTGGGCGCCGATTCGGCCGGGCATTTCGACGATCTTCCCGACCAAGCGAAGCCGCAGATCGCGACCTGGCTGGGCGACTCCGCAGGAGCGGTAGGCACACTCGTCATGCGGTGCGTAATGGACGGCAACACGCAGGATGTCGTCCCACTCGGATTGGTGTGCGGCGTGGTGTTGTCGGCTCAGGGCGAAGGCGTGCACGACCTGGCCGCTGCTGCGATACGCCTCGAACGCTTCATGGGCGACAAGCGAATTGGTATCGCCGAGGGACGTCTTTGGGCTAACGACGCTGCGAATTGTCTGAAGTCCTTGACCCCAGCCCTGCGTCACGAGGTGATCGAACGCGCCGAGTTGCTGCTGCGAGAGCTCCATGTCGACGCCTACGCCCACTTGAGCGATGTACTTCCGCTCGGTCTGGAGCAGCGGCTTGGCCTGCTCGCGGATGCACTCAAGGCCTTCATCGCCGAGCCATCGACGGCGCAGCTTCAGGTCATCGAAAGGGCGGCGGATTCGGTGGCGCGCCATGCTCATGCCGACCCGGCAAGCACGCGCATGCTGCGGGTGAAGATGGCCGTCCGCCTGTGTCGATGGATGATGGCCGACCGGCCGGAGAGCAAAGTTCGGAGCGGGCGTCAGGCAACCGGGTTCGCTGATCTCGCGCAGCTGTATGCCAGCGAAGGCGCCTTCGTCGATTGGGCACGTTTCAAGCTGCTCGGCGGCGACGACTTGCCGGGTCTTTCTTCGGCCTTCGTCGCCCTGCGCGATGCGGCACGCAAGAAGGCTGAGGCGTTCAATCAAACCTTCGCCCAAGCCTTGCAGGTCTGGAACCGCGAGCCTCGGGCGGAAGCCGCATGCATGCCGGTTGAGGCGATCGTCGAACGCTTGCTCGCCCCGCTGGCGCAGCAGACCCCGGTGCTGTTGCTGGTGGCGGACGGCCTGAGTTACAGCATCTTCCGTGAGCTTTGCGAGGACCTGGAAGCCCTGGGCTGGGACGAGCAGGTCGCAGGACCAACGCCGACACTTGCGCTCGGTATCGCGGCGCTGCCGACGATCACCGAAGTGAGCCGTACCAGCCTACTCTCGGGCCGCCTGGTGATCGGCGCGGCGGCGCAGGAGAAGACCGCGTTCGCTACGCATCCGGCCTTGGTGGCAGCGTCGCGCGCCGGAACTACACCGGTGGTATTCCACAAGGGTGATCTCTCAGACGCCGAAGGCCTCTCATCGACCGTTCGCGATGCCATCGCCTCCACTCAGCAGCAAGTGGTGGCCGTGGTCTACAACGCTGTCGACGACCATCTCAGCGGATCAAACCAGATCCAGGTGCGCTGGACGGTCGACGATCTGCGGCTGCTCGGACCCTTGCTCAGCGAGGCGCGACGGGCGCGGCGTGTAGTGATCGTCACCGCCGACCATGGACATGTGATCGACGACGGCACGGTGCAGCGTGGCCAGGGGGAGGGCGATCGCTGGCGGTTGCCGTCGGGCACACCGGACGCGAGCGAGTTGGTCTTTGAGGGCGGCCGAGTGAAAACCGCGTCAGGCAATGCGGTAGTTTGCGCGTGGTCGGAGGGCGTGCGACACGGGGCCAAGAAAAACGGCTATCACGGCGGCGTATCTGCGCAGGAGATCGTCGTACCGCTGAGTGTGTTTACGCCGCGCAACATGGCACTGAAAGGCTGGCAGGTCGCGGCAGCGCCGCAGCCGGATTGGTGGGCGCCGCTGGAGGTTGCCTCGCCGGTAGGCGCCGCTGAAACGCCGATGCTCCCCAAGAAACCGCCGAAAGCGAAACCGCTGCCCGCGCCTACACCGCAGACCGATCTGTTCGGCGGAACGCTGCCCGTCGCGACGCCCGTGCCCGGAGTGCACTGGATCGACGCCCTTCAGGCGTCGCCTGCCTACACGGCGCAAAAGGCACTGGCGGCGCGCGTGGCGCCTGCCGATGCCGACGTGCGCTCCCTGTTGGAGGCGCTGGCGGCTCGTGGCGGGAAGCTTTCAAAAGCGGCGCTCGCGCAGCGTCTGGGCATGCCTGCGATGCGCATCAGCGGTTTCGTGAACGCCGCGAAGCGCGTACTCAACGTCGACCAAGCCGCGGTTTTGGTACTGGACGAGACGGCGGGAACGGTGGAACTGAACAGGGAATTGTTGGTGCGGCAGTTTCGGGTGACGGTGAGATGAGGAGTCGCTTTGCGGTGAAAACTGCCAATCGCTTCATACGCCACCACGTCCGGATGCGGCGCGCAGATTGGTAATGACAGGAAGATAATGGCAAAGGTCAAACCGGGTCAGCCGTTCGGACTCGATCCCGAATGGATTCAGAAGATCGACTGGCAACAAGCGTTGGCGCGCGTCACGCAGGATTTGCGATCGGACTTCGTCTATTCGCCACACTTGAGCTTCGTTTACGCGAAGGCTGGCGATCAGATTCTGGCGCAAGTGAAGAAGGAACTTGAGGACGGCAAGTTCAGTCCTGGAGTACCGATGACTATTGAGGTGCCCAAGACATTTCGGATTCAGGTTGCAGTCCCTTCAAAACGTCTTGGCCCGAGCTACTCAAGACCGGGCAGCATCTTGCTTCCAAAGGATCGTCTGCTTTACCAGGCCCTTGCTGACCAAGCCGCCCCGATCATCGATGTCAAGACCGACCATGATCGCTCATTTAGCCATCGACTGGCCAAAGGGGACAGTCCAACGATGTTTGTTCCCACTCGAACGTGTTGGAGCAAGCTCCAGAAAGCTAACGCAGACTACGCGAAACAGTCTTCCGTGAAGTACATCTTGCGGCTTGACATTGCGAACTTCTTTGGATCGCTAAATCAGCACACTCTGATAAACGTCTTGAACGACGTCGGGTACCCGAGTGCCTTGTCGTCAAGGCTGGAATGCCTGCTAACTGGTTACGTGGGAGAACGCAGTTCTCGCGGCATTCTGCAGGGCATGTGTCCGTCAGACTTGCTTGGCAACTTCTATTTGACCCCCATCGACCAGTTCTTGAAAGAGTTGAATGTCCCGTCAGCAAGATACGTCGACGACTTGTATCTCTTTGTAGAAAGCGTCGATGCTGCTGAACAGCTGCTGCGTAAGTTAATACCCGAGCTTCGTAGCTACGATCTGGTCCTCAACGAGGCTAAGTCGAAGATCATGCCGGCAAGCGCGCTGATCGCCGAGGAGCCTGATCTAGAAAAACTGTTCAACACGGCGGTAGAAGAAATCTCAGCGCAAATCGAGGAAGATGATTTCGATGCTGACTACGGCTTTCAGTCCGAGTGGGACGATGCAGACGGTGATGAGGGCGGCGACCTTGACGACGACACGCAGGAGCTTGAACTGGCAGCGACAAAGCTCCTTTTCGACTCCATCTCCGAGTACCCGGGGTACGAAGAGAACATCGAGCGATTCTGTCTGCCGTTATTTGCGCGGTCGCGATCTGATTATGCTGTAGCGCATGTACTCGACGCTTTCAGAAAGCGCCCTTCGATGTCGCAGATCTACGCGGCGTACCTTGTTGGATTCTTGAACGACCATGACGTATCGATCTTCCTCGTAGGCGAACTGGAGGATTCTTCGCTGATGGATTGGCAGAAAATGTGGGTTCTTGCCGCGCTTCTGCAAGCTAAGGAAGAGGCCGTTGGCGGCGCTAAAGCTGCCCTCGATGTGTTTCAGGACGCGTCGCGTCACGAAGCTTTGAGAGCTGCTGCAGCCATTTACGTCGGCCGCTTTGGAGACCACGGTCGCCGTAAGTCTTTGAGAACGATGTATCCGTCGTCCTCACCTTACATTCAAGCTGCCATCTACTTCTCTTCTCGCACTTGGCCGACTGCGGAGCGTCTGACGGCATCAAATAGTTGGGGTGCCCATAGTCCCCTGAACCAGCTACTCACCGCAGCAATGGATTCCGGCAAGAAGACCAAGTGACGCCATGGGAGAATTCGCGTGAAGGCATCGTCTTGCCGATTCTGGGTGGAATACGTAAGAGGGGGGGCAAGTGATTAGTCCGCAGCGCAGAGCTGAAGTCGTCGAGGCCTTGCGACGTGGCACCGTTCCCAAGGCCGGCCTAGATGCGCTCGCCGTGGGCTATGGTCGGCTCCAGGGAACGCTCGACGAAGAATTGGACGCCGTGGCGTCTGGCCGCGGCGCTTTCAAGGCTATCCGCGGCGAATACGGATCGGGCAAAACCTTCTTTGGTCGTTGGCTTCAAGAACGTGCAAGGGCCCGTGGTCTCGCGACCAGCGAGGTGCAGATCTCCGAAACCGAGACGCCGCTGCATCGTCTGGAAACGGTGTATCGGCGGCTGGTCGAACGCATCGCCACCGCGGACAGCGGCGAAGGTGCGTTCCGAGGCATCGTCGATGGCTGGTTCTACGCGCTGGAGCGTGACGTGCTGGAAGACACCAGCCTCGACCCGACGGATGAAGCGACCTTGCTCGCCAAGACCGAGGCGCTGATGGAGGCGAGGTTGGCCAGCGTGACCAAGGTGGCCCCGGCCTTCTCTGCCACGCTTCGCGCCTACCGCCGCGCGCTTCAGGCGAACGACAACGCCACGGCCGATGGGTTGATGGCCTGGCTCAGCGGCCAGCCCAATGTGGCAGCTTCGATCCGGCGCTCCGCTGGCGTGAAGGGAGACATCGATCACTTCGGCGCGACCAACTTCCTGTCTGGGCTACTGACCATGCTGCGCGACTCGGGGTACGGCGGTCTGTTGCTGGTGCTGGATGAAGTCGAGACATTACAACGCATGCGTGCGGACACCCGCGAGCGGGGCTTGAATGCGCTGCGCCAGTGGATCGACGAGATCGACGCCGGCCGCTTTCCGGGCCTGTACCTCTTGATCACCGGCACCCAGGCTTTCTATGAAGGCGCGCAGGGCGTTCAGCGCCTCGCACCATTGGCGCAACGACTGCATGTCGATTTCGGTACTGACTCTCGCTTCGACAACCCAAGGGCGGTGCAAGTGCGTCTGCCGGCCTTCGGCCACGACTCGCTGCTCGAAGTCGGACGCAAGGTGCGGGAGATCTATGCCGACGGTGCCGTTGCCGGTGAGCGGGTCCGCGCTTTAGTTGACGATGCTTATGTCGAGTCTCTGGCCAAGGCTGTGACCGGGAACCTGGGCGGCAAGGTCGGTGTGTCACCCAGGTTGTTCCTGAAAAAATTGGTGGCCGACGTCATGGATCGAGTCGATCAGTTCGAGGACTTCGATCCCCGCAAGCACTATGCGCTGACGATCTCGGAGAGTGAGATGACAGCGCAGGAACGCGCTTCGGTCGGCGTGGGATCGGTCGATGACATCGAGCTGTAAGCGGATAGGACACGTGGGTGGTCCTCGATGAGCGTGGAGGCCTTTGAGCGCCTGCATGGGGCGTTGCAGTACCACATCGTCAACTCGATGGGCTGGAGCGGTCTGCGCTCGACGCAGGCCGAGGCGGTAGTGCCGGTCCTCGAAGGAAAACATTGCCTGATTCTTGCACCGACGGCTGGCGGCAAGACCGAGGCGGCCATCATCCCCGTTTTGTCACGCATGGCGACCGAGGAGTGGCCGGGGCCGAGCGTTCTTTACGTTTGTCCGATCAAGGCACTGTTGAACAACCTAGAGTCGCGGCTCTCGCGCTATGCCGGCTTCGTTGGCAGGACGGTACAGGTGTGGCACGGTGATGTCGGGCAAGGGGCCAAGGCCCGGGCCAAGCGCTCGGCGCCAGACATCCTGCTGACCACACCTGAGTCCCTCGAAGGGATGCTCATTTCGTCGAAGGTAGATCGAGCGTCATGGTTCGGCAACGTTCGCGTCGTCATCGTTGACGAATTGCATGCCTTTGCGGGAGATGACCGCGGGTGGCACCTGCGTGCCGTGGTCAAGCGTATCGAGGCGTATGCCAGGCAGCCGATCCAGAGGATCGGGTTGTCCGCGACGGTGGGCAACCCGGATGAACTGCTGGATTGGTTTGCGGGGTCGGGCGAGCGCCAGATCGTTGGCTCTTCGTCGGTCAGTACGGACGCCGATGTCACCATCGATCACGTCGGGTCGGTGGCGAATGCCGCGACGGTGATCTCGCGGCTACACCGTGGCTCAAAGCGACTGGTTTTCTGTGACAGCCGCTCCAAGGTTGAGGAACTGGGGGTGGCGCTGCGCGGCTTGAACACCCGGACCTTCGTGTCGCATTCGTCCTTGAGTGCGTCCGAGCGCAAGCTTGCCGAGACCGCGTTCGCCGAAGAGCAGGACTGCGTGATCGTCGCCACCAGCACGCTGGAGTTGGGCATCGATGTCGGCGATCTCGACTACGTGATACAAATTGACTCGCCGAGCACGGTGTCGTCGTTCCTGCAGCGCATGGGACGCACCGGCCGGCGCGCCGGCAGTCGCCGCAACTGTCTGTTTCTGACAACGACTGACGAGGCATTCTTGCTCGCCTGCGCGATCGCCACGCTGTGGCGCACGAAGTATATCGAGCACATCAAACCGCCGCCGCTGCCGTGGCATATGGTGGCGCAGCAGATGATGGCGCTCGTGCTGGAGCGCCCCGGACTGCCGGCCAAGGAGGTTCTGGGCGTGGCGCGAACGCAGTTCCCCGAGCTCGATGGGGAAACGGTAGCGATCGTGTTCGATTTCATGGTGGCAAAGGGCATCCTGTTCGTCAGCAGCGGCCTCGCCTCGATGGGACCGCAAGGTGAGAAGCTGTTCGGGCGCGGCCATTTTCTTGACCTGCTGTCGGCGTTCGCGAGCCCGATGGTGCTGGCGGCGCGCCATGGATCGACCGAGCTGGGTTACGTTGATCCGATGGCTGTTCAGCAGCAGAAGGATGGTCCGACCGTCCTCCTGCTCGGCGGTCGAAGCTGGAAGGTGATTTCAGTCGATTGGTCCAAGCGCACGGTGTGGTTGGAGCCGACCGACGAGAAGGGCAAATCGCGCTGGCTCGGTACGTCGCGCTGGTTGGGTTTCGAGGTCTGCCAGGCCATGCGCCGGGTGTTGTTGCAGGAAGACGCTTCGGAACTGGGACTGTCCAAACGGGGCACGCAGCAACTCGACGAAGTTCGCGATCTTATCAACGCGCCCGAGCACCAGGGATCGCTGCTGCTCGAACGTCTGCCATCGGGGCGGCATCGCTGGTGGACCTTTGCCGGCGGGGCGGTCAACAGTGCCTTGGTGCTCAAACTCGGCGAGATCGGAAGCACGCGGGTGGATGATCTGTGGGTGGAGACAGGCCCTGGCGTTCCGGTACCAGAACTGATTCAGCGTCACATCGGGCCGTCGGCCCAAACAGCGTTTGGCGCGGGCCTGGCGGAGCGCACTGAGTTGAAGTTCGGTGCTTGTCTTCCCATTGACCTGGTGGCTGCGGTGGTTGCGGGCCGGTCGCTCGATGAAGTTAACCTACGGCGACTCGTTGCAGGAGAGCTTGGCGCCGTCGCCAGATTGAAGTGATTCGGCATCGCGGAGTAATGCCTCAGCCTCAACCGCGCCGATGAAAACACCCCACTGTCAGTCCCGCCAGCACCCCGACCACCAGCGGCACACACGGCAGCAGCAGCGGATGCAACGACACCGGCAGCACGAAGCCGATGACTGTCGCGCAGAGGATCACGATCCCCAGGCAGGCGTATAGCGCGAACATTTCCGGATCGT
The DNA here is from genome assembly GCA_016192065.1 of Betaproteobacteria bacterium. Lineage (GTDB taxonomy): Bacteria > Pseudomonadota > Gammaproteobacteria > Burkholderiales > Casimicrobiaceae > JACPUX01. The sequence goes on from JACPUX010000006.1 coordinate 24,757, forward strand.
GCTGCAGGAACTCCTTGGCTTTGATGAGCCGTGCGAAGCCGCCGTCGACGACTGCAGCCAAGACGAATGCCGCCAGCCAGGGCAGCCATTCGAGCAGGGTGGAGAGTCGATAGCTGGCGAGCAGGAGCAGCGCGTCGACGGCGCGGAAGTAGGCGTTGTTGAAGAGGCGCTGGTTGACCGAGGACATCTCCCGGGACACGGCACCATTCACGCTAGCTGGTGAAGGCGCATCTTTCGCGGCAGGAATCGGCGTGACCTGGGCCGTCGAATCTTGCATGCGCATCGCCCGGTCCAGCATGCGGGTGGCGGGCTCGGCGCCCCAGTAGGCGGTGGCCGCCTCATGCTCGGCGCGTAGCTGCGCGAGGAAGAGCTCCGGGGGATGGGCCGACGGCACGTACAGCACCAGGACCAGCAGGATGAGCAGCGACAACACGGCGACGGCGCGAATCATGCGGCCGCCTTTTCCGGGGCGTGGCGCGAATCCGCGTCGGGATCGAGGATCGGAAACCGCCCCTTGATGATCCGTCCACCCGACACCGAGGCGAAGTATTGGAGATTAGGCAGCTTCCCGAGCACATCCGCCGGCACCATCTCCTCGAAGCTCTCGGTGAGTTGGGTGGAATAGCTCGACGAGAAGTCGCCGAGGTGGGCGTCTGAGCCGTGGCTCAGGCCCACCCGCACGGTGTGAATCGCCGTCTTGCCGAAGGTCTCGACCACGAAGTCCTGGGTTGGCCGGTCCTTGGTGCGCAGGGCGATCAGATTGTTGAGGTTGCCCAGCGCCATGCGCGCCGCATCTTCGCTGCCCAGCCGCTTGGCCAAGTCCGCCAGAGTCTGCATTGCGCAGGTGGTGAAGATGCCGCCCTCGGCGCCCTTGTTGAGGATCTCGATCAGCGGCTGGTTGATGACGTTCGAGACCTCGTCGACAAACAGCGCGATGCGCCGGTAGCCGCCCAGGTTGTAGCGCATGCCGGCGCGCGCTGCCTGATCGGCCAGAGCCAAAGCGCCGATGGCCGAGGCGACGGACGGGTCGGGCAGCGAGTCCAGGCACATGTAGAGCACGTGGCCGGCGCGCTCGATTTTCTCGAAGTTCATGATGGGTCGCGTGTCGTCGGCGTCGAAGGGGTCCGGCGAGAGGCTGCGCCCTAGGTCGCCCGAAGTCAGCATCGACAGGATGGGCAGCAGGTTGGCGGTGATCTTCTGGTAGTGCTCGCGGTTGTGGCGAAAGGTTCGCACCTGGGCATCGATCACCTTGTTGCGCTGGTTCTGGGGGACGTGGTGCTCGTAGTAGGCAACGAAGGCCATCAGGTCGGCGCTGGCCGCCTCCGACGGCCGTTTAATGTTGCCGCGATGGGCATCGTGCAGCAGCCTCTTCATGTCTGGTAGTTCGCGCCAGCCGGCGCCCAGGGTCTGATCGTAGTAGCGGCGCAGTGAGTTCTCCAGTACCGGCTCGATGCCGCCCTCGATGTACTTGGTCAGTTTCATCAGATTTGGCCGTTCCTCGATTTCGACCAGGCCCTGCACCACGACGTTGACGGCATCCCAGCCGAAGGCCGAGAAGGCCCCGGCCGTGTCCGGCGGCATGATGGACTGGATACGCGAGGCGATCTCGGTGGGCTTCTGCCAGTTGAAGGTGAAATCCAGCCGTACCCCCCGCTCCGGAAAGGCCGGGTGGAATTCCATGAAGGTATCCGGCTCGCGGTAGTCGGCGCAGGCGCGCTCCACGACCCGC
>JACPUX010000022.1 GCA_016192065.1 Betaproteobacteria bacterium
AGTTCGCTCAGCTTCCCGCGGAGCAGCAACCGGGGTGCGCAGTAGGACTTCTTCAATCTCCCTCCTCTCTGTTCCTCTTGGTCCACAACTCCATCACGCTGGAAGCGGACGCCCACCACCTGCTCACAGACGTGTGGACTTCCGTGGGCGTTATCCTCGGCGTCGGCCTGGTCTGGCTGTCCGGCTGGCTGTGGCTCGACCCGGTGATTGCGCTGCTGGTGGCCGCGAACATCGTGTGGACCGGCTGGCAACTGCTGCACCGCTCCGCTTCCGGGCTGATGGACGAGTCGATTCCCGAGGAGCAGCGCAAGGCGGTCGAGGCCGTGCTGGAAGATTACCGCCGGCAGGGGCTGGATTTCCATGCCCTGCGCACGCGCCAGGCCGGCATGCGCGCCTTCGTCACGCTGCATGTGCTGGTGCCCGGCGCCTGGACGGTGCAGCAAGGCCACGACTGGCTGGAAAAGATCGAGATCGACATCATGCGTGCAGTGCCCCGCGCCCACGTGACCACCCATCTCGAACCTCTGGAAGACCCTACGTCCCTGTCCGACGAAGCGCTGGATCGCATCGCCTGAGAAGCTGTCTTAAAAATTGCTGCGGAGGGCGTCTGCTGCGTTGCGCGGTCTTGGTTACGGCCACTGCGTTTAACCTCCGCCCTGCGGAGGTTAGCCTGCACCGCAACTACGTTGTCGCAATCCTCATGTACTTTTAAGTACATTCCGGTTGCTGCGTTGACCAGCAACTTGGCTGGCGTATTTTGTCAGCCTAGTCGAATGGCCATGCAAAGCTCCGTGCGCCTTGCATCTATCCCTCCTCACGAATTTTTAAGGCAGCTTCTACCAAGGAATCTGCGCTAATCTAGCGCATGGTCGTCTTCGCCATCTTCTTCGCCCTGGGCGTGTGGCTGCTGCAACAGCAGGCCACGTTGCCGGATTTTGCGTGGGCGTGGCTGCTGCTCGCCTTTCCACTACTCTATCCCCTCTCCCGCAGGCGGGAGAGGGCTAGGGAGAGGGACGTTGAAAAAGCGCGCAACTATCGGCATCTCATCATTCACTCCATCTACTTCCTGCTGCTCGCCGCCCTGGCCTGCGGGGCAGGCTTCCATCATGCCGCATGGCAGGCCGGAGAGCGCCTCGCCGTGAGCCTGCCGGACAAATGGCAGGGGCGCGACATCGAGGTGGTCGGCGTGGTCGCTGAACTGCCGCGCCGCCACGAGCGCGGCCTGCGCTTCAACTTCGACGTGGAACAAACCCTCACCCCGCAGGTCTTCGTGCCGCAACGCATCTACCTCAGCACCTATTCCGACGAAAAAACGGAGCCGCTCGAACTCAAGGCCGGAGAGCGCTGGCGGCTCACGCTGCGCCTCAGGCAGCCGCATGGCACGGCAAACCCGCACGGCTTCGATTTCGAACTGTGGGCGCTGGAGCGCAGCCTCCGCGCGACGGGCTATGTGCACAACAAGGGCGACAACCGGCGCATCGACATGCTGGCGGACGGCCTGGGCTATCGCATCGAGACCTGGCGCGAAGCGGTACGCGACAAGTTTGACGCCACGCTCGGCGCAGCACCCTATGCCGGGGTATTGAGCGCGCTCGCGATCGGCGACCAGAACAGCATCCCGCCATCGCAATGGCAGGTGTTCACGCGCACCGGCGTGAACCACCTGATGAGCATCTCCGGCCTGCATATCACCATGCTCGCCAGCCTCGCCTTTGCCCTTGTCTACTGGCTGTGGCGGCGCAGCGCGCGGCTGACCCTGTTCCTGCCCGCGCGCAAGGCCGCCGCACTGGCCGCGCTGCTCGCGGCCTTTAGCTACGCGCTGCTGTCCGGCTTCGCCGTACCCGCGCAACGCACCGTGTACATGGTCGGCGCGGTCGCCGCCGCGCTCTGGCTGAACCGCAATTTCTCCCCCGGGCAGATCCTCGCCATCGCGCTGCTCGGCGTGCTGGTTCCCGACCCGTGGGCGGTGGTGTCGGCTGGCTTCTGGCTGTCGTTCGGCGCGGTGGCGCTCATCCTGTATGTCACGGCGCATCGCATCGGGCGCAGCCATTGGCTGATGGAATACGCCACGGTGCAATGGGCGATGCTCGTCGGCCTCACGCCGCTGCTGCTCGGGCTGTTCCAGCAGGCCTCGCTGGTCTCACCAGTCGCCAACGCCATCGCGATCCCGCTGGTGAGCCTGGTCGTCGTGCCGCTCGCCCTGCTCGGAGCTGTGCTGCCGGTCGAGGCGCCGCTGTGGCTGGCGCATCTCGCGATGGACGGCGCGATGCGTTTTCTCGAATGGCTGAATGCCTTGCCGCAGGCGGTGTGGACGCAGCACGCGCCGCCCGCCTGGAGCATCGCCGCCGCGATGCTGGGCGCGCTATGGATGCTGCTGCCGCGCGGCTTTCCGGCGCGCTGGCTGGGTATCCTGCTGCTGTTGCCGATGTTCCTGAACAAGCCTGAATTACCAGCGCAGGGCGCGTTGCGCCTGATCGTCTTCGATGTCGGGCAGGGCCTGGCGGTTGCCGCGCAGACCCGCAATCACGCGCTGCTCTACGATGCTGGCCCGGATTTTTCCGGCGAGGCCGACAGCGGCAACCGCATCCTGATCCCCACCTTGCGCGCGCTCGGCATCGCCGGACTGGATGGCCTGATCCTCAGCCACGACGACAGCGACCACACCGGTGGCGCCGCCTCGCTCATGCAGGCCATGCCGGTTGGCTGGGTGTCGTCTTCGCTCCCCGCCGCGCACCCGCTGCTGCAATCGGCAACCCTATTCCCCAGCTCCTCTCCCGCTCGCGTGAGAGAGGAGTTAAGGCGCTGCCACGATGGCACAAACTGGAACTGGGACGGCGTGCAGTTCGAGATGCTGCACCCCGCAAGTGGCGACAACAATGCGAAAAAACCGCACGACAACGACCGGAGCTGCGTGCTGCGCATCGGTACCGGCAAACACAGCGTGCTGCTGGCGGGAGATATCGAGAAGGATTCCGAAACGCGCCTGATCCGCGAACATGCCGACAGGCTGTTCACCAGCCTGCTGGTCGTGCCGCATCACGGCAGCAGGAGCTCATCGAGCTACGATTTCGTCGCCGCCACGCTGCCGGACTACGCGGTGTTCACCGCCGGCTACCGCAACCGTTTCGGCCATCCGAAAGAGGAAGTGCTGCAACGCTACGCCGACAGCGGCGCGGAACTGCTGCGCTCGGACGAGGACGGCGCAATCCTAGTCGAGATGGGCGCGCAGGGCTTGGAGGTGGAGCGCTACCGCAAGGCGCATCGCCGCTACTGGACGCATACGCCGCATCCGTGAGGCTTATTTCTTCTGGCCCGGGATGCCGCCGAAATTGCTGAAATTCTGCACCACGCTGGATGCACCGGTTTGTGGAGCCGCCTCCACTTCCCTCGTCGCATAGACGGTCATTATTTTCTTTTCTTCGTCGTAGATGGCCATCGGCACTTGACCCTCACCCATGACTTTCTGGATCGCTTTCTTG
>JACPUX010000021.1 GCA_016192065.1 Betaproteobacteria bacterium
ACGCGGTAGTGCGCCGCGTCCTGCCATGGACCAGCGTACCTCCCGATCCCAGGCGTCAAGGGTTCGCTGCGCCGGGCTGCGCCCGCCCTTGACCCCTGACCTCGGGCTGACCTTAACCCACTCGGTTTTCAAAAGAGGCAGCTTTCCAGCAACGCCAAAAGGAATGGTGATGACTCTATGGCGCAACCGGCGCTTGATCCTAGCCACGGCTAGGCGGGAGGTCCTTGAGCGCTACCGGGGGTCCACCTTGGGGTTACTCTGGTCCTTCTTCAACCCACTCTTCATGCTTGCCGTCTATACCTTCGTTTTCAGCGCCGTGTTTAATGCGCGCTGGAGCACTGGTGGCGAAGCGAAGACCGAATTCGCTCTCGTACTCTTTGCCGGCTTAATCGTTTTCAACCTTTTTTCGGAGTGTATCAACCGCGCTCCCAGCCTCATTCTCGCCCACCCCAACTATGTCAAGAAGGTTGTCTTTCCTTTAGAGATCTTGCCTTTTGTGAGCTTGCTATCCGCCCTCTATCATGCCCTCATCAGCCTGGTCATCTGGTTGACCGCCTATACTGCTCTTTTCGGATTGCCCCACGCAACCATTCTGCTGCTGCCCCTGCTGATCCTGCCGTTTGGCCTTTTCATCCTGGGCCTAGGCTGGACCTTGTCTTCACTAGGCGTGTTTCTGCGTGACGTGTCGCAATTGATCGGCATCATCACCACTGCCCTAATGTTCCTGAGCCCCATTTTCTACCCCGCCACGGCCCTCCCGGAAAGCTACCGCCCCATTCTCTACCTTAATCCTCTTACGCCCATGATTGAAATGGCGCGGGATGTTCTCTACTGGGGCAAGGTACCAGACTTTGAGATGCTGGCGATTTATTGGCTAGCCTCGGGTTTGATCGCTTGGCTGGGTTTTGCTTGGTTCCAGAAGTCAAGGAAAGGGTTTGCCGATGTTCTTTGAGGTTGCCACCAATCCCCAACACCCTCTCTCGAAGGTACTGGCCGGTGGAAAGAATTCGATGAATTTGAGCAACTGACCTCGAGAATAGCATCTACCGTATGCCCATCATCCGCTGCCTAGGCTTGAGCAAGTGTTACCGCACCTATGTGCGCCCGGCAGACCGTTTGCTTGACGGTTTCCGATCCTTCCGGACAAGCTTTTTGGGCTCCAAAACGCGCTTGGTAGGACGCGAGTTCTGGGCCTTGCGCAAGGTCTCTTTTGAGGTCGCCAGAGGAGAATCGGTCGGAATCATTGGCCGTAACGGTTCGGGGAAATCCACCCTGCTGCAACTGATTGCCGGCATCCTGAGCCCCACAGAAGGAACAGTCCACACGCGGGGGAGCATCTCCGCCCTGCTCGAGTTGGGCGCAGGCTTCAACCCGGAATTCACTGGTGTGGAGAACGCACGCCTCAACGCTGCGCTGCTGGGCCTGTCTGCTGAAGAAATCGAGGCGCGCCTCCCTTCGATCCTGGAATTTGCTGAAATCGGCGAACACGTTACACAGCCGGTGAAGACGTATTCGAGCGGGATGTATGTTCGGCTAGCCTTTTCGGTGATGGCGCACACTTCGCCCGGACTCCTGATCGTCGATGAGGCTTTGGCCGTGGGAGACGCGGCATTCCAGGCCAAGTGCATTGCCTGGATCCGCAGCTATCTCGCTTCGGGGGGCTCGCTACTGTTGGTCAGCCATGATGTCGCAACCGTTCGCGCGCTCTGCAACCGGGCGATCTATCTGGAACACGGCCAGGTTAAAGCCATTGGACCCGCCGGTGATGTGACCGACCAATACCTGCGTGACGTCCATCAGTCCCTAAATGCCGCCCTGCAGGCCGTTCAACCAGCCGGGTGTCTTGGGCGCGACAGCGCCGTAAGCACCGTGGAGGAAAACGAAGCCGAATTCGCCGCGAAGTGTGAGACTTTCGCTGCCCAATGGATCAAACAATCGTTCGGCACCGGAGAGGCCCGCATTCGGCTGGTCGAGTTGTTCGACGAGGGGGGGCGGTCGTCTGATCATTTTGAATTCGACGCGCCGATGCGCTTGCGAATTCACGTCGAATGCCTCAAAGCCTGCAGCGCTTCGATCAACTACAAGATACGCGACCGCAATCTCGTGGCCGTTGCTGGCGCGGACTTTCTGATCGTCGAGCATGGGTTGCTCGACATGGAGCCTAATCGTTTTTATCGCGTGGAGTACAAGACCCGACTGCCTCTGCGGGCAGGAGACTATAGCCTCCGCTTATCGATTTCTTATCCCATCGAAAAGCACGCCCAAGCCGTGTTTCTCGACATCGTAGAAGTTGCTCTCCCGTTCAAGGTACTACCGTCTCCACTCGGGCACATTTACACCCAAACGTATTTGCCGAACAGCGTTTCCGTACATGCCATTGAGGCTACCCCCGGATAATTTTGCTTCACTCGCACATTTGCATTCGACCATGGACACACTACACGAGCGCTTCCCGGAAGTTCATTTCTATAACGCGCGACTCACCGAGGTTCAGGATAACGTACTCATTGGCCCCGGCACGCGCGTCGGCTCGCTCACTCTGATTCACCAGGGCGCGATAGTAGGCGCTGGCGCCACTATCGGTTCTCATTGCAATATCTGCGACTGCAGGATCGGTGATCGCGTTTCGATCCAGACGGCTTGCCACATTACGCGCGGCGTGATTATCGAGGACGACGTTTTCGTCGGCCCTCGGGTCGTTACCCTCAACGACAAACTGACGGGCGGCGTCATGACCTACCCGCGGATCTGCCGTGGTGCGAAGATAGGAGGCGGCAGTGTCATTCTGCCCGGAGTAACGATCGGGGAATACGCCGTCGTTGGCGCCGGGAGCGTCGTCACGCGAGACGTCCCGGCTGGGCAAACCGTATTGGGAAACCCCGCACGGCTCCGCAAGAACCAGGCCAGTTGATGGACGCGCTCATCGTCAACCTCGCGCCGACGGGTATGGTACCGACCAAGGCCGTGAACCCGTGCCTTCCCGTTTCGGTCGCCGAAATCGTCGAGGACGCAAAGCGCTGTATTGCCTTGGGCGTAAACATGCTGCACCTGCATGCGCGAGACGAGAACGGGCAACCGACCTTTCGGCGAGAAATCTATGCCAGGATCATCGGCGGCATCCGCGAAGCGCATCCGGATGTGGTCATTGGTGTTTCGCTTAGCGGCCGCAATTTCGGCGATTTCGAAAAGCGCGCCGAACCCCTTGAGTTGACTGGCGACCTAAAGCCCGACCTGGGCAGTTTGACGCTCTCGTCTATGAATTTTGGCCAGTCCGCAAGTATCAACAGCCCCGATATGATTCGCCGGCTTGCTGAGCGAATGGCCGAGACCGGAGTCAAGCCGGAGCTCGAAGTTTTCGATTCCGGAATGATCAACTATGCCCGCTACCTACATGAGAGGGGTCTGATCCAGCCGCCGTTCTACTTCAATCTGATTCTTGGCAACGTGGCCAGCGCGCAAGCAAAACCAGCTCAGCTCGGCCTGTTGACCAGCGAGTTGCCAGAAAACTCCTTTTGGGCGGCCGGTGGAGTAGGCGCGGCTCAGCTCCCGATGAACGTGATGGGAATGCTCTACGGCAACGGCGTGCGCACGGGTCTCGAGGACAACCTTTGGATCGATCCGGGACGCCGCTGTCCGGCCAGCAACGCTGACCTGGTGGAACGAATCTGCGACTTGGCGGCGTTGCTCGGGAAACGGTTGGCCACAGCGGGCGAAGTCCGCAAGATTCTGGGATTGCGCGGCAATGACTGATCTCCGGCGAGATGGTTTACGCATTTTGCTGACCAACAACACCTTGAGCAGTCGGGCCGGTTCAGAATTGTATCTGCGCGACCTAGCGATTTCACTGCTTAAGCGCGGTCATTTCCCGATCGCCTTCAGCATGGCGCTCGGTGAAATCGCTGAGGAATTGAGGCGCGCCACCATTCCTGTCGTCGACGATCTCGACGAATTGAATGTCACCCCCGATCTGATCCATGGCCAGCATCACTTGGAGACAACGATTGCCGCGCTGCATTTCCCCAGCGTGCCCGTCGTTCATGTTTGTCATGGCTGGCTTCCGTGGGAGGAGCTCCCTCCTATTCTCCCAAACGTCAAACGCTATGTCGCGGTGGACGATCTCTGCCGAGAGCGCCTGCTGACTAGCAGAGGCATCCCTGCGGCACGAATTGAAGTGCACCTGAATTTTGTCGACATGGATCGCTTCAAACTTCGCCCTCCGCTCCCAAGAAGACCTGAGTCCGCCTTGGTCTTCAGCAACTACGTTATCGAGTCCCCGCTGCTTGCCGCCATTCGGGGCGCCTGCCATCGTTTCGGCATCGGCCGCGTCGACGTCGTTGGCGCCTGCTCCGGAAATCCTTTGACCAAACCCGAGGATGTTCTCGGCAATTACGATGTGGTGTTCGCCAAGGCGCGCTGCGCCTTGGAAGCCATGGCCAGCGGCTGCGCGGTGATCGTCGCGGACTACGCTGGCTTGGGAGGGCTGGTGACGACCGAAAGCGTCCTCGGGATGCGCCGCCTCAACTTCGGCGCACGCGCCATGCAAAAAGCATGCGTCGAAGAGGAAGGCGTTCTGCGGGAGCTGTCGCGGTTCGATTCCGAAGACGCTCGCCGGGTCAGCGAGTGGATTCGCGCCGACGCCGACATGGCAGCGTCGGTGACCCGCTGGATAGACCTTTACCGGGAAGTTCTCGCCGACCAGGCACTCTCGGGCATTGACGAACGGGCTGCGTATTATGAAGCGCAACTTCGCGCTGCCTCGGAATATCTGCGTCGGCTTGCCCCTGTCGTCAAGGCGAGAGCCGACACGGAGGACCGCTTGAAACAGGCCGAAGTCCTTGAAACACGCCTGCTTCAGAAGGAAACCGAATGGAGCGAAGTCCAGAAAACGGTGCGGCGGCAGAGCGCTGAATCGGATGCGACACAAGCTGCGTTGCGCCAGGTGCAGGCCGAGCTGGACAGCACGAGAACCGCGCTGCGCGAAGGGAAAACCGAGCTCGAAACTGCACAGGCATCGCTACAGGGAACGAATGCCGAACTGGAGTTGAGTCGGTCGCTTCTCGGTCAACGCGAAGCAGAACTTCGTGAGGTTCACCTCTCGCGCACATGGAGGGCGATCAACCGATGTCGGACCATGCTTGAGCGATTACGAAGCTTGGGAAGCTGAGCGCATGTTCCCACAACGCAGGCTACGCTTGGCTATTGTCGGTCTGGGACGAATGGGACTGCTGCATTGGCAGACCTGGCAGGCTATCTCCGAGGTCGACTTGGTCGCGGTCGTGGAAACAGACGAACGCAAAGTGTTTTCCAACAACGGAGTGTTTCCGAAGAACCATCGCCGCGCGGAGGATCTGGTTGGTGATATCGACGCCGCCATCATCGCCACGCCGCCCGATCAGCATCTCCCGTGCGCGCTCCCGCTGCTTCGTGCCGGCATTCACTGCTTGATCGAAAAACCGCTTGCTCTAAACCTCACCGACGTAGCCATGCTGATCGATACCGCAGCAAGACATCATGCGCGTCTTGCCGTCGGTCATAGCGAGCGCTTCAACCCAACGATTCGCCTTGCACAAGAGATTTCGCTGAGAGAGCTTCAGTGTATCGAAGTCTTTCGAATGGCGACACCTGGGGTTAACTCGCAAACGGACGTTGTCCACGACCTGATGGTGCACGACTTGGACTGGTTGCTCCAAACTCTAGGCCGCCCGGCAGAGCATGTTCGAGTTCTGCAGGTCGGTCATACCGCCCGCACGCTCGCTCGCGTAAGTTGCGAGATCTTTTTCCAGGGCGCACCGGCGGTGAAGGTCACCGCGAGCAGAATCGAAAAGGTTCCGCGCCGCGAATTGATCCTGCACGGCAAAGGAGGAACAAACGCACTTATGGACCTGAACTGCGCGCCGTTCGAGACGGGAAATGACCCGCTCACTTTGCAGGCTCGCGCGTTTCTCAAACTCCTTCACGGTCTAGCCTCACCCATCGCCACCGCAGCCGAAATTCTCCCCGTGATGGAACTCGGTGAACGGATTCGGGCGGACTGCTTGGCTGCCGTGGACGACCGCACGGGGGGCAACGATTGAACAAAGCACTGATCCCCTTCGTTGATCTGGCGTCGGAATGGAATCCGCTCAAGGAGGAGATCCAGGCAGTAATCTGGCGCGTATTCGAGCATGGCCAGTTCGTCATGGGGCCGGAAGTCGCCGAGCTTGAAAGGCGGCTGGCTCAGGATGTCGGGGTCTCGTTCGCGATCACCTGCAGTTCGGGCACGATCGCCTTGCTGATGGCCCTGATGGGGCTCGAAATCCGACCTGGAGACGAGGTCGTCCTTCCCGCCTATACCTTTGCGGCACCTTTGGAGACGGCCCTGCTGCTTGGCGCCAAGCCAATCTTGGCCGACATCGACCCAGCGACTTTCTGCATCGACGTTGACTCGGTCGCGCGATCGATTACCCGCCGAACCAAGGCGATCATCGCGGTTTCTCTTTACGGGCAACCCGCCGCTTTCGACAGGCTGAACCGCCTCGCCAACTCTGAGGGCATTCCGCTCATCGAAGACGCGGCGCAGAGTTATGGCGCCACGCTCAATGGCCGGCGCAGTGGCAGTCTTAGCACGATAGGCTGCGCCAGTTTCTTCCCGACCAAGCCGCTGGGTGGCGCTGGCGACGGCGGTGCGGTGTTCACCGATGATCCGTTGCTTGCCGAGCGAATTAAGGAAATCCGCGATCACGGACAAACCAGCAAATATCGACACACCAGGCTCGGCATCAACGGGCGACTGGGTTCCATTGCCTGCGCGGCCCTGCTGCCTCGCCTGAACGGCTTGGTCAAAGCCTTGGCATTGCGCCAGGCGGTCGCGGCGCGCTATGACGAGTTGCTCGCTGTAGCGGCTGACACCGGGCTTATCCAGCTCCCGGTCATACCAAAGACCTGCACTTCGGTCTACGCTCAATATGCAGTCCAGGTCGACGACCGAGAACGCGTGGCAGAAGCCCTTCGAAAAGCGGGGGTACAGACCGCCATTCATTACCCGATACCACTCCACCGGCAACCGGCGTTTTGCCGTTTTGCAAGTTTCGGCGATCTGGTTCATTCTGAGGCGGCGGCGCGGCGGGTTCTCTGCCTGCCGATCTACCCGGCCCTGACAATACAGCAGCAGGCCCGCGTGACCAATGCACTAATCGACGCGATAAGCAAAGGCCCGCCTTGAACCCACCCCCCTTCCCCGTCGTCGTTGGGGTTCCTCGTTCCGGCACGACCTTGGTGCGCTTGATGCTGGACGCCCACACCGATCTGGCGATCCCGCCCGAAACCGGCTTCCTGAGCGATCCGGAAATTGCTCGCGCCGCCAAAAGTCCTCGGGAGTTCGCCGGCAATTTGATTCAATTTCCAAGGCAGGCGCCAGCGTGGCAAGATTTTGGCATATCGGCAACGCAGTTCTTTCATGCCTTGGATTCGCTTCCAACTGACGCCGGGCTACCCGACGTTTTGCGAATGTTCTACCGCACCTATGCCGCGCGCTTCGGCAAGACGCGCGGCGGCGACAAGACTCCTACCTACCTGCTGCATATGCCTGCGGTGGCTTCGGTATTGCCGGAATCGCGTTTCATCCATATCGTCAGGGATGGTCGTGATGTCGCTCTTTCATGGAGGGAGACTTGGTTTGCGCCAAGCCGGAGCATTCCGGAAATCGTGAAGCGCTGGGGCGAAATGATTCGGACTGCGCGAAACCAAGCATCAGGCATCAATTATCTCGAAATCCGCTATGAAGACCTTATTCGGTCGCCGGCAGATACTTTGGCCTGCATCTGTGATTTCATCGGATTAGATTTTCAGCCTGGCATGCTTTTGTACCACCATCGGTCGCCTGAGCGGCTCAAAGAACACCTGGCACGGTATGACCTGGAAGGCAAGCTTGTGGTCAGCCACGAAGAACGCTTGCGGCAGCAGAAGAAAGTCGCCGAGCCTCTCGACGTTCGAAGAGTCGGCGCATGGCGACACGCCTTAACGGATGAGGAGTGCAGGGAATGCGAGCGACATGCCGGCGATTTGTTGAGCGAATTCGAGTCGAGGTGCCCGTCATCGATGTCAATTTCGTGATTTGGGCGGCGACATCCGAATTTCGCTCGCCCGGCTCGGCCTGATCTTCCACGATCGCGCTCCTTGACCCGGGCGCCCGACCGGCCGAGATCAGGTCGCAGCTTGCAGCAATCCGCCCAGCACGAACGGCAAAATGCCGCCGTGCTTCAGATACTCCACCTCAACCGGCGTATCGACGCGCAGGCGCAGTGTGCATTCGGTCACCCGGCCGTCCGCGGCGGTGATGCGCAGCCGCAGGGTTTGCTGCGGTGTGATGCCTTCAGCAACATCGAGCAGATCGACGGTTTCGTCGCCGACCAAATCCGGTACGACACTGCCGGGCAACCACTGCACCGGCAGCACGCCCATGCCCACCAAATTGGCGCGGTGGATGCGCTCGAAGCTCTTGGCGATGACCGCTTTCACACCCAGCAGGGCAGTGCCTTTGGCGGCCCAATCGCGGCTGGAACCCGTGCCGTATTCCTCGCCCGCAAAGATCACTGTGGACACGCCGGCTTGGCGATAGGCCATGGCGGCATCGTAGATCGGCAGGGTTGCTCCGCCGGGCCAGAAGCGCGTGAGTCCGCCTTCCACCCGGGTGCCGTCGGCCCGTGGCGGCAGCATCAGATTCTTGATGCGCACGTTAGCGAAGGTGCCGCGCATCATCACTTCATGATTGCCGCGGCGCGAGCCGTAGCTGTTGAAATTCGCCACCGCCACGCCCTGCGCCTGTAGGTACTGGCCGGCTGGAGAATCGGGTTTGATCGAGCCGGCCGGGCTGATGTGGTCGGTCGTCACCGAATCGCCGAAGAGGGCAAGAATGCGCGCCGCGGTAAGGTCGCCTTGCGGCTGCGGGCCCGGCCCGAAGTTCTCGAAAAACGGTGGCGCGGCGATGTACGTCGAGGGTTCCCAAGCATAGGCGGCGCCGCTCGGTGCGGCGATCTCGCTCCACAGGGGGTTGGCTGTGGCGAGGTTCTGATAACGCTGGCGATAGACTTCTGGGCGAGTGGCAAATTTGAGACATGCGGCGACTTGGTCGGCGCTGGGCCAAAGCTCGCGCAAATACACCGGGCGCCCGTCGGCACCGATTCCCAAGGGTTCGCGGACGAAATCGATATTGACTCTGCCTGCCAGCGCAAAAGCCACCACCAAAGGCGGGCTCGCCAAGAAGTTGGCCTTGAGGGCGGGGTGTATGCGCGCTTCGAAGTTGCGGTTGCCGGAGAGTACGGCCGCGGCCACGACTTCGTTTTCGGCGACGGCGCCCTCCAGTGCCTCATCGAGAGGTCCGGCGTTGCCGATGCAGGTGGTGCAGCCGTATGCAACCACGTTGAAGCTCAGCTTTTCGAGGTCGGGCAACAGACCTGCGGCGGCGAGATAGTCGCTCACCACGCGCGAACCGGGTGCGAGCGAGGTCTTCACCCGCGGATCGACCTTGAGGCCGCGCTCCGCGGCTTTTTTGGCCAAGAGGCCCGCGGCGAGCATCACTCCGGGATTGGAGGTGTTGGTGCAACTGGTGATGGCGGCAATGAGCACATCACCGTTGCCGACATCGCTGTGCGCACCCGTCGCGAGCTTCACCGCGCGCCGCTGATTCAGGCGCTCGGCGGGGAGGCCATAACCACCGTCCGAGATAGGTGCGCTAAACAAGGCTTCGAAGCGCTCCTTGAGCGCGCCCAATTCGATGCGGTCCTGCGGACGCTTCGGCCCGGCGACGCTGGGGCGAATGTCGGCGAGGTCGATTTCGATCACTTCGCTGTAATCGATTTCTCCTTCCTGCGGCATACCGAACAAAGCTTGCGCTTCGAAATAGGCGCGAAAGGCGGCCACTTCGTCGGGCTCGCGGCCCGTCGCGGCCAGATACGAAACGGTTTCTTCGTCCACCGGAAAGAAACCCACCGTCGCACCATACTCCGGCGCCATGTTGGCGATGGTGGCGCGATCGGGCAGGGTGAGCGTAGCGGCACCACGACCGAAGAACTCCACAAACTTGCCCACCACTTTGGCGCGACGCAAGCGCTCGGTGATGGTGAGCACCAGGTCGGTGGCCGTGAGCCCTTCGGCCAAACGTCCCTTGAGGTGCACGCCCACCACGTCGGGCGTGAGGAAATAGACCGGTTGCCCCAGCATGCCGGCCTCAGCTTCGATACCGCCAACGCCCCAGCCGACCACCCCCAAGGCGTTGATCATGGTGGTATGCGAATCGGTGCCCACCAAGGTGTCGGGGTAATACACGCCGTCCTTGTGCAAGACGCCGCGGGCCAAGTGCTCCAGATTGACCTGATGCACGATGCCGATGCCCGGCGGCACCACGCGAAAGCTCTCAAACGCCTGCATGCCCCACTTGATGAAGCGGTAGCGTTCGGCATTGCGCTGGAATTCCAGGCGTAGGTTGAGGTCCAGCGCTTCGGCGCTGCCTTGGTGATCGACCTGCACGGAATGGTCCACCACCAAATCCACCGGCACCAGCGGCTCGATGAGCTGGGCGGGGCGCCCGGCGCGCTGCGCCACGTCGCGCATGGCCGCGAGGTCGCACAACAGCGGCACACCGGTGAAGTCCTGCAAGACGATGCGTGCCACCACGAACGGAATTTCCGCGTGGCGCGTGGCCCGGGGCTGCCAGGCGGCGAGTTCGCGCACGTGTGCCTCGGTGACACGCCGCCCGTCGCAATTGCGCAGCAGCGATTCGAGCACCAGGCGCAGCGACACCGGCATGCGGGAGAGCTTGCCCAAGCCGGCCGCTTCCAGCGCCGACAGGGCGTGAAACTGGCCGCCGCCCGCTGCCGCAAAACGAAAGTTGCGCAGGCTGCCGAAGGGGTCGCGGGTCATGGCGTTTTCCCTGCACGGGTTAGGCTGGTGTGACCATAATCGATGCGGAAAAATCCGCCGTGGGAGATCATCGATATGGTTCGCAGTTCACCGTGCGCGTAAGATCCAGCCCTCTTGCGCGCACGTTGCGGCCAATCTGCCCGTCGAGAAACCCCCCTCGGAAGGATAGCGTCGCCAGGGCGGCGTCATGGCGGTAACTGCCACCCCGCCCGCCGTCAGAGTCGGTGTATTTGCCTCCGGGTTTGAGCACAAAGCCCATACCCGCCATGAGGCGCCCGCCGCTTCCAAAGCACGCCCACTCGCCCTGCGGCGAACCGCCGCCGGTTCCAGTACCTGCGGTCGTTGATTTGGTCGCTGGCGCGGCCGATACGCCCAGGGGCTTGCCGACAAGCCCTGCCAGCGGCATAGCGCTCTTGCCTTCGGCCGGATTGTCTTTGCACACCCGGTCGCTGATGGTGAGCCGGCCCTGCGCCAGCCATCCACCGCTACCGTCGGGCACCAGATCGAAGGGCCATTTGTCCATCTTGCCCACACAGGTCTGGCCCCAATAGCGGTTGGCCGGATACCCCTTGCCATAATCGTGCAGGGTGAGTGACACCTTGAACTGGTAGCGCCCGTCGCTCGACCCGCTGGGTGTGATTTCCTGATAAAGCACCGTTCGTTCCTGAAACCCCTGCGGACGAAGTTTTTGCAACTGCGCTTCAAGCGCCCGCTTGAGGTCCTCCGCTCCCGGCCCCGCGGCCGAGCCGCAGCCGGACGCCGCCACCAGTAAACCGAGTGCCATCACCCTAATGTTGGGGTTCATGATCTCTCCAGAATTCCGTGTTTGAAGCGTGCATTCGCGAGCCGTCTCGACCACGGGCTCTCACGGTTGCGCGAGCGACATCTGCTGGCGACGCATTCGCTCCTTGGCGATGCCTTGTTCCAGACGACCTTCCGGCGGCGGGATTCAACGCTGCTGCCGATCCATGCGCCGATAGGCGATGGCCTCGGCCACGTGGGTCGCCGAGGGCGCATCGGCCCCGGCCAGGTCGGCGATACTGCGCGCCACCTTAAGAATGCGGTGATAGGCCCGAGCGGAGAGCCGAAGTTGGCTCATGGCGCGCGCCAGTAGGGCTTCGCCGGCGGCATCGAGCGCGCACCAGCGGTCCACTTCGCGCGGATTCAGGGCGTGGTTGGCTTTGCCTTGCCGAGCCAACTGGCGCTGCTGCGCGGCGCCCACCCGTGCCTTCACCACGGCGCTGGCCTCGCCGTCGCTCCCGGTGCGCAAGGTGTCGGCGGGCACTGCCGGCACTTCGACTTGCAAATCGATGCGGTCGAGCAACGGGCCGGAGATCTTGGCACGATAGCGGCTCACCTGCTCGGGTGTGCAGCGGCAGCGGCCTTCGGCATCACCCAGGTAGCCGCAGGGGCAGGGGTTCATGGCGGCGACGAATTGAAACGCCGCCGGGTATTCCGCTTGCCGCGCGGCGCGTGAAATGTGAATGCGGCCCGACTCCAGCGGTTCGCGCAGCACTTCGAGTACCCGCCGATCCCACTCGGGGAGCTCATCGAGAAACAGCACGCCCTGGTGCGCCAGCGAAATCTCGCCCGGCCGCGGATCACTGCCTCCCCCAACCAGCGCCACCGCCGACGCGGTGTGATGCGGGGCGCGGTAAGGCCTTTGCGCCCAGAGTTCGGGACGAAAGCGTCCGACGAGAGAATGAATGGCGGCGGCCTCGAGTGCCTCGTGATCTGCCATGGGCGGCAGAATGCTGGGCAGGCGCGCGGCCAGCATCGACTTGCCGGTGCCCGGCGGGCCGATGAACAACAAACTGTGCCGGCCCGCCGCGGCGACTTCGAGGGCGCGCTTGGCCTGCGCTTGTCCCTTCACCTCGGCGAGGTCCGGCAGCGCTGCGGTCGGGCTCGCTTCGGCCGGCGGCACCGGTGCCAACGGCCCGCGGCCCATCAGGTGGGCGCAGACTTCGAGCAGGCTTCGGGCGCCCAGTACCGCCGCCTCGGGCACCAGTGCCGCCTCGCGCGCGCTGGCTTGCGGTAACACGAAAGCGCGGCGCTCGCCATGCGCCTTGAACGCCATCGCCAAGGCTCCGCGAATGGGCCGCAGTTCCCCGGTGAGAGCCAGCTCCCCGGCGAACTCGTAGTTCTTGAGCTGATCGCCGGGAATCTGCGCACTGGCGGCGAGGATGCCCAGGGCGATGGGCAGATCGAATCGTCCCGACTCCTTGGGTAAATCCGCCGGTGCCAGGCTCACCGTAATGCGCCGCGCCGGGAATTCGAATTGTGCATTCTGCAGGGCCGCGCGCACCCGGTCGCGGCTCTCCTTCACCTCCGTTTCCGGCAGGCCAACCAAGTTGAACGCGGGCAGCCCGTTGGCGAGGTGAACTTCGACAGTGACCAGCGGCGCCTCCATGCCTTCGAGGCCGCGGCTGAATAGAACGGCGACGCTCACGGCGCGGTGGGCGAGTCGCGGGTCAGACGGCGTCGGGCTTGGCTTGACCTTCCAAGGCAGCGACCCGTGCTTCGAGCTGTTCCAGGCGCTCTCGGGTGCGCAGCAGCACTTGCGCCTGCACCTCGAATTCGTCGCGGCTCACCAAGTCGAGCTTGGAAAAAAAACCCGAGGCCACCATACGCGCGTTCTTTTCGAGATCGGCCATGGGGCTGTTCTTGACCACGGCTTCGATTTTGCTGCCGATCTCTTCAATGATTTTGGGGTCGAGCATTTGGCATCTCTGGCGTAATTGAATCAGCCCACAGTCTACACCGAAGGGGCGCGCTCGAACTTGGTGCGCCTGTCCGGTTCGGCGCCTCGTGCTGGTGCGCCGGCTTCCGGATCGGCCTCGACTGAATTTGCAAGCTTTTGAATTGGTACGATATTGATGGTCTGGCACGGGTTTCGCTGGGCAAGCGGGCATCGCTTACCGACCACCCAGAGAGGAACTCATCATGTCACCCGCTACGCGCACCCTGAGACATCTTGCCGCCGCCTTCGCGGCGAGCGCCTTCTTCGCCACCACCGCCCAGGCTCAAACCGCGGCGCCGGCATCGCCACACAGCTTCACTGGCAACGCCGGTCTCTACAGCCAGTACGTGTTCCGTGGTTTGACCCAGACCAACGAAAAGCCGGCGCTGCAAGGCGGTTTCGATTACGCGCACAGCAGTGGCTTCTACGCCGGGATTTGGGGCTCGAACATTTCCTGGCTCTCTGACGCCGTGCCGGAGGTGTCGGCCAGCCTGGAACTGGATACCTACCTGGGTTTCAAGAAGTCGCTCGTCGACGACCTGACCCTCGATGTCGGCTTCCTGCGCTACAACTACCCCGGCAGTTACCCCAGCGGCATGACCAAGCCCGACACCAATGAAATCTATGCCGGCATCACCTGGAAGTGGATCACCGCCAAGTACTCCTACAGCCTGGGCGATACCTTTGGCGTGAGCGAGGCGCGCGGCACCGATTACATCGACCTCTCCGCGAGCTACGAAGTGGCGCCCAAGCTCACGCTCTCCGCCCACTGGGGCCGTCAGAAATACCGCGGCGCGGGCCACAGCGACTTCACCTACGACGACTGGAAGGCCGGCCTCGCCTACGAGCTCGCGGGCTACAACCTGGGCCTCTACGGCACGGGCACCAACGCCAAGGATTCGGCCTACACCATTCGGGGCAAGAACATCGGCCGCGGCCAGGTCGTGGCTTACGTCTCCAAGACCTTCTGAAGCCGCCCGTCCCACAGCAAAGGAGCTGACATGAAATTCGTCACAGCCATCATCAAACCCTTCAAGCTCGACGAAGTGCGCGAAGCGCTTTCCGCCATCGGCGTGCAGGGCATTACCGTCACCGAAGTGAAGGGATTCGGACGCCAGAAAGGCCACACCGAGCTGTATCGCGGTGCCGAGTATGTGGTCGATTTTCTGCCCAAGGTGAAGATCGAAGCGGCGGTCAAGACCGAGCTGCTCGAGCGCGTGATCGAGGCTATCGAAAAAGCCGCCAATACCGGCAAAATCGGCGACGGCAAGATTTTCGTCTTCGACCTGGAGCAGGTCTATCGCATCCGCACCGGTGAAACCGGCGTCGATGCCCTCTGAGGAGCCCGCGATGAAAACCATTCTTACCATGTTTGCCTTCGCGGGTCTGCTGTCGATGCTCAGCCCGAGCTTCGCGCAGTACGACACTGGGACGGCCAAACCGGCTGCGGCTCCCGCCGCAGCAGCGGCAGCGCCCACCACCGCTCCGGCCGCGGAACCCGCCGCCGCGCCCGCACCGGCACCGACCGCTCCGGTGGTGGTGGAGGCGAGCAAGATCAACAGCGGCGACACCGCGTGGATGCTCACCTCCACCGCCCTGGTGTTGTTCATGACCATCCCGGGGCTCGCGCTGTTCTACGGCGGCATGGTGCGCAAGAAAAACGTGCTCGCCACACTGATGCAGAGTTTCGCCATCACCTGCCTGGTGACCCTGGTGTGGGTGATCGCCGGCTACAGCATCGCCTTCATGCCTGGAGGCGAGTACTTCGGCGGCCTGGGGCGCATGTTCCTCAACGGCATGGTGTATGTGAAAGACCCGGGGCAGGTTTCGGTGCATCACTTGGCGACCAACATTCCCGAATCGGTGTTCATGATGTTCCAGCTCACCTTCGCCATCATTACCCCGGCGCTGATCACCGGCGCCTTCGCCGAACGGATGAAGTTCTCCGCGCTGCTGGTGTTCACGGCGCTGTGGTCCCTGCTGGTCTACGCGCCGATCGCGCACTGGGTCTGGGAGCCGGGCGGTTGGCTGGCCTCCAAGGGCATCCTCGACTTCGCCGGCGGCACTGTGGTGCATATCAATGCCGGCGTCGCCGGCCTGGTCTGCGCCTATGTGTTGGGCAAGCGCATCGGCTTTGGTCGCGAAGCGCTGATGCCCCACAACCTAACGCTCACTCTGATCGGCGCTTCCATGCTCTGGGTTGGCTGGTACGGCTTCAACGCCGGCTCGGCGGTGGCCGCCGACGGCCGGGCGGGCTTCGCCATGATGGTGACCCACATCGCCACCGCTGCCGCGGCGCTGTCGTGGGTGGCGGCGGAATGGATCGCCAAGGGCAAGCCTTCGGTGTTGGGGATCGCCTCGGGTGCGGTGGCGGGCCTCGTAGCAATCACCCCGGCCGCGGGGTTTGTCGACCCCAAGGGTGCCATCCTCATCGGCATCGCCGCGGGAGTGCTCTGCTACTGGGGCGCCACGGGCTTGAAGCATCTCCTGGGCTACGACGATTCGCTCGACGCCTTCGGGGTGCATGGCGTGGGCGGCATCGTCGGCGCGATCTTGACCGGGGTATTCGCGGTCAAGGAACTCTCCGGCCTCGATGCCAGCGTCACCACCCAGCTCCTGGGCGTGGTCGTCACTCTGGTCTACAGCGGTGTGCTCACCTTCGTGCTGCTCAAACTGGTCGACCTCACCATCGGCCTGCGCGTCACCGAAGAACAGGAACGCGAAGGCCTTGACGTCGCCCTGCATGGCGAACGCGTCGACTGAAGGAATCAATCCTCCCTGCCTGCACTCTCCTCCGTGCAGTTTTCTCCGGGCGCCGTTGGCGCCCGGTTTTTTTGGCCACGGCTCATTGCGGTGCCCGACCCCAAGTGCGATGCCGCCAGCTTCGGCTCCCTGGCAAGACTCGCCAACCTGGGTCTTCGTGACCAGTCCAAAGACCGCGACAGCAACACCAAAAACTTGGGCCATGCCAGCGCTTGCCGAGCGCTCAGCCATACCGGCTGCGCCATTCCTCTTGGCGGCCAGGCGGCACTTGCGCCCGCTGACAACCGAGGGAGCGCGTGCTTGGGCTGCGGTATGGCCGGCTTCGAGCACGCGCGAGCTTGCGCTATACTGCGCTCCCATCGTGACGGCGCCGTGCGCACACTTCCGACCAAGGCCCAAGCATGCACTTCATGTTCTTGATTCTGGCGGTCCTGCTCTACTTGGTGGTTTGGGGCTTGTTCCATACCAATCCCAAAGGTGTGCCCGCGGCGCATCTGCTGATCTACAACATCGTGGTGCTGGCGGTGGCAGTGGTGATCGGGCCGATCGTCGGCTATTACCTCTACCTCGATGCCTCGGTGGTCAAGGCTCACGAGAAGGGGCTGGCGGGGTACCTTGGGATCATGGCCGGCGGCACGGCGTTTCTGATCATCGTGGCGGCTGCGGGCATGGTCCGCAACCTCGTCGTCTTTCCCCTGGGCAAGCGGCAGGCGGAGACCACCGCCGGGCCCGCCCAAGCCGAGGCCGACCCACCGCAGTAGGCCAGCGCATCCATGGGGAAGGCGACCTCACGGAGGCCGCTGATCCAAACAGGATCCGTCATTCCGGCAATGCGGAACTAAGCAAAGCCTAGGACCTCGGCCCCGGCCTTCGCCAGTGTAACGGTTTCGAACAGCGGTTCCTGAGTTACGGCTGGAGTCCGCGCAGCGCGATCCGGCGGAGTTGCGTCGCCGGTTAGGGTGCGGTGGGTGCTCAGCCCACCAGGCGCTCCGAGTGCGTATAGACGGTGGCGCGCCCCTGGCGCACGAAACCGCAAAGCGAGATGCCGCAACGTTCAGCGGTATCGATGGCGAGCGAGGTGGGCGCGGAAATCGCCGAGATCAACTCCACCCCGGCGCGCGCCGCCTTGGCGACGAGTTCCAGGCTCACCCGGCCGGAGAGCAGCACGCCGCAGCCCGGCCGTAAGCGCCCGGTGAGCACGGCCTCGCCGATAACTTTGTCGAGGGCGTTGTGGCGGCCGAGGTCTTCGGCCACCGCAACGAGATGCGCGCTGGCGTCGAACAGGCCGGCCGAGTGGCTCCCCCCGGTGGCGCGGAAAATCGGCTGGCGGCGCTCCATCTCTGTCATAAGCCGCGGCAGGTCGGCGAGCACCAGATGCAGCGCGCGCCCTACCTGCGGTAAACCTGCGGCTGGGTGCTGCCCGGTACTTTCGCCGCAAAGCCCGCAGGCACTTGCTACCAGCCGTCCGCCGCGCGGGGCGCGGCTGGGATCGAAAAGCTCCACGCGTAAATGCTCCGGGGTGTCGGCACAGAGGGCCATGGACTGTACTTCGCCAAAGTCCGCGACGATGCCTTCGGAGAGCAAAAATCCCGCGGCTAGGGCCAGGCTGTCGGGCACACCAGCCTCGGCCAGCACGCCGTCCGCCACGGTGTAAGCACAGGCCTCTTCCGCGCCTTGCGCCGCGGTGCGCATGAGGGTGTAACTGCCGGCGCCGACGATGTCGATGAACAGTGGCGCCTCTTCGACCACCCAACCATGCTCGTCGAAGCTGCGGCCGCCATGGTGCCGCCGCGCAACCGCGGGACGCATGCCGTGCGGCGCGCCATCGGATGGGCGGTCGGGCTTGCGGGCGGGCAACATCGCCATCAGGGTACGCGCTTTAGTTGCACGCGCACCACGTCGGCGCCCGAGCCGGTGGCGTCGGTGAGTTCGATCGACATCGGGGCGATGCCGTTGAGGCTAGGCGCTTGCATTTCTTTGGCGTACGGGGTGGCCCAGTGCTCGAACTGGCCGACGATCAGTAAGGTGTCGGGGCGAATGCCCTGGGCAACGATCGCCGCGCCGCGCGTGCTGCCGATCACCGAGATCAACTCGACCTGGTCGCCCTCTTCGATTCCCAAGCGTTCCGCGGTTTTGACGTTGATCATCACGCCACAATGACCGCGCACATTGCGCGAAAGTTCATCCATGAGTTGGATGGCAACGTTGCCGCCAGAGTGGTATTGCATGCTTTTGGTGGCCAGGAGCCAGAAAGGGAAATCCTCGGGTTTGTGGCCGCGGCGCGTCAAGTCTTCCTCCCAAATGCCGGGGAAGTCATGCCATACCGGCAGCGGTTGGTATTCATCGAGCTGGCGGTTCCACCATTCCACACCGACTTCGTGCAGGCGATTGCCCAGTTCCTTGCCCGCGCGCAGCAGTCGTTCCTGGTAGGGCAGCTCGAAACGCAGGCCCTGTTCGGCGAGGGTGGGATAGAGGTACCAGCCTTGACGCGAGTAGGGACGAGTCATCAGGCCGTGCTCCTTGAACCAGGCGAGGTCATGCACTTCGGCGCCCGCGCTCAGTTGATGGCTGGCGGCCTTGCAAGCGGCGTCCCAGACTTCATCGACGTCATGCACCTCGTTTTCGCTAAGAGAATAGTCGAAGCCCTCGCCGCGCAAAGGCACTCCGGTGGCGCCACGATTGACGGCCGCGTTGTAACCCTCCAGCAACCCGCTGCGGCGCGCGATTTCGGTGGCGATCCAGGTGAAGTCGCGCGCCTCGCCTTGCGGTGCCACGGCGGGTTGGCGCAGCACGTAGCCCTCGTGGGTCCAGTACTGCTCGATGAACTTGGTCTTGCCCAGACGGATGAGCTGCGTGGCCTCGAGGTCGGTGGCTTCGGGCAACAAAAGGTCGGCCATGTGATTGGTTTCGTCGTGGGTGAAGGCCACACACACGGTGAAGGGAAACCGCGCCATAGTCTCGACTACGCTGGCGGTGTCCCAAAACGAAATCGAAGGATTGGTGCGATAGGCGAACCACATCTCGGGCAGTGTGGTCGCGGGCCAGTTCTGCGGCAACTTCTGCTGGAACATCCAGGCGAGGTGGGTGGGACCCAGGGCTTGGCTCCAGGCGCCGTTGTTGCCGACCAGCGGCACCAGGGTGCGGTGGGCGTTGCGGCTGGTCGGTTGCCGGGCCCACTTCTCACGCGAGGTGGGGTTGAGGTTGCTGGCCATGAAGCCATCGGGCCCGGGCGTGACGCTCTGGTGTCGATTGTCGTGCGGCTTGTTGATGCGAACGGTGGTGCCCAGGGTGCCGCCCGGCACTTCCAGCGCGCCCACCAGCACCGCGAGCATGGTGCGCGACCAACAGCATTCATAGGCGCCCCAACCGTTGTTGACGGTCTTGCCCAGGGCCACCGACACCGGCCGGAAGGGCATGCGCTTGCCGTCGACCTCTACGGTCTGGCCGATACAGGCGTTGTCCAAGTACTCGCCGGCGACCCGACGAATCATCGCCGCGGGGGCTTCGCAAATGCCTTGCGCCCATTCCGGAGAATACTGCTTGATGTGTTCGGCCAGGCGCGTGAAGGCGGTGGCGCCCCCGACTTCGGGGTAATCCCAGCGCTCCTGGTCGGCGCCCAGTTCCATCGCGTGGCTCACCTGAAACCGGCCTTCCAGGGCTGGAACTACGTCAGGCGTATCAAAAGCGGCAGCTGTCGCACTGAGACTGTCCCAGACCAGCGGCTTGCCGCTGGCAGGGTCGCGCAGGTAGTAGCCTTGTGGCCCCACGAGGTAGGGCGAGGAGCTGCGATCGCGCAGGAAGGCCAGATCCAGGCGCTCGCGCGGATGCTCGTGCAGCATTACATGGATCATGGCGAACATGAACGCCGGGTCGGTCTTGGGCTTGATCGGAATCCACTCCGCCGAGGCTGCGGCGGTAACCGACAGATGGGGTTCGATCTGCACTCGCTTGACGCCACGGATGCGCGCATCGGCATGCCGCGCCACGGCACAGACGCCGCCGGTGACCTCGACGTTGGCCCCGAAGGAGACGATGTAGCGCGAGTAGGGCGTGTCCGCCGCGACGGTGAAAGCGCGATGCCAAAACTCGCCGTACAGGTGCTCGGAGTGGACGCATTTCACGCCCTGGCCAGAGCCGAAACTGTAGTCCACCGGACCCCAGGCGGCAAGGAAGGCGGGGAAGGTGCCCATATAGTTGGCGGGCGTCCCGCCGTGGCCAAAGGTGGCCGCGACGCGGGGCAGCCCCGCTTCGTCGAGGACGCCTTTGGCACGGATCTCCTTGAGCTTGGCGGCCACGGTATCGAGCGCCTCGTCCCAGGAAATGGCCACCCAGCCGGGGTCTTCGTGGCGCCCCTTCCTGGGGTTGCTGCGCTTCATGGGGTGCAGCACGCGGCCTGGATGATAGGTCTTCTGAATCAGGCCATAGGCCTTGACGCAGGGTTTGCCGTCTCCCGGGTGAATACCCTTGCCGGCAAAATTGGGGCCGACCTCGGTAACGATGCCATCCTCGACCTTGACGGTGAGCAGATCCGGCCCGGCGACGCAGTTGTAGCAATAGGTGGGCACCCAGTGCTCGCGGGTGTCCGGACGATTGGTGGCGGTGTGGTTCATGGCGGCGGCATCGGAGTTGAAGTGTGGCCCCGGCGCGCAGCGGGACTGGCGCTAAGCCCATGGGCGTGGAATGGGCTCATTATTTGATACACAACCGGCAAAGTCAATGGCGGTATGTGTATCAGGTACGCAATTTCTTGCCGTAATTGCGGGCCCCGAGGCCTCCGCGCTGCTCGATCGATCGGGCGCCATCCGGCGCGGACACAGGTTCACCGCGGTGCTTTTCTCCCGTCCTCCTTCCGGCGCAAAGCGGCGCGCGCCGCGTTCGCCGGGCGCGCCCCGCTCCAGGGTTCAGCCTGCGCCTCCTGGACACGGCGCAGCTGCGAACTGCGTGCTGGCGCTTTCGGATAGAATGATCGCCCCACTCCCAGGAGCCCAAGACCATGGTGCCCCGACTCACGACCGCCCTGACCGGTCCGCTCCAGGCGCTGGAGAGCAAGATCCTCGCCGCCACCCCGGAAATCGAGCGTTGGCTGCGCACCCAGTGGGCGGAGCATACCGTGCCTTTTTACTCCTCGGTGGATTTGCGCAACAGCGGCTTCAAGCTTGCCCCGGTGGACACCAATCTGTTCCCGGGCGGCTTCAACAACCTCAATCCCGAATTCATGCCCTTGTGCGTGCAGGCGACCATGAGCGCGGTGGCGCAATTCTGTTGCGCCGCGCGCGGGGTTCTGCTGATTCCCGAGAACCACACCCGCAACACCTTTTACCTCAAGAACGTGGCGACGCTGCGTAACATCCTGCGCCAGGCTGGCTTGGCGGTACGGATCGGCAGTCTGATTCCGGACCTGAGCGGCCCCACCCCCATCACCCTCCCCGACGGCGAGACCCTGCTGCTCGAACCGGTACTGCGCAAGGGTCGCCGACTGATGCTGCCGGATTTCGATCCCTGCGTTGTTCTGCTCAACAACGATTTGTCGGCGGGCGTGCCGGAACTCCTGCGCGGACTGGACCAGGACGTCGTGCCGCCGCTGCACGCGGGCTGGACCACGCGGCGCAAGTCCCGTCACTTCGCCGCCTATGATCAGGTGGCCGCGGAATTCGCGCAGTTGATCGACATCGACCCCTGGACCATCAATCCCTATTTCGGGGTCTGCGATCGGGTCGATTTCCAGAGCAATACCGGCGAGGAGTGCCTGGCGGCGCAGGTCGATTTGCTGCTCGCCCGGATCGGCGAGAAATACCGAGAATACGGCATCAGCGAGCGGCCCTTCGTCATCGTCAAGGCCGATGCCGGGACCTATGGCATGGGCATCATGACGGTGCGCGACGCCGTCGAGGTCAAGGGCCTCAACCGCAAGCAGCGCAACAAGATGGCGGTGGTAAAGGAAGGGCTGGAGGTCAATCAGGTGATCATCCAGGAGGGTGTGTACACCTTCGAGACGGTCAATGAAGCGATCGCCGAGCCGGTGGTGTACATGATCGACCGGTATGTGGTGGGCGGCTTCTATCGCGTGCATACCGCCCGCGGCAAAGACGAAAACCTCAACGCCCCAGGCATGCAGTTCGAGCCGCTGGCCTTCGCCGCACCCTGCCAGCCCGATCCCGCCGGTCCCCCCGGATGCCCGCCCAACCGCTTCTATGCGTATGGCGTCGTGGCGCGACTGGCGATGTTGGCCGCGGCCCGGGAGATCGAAGAAATGGCGGAGCAGGCGCAGGAAGCGGTCGCCGCCTGAGTGCCGGCCGCCGGCCGGGGCAGTTCGTTGGACCGGGGGGGGCGTTGGGCGAAATGGGGTTCATCAATCTCTCGAAGGCCGGAGACCGCCATGCCGTGGCTACGCTCTTGGCGCGGCCCATACCTTACCGCGCCCGGCGCACTCAGCCCGCTCGCCGCTTCGCCCGCGGATGCGCCTGATCGTAGGCCTTGGCGAGATATTGAAAGTCAAGGTGGGTATAGATCTGGGTCGAGGAAATACTGGCGTGGCCCAGCATTTCCTGCACGGCGCGCAGGTCGCCGCTCGATTGCAGCACATGCGAGGCGAAGGAATGGCGCAGCATGTGCGGGTGAACATGGCGTGCCAGGCCCTGGCGCTGCGCCAGCATCGCCAGACGGGCCTGAATGCTGCGCACGCCGAGGCGCCGCCCAGTGCCGGCCACGAAGAGCGCCTGGGCGTCCGCGCCGATGAGGCCGGCGCGCTCCTTGAGCCAATCCTGCAAGGCCGCCTGCGCCGCCGCGCCCAGGGGAACGATGCGCTCTTTCGAGCCCTTGCCCCAGACCCGCACTTCGCCCTGGGCGAAATCCACCGATGCGAGGTTGAGGTCCGCCAGCTCCGACACCCGCAGCCCCGAGGAATAGAGCAGTTCACACATGGCCCGGTCGCGCGTGGCAAGCCTATCTTCCCGCGGGATTTCCATGAGCCGCGCGGCTTCGTCGGGGGAGAGGGCATTGGGCAAGTGTTTGGCCGAGCGCGGCGCTTTTAGTCCGGTGCAGGGATCGGCGCTCATGCCTGGCTGAGTGTCGGCCAAGTAGCGGAAAAACGTGCGCCAGGCCGAAAGCATGCGTGCCAGACTCTTGCCGGAAAGCCCGCGGGCGTGAAGGCTCGCCAGGCAGCGGCGCACCTGCAAAGCGTCGACCTCGACCCAGGGGGTTTGGCCCAAGCCGTGGCGCAATTCCGCCAGATCGCGGGCGTAGGCGGCCTGGGTGCGCGGTGAGGCATGCGCTTTGAGGTGCAGGGCGAAGGCAGCAAGCCAGGGGTCGCTGGCCGGGACCGCGCCGGCGTTCACTCAGTCGGCTTTCAAGAACCGCTGCAAGCTCATGCTCGCCAGCTCGCCCAGGCGGGTGAGATAGAGGGTGCCGATTTCGGCGTAGAAGCGGTTGGGGTCGGAGCTGCCCAGCACCAAGAGCCCGAAGGTGCCTCGCGTGCGCAAGGGTACCAGGGCGTAGGAACTCGCTTCGGGCGTGCCCACCCAGGCGGTGACGTCCACCGGGGGCTCGGTGCCGCAATAGGGCTGGCCCAGGGTGGCGGCGTAGTCCTTCAGTTCCTGGCTCACGGCTTCGAGTGCCGGCAGTTGCGCTTCCCGCAGCGTCTGCTGCCAAATACGCAGGCCGACGTAAGGCACGGAGAAATCCTCCCAGAGGCTGTGTTCCAGCACCTGGATGGCGGTGGCTAGATCGGGCGCGGCGATGGTCGCCAACGTCAGGCGATGCATCTTTTCGCTGAGGGTGTCGTTCTCGGAGCCGAACTTCACCAGCTGCGTGAGTTTGCCTTCAAGTTGCCGGGTGCGTTCGCGCAAAGCGAGAATCTGGCGCTCGGCCAGCGGGATGGCCCGGCCGTCGTGGGGATGGGGCAAAAAAATTTCGCCCAGCAGCTCGGTGTGACGTTCGAAGAACTCGGGGTGGGACTTGAGGTAATCGGCGACACTTTGCGCATCGAGGAAGGTCATGAATTCAGTCTCCTTGTGGCCATTGGCCTTCGAATACGGTTTGCGCCGGGCCGGTCATGAAGACCGCCTGGCCAGCTCCGGTCCAGGTGATCTGGAGCGTACCACCGCGCATGTCCACGCGCACGGTGGCGCCGAGCCGGCCCAACCGGATGCCCGCCACCACCGCGGCGCAGGCGCCGGTGCCGCAGGCCAGAGTTTCGCCGACGCCGCGTTCGTAGACGCGCAAGCGGATGTGTCGGGAATCGACCACCTGCATATAGCCCGCATTCACCCGCTTGGGGAAGCGGATGTGGCTTTCGATCGCCGGCCCCTGCGTGGCCACCGGAGCGGCCTCAAGGTCGGCGACGATTTGCACGGCGTGTGGATTACCCATGGACAGGGCGACGATCTCCACCACGTCGCCCGGCACTTCGAGCGGGTAGGAGGTGGCCTCGGTTTCGGCGACGAAAGGAATCTCCTCCGGATTGAAACGCGGCACGCCCATGTCCACGGTGACCTGGCCGTCGGCTTCCAGGCGCGGCACGATCGTGCCGCCCGCGGTTTCGACGCGGATTTCGGACTTCTCCGAGAGTCCCTGTTCGCGCACGAAACGCACGAAACAGCGCGCCCCGTTGCCGCATTGCTCAACCTCGCCGCCGTCGGCGTTGAAAATGCGATAGCGGAAATCCACATCCGGGCGCGTTGCCGCTTCCACTACGAGAACCTGGTCGCAGCCTACGCCGAACCTGCGGTCAGCCAGCCGCCGAATTTCGGCCGAGGAAAGCGCCACACGCTGGCGCACGCCGTCGAAGACCACGAAGTCGTTGCCGAGTCCGTGCATCTTGGTGAAGCGTAGCGGCAGAGCCATGGGCAGAGTAGGGCGCGAAAGCCCGAAGTTAACAGCGCCGAGCGGTGCTGGCAAGCGGTGGTGCGCGTTGGCGGGTTGCGAGGCCCAGGGGAACGCTGACTGGGTCCGTCACACCCGCATAGGCCTGAGTTCGGCTCCTTGAATTCCCAGAAATTCCGCCCTCTTTGGAATCACGCACCTCGATTTGATCAGCGTCGCGGCCGCCCGGCCCACCTTTCCGGAGCGCCCGGGAATCGGCTCGTGGCCGTCGATGATCCCGCCCTAGCCTTGCGTTCGCGTGCCTCCTTGCGCAGCGAGAGTACGATCGAGGTGGCGATGATCGCCGCGACCACGCCCAGGGAAAGCAGCACCGGGATCTTGACGAGATCGATCAGAACCATCTTCGCGCCAACGAAGATCAGCACCATCGCCAGGCCGTATTTGAGCAAAGTGAAGCGGTCGGCCATGTCCGCGAGCAGAAAATACATGGCGCGCAACCCTAGAATGGCGAAGATGTTCGAAGTGAGCACGATGAAAGGGTCGGTGGTGATGGCAAAAATCGCTGGTATCGAATCGACTGCGAATATGAGGTCGCTCAGTTCCACCAGCACCAGCACCAGGAAGAGCGGTGTCGCGTAGCGCAGGTATTTGCCGCCTTCCTTGAGCCGCACGAAGAAGCGCTCCCCATGCAGGGTGTCGGTCACTTTCATGTGGCCGCGGATCCACCGCAGTACCGGGTTCTTCGCGAGGTCGGGCTCTTGGTCGGCGAACCACCACATTTTGATGCCGGTGATCAGCAGGAAGGCGCCAAAGGCATAGAGCAGCCAATGGAACTTGGCGATCAGCCAGACGCCGGCGAAGATCATGAGGGTGCGCAACACGATCGCCCCCAGTACACCGAGAACCAGCACCCGCTTTTGCAGTTCCTGAGGCACGGCGAAGTAGGAGAAGAGCATCAGCCAGACAAAGACGTTGTCGACCGCCAGGGATTTCTCGATGAGATAGCCGGTAATGAACTCCAGCGTTTTTTCGTTGGCAACGTCTCGCCCGGCGCTGCCCTCGAGATACCACCACAAGGCACCGGCAAAGGCCAGGGACAGGCACACCCACACCACCGACCAGCTCGCCGCTTCGCGAAAACTCACCCGATGGCGCTTGCCGCCCCCCACAAGAAATAGGTCGATGCACAACATCACCAGGACGATGGCGAAGAAACCCGCCCACATCCACCAAGTACCAATCGATTCCATGCCCAGGACTCCTCGTTGCTTCGTTTGTGCCTGTGCTCAGGGTGGTTTGCACCCAAAGAAAAGGCCCTCGATCCAGCGCGGATGAAGGGGCTTGCGTGGTGCTCGGGGGCCTTCGCCAGCGCGGCAAAGGTCTTGCTCGTGGCCGACTCAAGGCCACCCGTGGCGCCGGGAAGCGGCCAGCCTCGGCCGCCTGCTTCCGGATTGACGACGCGCCGGCGGAGAGCTACTCCCCCTTGGGATGGCGCGGCTGCACTAAACCACAGCAAATTAGTCAACTACTTCTTGCTTTTCTTCGGACGCCTGGGTTTGGGCATAGGCAGCGCGTCCGCCGTGAGGCGCACGAGGCGCGAGATCGCTTCGGAGTCTTCGAGACCTTCATCGACCAAGAAGTAGAGCTTGGCACCAGGATAGGGCGGCGCCTCGACTGGCTGTCCCAAAGCCTCGCGTCCGGCCACGGTAGGTTTTAGAAAGAACTGGTTGTCGCACAGCAGGGCCACGACCTTGCTATCGCAATACACCGCGTACTCCCCGAACATACGCCGGAAAGAAATCGCGCCGGCCTCTCTGATTTGGTCAAGCACGTAATCGGCGAATTGCTGGTCGGTGGCCATGGCTTGTTCGATGGTCAGGTATCGAAAGGGCTGCTGCGTGTGGACCCTGGTCAGACGTTGAACCGAAAGTGCATGACATCCCCATCATGCACTACATACTCCTTGCCTTCGAGCCGCATTTTGCCGGCTTCCTTGGCGCCTTGCTCGCCTTTGCAGGCGATGAAGTCGTCGTAGGCGATGACTTCGGCGCGAATGAAGCCGCGCTCGAAATCGGTGTGGATGACGCCAGCGGCCTGAGGGGCGGTGTCGCCGATGTGGATGGTCCAGGCGCGCACTTCTTTCACGCCGGCGGTGAAATAGGTTTGCAGGCCCAGGAGCTTGAAGCCCGCGCGGATGACCCGATTGAGGCCAGGTTCGGCCAGGCCCAAGTCGGCGAGGAAGACCGCCTTGTCTTCATCGGCGAGGTCACCGATTTCGGCTTCGATAGCGGCGCAGACCGCGACCACCGGAGCGCCTTCGGCGGCGGCGTGTTTCTCGACCGCGGCGAGGTAGGGATTGTCATGAAAGCCGCCTTCCTTGACGTTGGCGACATACATGGTGGGCTTGGCGGTAATGAGGCACAGCGGTTTCAGCACCGCGCGCTCTTCGGCATAGAGTTCCAGGGCGCGCACGGGTTTGGCTTCGTTCAGTTGCGCTTGGCACTTTTCGAGCACGGCCACGAGGCGCTGCGCTTCCTTGTCGCCACCCGCGCGTGCCGCCTTGCCGTAGCGCACAAGCGATTTCTCCACGGTTTGCAGGTCAGCGAGCGCCAGCTCGGTATTGATGACTTCGATGTCGGACAAGGGATCGATCTTGCCGGCGACGTGCACCACGTTGCTGTCGTCGAAGCAGCGCACCACGTGGGCAATGGCGTCGGTTTCGCGAATGTTGGCCAGAAACTGGTTGCCCAGGCCTTCACCCTTCGATGCGCCTGCGACCAGGCCGGCGATGTCGACGAATTCGACGGTGGCCGGAAGCGTGCGTTCGGGTCGCACGATGTCGGCCAGCGTCTGCACGCGCGCATCGGGCACTTCGACGATGCCGACATTGGGCTCGATGGTGCAGAAGGGGTAGTTCTCGGCGGCGATGCCGGCCTTGGTCAGCGCATTAAAAAGCGTGGACTTGCCCACATTGGGCAAGCCGACGATTCCGCATTGGACAGCCATGGTGTTTGCTTCCGGGGGTTCAGGGTTTGGGTTTGGTGTGCAGGGCCTGGGTGGCGCGCTCGAATTCGCCGGCCTTGAGCTGGGGCCAGGCTGCAGTGGCCCGGTCGATCGCTTCGTCGATCCGGATCTGCTCTTCGCGGCGCGGGGCGTTGAGCACGTAGTCGGCGACCACCGCCTCCGCCTGGTTCTGCCGCGGGTGGCCAATGCCAATGCGCAGCCGCCAGAAGTTGGGACTGCCCAGCTGGGCGACGATATCGCGCAGGCCGTTGTGTCCGGCGTGTCCGCCACCCAGTTTGAGGCGCAGGTCGCCGGGCAACAGGTCGAGTTCATCGTGGGCGACCAGAATCGCCTCGGGGGGGATGCGGTAGTAACGCGCCAGCGTGCCCACCGACAGTCCGCTGCGGTTCATGTAACCCTGGGGTTCGAGCAGCCAGAGTTCGCTCCCCGCCTTGCCGACCCGACCGGTGAACCGCGCCTCCACGCCGAGCGCTACACGCTCCAGCGCGGCGATGCGCTCCAGCCACCAGAAGCCGGCGTTGTGGCGCGTGGCGGCGTATTCACGCCCGGGGTTGCCCAGACCGACGATCAGCCGCGGGGGGGTCATGGCAGCCACGGTTCCTTGGCGCTTTCAGTGTGTCCGCTCGCGAAAAGGGCCCGCCGTCGTGCGACGCGCGAGCCCTCGGTCCGGGGCGGAACGCTCAGCCCTTGGCGGGTTTGGCGGGTTTGGCGGGTTTGGCGGCTTCGGCCGGCGCCGCAGCCGCGGGCGCGGCTTCCGCGGCCGCTTCGGTTTCCACGGCAGCACGCGGCAGGTTGGCGGAGACGACCACTGGATCTTCGTTGCGGTGCGTGACCGCGCTAACGCCGTCCGGGAGCTTCAACTGCCTCACGTGCAGGGGCTGGCCCAGGGTCAATTCGGACAAGTCCACGGAGATGAACTCGGGCAAGTCCTTGGGCAGACAGCTCACATCGAGTTCCGTCAGGATGTGGCTCACCACCGCACCGGATTGCTTGACCGCGGGCGAGACATCTTCCTTCACGAAATGCAGGGGCACGCGCATGTGGATCTTCTGGTTCTCGTCCACGCGCTGGAAGTCGATGTGCTGGACCTCCAGGCGATACGGGTGCATTTGCACGTCGCGCAGCAGCACGCGCTCGGCCTTGCCCTCGAGTTTCATGGTGAGAATGGAGGCGTGGAACGCCTCGTTCTTCAGCGCGTGATACAACGCGTTGTGATCGATCTCGATGTTTTGCGGTGCGGCAGCCCCCCCATAGACGATGCCGGGGGTTTTGCCCGCGCGACGCAGGCGGCGGCTCGCACCAGTGCCCTGTAAGCTTCGCGCGTAAGCGGTGAATTCAAATTGCATGATGACTCCTGATGACGAATTGGGTCGGCGCGAGCTGCCGCAAACCCATGAGTGCCGCCCGCGACCAGGCGGCATTCGGTGAGGTCCACAAGGGACAAAACCGCCCGCCGGGGAAAACCCGGCCAGCGGGAAAACTAATCAGTGAACAGCGAGCTGACCGAATCCTCGTTGCTGATGCGCTGCATCGTCTCGGCCAAGAGCTGCGCGCAGGAAAGCGGTCGGATCCGCCCGCATTGCACCGCTTCCGGGGACAAGGGAATGGTGTCGGTGACCACCAGTTCGTCGAGTTCCGAGCCGGACACCCTTGCCACCGCGCCCCCGGAAAGCACGGCGTGGGTGCAATAGGCGATGACCCGCGCGGCGCCTTTTTCCTTGAGCGCTGAGGCGGCTTTGCATAGCGTGTTGGCGGTGTCGACCAGGTCATCCATGATCACGCAGGTGCGGCCCTGCACTTCGCCGATGATGTTCATCACCTCGGCGACATTAGCCTTGGGACGGCGCTTGTCGATGATCGCAAGCTCGCAGTCGAGCCGTTTGGCGATGGCGCGGGCGCGCACCACGCCACCCACGTCGGGCGACACGACGATGAGATTGCTGAAGTTCTGCTTCCACAAATCGCCCAGCAACACTGGCGTCGCATAGACGTTGTCCACGGGAATCGAGAAGAAGCCCTGGATCTGGTCGGCGTGCAGATCCATGGTGAGCACGCGATCGACGCCCGCGGTCATGAGCATGTCGGCGATGACCTTGGCGCTGATCGGCACCCGCGCGGAGCGCGGGCGGCGATCCTGTCGGGCGTAGCCGAAATAGGGAATCGCGGCGGTGATGCGTCCGGCCGAAGAGCGCTTCAGCGCATCGACCATGAGCATCACTTCCATGAGATTGTCGCTGGTCGGGGCGCAGGTGGACTGGAGAATGAAGACGTCCTTGCCACGGACGTTTTCGAGAATCTCGACCATCACCTCGCCGTCGCTGAAGCGCCCCACAGTGGCTTTGCCGAGATGAATATTGAGATGCCGCACCACGGCTTCCGCGAGGCGCGGATTGGCATTGCCGGTGAACACCCTCATCCGCTCGAACAACATGATCCCCTCGGTATCGCCCCAAGAAAAAAAGGCCCGGATCGGTGTCCGCGCCTGCATATGATCTGGCTGGGGAGGAAGGATTCGAACCTTCGCATGCCGGAATCAAAATCCGGTGCCTTAACCAGCTTGGCGACTCCCCAACGGTACAACTCTGCGCTTTTCTCGCCTCAATCTTCCACCCAGCACGCCAGCGGATGCCGCGGCAGTCCCGGCGCCAAAAACCCTTGCCAGGCCGGCGGTTTTTCCGCCCAGGCGAGGCGCGCCTCGGCCTCGCGCGCAAAAACCACAAAAACACAGCCGCCGGAACCGGTCATGCGTGCATCGCCAAAGGTGGACAACCAGGCGAGACAGCTTGCGATCTGCGGATACCGCCGCATTGCCACGGCTTGCAGATCATTTTTCCCGTAAGCCTCGGAAAAGACGGTTATTTTGCGGGATAGCCCGGACCTTGTCAAATCCGGGTCGGCGAAAATCTCCGCCGTGGGTACGGCCACGCCGGGCACGAGTACCAGATACCAGGCGCGCGGCACGGTCATGGGGCGCAGGCGCTCACCGATTCCGGTAACCAGTGCATTTTCCCCGCCGATGAAGAACGGCACGTCCGCGCCCAGCCTCAGGCCCAGTTGCAGCAATTCGCGGCGTTTCAAGCGAGTGCCCCAAAGGCGGTTGAGACCGATGAGCACGGTCGCGGCATCAGAGCTGCCCCCGCCCAAACCGCCGCCCTGGGGCAGGCGCTTGGCAAGGCCTATATCCGCCCCCCGTCGACATCCGGTGTGCTCCTGCAATACCGTGGCCGCGCGCCAGCAGAGATCGGTTTCCTTGGGCACGCCGGGCAGGGGCTGGAGAAGATGCACCCGGCCGTCGGCCCGGGGCTCCAAGGCGATGCTGTCGCCGAAACCGATCAGCACGAACAGCGACTCCAACAAGTGGTAGCCGTCCGGGCGCCGGCCCAATACGTGCAGGTGGCGATTGATCTTGGCGGGCGCGGGCAGCAGCATGCTCACGGGTCTACCGTTCCTCGGTCCCCCTGGTGGCGGAAGGGAGTCGAGTTGCGATGCAGGCGCTTCATTCCTGCGCCCAGCGATCGATGACCAGCCTCAGTTCAATGACACCGTGGCGCAGCAGCAAGCGTTGCGGTTTCGCGCGCGCCGCGGGCGCTTCGTCGAAATGGCGTTGGTATTCGATGGTCCAGCCGTCCTGGCGCAGGAGCGCCAAGCGCCCGCCGGGATCATATTCGGCATCGTAAGGCGTGCCGGCGCGCGGCCGCGCCCGCACCCAGTCGGACAACCCTTGCAGAGGCAGCGCCCAGCCCATCTCGCGCTCCATCAATTCGGTCAGATCCGCGGCTTGCAACACCCGCTCGGGCAGGCGCAGGACCGCCGCTCCAGGCGCCAGTTCGA
Source organism: Betaproteobacteria bacterium (assembly GCA_016192065.1). Taxonomy (GTDB): domain Bacteria; phylum Pseudomonadota; class Gammaproteobacteria; order Burkholderiales; family Casimicrobiaceae; genus JACPUX01. Next base: position 32,075 of record JACPUX010000021.1, read on the forward strand.
TCTGGGCTACGGTTTGTCCCAAAGGCGAAGTGATGCTCAATTGATCCGCACCCGCCTCATGAACCCAGCCCAGGCCGCCGGTGAATCCTTGCTCGGCCGAACGCACACCCAGCCTCGCTGTCAGCGCGAATCCTTCGACGGGCGCCCGATCCCGAGCAAGTTCGGGGGCGCTGGCGCAGGCGGAAAGCACGAGGAGAAAAAACAGGGCCGCGCGGTTCGAAATTGATTGCCGTGGTTCGATCAAGACGATTTCTTCGGTTGCCCGCTCGGGGGTTGAATCTAGCATTCTCGTCCCCGGAAGGGAACCAGAGTGTGTGCGATGAATTCAATCGCTGCGCCAAGGCAGGCTTCCCTCGCCGGCGGGGGTGGGCGCTGCGCGCCAAGATCCCATATCTCTCCCAGGCCAGGCCCCCCCGAAGCCCGCCGCATCGTATAGACTACGCCGGTCCCGCAACGATGCCGACCGCAAGCTACGGATCGGCTTGCGCCATGCCCCACCCGCAACTTCAGACGGCAATTGCCCTTCATCGCAGCGGCCGCTTGGCGGAGGCGGAGCAACTCTACCGCGAAGTGCTACGGCATGAGCCCAACGAGGCCCAGGCGCTCCATCTCCTTGGTCTGATCGCCGATCAAACCGGAAGGCGCGGCGAGGCCGAGGGGCTGGTGGAGCGGGCGATCTCCTTGCGGCCGTCGGCGGATTTCTTCAACAGCCTGGGACTGATCCGCGAGGGCATGGGCAATTCCACCGGCGCGGAATCCTGCTACCGCCGGGCGCTTAGCTTCGACCCTGGATTCGTCAAAGCCTTGAACAATCTCGGCGGCGTGTTGCAGGCGCGGGGGGATTTCGTCGCGGCCGAGCGGACTTACCGCCAGGCGACGACACTGGCGCCACGAGCGCCTTCCGCCCTCAATAACCTTGGCACGGTCCTGCAGGCTCAAGGCAAATTCGATGAAGCGATCACTACCTACCGCCAAGCGCTTGCCCTGCGCCCAAGCTACGTGGAAGCACTTGCGAACCTCGGCAGCGCTCAGGCAGGCCTAGGGCGGTTCGACGACGCAGCGACCTGCTTGGAGCAGGCGCTCGCCCTCAAACCCGATTACGGGCGCGCGCAGCTTCAGCTTGGCGCGGCGCGAATCGCCCAGGCCCGCCCAACCGAAGCGGTAGGCCTACTGAGGCGCGCCGTCGAGCTGTTGCCTCAATCGGCCGAGGCACATTACCAACTCGGGAGAGCGCTCGCCGCGGCGAGCCGCCTGGACGAGGCGCAGATCGCTTTTGAAGTGGCCTTGCGCACCAAGCCTGACTACTTGGCGGCACTCGACGCCCTGGCGGCCGTGCTGGTCGAGAAGATCGAGCTCGCGCCCGCCGCTGAGCGTTACCGCCAAGCCCTGGTGCTCAAACCCGATCTCGCCTTGCGCATTAAACGCGCGACCATGATGCCGGCCATTTGCGCCTCCGAAGACGAAATCGACGCGCGTCGCGCCGCCATGGAGGAGGCACTGGACGGGCTCCTGGAGGAGCCCCTGAGGCTCGATCACCCCTTGGCGGCGGCGACGTCGGGCGGTTTCTTCCTGGCCTATCACGGCCGCGATGATCGTGCCCTGCAGCAAAAGCTTGCCGCGGTGTACGCCAAGGCCTGCCCGGCGCTCCAATTTGTCGCCCCGCATTGCGAGCGGCCCGCGCGCGGGGCGCGGCTGCGCGTCGGTTTCATTTCGCGCTTCATGTATCGCCATAGTATCGGGCGGACCACCCGCGGGCTGGTGGCGGCGCTCTCGCGCGAGGAATTCGAAGTGATCGCCCTATTCGCGCCACCGCTCGTCGACGATGAAACCTCGCGCTTTATTCGCGACCGTGCTGACTCGTGGCGAGTGCTCAGCAGCGAGCTTGGAGCCGCGCGCCAGGAAATCGCGGCGCTGGAACTGGATGTCCTGTTCTACCAGGATATTGGCATGGACCCGTACACGTATTTCCTGGCGTTTTCGCGATTGGCGCCGGTGCAGTGCGTGTCCTTTGGGCACCCCAACACCACGGGTATTCCGGCTATGGATTATTTCGTGTCCAGCGCGAATTTCGAACCGCCCGGTGCCGCCGCCCACTACAGCGAGCGGCTTTTCGAATTGAACGGCGTAGGCACCTTGGCCTATTATTACCGGCCCCGCCTGCAGGCGCCCGCAAAATCGCGCGCCGAGCTGGGTTTATCGCAATCGCGCCGGATCTACCTTTGCCCACAGAGTCTGTTCAAGTTCCACCCGGAGATCGACGGGCTGCTGGCCGCCGTTCTGCGCCAGGACCCCGAGGGTGAAATCGCTCTCGTCGAGGGCCGCGTTCCGCATCGGGTCGCCCGCTTGCGCGAGCGTTTCGAGTGCGCTTTTCCCGACCTGGCGCCACGCCTGCGTTTTCTGCCCGGGCTCAACGAAGCGGACTTCCTCAATCTGGTCGCGGTGAGCGATGTAATGCTCGACACCATTCACTTCAATGGCATGAACACCTCGCTCGAAGCCTTCGCCATGGGAACGCCAGTGGTGACTTGGCCCCGCGCGTTTCAGCGTGGCCGGCACACCGCCGGCATGTATCGGCGCATGGGCCTGGAGGATTGTGTCGCCCACGATGCCGGTGAGTTCGTCGCGTTCGCCCTGCGTCTGGGACTCGACCGGGACTTTCGGGCGACCACCAGGGAACGCATCCTCGATCGCTGCGCGCTGCTCTTCGAGGAAGAACAGGTAGTCGAGGAGTTCGCGCGCTTCTTTCGCGAGGCGCATTCACGAGCGGCGGCCGCATGAGCCTCGGTCAGCAGACCTACTGCGCGACGATTTCTTAGCCGGCTCGGCGCTGAGCGCTGCCCGCCCCAACGCCCCTCGCGCGCGGCAGTCAGGGCATCAAGCGCCGCATGGTCTCGAGCAACAGGCTGTTGCCCGGAGTGTTCTTGAGCTGCGCATCCCAAACGCGTTTGGCTTCATCGCGCTCGCCTTTGGCCCACAGCACCTCCCCCAGGTGCGCGGCGATTTCCGCGTCCGGCCGCTCCTGGTAAGCGCGGCGCAGGACCGTGATGCTTTGCGCGAAATCGCCGCTGCGGTAGAGCGCCCAACCCATGCTGTCAAGAATGAACGGGTCGTCGGGCGACAGATCAAGCGCGCGCTGGATGAACTTACGTCCCTCTTCGACGCGGCTGGTGCGATCGACCAGGGTATAGCCCAAGGCGTTGTAGGCGTGCGCATTCTCCGGTTTGAGTTCAATCAGCCGGCGCAAATGCTTTTCCAGCAAGGCTAGTTCACCCACGCGCTCTGCCGCCATGGCGGTGTCGTAGAGCAGCTCGGGTGAGTCGGGTTTGTCAGTCAGGGCCTTGCTGAGCAGCTCGAAGGCTTCGCGGTGGCGCTCGGCGTCACGCAGGATTTGGGCGCGGGCCTGCGTGATTTGCACCTGCTGGGCCTCTCCCTCGGGTTTGATGGCGTCGAGCACGGCGCCGGCCTCATCCCCTTTTCCGGCGCGGGCCAGGACGGTAGCGAGCTTGAGGCGCGCATCGAAGAAATGTTCGCCGTGGGTCACGCCGCGGTAGCGCTCGATCGCCGTCGGCCATTGCTTCCTTTCCTCGGCGAGCTGGCCCAGGAGGATGCGCAACTGGTCCGCGTCGCGTGGCTCCTCGCGCAAAGCGGTTTCCAGCAAGCGCTCGGCTTCGGCGTGCTCGCCCAACTGCACGGAAAGCCGGGCAGCGGCGATGCGCAGCTCCTGGTTAGCCGGGTCGTCATCGGCCAGGCGGTTCAGGTGCTCGCGTGCTTCGCGATAGCGCTTCTGCTCGACCAGGAGTTGCGCGAGCACGGCGCGCAAAGGGCGCAGCTTCGGTCGCTCCGCCACCTGCGCCTCAAGGTAGGCGACGCCGTCCTTGGGCGAGGTCTTGCCCAGGATCTGGCCTTTCAATTGCACCGCGGCATCCCAGTCCGGGCGCTGCGCCAAGGCCCGCTCCGCGGCCGCCAGGCTGAACTCGGCCATTTGCAGGGTGCCCAGCCCGGCCGCCAAACCAGCTTGGGCAATGGCGAGCTGAGCCTCGGCCAGATCGGGGTAGGGCTCCGCCAATTCGCGCACGAGCTGGAAGGATTCTTCCTTGTCCTTGTGCGCCGCAAGGACCCGGCTCAATTGCGAGAACGCGTCGGCGCGGTTGCTATCCGATTGGTTCAACAGCTCGGCCAATTTGGGCTTGGCTTCCGCCAGTTTGCCCGAAGCAACCAGCAAGGAGGCCAGCAACTGGCGGGCGCGCAGCGATTGCGGGTCGAGCTCGCTCCAGTAGCGGGCCGCCTCGATACCCACCGCGTACTCCTTCGCGAAAAGCGCGATTTCCGTGGCCCGACGGGCCAGCGCAGCGTGGCGCGTTTGGCGCGTCGCTTCGGTCAGTGCCCGGGCCGCCAAACCATACTGGCCGCGCTGAAGGGCGATTTCTCCCAGCAGGATCTGGTACATGGTCTGCGGGGTGAACGAGCTGGCCGCATCCGCAGTGGGGGCAGCCTCGGCGGCGACGGGGGACGCGAAGGTTTTGGCGAATAGCATCGCCGCGAGCATGAGCGGGCGGATCTTGGGGGTCATGGGGAAACCGAGGCGGGAAGGTTGAGGTCGAGTTTAGGATATATTGCCTGGCAAACCAAGGATTGCCCAAACCGATGCCTGAACTCCCGGAGGTGGAAACGACACGGCGAGCGCTTGCGCCTCGCCTCGTGGGCCAAACGATCCTGGCCGTCACCGTCTATGACGGGCGGCTACGCTGGCCAGTTCCCGGGGACCTGCCTCAGGTCCTGGAGGGACGGGCGGTGCGATCGCTCGACCGGCGTGCCCGCTACCTGCTGCTGCGCTTCGATACCGGAACGCTTATCGTCCATTTGGGCATGACCGGCACGCTGCGCTGCTATTCCAGTGCGCCACCTCTGGCGCGGCACGAACACCTCGAATTTCGGCTGAGTTCCGGGGATCGCTTGCGCTACCGCGATCCGCGCCGTTTCGGGGCGGTGCTCTGGACCAGCGACCCGCCGGAGTGCCACCCCTTGCTGGCCGAGTTGGGGCCGGAACCCCTCAGCCCGGACTTCGACGCCAAGGGGCTATATGCGGCCATTCATCACCGCCGTGTCGCGCTCAAACTGGCCTTGATGGACAATCGGGTGGTCAGCGGCGTAGGGAACATCTACGCCAGCGAAGCGCTCTTTCGTGCCGGACTGCGACCGACGCGACCTTGTGCGCGGGTAAGCCGCGCCGCCTGCGCGCGGCTCTTGGCCGCGGTGCGCGAAATCTTGAATGAAGCCATTGCCGCGGGGGGCAGCACCCTGCGTGACTACGTCGACGCTCAGGGCAACCGGGGCTACTTCCAGCTCGAACATCGCGTGTATGGACGCGCCGGTCTTCCCTGCCGGAATTGCGGTACGTCGGTTCGGGAGCTTCGCCTTGGCGGACGCTCGTCTTGCTACTGCCCGCACTGCCAGAAATAGCAAAAACCCGCCGTCGGGTCTCGCAGCCAGACGGCACGCGCGAAAGGCGAAACTTTATGCTACAGTGATCCCAAGGACTCCATAGGGGGAGAGCATCATGGCGGAGACACGTCACTTCACTTCGCAATTCGAGGCTTACGGCGCATGGCGCGGCGAGCTGATCGGCGGCGTGGTCGGCCTGCGCGACTGGCTGCAGCAGCAGGAGTTATCCGACGCCCAGACCGATCAGCGCCTCGGGCAATTGATCGACAAGCTGCACGAAGACAAGCTGGTGATCGCCTTTGTCGCAGAATTCTCGCGCGGCAAGTCGGAGCTCATCAATGCCATTTTTTTCGCTGATTTTGGGCAGCGCCTCCTGCCTTCGAGCGCTGGGCGCACCACCATGTGTCCGACCGAGCTTCTCTACGATAGCGCGCAGCCGCCCAGCATTCGGCTCCTGCCCATCGAAACCCGCGCCAAAGACGCACCGGTGCAGGAGTACAAGGCCTACCGCGATGAGTGGATGACCATCCCGCTCGATCTATCCTCCTCCGACAGAATGGGCGAGGCGCTCTCCCACGTGAGCGAGACCAAGCGGGTTCCCGTTGAAACAGCGCGTGAATACGCGCTCTACCACGACGATGACGCGCTCAACGAAGTGACTGTGCATGAAGACGGTACGGTGGACATTCCCGCCTGGCGCCATGCCGTGATCAACTTCCCGCATCCGCTGCTGCGCGAGGGCTTGGTCATCCTCGACACGCCGGGACTGAACGCTATTGGCACGGAGCCCGAGCTGACCCTCAACCTGCTGCCCAATGCGCACGGGGTCTTGTTCATCCTCGCCGCCGACACCGGGGTCACCAAGACCGACATTGAGACCTGGCGCGGTTACATCGACCCCGACGGCGGTGGTGATTCCCGCGGCCGTCTAGTGGTTCTAAATAAGATCGACGGCCTCTGGGATGAACTGAAGACCAACGCCGAGATCGAGGCGGAAATCAACCGCCAGACCGATCACACCGCCCAACTTCTCGACCTCCCGCGCGACCAAATCTTTCCGGTATCGGCGCAGAAGGCGCTGGTTGCCAAGGTCAATGGTGACGAGAACCTATTGGCCAAGAGTCGCCTGCCCTTGCTCGAAGCGGCGCTCGCGAGCGAGCTGGTGCCGGTGAAGCACGAGATCGTGGGCTCGGGCGTCAAGCAGGAACTCGCGCTGATCACCCACAAGGTGCAGACCATTCTGCGTTCGCGCGATGCCAATGTACAGGAGCAGCTTGCCGAATTGGTGGGTCTGCGGGGCAAGAACCAAGAAGTGATCGCGCAAATGATGCGCCGCGTGGCGCGCGAGAAGGAAAGCTTTGAAAAAGGCCTGCAGCGCTTCGTGGCTTTGCGCAGCATTTTCTCGCAGCATACCTATACCTTGTTCAACTACCTCGGACGCGAAGCGCTTCGCACGGAAGAATCGCGCACGCGCCGCGCCATCGAGGGGGCGGCGTTCACGCGCGACATCCGCGCCGCGATGAGCAGCTATTTTCGCAATCTGCGGCAGAACGTCGAACACGCCAGCGAGCAGATCGCCGAGATCCATGACATGATGGTTGCGATGTATGACAAGTTCAACCGCGAGCACGGGCTCGACAAATTCGCGCCGCCAACCCTGCCTACGCTCAAGTACCAAAAGGAGCTGCAACGTTTGGAGCGTGCGTACAATCTGCATGTGAATACACTCTGGAACATCGCCACCAAATCTGCTCTGCAGCGCAAGTTCTTCGAGACCGTCGCCTCGCGCGCCAAGCAGATTTTCGACCAGGCGAACCGCGACGCCGAAATGTGGCTTAAAACCATCATGGGCCCGCTTGAGAGTCAGGTGCGCGAAAGCCAGGTGCAGCACCGTCGGCGCCTGGAAAGCATCAAGCGCATCCACAACGCCTCGGACGAACTGGAGGAGCGCATCGCCGAACTGGAGCAGGTCGAGCAATCGATCCGCGAGCAGATGCAAGGGCTCACACAGTACGTGGCCAACACCATGCGGGTGACGGACCGGGCACCGCAACTCGACGAGGCCGCGGCCTAGGAAAGCGCGCGCCCCGCGGGCACGGCGCCCGGCGCTTCAGGCTTTCTGCTTCTCGGCCTGGAGGCGCAGGTACTTGTCGTGCAATTGTTCCTGGCTTTCGATGTACTCGGGGTTCACCGGGATGCAATCGACTGGGCAGACCTCGACGCATTGGGGGGTGTCGTAGTGCCCCACGCACTCGGTGCATCGCTTGGGATCGATTTCGTAGATTTCCTCGCCCTGTGAAATCGCGTTATTTGGGCATTCAGGTTCGCACACGTCGCAGTTGATGCATTCGTCGGTGATGATCAGTGCCATTCCGTTCCTCTCATGACACGCGCGGATTGAGCTGCGCGATTTTTTCAGCCAGTCGCGCGTTGACGCTGGGTTGCACGAACTGGGAAACATCCCCGCCGAACCAGGCAATTTCCCGCACCATGGTTGCGGAAATGAACATGTACTGGTCGGATGGCGTCAGGAAAATCGTCTCGACATGCGGATGAAGATTGCGGTTCATCCCGGCCATCTGGAATTCGTACTCGAAGTCGGAGACAGCGCGCAGGCCCCGCAGGATGATGTTGGATCCGGTGCGCTGCAGAAACTCCATCAGCAGACCATCGAAACCCTGGACTTCGACATTGGGAAAAGGAGCCAGCACCTCGCGGGCGAGTTCGATGCGCTCGGTGAGCTCGAAGAATGGCTTCTTGCCTCGGCTTTCTGCCACACCCACGACCACCGAAGGAAACACCTTCGCGGCGCGACGGACCAAGTCCTCGTGCCCCTTGGTGAACGGATCGAAGGTCCCTGGATAGACGACGCGCATCATGTTGATCCCCTGTCCTGCCGCGCGCCTAGGTGCCGCAACAGGTGATAATGTACTTTGCCGGCGCCGCCCCGCCGCACGACCTCCCAATCGGACGGCGGCGCCAAACCCGCCGGCGCCTCGATGTAGACCTGGCCGCCCTGGGTGAGCAAACGGGGTAGGTCCAGCCAGAGCCGCGGAAGCAGTTCCTCGCGAAACGGCGGGTCCAAGAAGATCAGGTCGAACCGTCGCCGCTCCCGGCCGACGAATTGTAGCGCATCGGCAGCATGCAGTTCGAACCCGGTCGCCTGAAGGGTCATGGCATTCTGCGCCAAAGCGGCGAGGGCTTGGCGATCTTTCTCGACCGCGACGACCAGCCGCGCATGGCGGGACAGCGCCTCGAAGGACAGTGCCCCGCTGCCGGCGAAGAGGTCGAGGCAGGTCCAGCCGCTGAGGTCCTGGCCCAACCAATTGAACAGCGTTTCGCGCACCCGGTCGGGGGTGGGCCGCAAGTCAGGGAGCTCGGGGAAGCGCAAATGACGGCGGCGCCACTGCCCGCCAATGATGCGGACACGATTGGCGATCATGTAAGGGTTTAGTCGGCGGAAACAGGTAAAATTATAGCCCCTTCGCGCCACAGCTCCATTTTATGCTCGATTTCTTGAAGCCTTCCCGCACGACTTCCGATAGTCCCAGCTGGGTGAGCCGGCTGCGCGGCGGCCTGGCGAGGACCCGAGAACGTCTGGGGCGACGGCTGGGGCATCTGCTCAAGGGAGGAAAGCTCGAAGTGGAGGACCTCGAAACCCTAGAGGCCGAACTCCTGGCTGCCGACGTCGGCGTCGGCGCCACGGAGTACCTTTTGGCCGACCTGAGGGCGCGTTGGAAGAGGTCCGGCGGAGAGGGCGAGCCCTACGAAATGCTGCGGGAGAGCCTGCTCGGCGTGTTGCGCCCAATCGAATCACCGTTGGTGATCGGCACGGCGCGCCCCTGGGTGATCATGCTGGCCGGCGTCAACGGCGCGGGCAAAACCACCTCCATCGGCAAGCTCGCCAAACACCTGCACGCGCAAGGCTTGTCCGTGCTCTTGGCGGCAGGCGACACTTTTCGCGCCGCGGCGCGCGAGCAACTGGTGGTCTGGGGCGAGCGCAATGGCATCGCGGTGGTCGCACAGGAGGGCGGCGACCCGGCGGCCGTGATGTTTGACGCCATCAGCGCGGCGCGCACGCGCGGCATCGATGTGGTGCTGGCGGACACCGCGGGCAGGCTTCCCACCCAGCTTCATCTGATGGAGGAGTTGAAGAAGGTCAAGCGCGTAATCGACAAGGCCTTGCCCGGGGCGCCCCATGAGATTCTGCTGGTGCTCGACGCCAATACAGGGCAAAACGCGATAGCTCAAGTGCAGGCCTTCGACGATGCCTTGAAACTCACTGGGCTGGTACTGACCAAGCTCGACGGCAGCGCCAAGGGCGGCGTGGTCGCGGCCATCGCCAAGAGTCGACCCGTACCACTGCGCTTGATTGGCGTAGGCGAGGGCATCGACGACCTGCAAGCTTTTCGCGCCGAGGAATTTGTCGACGCTCTGCTGGATCGATGATCGTCTTCAGCGAGGTGAGCAAGCGCTACCCTGGCGGGCATGAGGCGCTGCGGGGTGTGAGCTTCGCGCTGGCCGCAGGCGAACTGGTCTATCTCACTGGGCACTCGGGTGCCGGCAAGAGCACGGTGTTGAAGCTCATTGCCGGGATTGAGCGCCCCAGTTCTGGTACGGTGCTCGTAAATCAACAGAACGTTGGCAATCTGCGGCCACGTGCGATTCCCTTCCTGCGGCGCAAACTCGGTCTCATCCTCCCGGAGGCGCGACTGCTGTTCGACCGCAGCGTCCTCGCCAACGTCCTTCTGCCCCTGCAGATCGCCGGCTATGAACCCCTGGAGGCGCAACGCAGAGCCCGGGCGGCGCTCGACAAGGTGGGGCTGCAGGGACGCGAACGGGCCCTGCCCATGACGCTCTCGGGCGGGGAGCAACAGCGCGTTGCGATCGCCCGCGCTGTGGTGGCGCGGCCTTCCATACTGCTCGCCGATGAGCCCACCGCGAACCTCGACGAGGCGCAGGCCAGTGCCATCATGGAAATCTTCCGCTCCTTCAATCAAGTTGGGGTGAGCTTGTTGGTGGCCACGCACGACCTGCATCTGGCCGAGCGTTTTCCCGCCCGACGGCTGGTGCTTGAGGCGGGGAGGCTTGCTCCATGAGGTCTTGGCTCATGGTCCAGCGACGGTTGGTCGTCGACGCCCTGCAGCGCCTCGGGCGCAGCCCGATGTCCAGTCTGCTCAACATCGTCGTGCTGGCCACGGCGATGTGCTTGCCGATCGGCGGCTATTTGCTGCTCGCCAACGTGGAACGGTTGCTCGGCAATGCCGGTGCGGAGCCGGAAATCAGCCTCTTGCTGGCGCCGGAGACCGGCAGCAAAGATCGCGCGGAACTGGAGCGGGTGCTCAGGGGTACAGCCGGCGTGCGCGGATTTCTTTTGGTGCCGCGAGAGCAAGCGCTCGCCGACCTACAACGTCGAGCCGGCCTGGCAGACCTCCTCGAGGGCTTGCCCGGCAACCCGCTGCCCGACGCCTATGTGCTTCGGCCGGCTAGTGGCAATCCGGCGGAAATCGCCGCGCTTGCCCAGACCCTGCGCGGCTTGCCCAAGGTCTCGGCAGCAGTTTATGACGCCGAGTGGACGCAGCGCTTGCAGTCGGGGGTCGAGGCGGGTCGCTTCGTAGTCCTCGCCCTGGGCCTGATGCTGGCGGTGGCAATGCTGGCCATCACCTTCAACACCATCCGGATGCAAGTGCTTACTGACAGGGCGGAGATCGCTGTCGCTGCGCTCTTGGGTGCAACCCCGGGCTATCTGCGGCGGCCTTTTCTTTATTTTGGGGCGCTACAGGGGGTGATTTCTGGTCTTTTTGCCTGGGCCATACTCGCCCTGGGCTTTGCCTGGTTGCGCGGACGGATTGCGACGCTGCTGGGAGAATTCGCTCTGGGCGGCAGCCCAGTCGAACTAAGGCTGGGTGATGGCCTGAGCATCGTGCTCTTTGCCGCTTGCCTGGGCTGGGTTGGAGCCTGGCTGTCCGCGCGACAGTACGCCGCGGCATGATTCAAGGCCCGCGCCCGGAAACGGGGTGACTTGGAACTCGTCGGGAGAATTAGCACTCTGAGGAGCTGAGTGCTAAAATGAATTCGTACCGTTTTGGAGGTTTGCCCATGTCAGCTACGTCGCCGGTTTTTTCGCTGCCCGTTCCCTCCTCCCTGGGCACGCTGGACCACTACATCAGCTACGTCAATCGCATCCCGCTGCTGACCGCCGAGCAGGAGCTCTCCTTGGGGCGACGGCTCAAGGAGAGTAACGACCTCGACTCCGCGCGCGATCTGGTGCTTTCCCACTTGCGCCTGGTGGTCGCGGTGAGCCGTAATTACCTCGGTTATGGGCTGCCCCAGGCTGATCTCATACAGGAAGGAAACATCGGGCTCATGAAGGCGGTGCGCCGCTTCGACCCCGAGCGGGGTGTGCGCCTGGTCTCCTTTGCGCTGCACTGGATCAAGGCGGAGATGCATGACTACATCCTGCGCAACTGGCGGCTGGTGAAAATTGCCACGACTAAGGCTCAGCGCAAGCTGTTTTTCAACTTGCGCAGCCTCAAGACCCGCAGCGGGCGACTGAATCCCTCCGAGACCCAGGCGATTGCCGAACACCTAGGCGTCAAGCCTGAGGAAGTGTGCGAAATGGAAACCCGCCTGGGCGGCCAGGATCTGGCCCTCGACCCGACCCCGGGTGACGAAGACGAGGGAGTGGCGCCCATCCACTACCTCACCGACCCGAACGCCGAACCCGCCCTCCTGCTGGAAATTCGGCAGACCGAAACAGCGAGGGCAAGTGGCCTCAAGCAGGCGCTCGCCGCGCTCGACCCGCGCAGCCGCCAGATCATCGAAGCCCGTTGGCTCAGAGAAGACGATCCCGCGACGCTTCAGGAGCTGGCGGATCGGCACGGCGTTTCAGCCGAGCGCATTCGCCAGATCGAACAAAAAGCGCTCAAGTCGATGCGCGGACATTTCAACTGAGGATCCGCGAATCGAGCAAAGTCGTTCATCCTGACGAAGTCCGGACTCCAGGAAATTCAATGAGCTCGATCAGCGCTTCCCCAAGCGCCCGTACATGCGCTCGCTTCAGGCCCAAACCCCCGCCCTGCCTGCTGCTCAAGCTTTGGGGTCGTGGTTCTCTTCGTGCCGACGGGCGAAGCGTATCCCCAGTTGCTTGAGCTTTCGGTAGAGGTGGGTGCGCTCGAGCCCGGCTTTTTCCGCCACCCGACTCATGTTCTGTTGTTCGCGCCCCAGCAGATGCTCAAAGTAGAGTCGCTCGAAGGACTCCCGGGCTTCGCGCAACGGCAGACCAAAGAACTCCCCTTTGAGCGTTGGCTGTGCCATCGGCGCGGCTTGGTTTCCCAGCAATCCTTGTAGCTGCACGGTGGACCACCCCGAAGGTCCCACCAGCGCCAGATTGGCCAGCACGGCTTCGAGTTGTGCCAGATTGCCCGGCCAGCGCGAGGCGCAGAGCGCGGTCTTGATTTCGTTGGGTAAAGCTGCTCCACTGCCGGGAATTCGACTCCAGATTCGGTCAATGAGCCCGGGCAGATCTTCCGGGCGCGAGCGCAGCGGTGGAACAACCACCTGCCCCGGAAGGAGTGCGGGGAGCAGCGTGGCGTCGAGTCGTCCTTCGTTCGCCGCCTGCGCCAAGGGTTCCGCGCTCGCGCAGACCAGACGAAGCTCGAACTTGGCCGCCTTCGCCGCAAGAAACGCCAAACCCCGCTGCTCGACGCGCGACAGGCCCAATACATCTCGACAAAAAATCACGCCCTCGCGGGCTTCTTCCAGCATGCCCAGCGGATTGCTCGCCAGGCGCGGGTGGTGATCCCTTTCGAGCACAATCCAAGGCGTGCCCTCGCGATGCAGGGCGCGGGCGCACCAATCGTACCCTGCCCCGGGCTCCCCGGTCAGCAGCAGGGCCAGGCGCGCGTCCAGAACCTGCCGCACCTGACGTGCCAGCTCGCCGATGCTGCTGCTCCCGCCAAGGATCGACAAATCCACCTCACTGCGCTCGCCCCCGGTCCCGAGCTTAAGGGCTCGCTGCACGGTCGCCAGCAGCTTCTGCAGTCCCACGGGCTTTTCGAGAAAGTCGACGGCACCGATGCGTGTCGCTTCGACCGCGGTTTCGATGGTGCCGTGCCCGGACATCATTACCACTGGCATGGTGAGCTGCCCGTTGGCCGCCCATTCGCGCAGAAGACTCACTCCGTCGGTGTCGGGCATCCAAATGTCGAGCAGCACCAACGCAGGCTGGCAGTCGCTACGCATCGCCCGCGCCTGTTGCGCGTTCTCTGCACAACGGACGGCATAACCCTCATCGGCGAGGATTTCCGACAGGAGTTCGCGGATGCCAACTTCATCGTCGACAACCAGAATGTCTTTGCTGCGGTTCATGTAGATTTCTGCGGTGCAAAAGCGGGAAATTGCATCACGATCCTTGCGCCTTGCGGCCGACGGTTTTCGATGCTGATCCGGCCACGGTGTTCGTCGACAATCTTCTTGACGATTGCCAGGCCGAGCCCGGTGCCCTTGGGTTTGCTGGTGACATAGGGCTCAAAGGCGCGCTGGAGAATTTCTTCCGGGAAGCCGCTGCCCTCATCCTCGAAGACCAGGCGCACCACCCCAGCATCGGTTTCCGTCGCGATCGTGGTGCGCGCATGGGGTTGGTCGTTCTGGGCGTCAAGGGCATTCTGCAAGAGATTATGGATGACCTGCCGCAATCGCGTCGGCTCTCCCTGGATGATTACTGGAGCCACACTGGGCACCAAGCGAATCGATTGGCCCTGATTCTCGTACAGACCCAGCACCTCTGGCAACAGCTGGTTGAGGTCCACGGCCTGCTGGGCGCCTGGCCTTGCTTGGCGAGCATAGACCCCGAAGTCGTCGACCATTTGCTTCATCGCGGCCACTTGGGTAACGATGGTTCTGGTTCCCCGCGTCAGTGCCTCCGCTTCGGCACCCTGGAGGTGCTCGGCCAGTTTCTTCTGCATGCGCTCGGCGGAAAGTTGGATGGGCGTCAGCGGGTTCTTGATCTCATGCGCCAGCCGGCGTGCCACTTCAGCCCAAGCGGCATCGCGTTGAGCCTGGGCGAGCTCGCTCACGTCATCGAAGACGACAATATAGCCTCCTTCCACCGATTCGGGCAGGCGTGTGCCACGCAGCAACAGGGCACGCGTGATGGCACTTACCGTGAGTTCCGCCTGCTTCTGCCATTGCCCATCAGGGCTGGCGGCGAAGCCCTCGCGCACCAAGGCGCAGAACTCGGCGAGCGCGGGGAGACGATCAGCCCATTCCTCCAGGGCAAGGCCGCGCAGCTCCGGTAGCGGTTGCTGCAGGATCACCGCGGCACTCGGATTGACCGCGCGCAGGCGGTACGCCCGGTCGAGCGCCATGACCCCGGCGGTGAGATTTCCAAGGAGGCCTTCCAGATAGGCATTCGCGGTCTCGATGGCCCTCCTGTTTTCGGCTTCGCGCTGCCTCGCCTCGTCGAGCTGCGCCGTCATTTCGTTGAAGGACTGCGTCAGCACCCCCAGCTCGTCGCGGCTTTGCACTTGAGGCCGCCGGCTGAAGTCCCCCTGCGCCACCGCGCGCGTACCTTCGGCCAGAAGAGCCAGTGGCGCGCTGAATCGCTCCGAGAGATAGACTGCCAGAGCGAGCGCCGACATCAGCGCCAACAAGAGCGTGAGGGTCAGCGTCAGCCCATAGAGTCGCTTGAGACCCTGCCGCGCGAAGGACAGCTCTTGGTAATCGCGGAAGCCCGTCTGCACGATCTCGGCGTTCTCCTGAAACTTTTTGGGTACCAGCTGCAGCACCTGCAGGATTCGGCCCGGGTCCAGGGGATCGATGGACACCACCGGCGTGCTGATGCGCAGCACCAGGCCCAGGTCGGGAAGCGTTTCGATCTCACCTTGGCTCTGCTGCAGGCGGGTACGCCGCGTGGCGGTGGGTGCGGGGGCCTGCGGCGCCATGGCCAAGCGCGATTCGCTGGAGAAGACCAGCAGGTTGCCGCGCTCGGTGTAGATGGCCGCCTCATACAAGCCGGCCTGTTCGCGCAGGCGATTGAGCCGTGCCGAGAGGTTGCCGCTTTCGTCCTCGCCCAGGGCCAAGGCCATTTGGCGGGCCCGGTTAGTGGTTTCGCCGAGCAGATCGTCGAGGGCGCCCTGCCCGAGCGTAAGCGCCCCTTCGAGCGCGCGATCGATACGCACGTCGAACCAGGACTCGATACTGCGCCCGAGGAACTGCACCGAAACGCCATACACCAGCGCGCCGGGCAGCACCGCGATCAGTGAAAAGAACAGCACCAATCGCAACATCAGCCGCGACCCGAACACGCCGCGGCGGAAGTTGCGCAGAAGCCGCAATATCTGATAACCGACCAGGGCCATGAGCGCCGCGACGATCGTGCCATTGACCGCCAGAAGCGCGTTGTAATGCGTGGCGAAACGCTCGGAGTTCTCGCTCGCGGAGGCGAGCAGGAACAGCATGATCACGCCCAGGCCGACGCAAAGCACCAGCGAATAGCGAACTACCCGGGCCATGTTCTGCGTGCTCAAGGCGTGAGCATCCAGCGTCGCCATTCGGATTGCATATTCCAGTCGCGTGAGCCCAAGGCCGAAAGCTGAAAGGGTTTGGGCATCTGTGCGACGTCGAGGCGGAAGCGGACCGCCGCCTGGTAGTTCACGCCCGCCTGCAGCGCCGCTCGGTCCACCACCGGGCGGCCGCGCACGCGGGAGAGTAGGCGCACCACATCCTCGAGGCTGCCGACATTCTGGTTGTAGAGACCACTGGAGAGTCGGTACTGCCTCGTCAATGCATTGTAAGAGACGCGGTAGGTGAACTGCTGCGCCGAGACGCTCTCATCGAGCCAGTACCAGCGCGGCCGGTTCAATTCGAATTCAAGCGTGAAATAGAGCGGTACGCCATGCTGCAAGGCTTCCTCCAGCGTGGCGTTGAAGGCGAATTCGAACTCGGCGTTGAGCAGGTATCGCTCTTCCTCTTCGAGGCTGAGTTCGGCGCTCTTGACCGCAATCCCCTCGGCCTGAACCGGTCCGGACAACAGTGCAAGGAGTACCAGGAAAAGGCGAACGAGCGGCATGCGTGACCAGGCTACCGCGGCGCGGCGCCACCTCCCTCGGCTAGGCGCTCAGGTCTTCTCGAGCAAGGCGTAAAAGAAACCGTCGTGATTGTGCGCTGCTTCCCTCGCCGCTGGCAAGAGTTGCCCCTCATGCGCCCCAGGCAGATTGAGCGCAATGCGCCGGGCGTCCGGGCGTCGGGAAAAGACGGTGTCCACGCTCTGCGCGTTCTCGGCACGAAAGACCGAACAAGTCGCGTAGAGCATGCGCCCGCCCGGCGCCAGCAGGGGCCACAGAGCGGTCGCAATCTCGCGCTGATACGACGCCAGCTCCTCGATATCCCGCTCCCGTCGCAACCATTTGATGTCGGGGTGGCGCCGCAGCACCCCCGAGGAAGTGCAGGGCGCGTCCACAAGGATGCGATCGTAGGGCTTGCCATCCCACCAGGCCGAAGGGTCACGCGCGTCTCCGGCCCGCACTTGCGCGGCGAGACCCAAACGGGCGAGGTTGTCATGCATGCGCGCGAGGCGCCCGGGCTCCCGATCCACCGCGGTGAGCTGCAGTTGCGCGGACTCTAGTAGGTGCGTGGTCTTGCCGCCAGGCGCGGCACAGGCGTCGAGCACGCGCATGCCGCTGACCGCCCCAAGAAGAGGCGCGGCCAACTGCGCGCCGGCGTCCTGTACGGAGAACCAGCCCTGGACAAAGCCCGGCAGTGTAGCGACCGGCTGCGGACGGGCGAGGATGAGCCCACTCTCACCCACCGGGGAGGCGAGGATACCTTGCGCAAGAAATGCCGCCAGCAAGTCTTCACGGGAGCAGCGACGACGGTTCGCGCGCAGGCTCAGAGGCGGTCGAGCGTTGTCCGCCTCCAGAATGTCCTGCCACGCCTGTGGGTGATCGGCCTTGAGCCTGGCGATCCACCAGGCAGGGTGAGAATAGCGCGCGACCTCATCCCCCGCGAGCGCGGCCAAGCGTGGCACTCGGGTGCGCAAAAACTCCCGCAGCACGGCATTGACCAACCCCTTGGCGCCGGGAAAACCGGCGCGGTTTGCCGCTAGAACCGCCTGATCGACGACCGCGAACTCAGGCGCCGTGGTCTCCAACAGTTGGTACAAGGCAACGCCGATGAGGCAGCGTATCTCGGCACGCGGGGGTTTCTTGTGGTAGAGCTGCCGCGCCAGGGCCTCAATTCGCCCCCACCAACGCAAACTCCCATAAGCGAGCTCTTGCACCAGCGCCGCATCAGAGTCGCCGCCGCGTGCGGCCTTGCCAAGCAGGGTTGCCAGGCTGCGCCCTCGCAGCACCTCGTGAACGAGCGCGGCGGCGCGGCGTTGAGCAGCCTCCAAGACTAAGGCCGCCGATTCAGAGCGGCAATGCCAGTAGACGTCGGATGCGCTCCGCAGTCGCCGGGTGGGTGCTGAAGAGCCCCTTCAAGCCCGCGCCGGAGAGCGGGTTGATGATCATCATTTGCGCTGTGGCAGGATGTTGCTCAGCGGCCTCCAGAGGCAAGCCCTGAGCATACCGTTCGATCTTGGCCAGAGCGTCGGCAAGGGCGCGCGGGTCACCGCAGATTGCTGCCCCCTCTTGGTCGGCCTCGTATTCGCGAGAGCGCGAAATGGCCATTTGCAGGAGCATCGCGGCAAGAGGGGCCAAAAGCATGACTACGATACTCACCAAGGGATTGCGCGCGCGGTCACCGCCGGCCATGCCAAACCAGCCCACCGCAGAAATCGCGCCGGCGAGCGAAGCGGTGATGGTGGACGTGAGGATGTCGCGGTGTTTGATGTGCGCAAGTTCGTGCGCGAGTACGCCGCGCAGTTCCCGCGCCGAGAGGAGCTGCAGGATGCCGGTGGTCACCGCCACCGCGGCGTGATCGGGGTTGCGTCCGGTGGCGAAAGCGTTCGGCTGGGCTTCGTCGACCAGGTAGACCTTGGGCAAAGGCAGGGCGGCGCGCCGCACCAACTCCTCCACCATGGCAAACAACTGGGGCGAGGTCGAGGCGTCAACTTCCTGCGCGTTGTACATGCGCAGCACCATCTTGTCGGAGAACCAATAGGCCCAGAAGTTAGTGCCCAGCCCGATCAACAGCGCCAGCGTCATCCCTCCCCCGCCGCCCAGCATCGCCCCGACGACGCCAAACAGCGCCATGATCGCCGCCATCAGCAAGCCAGTCTTAAACCAATTTCCAAACATGCGCAAATGCTCCAATCGTTAGTCTTGCAGCCACGCGCCAAAGGGCGCTCACTGGTGTACCTTCCCCCGCGCCCCCTTCCGGGGAGTGAGGCGAGTACGGCTCGCGGACTGCGCCCACACCGGCGAACCTCTGCGCCCCCTTGGGGCGGCCCGGCGGGCGCGCTCTTCCGATTCGTGGGTGCCCACGGGTTACCGGATCGCGAGCCTTAGATGCCCGCGGCTCGCGAAAAATTCAAGCCATGCGCATGCCCACTTGCAGCTGGTGCCCCGCGAGGTAGGCTGCGACCGTCATGGGCCGCGCGCCGGCGGGCTGAATCTCGAGGACGCGCAGGGCTCCCTGGCCGCAGGCGACCACCCAATGGTCACTACCGACTTCCAGCACCATGCCCGGCTCCCCTTGGCCACTGGCCACTTCGGCGCGCCAAATCTTGCAGGACCGCCCAGCCAGCTGCGCGACCGCTCCGGGCGCGGGACTGAAGGCGCGAATCTGCCGCTCGACGATATCGGCCGCATGGCTCCATGAGATTTGCGCTTCCGCCGAGCCGAGCTTGTGGGCGTAGCTCACCCCTTCGTTCGCTTGGGGCACCTCGGGTGGGATTGCGCCGGCCTCCAGCCGATTAAGCACATCGACGATCAGGCGAGCCCCCAGTGTCGCCAACTTCTCGTGCAGGCTACCGGAGTTCTCACGCACATCGATCGGAACTGCTTCGGACAGGCGCACGGGACCAGTATCCAGGCCCTCGTCCATCTGCATGATCGAGATTCCTGTGGTCGCATCGCCGGCCAGCAACGCCCGCTGAATTGGTGCCGCACCCCGCCACCGGGGCAGAAGGGAGGCATGAATGTTGAGACAGCCCCGCGCGGGCCAGTCCAGAATCGGTTTGGGCAGGATCAAGCCGTAGGCGGCAACCACCAGGACGTCCACGGAGTACGCACAGACCTCGGCGCGCGCGCCGGGGTCGCGCAAACTGGGTACCTGAAGCACGGGGAGCTTCGCCGCCAGGGCATGCATTTTCACTGGACTGGCGTTGAGTCTCAAGCCTCGGCCTGAGGGACGATCGGGTTGAGTCAGGACCAGCGGGACCGAAAAGCCCGCGGCCAGGATGGCTTCGAGCGCCCGCACCGCGAATTCGGGGGTTCCTGCAAAGGCTACGCGCATCAGCCGGCGAGTCGCTGGCGTTTGCGTAGGCGAGCCTGCAAACGCGCCTGCTTGAGCGGAGAAAGGTACTCGACGAAAACTCTGCCCTGGAGATGATCGAGCTCGTGCTGGATACAAACCGCCAGCAGGCCTTCGGCGCTGCGCTCGAACGGTCTTCCGCCGACATCCAAGGCCCGCACCGTTACTCGCGCGGCACGCCGGACTTTTTCATAATAGCCGGGCACCGAGAGACAGCCCTCTTCGCACTCGGCTTCACCTTCGAGCACGATGATCTCTGGGTTGATGAGGACCAGCAGATCATCCTTGGTTTCGCTGACGTCGATGACAACGATGCGTTTATGCACGTCGACTTGTGTTGCGGCTAAGCCGATACCGGGTGCCGCGTACATGGTTTCAGCCATATCCCGGACCAGTTGACGAATTTCCGCGCCGACGAGAGGGACCGGGAAGGCAACTTTATGGAGTCTCGGGTCGGGATACTCCAGAATCTTGAGAATTGCCATATTTACTTGCCAAATGAATAATATGAATGCAGAATCTCAAGCAATTCCTGATCTCCAGGTCCAGGCTGCCATCGATCTGGCTGAACAAACCAGCCCCAATCGACGTAAGAGGCCCTTATGAATCCAAAGTTTAGCACAACGCTGCGTCTGCTCGCCGGAGTCGGCTTCGCCTGCCTCCTCGCGCTCGCGCCGGCGCGCGCCGAGGATATCCAGCTCGCCGACAATGCGCCGGATCACTATGTCGTGCAGAAGGGCGACACGCTTTGGGCGATTTCCAAGCGTTTCTTGAAGGACCCTTGGCGCTGGCCGGACATCTGGAACATGAACAAGGATCAGATTAAGAACCCGCACCTGATCTATCCGGGCAACATGGTGGTTCTTGAGCACGCCGCGGGTGGTCCCCGTCTGCGCTTGGCCGCCGCGGACGCTACCCAGGGCAAATCGGGAGGCGCCCGCCCGACCGTGAAGCTGTCGCCCCAGGCCCGCAGCACGCCCATCGACCGCGAAGCGATCCCCAGTATCCCGCCGCGTGAAATCGAGCCTTACCTTACACGGCCCCTGGTGATCGAGGCTAACGCCATGGAAAGCGCGCCCAAGATCGTCGCCGGCTCGGAACGCCGGGTCGCGCTGACCGTCGGCAACACCGCCTACGCCTCGGGTATGGACGAGAAGCTCGGCGATTCCTGGAGCGTCTATCGGCCCGGGCGTGCACTGAAGAGCCCGGGCAAGGACGAGGTGCTGGGGCACGAGGCGATTTTTCTCGGCGATGTGCGCGTGAGCAAATTCGGTGAGGCGAGCACCCTGCAAATCATCAGCGCCAAGGAAGAGATTCAGGTCGGGGACCGCCTGGTCCCGATGCAAAAAGACACCGTGATCAACTATGTCCCACATGCGCCGAGCGCACCGCTGGAGGGCCACATCATTGGCCTGACCGGCGCGGTCGCCGAGGCCGGTGCGGGGACGGTGGTCACCGTCGATCAAGGGCAGAACGCCTTGCTCGAAATCGGCCATGTCTTGGCCGTCTATCGGCCAGGACCGAAGATCGACACTAAGAAGAATTGGTTCGACTACAAAGCGAAGCCACTCAGCGTCCCCGACGAGCGCGTCGCTTTGGCGTTTGTATTCCGGGTCTTCGACAAGGTCGCTTACGCCTTGTTGCTCGATGTGCAGAGGCCCGTGTTCCTGGGCGACCTGGTCCGCAACCCCTAATCCGTCGATTCGCCTGGGCGAAGGGGGCGCGGTTTTGCCCGGTTCCCGCAGCGCTGCCTGGGCTCGGCTGCTGCTGACGCCGGGCGTTGGCCCGCGCACTGCGCACGCACTACTCCGTGCCTTCGGTTCCGCCGAAACAGTGCTGGACGCTTCCCAGGCCAGTCTGAGCCCCATCGTTGGCGAGGAACTGGCCCGCGCCTTGAGCGAGGGGCCGAATGCAGCACTCCTCGATCACACCCTTGCCTGGATAGACGCCTCAGGCCACCATTTCCTCACCTGGGACGACGGACAATACCCGAGGGCGCTTTTGCAGCTTCCCGATCCGCCGCCCTGCCTGTTCTACCTCGGCCGCCCTGAGCTTCTGGCGAGGCCCGCCCTGGCCATCGTCGGCAGCCGCAACGCTACGGCTCAGGGCCTGGAGAACGCGCGGGGTTTTGCGCAAGCGCTGTCTCAGGCCGGGCTCACCATCGTCAGCGGCTTGGCCCAGGGCATCGACACCGCGGCGCATCGGGGCGGTCTGGAGGGCGCCGGATCGAGCATCGCCGTGCTGGGCACGGGCATCGATCGCGTCTATCCGGCGAAAAACCGTGACCTCGCCCATCGTCTCGCGGAACAGGGCGGCTTGCTCTCCGAATTTCCGCTCGGAACGCCCCCTACTGCCGGCAACTTCCCCCGGCGCAACCGGCTGATCAGCGGGCTGTCGCGCGGCTGTCTGGTGATTGAGGCGACCCTCAACAGTGGCTCCCTGATCACTGCAAGGCTGGCGCTAGAGCAAGGTCGTGAGGTGTTCGCCGTGCCTGGGTCGATCCACTCACCGTTTTCCAAGGGTCCGCATCGTTTGCTCCGGGACGGCGCCAAATTGGTGGAAACGGCCCAGGATGTTCTCGAGGAATTGGGGGTTCTTGCCGCCCGTTCGCCCGCTGAGGAGCCTTCTCCAGTCGAGGGGGTAAGCAAGGAGCACGAGCGCTTGCTGGCGGTCTTGGGGCATGATCCAACGACCCTGGACCTACTAGCCCAACGCAGCGGTCTGGCGGTCGACCAATTGGCCGCCTGGCTGCTCGATCTGGAGCTATCCGGAAGAATTCAGGCCCTGCCGGGCGGGTTTTACCAGCGCTTGAGTCGGCTTTAGCGAGTCTATTTTTCTGCACACAATCAAGATTCTACGGTTGTTGCTCGGCGTTTGGAGGCATTTTTTCGCAAGACCGACCGAATCCCGTGCGCGGACTTCGCTTGTCAGCGGGTGGGGAAGTTCTTATCATCGGGCCTCCCTGCGCCAGCCCGCCAAAAGTCCGCCCCATGGCCAAAGCCCTGATCATCGCCGAAAAACCCTCCGTTGCCGCGGATATAGCCAAGGCCTTGGGCGGGTTTACCAAGCTCGATGACTTCTACGAGAGCGAGCGCTTCGTGCTTTCCTCGGCGATCGGGCACTTGGTGGAAATCGGCATGCCCGAGGACCAGGAGGTGAAACGGGGAAAGTGGACCTTTGGGCACCTCCCGGCGATTCCCACGCACTTCGAACTCAAACCCATAGAGAAGACGGAATCGCGCCTGAAGCTGCTGGCGAAACTCCTCAAACGCAAAGACGTCGACGCACTCATCAATGCCTGTGACGCGGGTCGAGAGGGTGAGCTGATTTTTCGCTACATCGTACAATTCACCAAGTCGGCCAAGCCGATTGAGAGGCTGTGGTTGCAGTCGATGACCCCGGCGGCGATCCGTGACGGTTTCGCCCACCTCAAGTCTGATGCGGCGCTGCGACCGCTTGCCGACGCAGCGGTTTGCCGCTCCGAGTCAGATTGGCTGGTCGGCATCAACGGCACGCGTGCCATGACCGCCTTCAACTCAAAAAGTGGCGGTTTCCAGCTCACCACGGTCGGCCGTGTGCAGACGCCGACCTTGGCGATCCTGGTTGAACGTGAAGAGAAGATTCGCAAATTCGTAACGCGCCCCTACTGGGAGGTGGTCGGCACTTTTGCCGCCACGGGCGGGGAGTACAACGGGCGCTGGTTCGACGAAGGCTTCCGCAAGACCGAGGGTGAGCCCGATGGGCGCGCCGAGCGGCTTTGGGACGAGGCCCGCGCCCTGGCGATCGTCGCTCGCTGCGCGGGACATAGCGGCGAAGTCTCGGAAGAATCCAAGCCTTCGACTCAGGCACCGCCGCTCTTGTATGACCTCACGAGTCTGCAGCGCGAGGCCAACGGCCGCTTTGGCTTTTCGGCCAAGACCACCTTGGGTCTGGCGCAGGCTCTGTATGAGAAGCACAAGGTCCTGACCTATCCGCGCACTGACGCCCGCGCGCTCCCCGAGGACTATCTGGCGACGGTGAAAGATACTCTGGAAGTCTTGGGTGAGAGCAACCCCTACGGCGGCTTCGCGCGGGAAGTTTTGAAGCAGAAGTGGGTACGACCCAACAAACGCGTTTTTGATAACGCGAAGATTTCCGACCACTTCGCCATCATTCCCACGCTCCAAGCGCCCAAGCACCTCAATGAGCTCGAGGCCAAGCTTTACGATTTGGTGGTGAAGCGCTTCCTGGCGGTGTTCTATCCGGCGGCGGAGTTCCTCGTCACCACGCGCATCACCCGAGTTGAGGGTGAGCCGTTCAAGACCGAAGGCAAGGTGCTGGTCGTGCCCGGCTGGCTCGCCGTTTATGGACGCGAACTGCCCACCGAGGAAACGGCCAACCTGGTCCCGGTCCTGCCCGGGGAGAAAGTCGAAACGCTGGATGTCGCGGCGCTCGCCAATCAAACCCGACCGCCCGCGCGGTTTTCGGAAGCCACGCTACTTTCGGCCATGGAAGGGGCGGGCAAACTGATCGAAGACGAGGAATTGCGGGCGGCGATGAGCGCCAAGGGTTTGGGCACCCCGGCCACGCGTGCGGCGATCATCGAAGGGTTGATTTACGAGAAGTACGTACTACGCGAAGGCCGAGAGCTCAAGCCGACGGCCAAGGCTTTTTCGCTTATGACGCTGCTTCACGGTCTGGGCGTACCCGAGCTCTTTTCGCCGGAGCTCACCGCCGACTGGGAGTACAAGCTCGCCAGCATGGAGCGTGGTGAGCTGTCGCGCCAGGATTTCATGGCTGAGATCGTTGCCATGACGCGCCATATCGTAGCCCAGGCTAAGAACTACGAGAGCGACACCGTGCCTGGAGACTACACCACGCTCAAGGCGCGTTGCCCGAAGTGTGGCGGGGAAATCAAGGAAAACTACAAGAAATTCCAGTGCCAGGCCTGCGACTTCTTCCTTTGGAAGATCCTCGCCGGACGCCAGCTCGCGGCCGACGAGGCGGAGCTGCTGCTGAACGAGCGGGCGCTGCCCTTGCTCGACGGTTTTCGCAGCCGGCTCGGGCGGGCCTTTTCCGCCGCATTGAAACTCAGCCCCGAGCACGCCGTGGAATTCGACTTCGGCAACGCCGCGGGCACCGATGCAAACGAGGAACCGCCGGATTTCAGCGGACATGAGCCCTTGGGGGTGTGCCCGCAATGTGGCAGCAACGTTTACGAGCACGGCGCGGCCTATATTTGCGAACGCGCGTTAGGCGCCAGCAAGTCCTGTTCCTTCCGCTCCGGGCGGGTGATCTTGCAGCGCGCCATTGAGCGCTCGGATATGAAGACGCTCTTGGCCAAAGGCCGCACCGAGCTATTGCACAAGTTCATTTCCAAGAAGGGCCGACCGTTCTCGGCCTACCTGGTGCGGCAGCAAGACGGCAAGATCGGCTTTGAGTTCGAAAAGCGAGAGCCCAAAGTCTCCAAGCCGGCGGCTCGAAGCCGCAAGACCGCCTGATCAGGCTTCTCAGACCCGGGCGAGCCGCTCCAAGGCCGCATATAGGGTTTCCGGGCGTTTGGCAAAACAGAACCGCAGGAGCTTACGGTCCTGACCCTCGGCATGGAATACGGATAGTGGAATGGTGGCGACACCATGCGAGCGTGTCAGCCACGCGGCGAACTCCCGATCCGGCTGGGCACTGACCCGCTCATAACTAGCCAGCAGAAAGTAGCTCCCTTTGGCGAGCACGGGCGTGAATCGGGTGCCCGCGAGCCCGCGATAGAGTAGGTCTCTCTTCTCCTGAAAGAAAGCTTGCAGCCCTTCGTAGTGGGCGGCTTCTTCCAGAAAGCCCGCGAGCGCGTGTTGCATCGGCGTATTCACGCAAAACACGTTGAACTGGTGAACCCGCCTGAATTCCCTCGTCAATTCCTGCGGGCCGAGGACATAGCCAATCTTCCAACCTGTGGCGTGAAAGGTCTTGCCAAAAGACCCGACGACCAGACTGCGCGCTGCGAGCTCCTCCCGCAGCGCGAGGCTTTGGTGCGTTGCTCCGTCATACACCATATGTTCGTAAACCTCGTCGGACAGCAGCATGATGTTGCTACCGCGCGTGAGCTGCGCCAATTCGCTCAAGTCGGTTGAGGAAAGGACGCTCGTCCCTGGATTATTGGGCGAATTGACAATGATCAGACGCGTACGGGAGGAGATCACCTGTTTGAGGGCCTCCCAGTCGATGCCGTACCCTGGAAACCGCAATTGTTGGCGCACAACCGTGGCGCCTTGCAGGCGGATGGCTGGCGCGTAGCTGTCATAGGCAGGTTCGAAGATGACGACCTCGTCGCCACGGTGGACCAAGGCGGCGATCGCGGTGTAGAGGCCTTGGGTGGCGCCAGCGGTGATGGTGATTTCTTCAACTGGATCGTACGCGCGGCGATAGAGCCGTTCGTATTTGGCGGCCAAGGCCTCGCGCAGCTTGAGCAGACCGGCCATCGGAGCGTATTGATTGTGCCCGGCGCGCAGTGCTTCGCTAGTCAGCGCAATCAGGCGCTCGCTGATTGGGTAATCGGGGAAACCCTGAGATAGATTGATCGCCTGGTGCTGTTGTGCCAATGCGGACATCACCGTGAAGATGGTGGTCCCGACATCCGGCAGTTTGCTCTCGACCCGCAGGCCCACGGCGAGCTCCAAGGAGGACGTCATGGGGGCACCTGTTCTATACGTCGAGGTTGCGTACGCCTAGCGCGTTGGTTTCGATGAACGCGCGGCGCGGCTCGACCTGCTCACCCATAAGCGTAGTGAAGATTTCGTCGGCGGTGATGGCATCCTCGATCTGCACTTTTAGCAGGCGGCGGGTGGCTGGGTCCATGGTGGTTTCCCAAAGTTGCTCCGGATTCATTTCCCCCAAGCCTTTGTAGCGCTGAATGGTGAGATTGGCACGCGTTTGGGCGAAGAGCCAGTCGATCGCCTGAGGGAAGTTGCTAACTTCCAGACTATGGTCGCCGCGCTTCACTACCGCGCCGGACTTGATGAGTCCATCGAGCAGGACAGCCGCTTTGCCGATGGTTGCAAAGTCTCCCCCTTCCAGAAAACCGCGATCAAGGAACGTCGCCCGCACCGTTCCGTGGACCGTGCGGCGAATGCGCAACTGATAGGCGTCCAGGGCTTCGTCGTAGAGTGCATCGATCACCAAGCCCGGGTCGGCAATTCTTGCCTGCAATAGCGCGGCACTTTCCTTGGCGGCCGCCTCGGTGGAAAGATCGGGCACCACACCACCCAGGAGCTTTTCGAGCACGCTGCGGTCAATTACGCGAGACAGTCGATCCACCACCGCTTCAGCCAATAGATATGCTCGCGCGACTTCTTCGAGTGACCCCGCGCTCAAGGGCGTCGCAGCCGCGGCCGGTTGGAGTTCCGCCCCTTTTAGCGACAATTTCAAGAGGTACTGCTTGAGTTCGAAATCATCCTTGAGGTAGTTTTCTTCCTTGCCGTGTTTCACTTTGTAGAGCGGCGGCTGGGCGATGTAGATATGGCCGCGCTCCACCAAATCGTTCATCTGCCGATAGAAGAAGGTCAACAGCAAGGTACGAATGTGGGAGCCGTCGACATCGGCGTCGGTCATGATGATAATGCGGTGATAGCGCAACTTGTCCGGGTTGTACTCGTCCTTGCCAAAGCCCGTGCCCAAGGCGGTGATCAAGGTAATGATCTCCTGCGA
Source organism: Betaproteobacteria bacterium (assembly GCA_016192065.1). GTDB lineage: Bacteria > Pseudomonadota > Gammaproteobacteria > Burkholderiales > Casimicrobiaceae > JACPUX01. The sequence goes on from JACPUX010000021.1 coordinate 59,612, forward strand.
GGAAACCAGCTTTTCAAAGCGCGCTTTTTCGACGTTGAGAATCTTGCCCTTCAAAGGCAGGATGGCTTGAAATTTGCGATCGCGTCCTTGCTTCGCGGAGCCGCCGGCGGAATCGCCCTCGACCAGATACAGCTCGCACAAGGCGGGATCTCGCTCTTGGCAATCGGCGAGTTTTCCGGGGAGATTGAATCCTTCGAGGACCCCTTTGCGACGGGTCAGCTCCCGGGCCTTGCGGGCCGCCTCGCGCGCTCGCGCCGCGTCGACAATCTTGCCGCAAATGATGCGAGCGTCGCCGGGGTTCTCGAGCAAGAACTCCGAGAGCCTGGCGGAAACCGCTTCCTGGACCACCGGTTGGACTTCCGAGGACACCAGCTTGTCTTTGGTCTGGGACGAAAACTTTGGTTCAGGGACTTTCACCGAGAGCACGCAGGTCAAGCCTTCGCGCATGTCGTCCCCGCTGGTCTCGACCTTTGCCTTTTTGGCCAGTTCGTTGCTCTCGATGTAGGCGTTCAGGGTGCGCGTCATGGCCGTGCGCAGTCCCGTAAGATGCGTGCCACCATCGCGTTGGGGAATGTTGTTGGTAAAGCACTGCACTGATTCCGCGTATGAGTCGTTCCACTGCATGGCCACTTCCACGGTGAGCCCGTCGCGCTCGGTTATGGCGTGGAAGATCTTTGGATGTAGCACGGACTTGCTTCGATTCATGTACTCCACGAAACCTTTGATACCCCCGGAATGAGCGAAGTTCTCGCTTTTGCCGTCGCGTTGATCGATGAGTTCGATCTTCACACCATTGTTGAGAAAAGAGAGCTCGCGGATGCGCTTGGCGAGAATTTCGTAATGAAATTCGATCTTGCTGAAGGTATCGAGTGAGGGCAGGAAATGCACCTCGGTGCCTCGGCGCTCGCTGGCGCCGGTCGCCACCAAGGGCGCCACAGGTACGCCATGCCGGAACTCCATTTGATAAGTATGTCCGTCTCGCCAAATGCGCAGTTTGAGCCAGTCGGATAGAGCATTGACTACGGATACGCCAACACCATGGAGGCCTCCGGAAACCTTGTAGGAGTTTTGGTCAAACTTGCCCCCGGCATGGAGCTCGCACATCACGATCTCGGCGGCGGAGCGCTTGAGTTCGTCATCTTCCTTAATATCGGTAGGAATGCCGCGGCCGTTGTCAAAAACGCTGATCGAACTGTCAGCGTGAATGATCACCTTGATGTCGTCGCAATGCCCCGCGAGCGCTTCATCGATGGCGTTGTCCAGAACCTCGAAAACCATATGATGAAGGCCGGTGCCATCGGAAGTGTCGCCAATATACATTCCGGGGCGCTTGCGCACCGCATCGAGCCCCTTAAGTATTTTGATACTGCTGGAGTCGTATCCGTTGCCGTTGGATTCTTGCTGAGACATGAATTGGCTCTGCTTCTTAAACTAGCGCGGCGAGGTGGATCCCCGCCGTCGCGTTAACAATCGAGAGTTGCCGACGCGCCTAAATCCGCATCGGCATGACCACATACTTGTAGTCGCCGCGCTCGGGGATGGTGATCAGGGCGCTGCTTCCGGAATCGCCAAAAGAGATCGTGATGTCGGTTGCTTCTAGGTGAGTGAGCACGTCTTGCAGGTAGTTGATGTTGAAACCAACGTCAAGGCTGGATCCCTGGTAATCGATTTCGATCTCTTCTTCGGCTTCTTCTTGTTCCGCATTGGTGCAAATAATGCGGAGCGAGCCCTGATCCAGAACGATTCTGACACCGCGGAATTTTTCGTTGGCGAGAATGGCGGCGCGTTGGAGGGTCTGGAGGAACAACACGCGGTTCAGCAGGATATGGCGCGTATAGCCAACCGGAATAACGCGATTGTAATCGGGGAACTTGCCGTCGATTACTTTGCTGACGACTTCGATATCATTGAAGCGCAGACGTACTTGATTGGCGAGAATCTCGAGATTGACCGGTGCGTCACTCTCTTCGAGCAACTTGCTGAGTTCCTGCACGGTCTTGCGGGGAATGATCACTTCCTGGCGCTCGTAGTTGCCTTCCAGCGCCGTAGCAGCATAGCTAAGGCGGTGACCGTCGGTTGCGACGGCGATGAGCGATTGGGCTTCAATAACCAGCAGGAGGCCGTTGAGGTAGTAGCGCACATCCTGCTGAGCCATGGCGAATTCCACAAGCTGAAGCAGGTGTCGCAAGGTCTTTTGGGGAAAAGAAAGGCTCTGTTTTTGCTCACCATTGGTCTCAATGCGAGGAAAGCTCGAGGCCGGAAGTGTCTGTAGGTGATATCGACTGCGGCCGGCCTTAATATTTAGTTTGGAGTCGGTCGCTTCAAGCCGCAACACAGCATCTTCAGGCAAGGCGCGGAGAAGATCCTGAAATTTTCTGGCGGCGACGGTGATCCCCTGGTGGGCTTCACCTTCAAGCCTGGTCTTGGCGGTGATCTGAATTTCCAAATCGGTCGCCGTGAAAGAGAGGACTCCCCCTTGCTGCTCGACCAGTACGTTGGACAATACTGGTAGTGTCTGGCGGCGTTCAACGATGCCGGATACCGCCGACAGGGGTTTGAGCAATGCATCCCTTGGTACAGACGTTAATAGCATATTTCAAACCTTAAGACTAATGATAAGTGAATGGTTTGTTGGTGCAGAAGAGCCGCTTCTTCCTTTGGAACAGCTGCTTAGACTTGGGATAGGTATGTGCAGGACTCCAGGGAGGGTTCTGGGACAACTTGTGCATAAGTTTCCGAACTTGCCCTTGGCTTGCTGTAATCAACAAATTATAGCCCGATTGTCCTTTCGAGTCTCTGTCGTGGGTTGGGGAGGGAAGCGGAAGCGGGGTATGGCTAGCTGCGCAAGACTTGAAGAAGGAAGTTGACGTCGTGGTTAAGCGTTGGTAAGACCTCTCGCAACTTGGCTATTTGACGGCAGGCGTGCAGAACGGTGGTGTGGTCGCGTCCCCCGAAACTGGCGCCGATTTCGGGGAGTGATAGCGGTGTAAGCTCCTTGGCCAAGGCCATCGCGACCTGGCGAGGTCGAGCGATGACCCGGGAGCGCTTGCGCGAATGCATTTCGGTCAGCTTGATTTTGTAGTAATCGGCGACGGTCTTCTGAATGTTCTCGATCGAGATCTGGCGATTCTGGTGGGCGAGCAGGTCTTTCAAGGCATCTTTGGCGACGGCTAGGGTGATTTCCTGGATGTGGTTGAAACCGACGTAAGCGAGGACGCGCTTGAGGGCTCCTTCGAGCTCGCGCACATTGGAGCGAATGTGCTTGGCGATGAAGAAAGCGACATTTTCGTCGAGGGAAAAGCCGAGCGCTTCGGCCTTGCTCAAGAGAATCGCGACGCGCATTTCCAGTTCGGGGGGCTCGAGGGCGACGGTAAGTCCCCAACCGAAACGCGAGATCAGGCGCTCTTCAAAACCCGAGATTTCCTTGGGATAAGTATCGCAAGTGATCACCACCTGCTTGTGGGAATCGAAGAGGGTATTGAAAAGATAGAAGAACTCCTCCTGGGTGCGGGTCTTGCCGGTAATGAACTGGATGTCGTCGATAAGCAGGAGGTCGAGGGAGCGGTAGAAGCGTTTGAATTCGTCAAAGGCCTTGTGTTGATAGGCGCGAACTACGTCGGAGACATAACGCTCAGCATGGATGTAAAGTATGTTGAAGGCGGGATGGTGTTCACGGACCCGATTGCCAATCGCTTGCACCAGGTGGGTTTTGCCCAGTCCGGAGCCGCCGTATATAAACAAAGGGTTATACGCATGCCCGGGATTCTCGGCGACTTGCAGGCCCGCAGCACGGGCGAGTTGGTTGGCCTTGCCAGTGACGAAGTTGGAAAAAGTGAACGCCGTGTTTGGGGTTCCCGGTTCCTGACCGGTAGGCAACGCGGTCCCATTGGAGGTGGTCTGCGGCGCGCGGGCCACCGCCACTACAGAGGGCTCCTTCGGCGGTGGCGCGCTGGCCTCCAGGGCTTCTTGCACAGCGAGGGAAATCGGGACTGGAAAGCCGAAAGACAAGCGTGCAGCTTCTTCAATACGCTGCAGGAACCGGTCGCGGATCCACTGCATGTGGAAACGATTGGGTGCCAGCAAACGCAAACCCTCCGAGCTACCCTCGAGCAATAACGGCCGGATCCAGGTGTTGAATTGCTGGGGAGTAAGCTCCTGCTCGAAAAGGGTCAGGCAATGCTGCCAAAATGCACTTCCGTTCATGGGGGCTTGGTCGAGGTGAAGTATTGCGAGCGGGAAGGGACAACATTCTAGTCGTCCCTGGAGGGGCTCGCCGTACTAGCGCCGAAAAATATTGCCTTGACGCTGCCTTGCCTTTCAAGGTCTAATATTAGGCTTTTTTTCTTTCGCAAGTGATTGGGGCAAAAGATGAAACGAACTTATCAACCTTCTGTGGTGCGGCGCAAGCGCACGCATGGTTTTCGAGCCCGCATGAAGACCGTGGGCGGACGCGCGGTTCTGCGCGCGCGCCGCGCCAAGGGCCGGGTGCGGCTGGCGGTTTGAAGGCGACACGGACCTGGTAGGATGCCTAGCGATCTGGCATGACCAACCGAAAGTCCCGCTTGAAGAGCGCGGGCGAGTTCGAGCGAGTCTTTCGGGAGGGCAAGCGGCGCCAGGGGCGGTGGCTGGGTCTTTGGTTTCTGCCGTCGGCGACGGAATCAGCGCGTTTGGGTTTGGTGGTGAGCAAGCGCTGCGCCAAGCGGGCGGTGGACCGCAACACCGTGAAGCGTATTCTGCGCGAGGTTTTCCGCGATCAAGCGCTTAGCTTGCCAGGCATCGACGTGGTCTTTCGCTTGCGCCAGCAATGGCCGAGCGAAGAACGTAAGGCGTTGGCTGAGGAGGCGAGGGGGATGCTGCGGGGACTCCTAGCGTGAGCGGCGCGACCGCAATGCTGCGAGGGGTCGTGCGCGGCTACCAGCTGGTTTTCCGACCCATGTTAGGGCAGAACTGTCGCTTCTTTCCTAGTTGTTCCGACTACGCTCTCGAAGCGCTGGGGCGGCATGGAGCGATGAAGGGGATGTGGCTTGCCGGGCGGCGGATTTGCCGATGCCACCCCTGGAACCCGGGCGGGTTCGATCCCGTGCCGGATGGTCAGGGGGCCGCCGCCGATGCAGAGCCCCGCGATGACGCTAAACAGGGACCGGCTCGAAAGCGAAGTGCAGCTTTGTGGGCGAGCGGCCCGAGCGATAAGCCCTAAAGAAACCCGAGAGGCGGCGGCAATACTTTGGTTTCGCGGGATGGAGCGCGGAGGCTCTGAGGGAACCGCCCCGATTAGCGCAATCACCTGATTTGAAGCGATCAAAAAACGTCATGGACACTCAACGCTTGATCCTCTTCGTCATCTTCTCGATGTCGGGGTTTTTTCTTTGGCAGGCTTGGGAGTCCGAGCGCAACCCGCGCTCGGCGCCGGCCACGGTTGCCATCTCCCAAGGCAAGGAGGGTGAACCAGCCGCTTCCGGTCACGTGCCGGATGCGCCAAGCCCCGGCAAGACGATGAAAGCTCCGGCCGAGGAAGTACCCGCGCCCACTGGTGTCATGCCGGTGAGCAAGGGAGAACGGATTAGGCTGAGCACCGATGCCTTGGAAGTCACCATCAATACCGAGGGTGGGGTGATCGAAAGGGTGGCGCTCTTGAAGCACAAGGACACCCTGGACAAGAGCCGGCCCTATACCTTACTGCAAAACGGGGACGGTCATACGCACCTCGCCCAGTCCGGCCTGCTGGGTGAGAACCTCCCGAATCATCGGACGATGTTTACCGCGCAGCCTGGCGCGCGGTCCTTAGGGATGGGTGCGGATCGTCTGGAACTGCGGCTCGAGGCGCCCACCGTGGATGGAATCCGCGCGAGCAAAGTATTCACCGTACGCCCTGACAGCTATCTGATCGAGGTGGGGTTCGAAGTCGTGAACGGCAGTAGCAAAGCGATCGATACACATGCTTATTTTCAGCTTCTGCGCGACGGGAACCCGCCGGCGGGGCAGCACTCGATGGTTCCAAGCTACACCGGAGCGGTGGTTTACAGCGAGCAGGACAAGTTCACCAAGCTCGAGTTTGCCGACATTGACAAAGGCAAGACGCGGTTCACCAAGACCACGGACAACGGCTGGGTCGGCATGCTGGAACACTACTTCGTCGCCGCGTGGTTGCCGCGGGACGGAGAACCGAAGCTAATGCGGGAGTTCTACGCCAAGAAAAGCAGCGGCGATGGGGCACACTACATCGCCGGTGTCTTGGTGCCTCTGGCGAGCGTCGCCCCTGGGGGGACGGCTCGCGTTGCGGTACCGCTGTATGCCGGCCCGCAGGAGCAAGAGAAGCTCGCGGCCTTGGCCAAGGGCTTGGATCTCACCACCGACTACGGGATTTTTACCGTGATCGCGGCACCGCTCTTTCTAGCGCTCCAGTGGCTATATAAGCTGGTGGGCAATTGGGGTTGGGCGATCGTGTTGTTGACCGTGCTGCTGAAGCTGGTCTTTTACCCGCTCAATACTGCGGCCGCCCGGTCCATGGGAAAAATGAAGCTGGTCGGGCCAAAACTCAAGGCACTTCAGGAGCAGTACGCGAACGACAAACAGCAGCTCCAGATTCGCATGATGGAGCTCTATAAGACCGAGAAGATCAATCCGCTTGGGGGCTGTTTGCCGATCCTTGTGCAAATGCCCGTCTTCCTCGCGCTCTACTGGGTGCTGCTGGCCGCGGTGGAGCTTCGGCACGCGCCTTGGCTGGGGTGGATCACCGACCTCTCGGGGCCTGACCCGTTCTACGTCCTGCCGGTGGTGTACGCAATTACCGCTTATGCGCAAGTAAAGCTTTCCCCGACTCCGGTCACGGACCCGATGCAAGCGCGAATGATGCAGATCATGCCGATCGCCTTTTCGGTGATGTTTATATTCTTCCCTTCAGGCCTGGTCCTCTACTGGCTGGTCAACAACGTGCTAAGCATCGGCCAACAGTGGCATGTCAACCGCCTGCTCACCCGTGAGCAGGCAAGCGCCAGCGCCAAGCGCTGATAGCATCTCGCGACGGAGTCGCAGCGCATGAGCCCGGCGACGGGTCTGGAGCCTGGTGGTGACACCATCGCTGCCGTCGCCACGGCGACGGGGCGGGCCGGCGTCGGCATCGTCCGCGTGTCCGGTCCGATGGCGCGCGCGGTCATGCGTGGAATTGCCGGAGTCGAGGCGCCAGCGCGCCAGGCGACCCTAGCGTCGTTCATGACCGAAGACGGGAACAGCATTGACCGCGGTCTGGTGCTGTTCTTTTCTGCGCCCGGTTCCTACACAGGCGAGGACGTAGTCGAGTTGCACGCGCACGGGGGCACGGCCCTATTGAGCCTGCTCCTGGCCCGCTGTCTTGCGCTCGGTGCGCGCGTGGCGAGCCCCGGGGAGTTCACCCAACGAGCGTTTCTCAACGGCAAGCTCGATCTAGTACAGGCGGAGAGTGTCGCGGACTTGATCGAGGCGGCCACGGCCACCGCGGTACGCGCGGCGGCACGCAATCTCGAAGGCTTCCTCTCAACAGAAGTGGAACGGCTCGCCCAAGGGTTGATGGAGTTGCGTGCGCTGGTCGAGGCCGCGATCGATTTTCCAGACGAGGAGGGTGTGGACCTCGTTCCTGAGGAACTCTTGCGCGAGCGCTTGTCCCTACTGCAGGGCGCGCTGGACAAGTTGCGCCGCCAAGCCGCGCAGGGACACCTTCTGCGCGAAGGCCTGCATGTGGTTTTGGTGGGCGCTCCAAACGTCGGCAAGTCGAGTCTTCTCAATCGTTTCGCGGGCCGGGACGTAGCGATCGTAGCCTCAGTTCCGGGAACGACTCGGGACGCCCTGAAGGAGGCCCTAGAAGTGCGCGGGGTACCTTTGCATCTGGTCGATACGGCGGGCTTGCGCGCGACGCAAGACGAAGTCGAGGCGCTGGGCATCGAAAGAACCCGACGCGCTATTGGTCATGCGGATCTAGCCTTGCTGGTGATCGCGCCGCCCGAGGCGCAGGACGCACTGCCGGGGTTGCTCGCCGAGCTGCCGGACGGATTGCCCCACATCGTGGTCTGCAACAAGGTCGACTTGGACGGGTCTGTCGCCGGGCCCCGTGCTGGAAGGGCCGGGCCCGAGTTCGGCGTCTCTGCCCGGACAGGGGCGGGAATCGAGGCGTTGAGTGAGCACATGCTGGAGCTGGTTGGCTGGCAGGCGGGGACCGGGGAAGTCGTCTTGGCGCGCACTCGGCACCTGGATGCCCTGGCGCGGGTTGCCACCCACCTCACGGCCGGCGGCGCGGAGATCACCCGCCGCGAGCTTTTTGCTGAGGAACTTCGACTGGCTCAGCAGGCGTTGGGGGAGATCTGCGGAGCGACCTTGCCTGAGGACTTGCTGGGCGAGATCTTCGGGCGATTCTGTATCGGGAAATAGCGTGCGTGTGTATCGCGAAGCGGTCGTAAAAACAGGGCGCCGGTGTTGGGTCGCGCGGCAGAACGTGCTAAAGTGCGGGGCGCATTTGTTCCACCATCTCTTATTTCTCCCTTATCGACATGAATCAGCCTAATGCACTGGCTATGCTAGCCGCAGCGGTCGGCGCGCCGACTTTCGTCCGACACGCGGATCTTCTATCTTGGGTGCGGCGGATCGCCGAGCTCACCAAACCGCAGCGGATCCACTGGTGCGATGGCACGCAGGAAGAATACGAAGCCCTATGCACCGAAATGGTTGCGGCGGGCACCTTGAAGAAACTGAATTCGGAAAAGCGACCGGGGTGCTACTTGGCGTGGTCCGACCCCTCCGACGTTGCGCGGGTGGAGGATCGAACCTTCATTTGCAGCGAACGCCAGGAAAGCGCCGGGCCGACTAATAATTGGGTCGCCCCCGAGGAGATGCGCAAAACGCTTTCCGGGTTGTTCGAAGGTTGCATGATAGGGCGTACGCTCTATGTGGTGCCTTTTTCCATGGGTCCGCTGGGTTCACCGATCGCTCATGTGGGGATCGAACTGACGGATTCGCCCTATGTGGTGGTCTCGATGCGGATCATGACCCGTATGGGCAAGGCGGTCTACGACGTTCTGGGGGCTGACGGCGGGTTCGTGCCCTGCCTTCATTCGGTCGGCGCACCGCTCGCACCCGGGCAGAAGGACGTTTCGTGGCCGTGTAATAGAGACACCAAGTACATTGTGCACTTCCCGGAAACCCGGGAGATCTGGTCCTACGGCTCAGGATACGGCGGCAATGCGCTGCTGGGCAAGAAGTGCTTTGCCTTGCGCATCGCTTCGGTCATGGGTCGAGACCAGGGTTGGCTGGCCGAGCATATGCTGGTGCTGGGCGTAACCGCGCCGGATGGCGAGAAGACCTATGTGACGGCAGCGTTCCCGAGCGCCTGCGGCAAGACCAACTTCGCCATGGTGATCCCACCCGAAGGATTCGAGGGGTGGAGAGTCAGTACCATCGGCGATGACATCGCCTGGATCAAGCCTGGTCCGGACGGGCGCTTCTACGCCATCAATCCGGAGGCAGGCTATTTCGGCGTGGCACCAGGTACTTCGGAGGAATCGAACCCGAATGCGATGGCAATGCTGCGGGAAAACGCGATTTTCACCAATGTCGCGCTGACCGAGAATGGTGATGTGTGGTGGGAAGGCATGAGCAAGACCCCCCCGGGGCGCCTTACCGACTGGACTGGGCAAGCCTGGGAGCCTGGATGCGGCCGCAAGGCGGCACACCCAAACTCCCGGTTTACCGTGCCTTCGACCAATTGCCCGTCGCTGGATCCGGAGTGGGACAATCCCGACGGAGTGCCGATCAGCGCATTTATTTTTGGTGGTCGGCGCAGCGATACCACGCCCTTGGTGGTGCAGGCCTTCAGCTGGGACGACGGGGTATACAAAGCCGCCACCATGGGCTCGGAAATGACCGCAGCCGCCGCGGGGAAGGTCGGTGAAGTTCGGCGCGACCCGTTTGCGATGCTGCCGTTCTGTGGCTACCACATGGGCGACTATTTTCAGCATTGGCTTAATATGGGCCAGAAGGTCAAGCATCTACCCCGCATCTTCAATGTAAATTGGTTTCGTACCGATGAGCATGGCAAATTTGCATGGCCTGGCTTCGGGCAGAACATGCGTGTGTTGAAATGGGTTGTTGACCGTTGCCAAGGGCGCGCCAAGGCAACCGAGACCGCCCTGGGCTGGCAACCGGAGTACCACGAAATTGAGTGGCGCGGCCTGGAGAACTTCAGCCATGGCCAGTTCTGGAGCATCATGTCGGTCGACGCGCAAGCTTGGGAACGCGAGCTGAAATCGCACGACGAGTTTTTCGCCAAGATCGGGGACAGGCTGCCTAAGGCGATTCGGCTCCAACGCGAGCTTCTGGGTTTGCGGCTCGGGGCCTGAGCGCGGCGCCGCGGAGGGGGAGCAGGGGGCGGGGCTACCGCCCCTTGCTATTTCGGACGGGGGCGCGGAATGGAGTTCGCGGTACTGGTAGGGGTGGCTTTTTTTGCCGGCTGGGTTGACGCGGTGGTCGGCGGCGGCGGTCTGCTTCAGGTACCGGCACTCTTTGCCGCGTTTCCTTCGGGTTCGCCGGCAACATTGTTCGGCACGAACAAGATTGCCTCCATAGCGGGGACCAGTGTGGCGACGGTGCGCTACTTGCGCGCCGTTTCGGTGCCGCTACGCGTGCTCCTGCCGGCTTTTCTGGCGGCACTGCTCGGAGCGTTCCTGGGAGCGAAAGCGGTGGCGGTGCTCCCGGTAGCTTGGGTCCGTCCGGTCATTCTGGTGCTGTTGGTGGCCGTGGCTACCTACACCTTCTGGCATGGTGAGTTGGGCAAGCGGCATGCGCCGCGCCTGAGCCCGCGCGCTGAACTGGCATGGGCCGCTGTCGTGGGGGTGGTGTTGGGTTTCTATGACGGATTCTTTGGCCCTGGAACTGGCACCTTTCTGATATTCATCTTTGTGCGAGGATTCGGGTACGATTTCCTGAGCGCCTCGGCGGCGGCCAAAGTCGTCAATTTCGGCACCAATCTCGCGGCTCTGGCGTATTTTGTGCCGTCTGGGTATGTGATGTGGGCGCTGGGTTTGGGCATGGCGGCGGCGAACGTCGCCGGTTCCGTTTTGGGCACACATTTGGCGCTGGCACACGGGAGTGGGTTTGTGCGGCGCGTGTTCCTTGGGCTGGTGGTGGCGTTGATCGGGAAGTTTGCTTATGACACGGTTGCTTTGTAGCGGCTTGGCTCTTTGGCTCTGGGCGGCACTCGGCTGGGCGCAATCACGAGAGGTGGTGCTGGAGGCTGGAGCCTTGCGACTGCCCGCAGTGGTGTACGAGCCGGCGGGGACGGGCCCTTTCGCGGCGGTGGTGATGCTCCATGGGTGCTCTGGGATGCGTACGCGCACGGGGGAGATTGGCGCAATCTATCGCGTTTGGGCCGAGCGACTGGCGCAGGCGGGGTACCTGGGGGTGGTGCTGGACAGCTTTAGCGGGCGAGGGATCGAAGAAATATGCACCCAGCAGCAACGCACGCTCAGTGCCGCCAGGGATCGAGCAAGAGACGCCTATGTGGCTCTGGATTGGCTACTGACGCAGGAGCAGGTCGACGGCAAGCGGGTGTTTCTGCTCGGGTGGTCAAACGGAGGCGTCGCGGTGCTCGGTGCTATGGATGCAAAATCGGCGGTCGGGGCGGGGCGGGAACGGGGGTTCCGCGCGGCGCTGGCGATGTACCCAGGGTGCCGCGGTTTCGGCCAGGGTCAGGGTTATCGGCCACGAGCCCCGTTGTTGATTCAGATTGGTGCGGTCGATGACTGGACCCCCGCGGAGCGTTGCCGAGAGTTGCTGGCCGGCGTACCGGTCGGCAGTCCACCGGTTGAGGTAGTCGTCTATCCCGGGGCCCAGCATGCGTTTGATCGTCCCGGGAGCCGGACGGTGTTCCGGGCGGAGGTGTGGAATGCCGGGCGTGGCAGTCGGGGAGCAACCATCGGGGGACACCCGGAGGCACGAGAGGCAGCGCTGGAGAGAGGTTTGGCGTTCTTCGCGCAGTTCTGAGCGGCACTGGTTTCACGTGGAACGCCCCGCGAGCGGACGACCTGTTTCACGTGAAACCCGGGGTCGGCCGAGATAACGGTCGCCAGGCCAAGAGTCTCGTGCCGCATTGCTCTGCCCAAGACGCTCACGTATCATGCGCGCTCTTTTCCGCGAGTATCGAAATGCACTTCCCCAAGCGCTTCGACGTTATCGTCGTTGGTGGCGGCCATGCCGGCACTGAGGCGGCGCTCGCCGCGGCGCGCATGGGTGGGGAAACGCTGCTGCTCACCCACAATGTTGAAACCCTGGGGCAAATGTCTTGCAACCCCTCGATCGGGGGCATCGGCAAAGGGCATATGGTGAAGGAAGTGGATGCCCTTGGGGGCGCCATGGCCTTGGCCACCGACGAGGCAGGGATTCAGTTCCGCATCCTCAATTCCAGTCGCGGGCCGGCGGTCAGGGCAACACGCGCGCAGGCCGACCGGCTGCTTTACAAGCGGGCGATTCGAAGTCGTCTAGAGAACCAGCCCGGGCTCTCGATTTTTCAGCAAGCGGCGGACGATATTACACTTGAGGCTGGCCGCGTCAGCGGCGTGGTGACCCAATCGGGTGTGCGCTTTTCGGCCAGCGCGGTGGTCCTGACCGTTGGTACGTTTCTCGCGGGGCGGATCCACATCGGCCTGGAGAACTACCCTGCCGGGCGCGCAGGTGACCCCCCCGCGACTCGGCTCGCCGCGCGGCTGCGGGAATTGGAACTGCCCGCCGGGAGGCTTAAGACCGGAACTCCGCCGCGCCTGGATCGGCGCAGCATCGACTTCTCGGCAATGGAGGTTCAGCCCGGCGACACTCCTCCACCAGTGTTTTCCTATCTCGGCAGCCGCGGCATGCATCCAGCCCAACTGCCCTGCTGGATCACCCACACCAACGCCAAAAGTCATGAACTGATTCGCGGAGCGCTCGACCGCTCGCCGATGTACACCGGTGTCATCGAAGGCATCGGTCCGCGTTATTGCCCATCGATCGAAGACAAGGTGGTTCGCTTTGTCGGGCGCGACGCCCACCAGGTGTTTCTTGAGCCTGAAGGCCTATCCAGCAACGAAATCTACCCCAACGGCATCTCCACGAGCCTGCCCTTCGACGTGCAGCTGGCGATCGTACGCTCGATCCGCGGTCTCGAACAGGCGTTCATCGTGCGCCCCGGTTATGCCATCGAATACGACTATTTCGACCCGCGCAGGCTTAAGCCGACCCTGGAGACTAAAACCATAGGCGGCCTGTTCTTCGCCGGGCAGATTAATGGCACCACCGGCTACGAAGAAGCCGCCGCCCAAGGACTGCTCGCTGGCCTCAACGCCGCGCGCCAGGCGCAGGGCCGCGAGGGCTGGTTTCCCCGCCGCGATGAAGCCTATCTGGGTGTCCTGGTCGACGATCTGGTCACCCGCGGGATCACCGAACCGTATCGCATGTTCACCAGCCGGGCCGAGTATCGGCTCCAGTTACGCGAGGACAACGCCGATTTGCGCCTAACCGAGACCGGACGGACGCTTGGGTTGGTGGGCGATGCCCGTTGGGAGATCTTCTCGCGCAAGCGCGAAGCGGTTGCCCGCGAGTTGGAGCGGCTCAAAACCACCTGGATCAACCCACGCCTTTTGGACCCGTCGCCGGCAGAGCGCTTGCTGGGGCAGATGCCCGAACAGGGTGCCACCCTGGAAGAACTTCTCCGTCGGCCCGGGGTGGACTATGCCAGCCTCCACGTTTTGGTCGGCGTCAGACCGGAGCAGACTGATCCCGCTGTCGCCGAACAAGTGGAGGTTCAGGTCAAGTACCAAGGCTATATCGAGCGCCAGAAAGACGAGATTGCACGCAGTGCGCGGCTTGAAGACACGCCGCTGCCTGCCGATCTTGACTACCAGCAGGTGAGGGGGCTTTCCAACGAGGCGCGGCAGAAGCTGCAACAGCATCGGCCGGCGACACTGGGCCAGGCTGGACGCATCTCCGGCATGACCCCGGCGGCGATCGCCCTGCTGCAGGTCCACCTGCGCCGCTTGGGCGGAACCAATTCCGGCTCTGAGCCGGGGCGGCTGCGCGCGTGAACCTTGCCGATAAACTGGCTGGAGGCATCGCGGCGCTGGGACTGGCCCTGAATCAGTCCCAACAGGTCACATTGTTGGCCTATCTGGCGCTCTTGGCGAAGTGGAATCGTGTTTACAATCTCACTGCGGTGCGCGAACCCGAGCGCATGCTGACGCTGCATGTATTGGATTCATTGGCGGTTCTGCCCGTGCTCGACGGTCTTCCCGGGGCCGCCCGGGTGCTTGACGTCGGCAGTGGCGGGGGGCTCCCCGGGATACCTCTGGCGATTGCCCGCCCAGAGTGGCGGGTCACCCTCCTCGATGCCAATCAGAAAAAAGCGAGCTTTCTGCGCCAGGCAAGCACCGAGCTCGGCTTAAATGCCCAGGTCGTCCAGGACCGGATCGACGCTTTTCCGGCGCGAGGTGGTTTCGACTTGGTCATTTCACGCGCTTTCGCCGATTTGAATGATTTCCTGCGTGCGGCCCTGCCTTTCGCCGCGCCCCGCGGCAAGGTCGCCGCCATGAAGGGTGTACACCCCTACGAGGAGCTCGCGCAGCTCGCCCCGGAAACACCCCGCGACCCCATCATCGAGCGCTTGAAGGTGCCCGGGCTCGATGCCGAACGCCATCTCATCGTGTTTACAAGCCGCCCATGACCAAAATCATCGCCATCGCCAACCAGAAGGGCGGGGTCGGTAAGACCACCACCAGCGTCAATCTTGCAGCCAGCCTGTGCGCCATGAAGCGGCGAGTGCTCTTGGTCGACCTCGACCCGCAGGGCAATGCCACCATGGGCAGCGGCGTGGACAAGCGCGCCCTCGAGGCCACGGTCTACCATGTGCTGCTGGGGGAAAAGAAGATCCGCGAGGTGCGGCTGTCCTCGCCGACCGGTCAGTTCGACCTCGTTCCCGCCAACCGCGAACTGGCCGGTGCCGAAGTTGAACTGGTGGACCTCCCGGAGCGTGAAACCCGGCTGCGCGACGCCCTGGGCGAGGCCCTATCACAAATTCGCGAAGCCCTGACCGAGGTGGTCGAGGACTACGATTTCGTCTTACTCGACTGCCCGCCGGCCCTGTCCCTGCTCACTCTGAACGGGCTGTGCGCCGCGGACAGCGTGCTGATTCCCATGCAGTGCGAGTACTACGCCCTCGAAGGTCTGTCCGATCTGGTGCAAACCATCAAGCGGGTGCGGGCCCACCTCAACCCCAAACTGGAAATCGAGGGCCTGCTGCGAACCATGTTCGACCCGCGCAACACCCTGGCGCAACAGGTTGCGGCGCAATTGCAGCAGCACTTCGGGGACAAACTCTACCGCACGGTGATCCCCCGCAACATCCGTTTGGCCGAGGCACCGAGCTATGGCGTACCCGCGTTGCATCTGGACCGAACTTCCAAGGGTGCCCAGGCCTATCTCGCCCTGGCGGGGGAAATGCTGCGCCGCGAGGAACCCGACTTGACCCTGCCGGCTTGAAAGGAAAAAACCCATGGTGAAACTCAAAGGGCTGGGTCGCGGCCTTGACGCCCTGCTTGATGGCGATACTTCGGAACCCGGTCGGGAGCTGTTGAAAACCCTCAAGACCGAGCATCTTCGCCCCGGCAAGTATCAGCCGCGTAGCCACATGGACCAGGCTTCCCTGGCCGAACTGGCCGCGTCGATCAAGGAGCAGGGGGTGATGCAGCCGATCTTGGTGCGCCCGGTCGCGGCTCAGCGCTACGAGATCATCGCCGGTGAGCGACGCTGGCGCGCGGCGCAAATTGCCGGGCTCACCGAAGTGCCCGCCCTGGTGCGCGATGTCCCCGACCGTGCTGCTTTGGCCTTGGCGCTGGTGGAGAACATTCAGCGCGAGGATCTCAATCCACTTGAGGAAGCCCAGGGCCTGCAAAGATTGATCGAGGAGTTTGGGCTCACTCACGAAGATGCGGCGCAATCGGTGGGGCGCTCAAGAAGCGCGGTGAGCAACCTTCTGCGCCTTCTGCAATTGGCCAAACCGGTCCAGGAGTTGTTGCTTACTTCGCGACTCGACATGGGCCACGCGCGCGCGCTCCTACCGTTGCAAGCCGGGCAACAAGTGCTGCTCGCCGGGCAGATCGTGCAGCGCGGGCTTTCGGTGCGGGAAGCCGAGCGGTTGGCGGCGCGCGCTGTCCAATCTGGGACCGGTTCGGTGAAAGGGCAGGCCGCCAAGTCCAAGAAAGTCGATCCCGACGTGGCGCGGCTCCAGGAAGAATTGGCTGAGGCCCTGGGGGCAGAAGTTCAGTTGGAACCCAAACGAGGCGGTCGCGGGCGACTCGTCATTGCCTACGGTAGCCTCGATCAGCTGGACGGCATCGTTCAAAAGCTTCGTCTTTCGCGCTAGCCGCGGGCACTCCTGCGGCGACGATTCGCCCGCCTGAGGGGCGGGGTGGCAAGAAGAACCTGATCAAATCAGGATTCGTCATCCCGACGGGATCCGCCGACCAGGCAATTCAACATCCCCGCCACCGGCCGTCGTCGGTGCCCGGGGCAAATGAGCGGTTTCTCAGTTTTCGACCGTCGGGTGTTGGCCCAAGCGAAGTTCCTAACCTATTGATTAACGACATGAAGCAGTCGACGCCCGGGGGGGGCTGTTGGCAGCCGCCAACAATCGAGCCGCCTCAGGCACGCCCCACTGACTGCGCAAGAGATTGATTATGCACAACTAAGAGCATCTGGCACGCGGGTTGCGTAAGTCGAATCGTTGGCGGCAGTAGGCCGCTTTGATCTTGCCGATTCCAGGAGCCCACCATGAAACCGCGTGTTCTGTTCCCAGTTCTTGCGCTGCTGTTTGCGCAAAGCGTACTTGCTACCGACCCTGAGCATCCGCGCGCCAGCTTCGAGCGTATGCTGCAACACACCCCGTATACCGGCGTAACCACGGTAACCACTGACCGGAGCGAGCGGGATCCGTTGGAGCGAAGCTTCGCCCAGCTGCCGAAGAGCGATCCGGGGGCGGTGGTGCGCGGTTTGGACCCTTATGGGCAGAGCATTGGCGAGTCCTTTGCGCGCATGTTTGAACATGCCCCCCATCCTGGGCCGACCGGTACCACGGTCGCGCGCACAGCAGACCATACCGTCGATCGCTTGGTGCTGATGGCGACTCAAATTCCGGGACGCGCCCAGGTCCACTTGGCAGCCCACACCAGATAGAAGCCCACCCCGCAAGACGGTCCAATGCTGCGACGAGGGCCGGTCCGAGTCCGTCGCGCCAAGCCACGAACCGCTCGAACCGTCCCGCGGACCCCGCATAAGAGCACTCTGAACCAAGCCTCCACTATGTGCGACGAAAACACCAAACCGAAGTGGTCCCAATGCCCCGCGCCAACGCCCGCTCAGGCGGGCGCGACCTACTCCGCGGCCTCGCTCCCGCCCACTGATCTGGGGGCACGGCGCGCGTTCGAGCGCCGCTATCTGCTGAACCTGCTTGACCACTACGCCAAAGCGCAGGCGGACCGGAGAGAACCCCAAGAACCTTAGGCCAACTCCTTGAGCATCACCTGCGCGCTGGACACCTCGAGTTTGCCTCCGCCCTCCAGGTTCAGGCGGCGCACGACGCCATCCTCGACCAACATCGAAAAGCGCTGACAGCGAATCCCCAGGCCCTTTTCGGTCAGATCCAGGGTCAATCCCAGGCGCTTGGTATAGACCGCGCTGCCGTCGGCCATCATGCGCACTTTCCCGGTGGCTCCGTTGGCTTTCCCCCAAGCCGCCAGGACAAAGAAATCATTGACGGCAAAACACCAAATTTCGTCGATGCCTTTGGTCCGGAACTTCTCGAAATTCTCGACATAGCCCGGTAGGTGCTGCTCCGAGCAAGTCGGGGTAAAGGCGCCCGGTACCCCGAAGATCACCACACGCTTACCTTTCGTGAGGCTCTGCACTTGGTGAACATTGGGTCCCAGGGCGCACCCCTCGGTCGGGGACTCGACAAACTCACTGAGAGTGCCCTCGGGCAGGCGATCGCCCAGTTGAATCGACATGTGTGACTCCTTTCTTAGAAGTGATGTAAGTCAAGGAACAGGACTCCAGTATAGCCTGATAATCCGGTCCGCAAGGCTCGTTGCGGACCGCTTGGGGAGCCGCGAAAACAGGCGCTTGCGTCGATGATGCGGCGCAGCATTTCTCCTTGACCCTAGGGTAATCCCCAAGTACAATCGGCAAGTTTGCTCCTTGGCACGATGGGCGGACAAGATTCGCCGGGCAAACCGGTGCGCTTACTGTTGCGGCTGCAGGTCGCCGCGACCCTGATCCTGACCGCCGCTGCTGCGGTGGTGGGGGACAGGCAGGATGCACTCTCAAGTCTGATCGGGGGATCCATCGGCTTCGCGGGTAGCCTCGTCTATGCGGTGGTGGCATTGTCGGTGCGCACCAATGATCCGCAACAGGCGTGGCGCGCGCAGGTACTCGCGGAGGCCTGCAAGTACGCGGTGACGATCCTCGCTTTCGTGCTGGTTTTCGTGGTGTATGGGACGGTGCGGCCTCTGCCTTTGTTCGTGGCTTTCATCCTGACCATGCTGCTTTATTTCGTGCCTTTGGCGCGGGTGCGCCAGGCTTAGGACAAAACAAGGCGAAGTGGGATCATGGCTTCTGGCGCTGCGCAGACCTCCTCCGAATACATCACCCATCACCTGACCAATCTCCACGCCGGTCATGGCTTCTGGACCTTCCACCTCGACACCCTGATCATTTCCGGCGCCATCGGCCTGTTTATCTTCGGCCTCATGGCCTGGGCGGCGAGCAAAGCCAGCAGCGGTGTACCAGGCAAGTTGCAGAATTTCGTGGAAATGGTGGTCACCCTAGTCGATAGCCAGGTCAAAGACACCTTCCATGGCGATCGCAGCTTCATCACGCCGCTGGCCATCACCATCTTCGTCTGGGTGTTCTTAATGAATGCCATGGACCTGATTCCGGTGGACTGGCTGCCGTTGGCAGGTGGGGCGGTAGGCATTCACCACCTCAAGGTCGTCCCGACCACCGACCCCAACCTCACCTTCGCGATGTCGCTGACGGTGTTTGCCTTGATCTACTTCTTCAACCTCAAGGTCAAGGGGGTAGGCGGTTTCCTGCACGAAGTGTTCACCGCGCCTTTTGGTCCTTGGCTGGCGCCGGTGAATCTCTTGTTCCGCATCGTCGAGGACATCGCCAAGCCGATTTCGCTGGCCCTACGTTTGTTCGGCAACATGTACGCCGGCGAAATGGTATTTATTCTGATCTCTCTGTTGGGCTTGTGGCAGCTCCCGCTGGCGCTGCCCTGGGCGCTCTTCCACATTCTGATCATTACCCTCCAAGCCTTTGTGTTCATGATGCTGACTGTGGTTTACCTCAGTATGGCGCACGAAGGCCACTGATTTACTAACTCACCCAAACCTTGTTCAAGGAGAAAACATGGAACTGTCTCTTCTGCTCGGCAACACCGCGATCGCCGTTGCCATTCTGATTGGCGCCGGTGCTCTGGGTACCGCTATCGGCTTCGGCATTCTCGGTGGGCGCTTCCTCGAAGGTTCCGCCCGCCAGCCCGAGATGATCCCGACGCTCCAGGTGAAGATGTTCATCGTCGCCGGTCTGTTGGATGCCGTGACCATGATCGGCGTGGGTATCGCGCTCTACCTCCTTTTTGCGAACCCCTTCATCGCAATCGTCTCGAAGGCCGTAGGCGGTTAATTCACCCTCTACCCTTCTAGGAGTCTAGCGTGAACATTAACGCTACATTGATCGGTCAGGCGATCTGGTTTGCATTCTTCATCTGGATCACGATGAAGTTTGTCTGGCCGCCGCTGCAGCGGGCCATGCAGGAGCGCCAGAAGCAGATCGCCGACGGGCTTGCCGCGGGCGAGCGCGCCAAAGCCGATTTGATTCAGGCTGAACACAAGGCCGCCGCCGCCTTGACCGAGGCCAAAGGTCGCGCCACCGAGATCATTGCGCTCAGCGAGAAACGCGCCGCGCAAATCGTCGAGGAGGCGAAGACCGCCGCCAAGGGCGAGGGCGAGCGCATCATCGCTTCCGCCAAGGCCGAGATCGAACAGGAGGTCTTCCGCGCCAAGGAGGCGCTGCGCAATCAGGTCGCCGATTTGGCGGTCGCCGGCGCCGGCAAGATCCTCATGCGCGAAGTCGATGCCAAGGCTCACACCGAGCTTCTGGCCCAGCTCAAGCGAGAGCTGTAATGGCCGAACTCACCACCATCGCCCGGCCTTACGCGGAAGCAGTCTTCGCCATCGCCCAGGAGCAAGACGCCCTGGACCGGTGGTCCGCGATGCTCGGCTTCGCGGCGACGGTCGCCGCCGATCCGACCATGTTGGCGGTGCTCGAAAACCCGCGCCTGTCTGACGTCCAGAAAGCCGTTCTGTTCTTCAAGATTGCCGGCGATCAGCTCGACGAAGGCGGCAAGCGCTTCCTGCGCGTGCTGATCGACGCTGGTCGGGCCAAAGTGTTGCCGCAGATTCGGGCGCTGTTCGAGCAGCGCAAGAACGAGGTGCAACGCGCCGCCAGGGCCGAGATTACCTCCGCCCAGCCACTCGACGAGCGCGAGCTCGCCGATCTGAAAGCAGCGCTGGAGCGCCGCTTCAAACTGAAGATCGCGGCCGAACTCAAAGTGGATTCGGCATTGATCGGCGGCGTGCGAATCGTGGTCGGCGACCAAGTGGTGGACGCTTCGGTGCAAGGCAAGCTCGCGGTGATGAACCGGGAGTTGCGCGCCTGAGTTCGGGCGGGAAAAGCATTTAACCTCAGTCCGCGGCACGCGGAGAGCGGAGAAATCATGCAGTTGAATCCATCGGAAATCAGCGAACTGATCAAGAGCAAGATCCAGAATCTGGATATGGCCTCGGAAGTTCGCACCCAAGGCTCAGTCGTGTCGGTCACCGACGGCATTTGCCGTATTCACGGCCTGGCGGATGCGATGCAGGGCGAAATGCTGGAGTTTCCCGGAAACACCTTCGGCCTCGCCCTCAACCTTGAGCGCGACTCGGTCGGCGCGGTGATTCTGGGTAGCTATGAGCACATTTCGGAGGGCGACACGGTCAAGTGTACCGGCCGCATCCTGGAAGTGCCGGTCGGTCCCGAATTGATCGGCCGCGTGGTCGACGCCCTAGGCGCCCCCATCGACGGCAAAGGCCCGATCAACGCCAAAGAGACCGACGTGATCGAGAAAGTCGCGCCCGGCGTGGTCTGGCGCAAATCGGTGTCGCAGCCGGTGCAAACCGGCCTGAAATCAGTGGACGCCATGGTGCCGGTCGGCCGCGGCCAGCGCGAGCTGATCATCGGCGACCGCCAGACCGGCAAAACCGCGGTGGCGGTCGACACCATCATCAACCAGAAGGGCAAAGACCTCATCTGCATTTACGTCGCGATCGGCCAGAAGGCCTCGACGGTGATGAACGTGGTCCGAAAGCTCGAAGAGCATGGAGCTATGGCCTACACCATCGTCGTGGTGGCCACCGCTTCCGACTCCG
This sequence comes from Betaproteobacteria bacterium, assembly GCA_016192065.1. Taxonomy (GTDB): domain Bacteria; phylum Pseudomonadota; class Gammaproteobacteria; order Burkholderiales; family Casimicrobiaceae; genus JACPUX01. The sequence continues at coordinate 81,127 of JACPUX010000021.1, forward strand.
CGGCGATGCAGTATCTCGCACCCTATTCCGGCTGCACCATGGGCGAGTACTTCCGCGACCGCGGCCAGGACTCCCTGATCATTTACGACGACTTGACCAAGCAAGCCTGGGCCTACCGGCAGATTTCGCTGCTGCTGCGCCGCCCGCCCGGTCGTGAAGCCTACCCCGGGGACGTGTTCTATCTGCACTCGCGTCTATTGGAGCGCGCGGCCCGCGTCAACGAAGAGTACGTCGAAAAGTTCACTAAAGGCGAAGTCAAAGGCAAGACCGGATCCCTGACCGCGCTGCCAGTGATCGAGACCCAGGCCGGCGACGTCACTGCCTTCGTGCCGACCAACGTGATCTCCATTACCGATGGCCAGATCTTCCTCGAAACCGACCTCTTCAACGCCGGTATCCGTCCCGCCATCAACGCCGGCATCTCGGTGTCGCGGGTAGGTGGTGCGGCCCAGACCAAGGTCATCAAGAAGCTCGGCGGCGGCGTGCGTCTGGCGCTAGCCCAGTACCGTGAACTGGCGGCCTTCGCGCAGTTCGCCTCCGACCTCGACGAAGCCACCCGCAAGCAACTCGAGCGGGGACGCATGGTCACCGAACTGATGAAGCAGCCGCAGTATCAACCTCTGCAAGTCAGCGAGATGGCGCTCACGCTCTTCGCGGTGAACAACAACTATCTGGACGACGTTGAGGTCAAGAAGGCTCTGGCCTTCGAGCGCGCGCTGCGCGACTACGCCAAGTCCAAGGCGGGGGACGTGATGGCGCGTATCGAGTCGACCAAGGATTTGTCCAAGGACGACGAGACCAAGCTGCACGATTTGATCAAGGACTTCAAGAAGAACGGCGCCTACTGAGTCGCGCGCGGCGTGCTCGTGAGAGCCGCCGCGGTCGCAGACTCCGGGCTCGGAGACGACGATGCCGGGTAGTAAAGAAATCCGCATGAAGATCCGAAGCGTGCAGAACACGCGGAAGATCACCAAGGCGATGGAAATGGTCGCCGCCTCGAAGATGCGCAAAGCGCAGGAGCGCATGCGCGCCGCGCGACCCTACGGCGACAAGATTCGCAATATCGCCGCGCATCTCGCCCACGCCAATCCGGAGTACAAGCACCCCTTCGTGGTCAAGCGGCCGCAGCTCAAGGGCGTGGGCATTATCGTGGTGACCTCGGATAAGGGCTTGTGCGGGGGCCTCAACACCAATGTGCTGCGCATGGCGCTGGCGCGGATGAAGGAATGGGAAACCGGCGGTGCGCAATTGCGAGTCACGGCCATCGGCAACAAAGGTTATGGCTTCGTCCAGCGCATCGGCGCGAACGTCGCCTCGCATCTGGTGGGCATCGGCGACACGCCGCACCTCGACCGCCTGATCGGGCCGGTGAAGGTGCAGCTCGACGCTTACTCCAAGGGCGAGATCGACGAGCTCTACATTTGCTACACGCGCTTCGTCAATACCATGAGCCAGGAGCCCGTGCTCGAGCGCCTGCTGCCCCTGCCGGCCGATCGACTCAAGGAAGACGCGACCACGGGCGCAGCGTGGGACTACATCTATGAGCCTGATCCCAAGGTGGTCCTGGACCAGCTTCTGGTGCGCTACGTCGAACACCTCATCTACCAATCGGTGGCCGAGAACATTGCCTCGGAGCAATCGGCGCGCATGGTGGCCATGAAGGCCGCCAGCGACAATGCCGGCGAAGTGATCGACCAGCTCACGCTGATCTACAACAAGGCGCGCCAGGCGGCGATCACCAAAGAGCTGGCGGAAATCGTCGGCGGCGCCGCGGCGGTGTAAAGACCGAACCGAATTCAGTCTGGAAAGCAAAGGAAACCGAAAATGAATGCTACGGCAACGAACGAAGGCAAGATCGTTCAGTGCATCGGCGCGGTGGTCGACGTGGAGTTTCCTCGCGACGCCATGCCGCACATCTACCACGCCCTGACCATGGACGGCAGCGAGCTCACCCTCGAAGTCCAGCAACAGCTGGGCGACGGCGTGGTGCGAACGATTGCCCTGGGTAGCTCGGACGGTCTGCGCCGCGGGATGATGGTGAAGAACACCGGAGCGCCGATTTCGGTTCCCGTCGGGGCCAAGACCTTGGGCCGCATCATGGATGTGCTTGGCCGCCCGATCGACGAGCTCGGCCCCATCGGCGCCGATCGCACCGCCTCGATTCACCGCTCCGCTCCGGCTTTCCAGGAACTGTCGCCTTCGACCGAACTCCTGGAAACCGGCATCAAGGTGATCGACCTGATCTGCCCGTTTGCCAAGGGCGGCAAGGTCGGCCTCTTCGGCGGCGCCGGCGTGGGCAAGACCGTGAACATGATGGAACTCATTCGCAACATCGCCGCCGAGCACTCGGGCTACTCCGTGTTCACCGGCGTGGGCGAGCGCACCCGCGAGGGCAACGACTTTTATCACGAGATGAAAGACTCGAACGTGCTCGACAAGGTGGCCCTGGTGTACGGCCAGATGAACGAGCCGCCCGGCAACCGCCTGCGCGTGGCGCTCACCGGACTCACCATGTCCGAAGCCTTCCGTGACGAAGGGCGCGACGTACTTCTGTTCATCGACAACATCTACCGCTTCACCCTGGCCGGAACCGAAGTGTCCGCGCTCTTGGGCCGCATGCCCTCCGCCGTGGGCTACCAGCCGACCCTGGCGGAAGAAATGGGCCGCTTGCAGGAGCGCATCACCTCCACCAAGACCGGTTCCATCACCTCCATCCAGGCCGTGTACGTGCCCGCCGACGACTTGACCGACCCCTCGCCCGCTACCACCTTCGGCCACCTCGACGCCACCGTGGTGTTGTCGCGGGACATCGCCGCGCTGGGAATTTACCCCGCCGTGGATCCGCTGGACTCCACTTCGCGCCAGGTCGACCCCAACGTCATCGGCGACGACCACTACAACACCACCCGGGCGGTGCAGGGTACCCTCCAGCGCTACAAGGAATTGCGCGACATCATCGCCATTCTGGGCATGGACGAACTGGCTCCGGAAGACAAGCTGGTGGTGGCCCGCGCCCGCAAGATCCAGCGTTTTCTTTCGCAGCCCTTCTTCGTCGCCGAAGTGTTCACCAACTCCCCGGGCAAATATGTGCCGCTCAAGGAAACGATCAAGGGTTTCAAAATGATTGTCGCGGGCGAGTGTGATCACCTGCCCGAGCAAGCGTTCTACATGGTCGGCGGCATCGAAGAAGCCTTCGAGAAGGCCAAGACCCTGCAATAACCCGGAACGGGCGCGCCCGCGCGCCCGCGCCCAGCCGAGAAGGATTTGGCATGACATCGACCATACATGTGGACGTGGTGAGCTCCGAGGCGGAACTGTTCTCGGGCGAGGCCGAGTTCGTGGTGGCACCGGGCGAATCGGGCGAGCTGGGCATTTATCCCCGCCACACCCCTTTGCTCACGCGCCTCAAACCCGGTTCGGTCCGCCTGAGCATCGCCGGCAAGCCTGAAGAGGAATTGATATACGTTTCCGGCGGCATGCTCGAAGTGCAGCCCGGGCGCATCACCATTCTCTCGGACACCGCCATCCGTGGCCACGACCTCGACGAGGCGCGCGCTCAGGAGGCAATGCGCGCTGCCCAAGAAGCGCTGAATAACCGCACTTCGCAAATCGAATACGCCCAGGCCCAGATCGAACTGGCTCAGGCGGCGGCCCAGTTGGCGGCCATCCGCAAGCTGCGCAAGAGCTGAGGCGCCACGCGCCGATAAACAAAAGGCGGCTACGGCCGCCTTTTGTGCTTGGTGCCATTGCCACACTCAAGCGCAGGCTTTCAAGGCATAATCGTTCCTACCGAGTCGAGCATCAAACCATCGGAGGAGACCATGATCGTTCGTATTTCGCGTGCCCTGGGCGTGGGCGCAGCCGCTTTGTTGTTGGCGTTACCGGCGCAGGCCCAACAGTTCATCAACGTGCTTACCGGCGGCACCAGCGGCGTGTATTACCCCCTGGGGGTGGCGCTGTCGCAGATTTACGGCAAGGCTTTGCCCAACACTAAAACCGCGGTGCAGGCCACCAAAGCGAGCGCCGAGAACCTCAACCTCCTACAGGCGGGGCGCGGCGAAGCGGCGCTCACCCTGGGCGACTCGCTCTCCGACGCCTGGAAAGGCGACGAAGAAGCCGGCTTCAAGACGCCTCTCAAGAAATTGCGAGGCATTGCCGCGATGTACCCCAACTACATCCATCTGGTCGCCAGTGCCGACTCGGGCATCAAGAGCCTGGCTGACCTCAAAGGCAAGCGGGTGGCCGTCGGAGCCCCCAAGTCGGGTACTGAGCTCAACACCCGCGCCATCCTCAAGGGTGCCGGCATGAGCTACAAAGACCTCGGCAAGGTCGAATACCTGCCCTTTGGTGAATCGGTGGAGCTGATGAAAAACCGCCAGCTCGATGCCACGCTCATTTCCGCGGGCCTGGGTGTCGCGGCGGTGCGCGACCTCGCCACCGCGGTGAAAATCGTCATCGTGCCGATCGGCGCCGAGGTCATCGCCAAAATCGGCGATCCCGCCTACCAGCCTGCCAACATCCCCGCCAACACCTACACCGGCCAAGTTGATGCCGCGGCCACGGTGATCATCCCCAACTTCCTGGTCACCCACGAAGGCGTGCCGACCGACACGGTCTACACCATGACCAAGTCGATGTTCGAGAACCTTGACCAGATGGTCGCTGCGCACGCCGCCGCCAAGGCGATCAAACGCGACAATGCCACTCAGGGCATGCCGGTGCCACTGCATGCCGGGGCAGAGAAGTATTATCGCGAGGTGGGCCTCATCAAGTGAGGCTGCGCTTGTAACAGCGGGGCCGTGCCGAATTCGCGCACGGCCTCTTTGTTTTGGGTGGGGGAGCACTATGTCTCAGGCCGAGGCCGAATTTTCCGAGCATGGCGTACAGCGCCGCTTGGGCAATGCCGCCGCGCGTTTGGTCATTGTCGTGGCGTTGGCCTTCTCCACTTATCAATTGGTGATGGCCGCGTTTCACCCGCTCTCCAGCCTGGTGATGCGCTCGCTCCACGTGAGCTTTCTGGTGCTACTCACCTTTTTGCTCTACCCCATGTTCAAGGGGGGCAAGCTCACCCGCATTCCGTGGTATGACTGCCTGCTGGCGGTGTTGGGTTTTGGTCTGGGCTTCTACCAATGGATATTTGAAGGCGATTTGATCCAACGCGCGGGCGATCCGACCACCGCCGATCTGGTGGTCGGCACGATCATGGTGCTGCTGGTGTTCGAAGCGGCGCGGCGCATCCTCGGCCTCGCCTTGCCGCTCGTGTGCGCGGCTTTTCTGCTCTTTGGCCTCTTTGGTCAGTACCTTCCCGAAGCGATCGCTCACCGCGGCTATAGTTTTGCCCAGATCGTCGATCAGCTGGGCTTCGGCACGGAGGGCATCTACGGTATTCCGACCTTGGTATCGGCGACCTACATTTTTCTGTTCATTCTTTTTGGCGCTTTTCTGGAACACGCCGGAATGATCAATCTCTTCAATTCCCTGGCACTGGGCTGCGTCGGGCACACCAAAGGCGGACCGGCGAAAGTTTCGGTGATCTCCTCGGCCTTGATGGGCACCATCTCTGGATCGGGGGTGGCCAACGTGCTGACCACGGGGCAGTTCACCATTCCGCTGATGAAACGCTTCGGCTACTCGGGGGTGTTCGCCGGCGCGGTGGAAGCGACTTCCAGCATGGGCGGGCAGATCATGCCGCCGGTGATGGGCGCCGTGGCCTTCATCATGGCCGAGAACCTCAATGTGCCCTATGCCGAAATCGTCAAGGCGGCGGCGATCCCCGCCATCCTGTACTACGTCACGGCCTTCTGGATGGTTCACCTTGAGGCTGGCCGCATGAATCTTCTTGGCCTGCCCAAGGATCAGTGCCCAGACCCCTGGTGCGCCATTCGGGAAAGCTGGTACCTGGTGCTGCCGCTGGCAGCGCTGGTCTGGATGCTCTTCAATGGCTTTACGCCCATGTTCTCCGGCATGGTCGGATTATCGCTCACCGCCATTCTCATTCTCGGCGTCGCGTTCGCCGCGCGCATCTCAGGCACGGCCTTTCGCGTCGTCTTCTGGATCGTCGTCGGGCTGGGCGCCTCCGCGTTTGCGAAATGGGGCATTTACCCGGTCTTGGCGCTCATCGGGCTCCTGGTCGCCGCCTGCTGGCGCATCAAGGGTGGCCACAAGACCCTGCACACCATGAAAATGAGCTTGGTCGATGGCGCCAAACAAGCGCTGCCGGTAGGCGTGGCCTGCGCGGTGGTGGGTGTCATCATCGGCATCCTTACGCTGACCGGTGCGGCTTCGAGCTTCGCGGGCTTCATCCTGCAAGTGGGCGAGAAAAGCCTCTTCCTGTCGCTGCTGCTTACCATGCTGGTGTGCTTGGTGCTGGGCATGGGCATCCCGACCATCCCCAACTACATCATCACCAGCGCCATTGCCGCACCCGCGCTGCTAAAGCTCGGCGTGCCCCTGATCGTGAGCCATATGTTCGTGTTTTACTTCGGCATCATGGCCGACCTCACACCGCCGGTGGCGCTGGCGGCGTTTGCGGCGTCGAGCATCGCCAAAGAGCCACCGATGAAAATCGGCTTCAAGGCGGTGCAAGTGGCCATCGCCGGCTTCGTCGTGCCCTATATGGCGGTCTACGACAATGCCCTAATGCTGCAAGGCGAGTGGACGGTGCTGGCGGTCGCCTACATCGTTTGCAAAGCGGTGATTTCCATCGCCCTATGGGGCGCGGCGGCGATCGGCTATCTGTTTGCCCCGCTTCAATGGCCCGAGCGGTTTTTCGCCGCGGCGGCCGCCTTCTTTTTGGTCGCCGCGGTGCCGCTGACCGATGAAATCGGCTTCGGTCTGGCCGCCGCATTCCTCGTTTGGCATGTGTGGCGTTGCCGGCGCGCGACGCAAGGGCAAGGTGCTGCGTGAGCGTGTGTCTCGCGGCTGGCGCTCTGCTGGCTACGCTCGTCGGGAACGATTTCACCTTGGCCTGGACGCATTCCATCGAAAAAATCCGTTGGGAAGAGGATTGGCGCGCCGAAGGCGGGGCCCTGAAGATCATCGAGGCGCGGATTCGGGGTTCGGGGGCAGGCATGGAAGCGCCCGAGGGCGCTCTGCTCCAAGCGGGTGTTTGGCATTACCAGCCCAAGCAGGCGCCCCAAACCCAATTGCTCCTGGCCCATTCGCCCTACACTGCGCCCTACGAATTGTGTTCGGGCGGCAGTTGTCGCCCACTTTCGGCCTGGCTTCCCGGCCTGCCGGCGAGCGCCACGGTTGCGCTTCGGGCCTGCCCTTAGTCCGAGGAACTGCCTAAACCCAACGCCTTTGGAGCAAGCCAATGACACTACTCATCGCCGGTCTGGTCCTGTTCTTCGGAGTACATTCGCTGCGCATCTTCGCCGAAGATTGGCGCGCCCGTCAGATTGCCGCGCGGGGACTCAATCCCTACAAAGGTTTCCATTCGATCAGCTCGGCGCTGGGCCTGGCGCTGATCGTTTGGGGCTACGCCCTGGCGCGCGCCGAACCGACGGTGCTTTGGGTGCCGCCGTTGTGGACACGCCATCTGGCTGCGACGCTCATGTTGCCCGCGTTCATTTTGCTCACCGCAGCCTACGTGCCCGGCAACCACATCAAAGCGCGCCTCGGGCACCCCATGCTGCTGGGCACCAAAGTCTGGGCCCTCTCACACCTCTTGGCCAACGGCAACCTCGCCGACGTCTTATTGTTCGGGAGCTTCCTTGCCTGGGCCATACTCGATTTTCGCAGCGCGCGGCGAAGAGACCGCGCCGCAAACAGAACTTACCCTGCCGCGGGCTGGGGGCGGGATCTTGCGGCCGTCGTGGTCGGTTCCGGGGTTTGGGCCTTCTTCTTGTTATACGCGCATCTGTGGCTGATGGGGGTCAGGCCGTATTGAGGCGGTGGGACGCTCGGGTGGGCCGTCGCTTTGACCCTCAACCTGGGGGCGGGTAGCACGCGCCAATTGACCATACCCTAATTGGGCACTACCATACCCATTATGGGTACGCTCTCCAACGTACAGCTGCTGCGGGTCAACCTGGCAGACGCGCTCTTCTCGGGCACGCAACAGCGTGTGCTGGGCTGGCTCTTCGGCCAGCCGGAGCGCAGCTTTTACGCCAAGGAACTAATCGGGCTGGCCGGGGCGGGTTCGGGCGCCGTGCAGCGCGAGCTGAAGCGGTTGGAGCACAGCGACCTAGTCACGGTGCACCGGGTCGGCAACCAGAAGCACTACCAGGCCAACCCGGAGTCGCCGATCTTTGCCGAGTTGTGCGGCATCGTGCAGAAGACAGTTGGGCTGGCCGAGCCCTTGCGCCTCGCGCTGGCGCCGCTGGCGAAGAAGATCCGGGCGGCCTTCATTTACGGCTCGGTGGCGAAACGGGAAGACACGGCCAGGAGCGACATCGACCTGATGCTGATCGGCGACAAGCTCACCTACGCGGATGTTTTCGCGGCGCTGGAAGCGGCCGGCGCCCGCCTGGGCCGCACGGTCAACCCGACCATCTACACACGCAAGGAGCTCGTCAGGCGCCGCGACGAAGACAACGCTTTCGTCACGCGCGTGCTGGCGCAGCCCAAGATCTGGTTGATCGGGGGGGAGCATGACCTCGCCGCTTGAGAACCTGGCCGGGCCCGGCAAACCGCTTAAGGCCGAGCCGCCGGATGCGAAGGAGTTCGCCGGCCTGAAGCGCTCCGGCCTGGCACGGCTGGCGGACGCGGCCAACGCGACGCTTTCGCTGGAGAGCCGCTTCGATCTGGCCTACAACGCCGCGCATGCGCTCTGCTTGGCGGCGCTACGTCGGCACGGCTACCGCTCGGTCAATCGCTACATCGTGTTTCAGCTTCTGCCACACACGCTTGGCCTCGGGCCGGAGGTCTGGCGCGTGCTGGCGAAAGGCCATGAGGTGCGCAACCGGAGCGAATACGGCGGCCTGTCCGATGTGGACGAGCGTATCGTCATCGACCTGATTGCCGCCTGCCGCAGCATTGCCGCAAAGCTCGATGCGCTGCCGCTGGATGGGGGCTCGTAAACGCCGCTTTTTCCCCCAGTTCTCCCAGAACTCTTCCATTCCCGTGCCTGAGCAAGCTGTGCGGACAAATGTTGGCGACGCCCGGCGGAAAACCTAATGGGCGCAAGCAGAAATCACCGTCCTCTTGCGGGTCACGATAAAAACGGGGACCGCAGCCCCCGTCTTTTGGAAATCCCTCAACGACGCTCAGGCGCTCACGCGCTTGCGATACTCCGCGGTGCGGGTGTCGATTTCGATCTTGTCGCCGGTGGCGCAAAAGAGCGGGACCTGGATTTCGAAGCCGGTGGAGATCTTCGCGGGCTTCAAGACCTTGCCGGAGGTGTCTCCGCGCACCGCGGGTTCGGTGTAGGTGATTTCGCGCACCAGGCTGTTGGGCAGCTCCACGGAAATCGGGCGGCCCTGGAAGAACACCACTTCGCAGGCCAGGCCGTCTTCGAGGTAATTGAGCGCGTCGCCCATGCTTTCGGCGTCGATTTCGAACTGATTGTATTCGCCGTCCATGAACACATAGGAAGGATCGGCGAAGTAGGAATAGCTGACTTCCTTGCGGTCAAGGATGATGTCGTCGAACTTGTCGTCGGCGCGATAGACCTGTTCGGTCACCGAGCCGGTGAGAACGTTCTTCAACTTCATCTTCACGACGGCTGCGTTGCGGCCGGACTTGTTGTATTCGGCCTTGAGCACGACCAGGGGGTCATTGCCCATCTGGACGACGTTGCCGGTGCGGAGTTCCTGGGCGAGTTTCATGGCGAATCCTGGGTGTTCAGAGACGAGGAGAACCGCGCATTATAGCCATTTTTTCGGCAAAATCAACCAGTTGTCGGCATAGATCGGGTTGTCCGGCGAGGTGCGACGCCCAGGCCTTGGCGCCCGGCAGATAAACCTCGCCTTGGGCGGCAAATCGCGACCAGGCATCCTGCACGTGCTTCCCGCCAGACCAAGCGTGCGAAAGGTCCGCCAGCGCCTTCCCTGCCGATTCCGGAAAATACGCTCCCTGCCGCAGCAAAAAAGCGGCGAGCTTGGCGAGGTGTGCGTTTTCGTCCTGCCGGTAGGGCTGCCAAATCATCGGCCGCGCCGCCCACTGGGCGCGCACGAAGGAATCTTCGCCGCGCACGAAATTGAGGTCACAGGCCCAGAGCAGCGTGTCGAAGACGTCTTGCGCGAGGAAAGGAAACACCCTGAGGGTCAGCGCGCCGCGGTGCTCCTGCGCCCCGCAGGGCAGTGCCGTCCGACCCCAAAACGAGGCACAGGCCGCGGCCACCGGCCCCTGGGGAACGAGGCAAAAAATCTCCTCCGTCCCGGCGGACCAGGCCTCTAAGAGTTCGAGCACCGGGCTCTCGGGATAACAAAACAAGGAGACCTTACGCCCCACGGGTTCGCCCGCGAGCCCGAGCGTCTCCCAGAATCGCCAACGCGCTGCCGGGTCGCGCTGAAAAGCGTCGCGTCGCGCCAGCAGGTCGCGCTCGCGCAGAAGGCCGCCGGTGGCGGGCGTAAAGCCGGGGAAGAAGAAGTGTTTGGTGAGCGGCAGCCGCGGGTGGCGCGAGGGCAAACCGTGGTGCTCCTCGACCCAGGATTCCGCCGAGAGGTATTCGAGGTTGATCCACACCGGTGCCGGGCTGGCCCGCGCCATGGCGTTCAGCACCCCATCGGGCAGCGCGCAGCCGAAGGCTTCGATCACCACCCGGCCGGGCTCGACCTCGGCCCAGGGCTGCGGCCAGCGGCGCACTTCCACACCTGCCCGGTGCTGCATCATCGCCTCACGGTCAAAATCCGGCATCAAAGGCGCGAGTGCTCCGGGCTCGTCGATCCACAGGCGCACGCCAAACCCGTACTCCGCGGCGAGCTGACGCGCCAAGCGCCAGCAAACGCCAGCGTCGCCGAAGTTGTCGATGACTTTGCAGAAGATCTCCCAGGGTTTGCTCATGCGCCCACTACCCTTGTGCCGATCGGCCATCATGCCATACCCCGTATAATCACCGCATTTGCCCCTGGCTCCGGGCAAACGCGCCACTCACTGCCATGTCCATCCACCCCCTTCCTGTGATCGCGGTCACCTCCGGTGAACCGGCGGGCGTCGGCCCAGAACTGTGCGCCCGGCTGGCGGAGGCACACGCCGAACGAGCCTGGCCGGTACGTCTGGTGATCTTGGGCGACGAGGGCCTTTTGCATGAACGCGCGACGCCCAACGCGGCGATCTTTGCGCCTTACGGCGAGGCGCTCGGCGGCGAAGTGCTGGAGCTGCTGCACTGCCCGCTGGCGAGGGTCGCCGTGCCCGGCCGACTGGACCCCGGCAATGGCCGCTACGTCCTCTCCTTGTTGCAGCGCTCGCTCTCGGGGTGTCTCAGCGGCGAGTTCGCGGCGGTGGTGACCGCGCCGGTACACAAGGGCGTCATCAACGATGCGGGCGTGCCTTTTACCGGGCACACCGAGTTTTTCGCCGAGGGCTCGAACACACCCCGAGTGGTGATGATGTTGGTGGGCGGCGGTCTGCGCGTGGCGCTGGCCACTACCCACTTGCCGCTGGCCGCCGTGCCGCGCGCCATCACCCGGGAGAGCTTGGGCGCCACGCTCGATATCTTGGTGCGCGATCTCCACGAGAAATGGGGTATTGCGCGGCCGCGCATCGCCGTCTGCGGTCTCAACCCGCACGCGGGCGAGGGCGGCCATCTGGGGCGCGAGGAAATCGAAGTCATCGAGCCGGTGCTCGCTGCGCAACGCGCTTTGGGGCGCGACCTGGTCGGTCCGGCGCCGGCCGATACACTGTTCGTGCCCGCGCATCTCGAAGGCATCGATGCGGTCTTGGCCATGTATCACGACCAGGGCCTGCCGGTATTGAAGCGTGCGAGCTTCGGGCAGGGCGTCAACGTGACGCTGGGCCTGCCTTTCGTGCGGACTTCCGTGGATCATGGCACGGCACTCGATTTGGCAGGCAGCGGCCAAGCCGATCCCGGCAGCCTATTCGCCGCGGTGGAACTGGCGATCGACATCGTTGCGCGGAAGTCTGCAAGGCGATGAAGGCGCGTCCTTGAAGTGACCAGGTGCTCCCTCCATTCCTTGCGGGCCACAACCTGCTGGCGCAGTTTAGCCTGCTCCGAAACTGCGGGTTTGAGAGCCGTGAAGTGAAGCACACCCCACGCCGCCGTTTTGGTTCCGGCCGGCCCTTGCGGGCCTTAACCTGCTGGGGCAGGTTAGCCTGCACCCATACTGCGGGTTAGAGAGCCGTGAAGTGAAACACACCCCACGCCGCCGTTTTGGTTCCGGCCGGCCCTTACGGGCCTTAACCTGCTGGCGCAGGTTAGCCTGCGCCGAAACGGCGGGATTGCGAGCTGGGCTATGAAGCACACCCCCCGCCGCCGTTTTGGGCAGAATTTTCTCGTGGATGCGCATTATCTCGAGCGCATCGTCGCGAGCATTGCGCCGAAAGTCGGAGACAATCTGGTGGAGATCGGGCCGGGGATGGCCGCACTCACCCGGCGCTTGATCGCGCGCTGCGGGCGCGTAATCGCGGTGGAGATCGATCGCGATCTGGTGGCGCATTTGCGCGCCGAGTTTCCGCCTGAAGCACTCGAACTGTTTGAAGCCGACGCGCTGGCTTTTGACTTCGCAAGTCTCGGCAAAGATCTGCGTATCGTCGGCAATCTGCCTTACAACATCTCCACGCCCATCCTCTTCCACCTGGCGGGTTTTGCGCCCCGCCTGCGCGACCTGCACCTCATGCTGCAAAAGGAAGTCGTGCTGCGCATGGCCGCTGCGCCGGGTACCGCGGACTATGGGCGGCTGTCGGTCATGCTGCAAGCGAGTTTTGCCGTGGAGAAGTTGTTTACCGTGCCGCCGGGGGCTTTTCGGCCGGCACCCAAAGTCGATTCCATGGTCGTGCGTCTCGTGCCGCTCGCGGAACGCGCGCCGCACATCGCGGACGCCAAGTTGTTTGCGGCGCTGGTGGCCGCAGCCTTCGGTCAACGGCGCAAGACCTTGCGCAACACCTTGGCGCCTTGGTTCGATGCCGCTGGTCTCGAGGCCTTGGAAGTGAATCCTGGTGCGCGGGGCGAGACGCTTTGCGTGGCCGATTACGTGCGCTTGGCCAACGCAGTTATGCTCAAGCCGGCGGCTCTTTAGCGGGTGTCGGCGCTTCTTCCCGCCACGGTGCGACCTTCAGGAGCAGCAACATCCCGGGCACGGCCAGGACCGTGCAGAGCAGGAAGAAGTTCAACCAGCCCATCTGCTCCACGATCCAGCCGGTGGTGGCATTGATCAGCGTGCGGGGGATGGCCATGAAGCTCGTGAACAAAGCGAACTGCGTGGCCGTATAGGGCGGATGCGTGGCTCGGGCGATAAAGGCCACGAACGCGGCCGTCCCCAAACCTACACCGAGGTATTCCGCGCCGATGACCAGGCCCAAGTCCCAGCCGCTGGGCTGGGGCAGCGAAGCGAGCCAGGCAAAGCCCAGGATGGTCACCAACTGCACCACGCCGAAAACCCACAAAGCGCGGTTGATGCCCAGTTTCAACATCCAAATCCCGCCCAACAGGCCACCCACCACCGTGGCCCAGAGGCCGACGTTCTTGGCGATCAAGCCGATGTCGGTTTTGCTGAAACCTTTTTCAAGATAGAACGGGGTGGACAGCGCCGTGGCCATACTGTCGCCCAGCTTGTAGAGAAAGATGAAGGCGAGGATGGTGAGCGCAGCCGCCCAGCCCGAGCGCTGGACAAATTCGCGGAACGGTTCGACCACCGCTTCCCGCAGCGTCTTGGGGCCTTCTTTGGCGAGCTCTGGTTCGCCCACCAACAGCGTCATGGCGATGCCGGGCAACATGAACAAGGCGGTAATGAAGAACACCGATGACCAAGGCAGATGGTCAGCGAGGATCAGCGACAAGGCACCGGGCACCAGCCCCGCAATGCGATAGGCGTTGATGTGCAGTGCATTGCCCAGGCCCAGTTCGGCGTCGGGTAAAATCTCGCGCCGAAAAGCGTCGAGCGCGATATCTTGAGTGGCACTGAAAAAGGCCACCGCGGCGGCGAGATAGGCGATGGCCCACAAATCCCGGCCGGGCGAGAACGCGCCCAGGGCGGTGATGGAGGCGAGCAGCGCGATTTGTGTGGCCAACATCCAGCCGCGACGGCGGCCCAGCGGCAGGGCATAACGATCGATAAAAGGCGACCAGAGAAACTTCCAGGTGTAGGGTAGTTGCACCAGAGCGAAGAGACCGATGGCCTTGAGATCGATCTGTTCGGTCTTCAACCAAGCCGGTACCAGGTTGATGAGGAGATACAGCGGCAGTCCGGAGCTAAAGCCCGTAAATAGGCAAATCAACATGCGGCGGTTGAACAACGCCTCACGCAGTGTCTGGCCCGAAGCGCTCATCGACCAAGCGCCCGGCGGATGCGATACACGGCCAAAGTGCCCAAGCAGTTGGGCAGCAGCTTAACTTCCTGTCCGTCATGCAGCACGCGCCTATCCAAAACTTCGAGTCGCCGCTGGGCGCAGAAATCGTCGAAGTCGTGCACGGTGCATAGGTGGATGTTGGGCGTGTCGTACCATTGGTAAGGCAGATCCTTGGAGACCGGCATGTGCCCGCGCAGAATTTGCCAGCGGTGCTTCCAATGGCCGAAATTGGGAAAGCTGACGATGGCCTCGCGCCCAACACGCAGCATCTCCAGCACGATTTCTTCGGTGTGGCGCATCGCCTGCAGCGTCTGCGAAAGAACCACGTAATCGAAGGAGGCGTCTTCGAAACCGGAGAGCCCGGCCTCGAGGTTGCTTTGTACCACCGAGACCCCGTTCTTTACGCAAGCGAGTACCGAGGCGTCGTCGATTTCCACCCCATAACCGGAAATCTGGCGGTGCTCACGCAAATAGGCGAGCAGGCCGCCGTCGCCGCAGCCCAAGTCCAGGACCTGCGCACGGGGGCGGATCCATTCGGCGATCAAGGAATAATCGGGGCGGATGTTCATGACGAAAGCTCCGCCGCAATGCGGTCGAAGTAAGCCCGCACCAGAGCGTGGTAACGCGCGTCGTCCAGTAGAAAGGCGTCGTGGCCGTGGGGTGCGTCGATTTCGGCGTAGCTCACGTCGCGGCGGTTGTCGATCAGGGCTTTGACGATTTCGCGTGAGCGCTGGGGCGAGAACCGCCAGTCGGTGGTGAAGGCAACCACCAGGAAGCTCGCGCGCGCGGCTTCCAGCGCTCGGCGCAAATCGCCTCCCGTGGCCGCGGCAGGATCGAAATAATCGAGCGCCTTGGTGATGCGCAAATAGGTGTTGGCGTCGAAGTATTCCGAGAACTTGTCGCCTTGGTAGCGCAAATAGGATTCGATCTGGAATTCCGGCTCGAAGGTGTAGCGCAGTCCATTGCGCAACTGCCGACCGAATTTCTCGGCCATCTGATCGTCGGAAAGATAGGTGATGTGGCCAATCATGCGCGCCACGCGCAAGCCGCGCCGGGGCTTGACGGCGGCATCGTAAAAATGTCCGGCATGGAACTCCGGGTCGGTCATAATGGCGGCGCGCGCCACCTCGTTGAAGGCGATGTTCTGCGCCGACAAGTTGGGTGCCGCGGCGATCACCAGCGCATGCGCCACGCGCTGCGGGTGACGGATGGTCCAGGCCAGCGCTTGCATGCCACCGAGGCTGCCGCCCATCACCGCAGCGAAGCGCTCGATGCCCAGATGATCGGCGACGCGCACCTGGGCATCGACCCAGTCTTCCACCGTCACCACGGGAAAGTCCGCGCCATAGGGTTTACCGGTCGCCGGGTGGAGATCCATCGGTCCGGTGGAGCCAAAACACGAGCCCAGATTGTTCACCCCGACGACGAAGAAGCGATTGGTATCCACCGGCTTGCCTGGACCGACCATGTTATCCCACCAACCCTCGCTGTTGGCTTGATCGGCGTACACGCCGGCCACGTGATGCGAGGCGTTGAGCGCATGGCAGATCAAAACCGCGTTGTCGCGCGCCGCATTCAGTTCGCCATAGGTTTCGATCATCAGGTGATAGGGGCCGAAGGCGCGCCCGCAGGCCAGCGGCAGCGGCTCTTCAAAATCGACGCGCTGCGGCGTGACCTCACCCACAGTCGCGTTCGGAAAGGGTGGAGCAGGGGGCATGGATATCCCAACAAAAAAGCCCGACCAGCTTGGCTAATCGGGCTTCTCACCTCGCTTTAGCAGTTTTTGCGGCGACCCGACGCTCCGGCCACCGCGCGCCCGCAAGCTGATCTCAAATCGGCGCCCCGCAAAGTTAACCGGTGCAGGGGGCGGTTGTCAATTGCAAATGACCGCAAAAGATCGGCGGGTTTGGGCCACGCGTTGACCGGTTGCGGTCCTGCGCATAAACTGCAAAGCTGGTGCGGGAGATGAAGAGTCCATAAAGCGAACACCCAACGAATAACTATCGCTGTTTTCCTACCTAAAGAGGAGGAGTCATGCGTGCAAAGTTCTTCTGGTTCTTGCTGAGTGTGGTGCTGTTTTCAACCGGGGCGAAAGTCGCTCAAGCGCAGTCGAGCTGGGCCACCTTTGCCTATAGCGGCTTTGCCGCAGACTGTGGCGGCAGTTGCGACACCCAACTCCAGCTCGCCACCAACACGGGCCCGGTTACCTTGACCGCCACCAACCGCGGTTGGGTGAGTTCCACGGGTTCCAATAACGGCTCGAGCGCAACCAACAGTTACATCGCCGGTTTCTGCAGTAGCACCGATAGTTGCACCGGAGGAAACACGCTCTGGCGCAACTGGTTCGCGTTCGCCCTCCCGGTGGGCGGTTTCGCCACGATTTCGTCGGCCACGCTTTTGCTCGATGTGCCCGCACCTACAGCTCCGCCGCAAGGGGTCTACAACTTCGGCGGAACGCTCACCTATACCGTGTGGGACGTGAGCAGCGCCCCTGCGACGTTTACTAGCAGTGCCGCGGGGCTTGCCGAATACACCGACATCGGGACCGGCACGGCTTATGGATCGCGCGTGTACGTCCGCGCCGACGAAGGAACGGTAACATCGGTGCCGCTCAATGCCGCGGCGCTGGCCTGGCTCAATACCCAGATCGGCCAGACGGTCGTGGTGGGGGGCGCCGCGGACTTGGCGCCCTACGGGGCGATACCGACGCTTTCTCCCGCCGCCCTTGCGCTGCTCGCCCTGCTGGTGATGGTGGCCGCAGTTCTGGTGCGACGGCGCAGTCGAGGCTGAGCCGGCCCGTATCGGCCAACAAGACCCGCCAGGCGGGCCAGGCCTGTTCCCGCCGCGATCCGTCGTTCACGAATCGGCAACAGGCGAGAGTTTGTTTCGGCTGCCGCCGCTTCAGTGTGTGAACGGCGGCCCCTTCACCCTGCGTTGATCTTTTCCATCAGCACCTGGATGCGCAGGCTGTCGTCAGTCTTCAAGAGCCGGTTCACCAGCTCTTCGAGCGTCGGCACGTTGGCGGTGAGCACCCGCTGTTTCACCGTCAGCAGATGCGAAGGATGCATGGAAAACCCCCGCAGGCCCAGCCCAAGCAGCAAGCGCGTGAAGGCGAGGTCACCCGCCATTTCGCCGCACACCGAAATCGGCACGCCCGCCTTGTGCGCGCCGCGAATCGCCTGGGCGAGGAGCTTGATGATGGCCGGGTGCAACGGGTCGTAGAGGTGCGAGACCGCATCGTCGGCGCGATCCACCGCCAGGGTGTATTGGATCAGATCGTTGGTGCCGATCGACAGAAAATCCAGCCGCCGCGTGAACATCGACATCGCCATCACCGCCGCGGGTACTTCGATCATGCCGCCGACCTCCACTTCCGGGTCGAAAGGCAGATTCTGTTCGCGCAGGCTGTCCTTGGCCTGCTCGATCGCCACCAGCGATTGTTCCATTTCCTGCGCGTTGCAGAGCATCGGCAGGAGGATCTTCACCTTGCCGTAGTGCGAGGCGCGCAGGATGGCCCGCAATTGGGTCTGGAAGAGTCGGGGTTCGGCCAGGCAAAAGCGCACGGCGCGTAAGCCCAGGGCCGGGTTCTGCGCCATACGGGTGAGCCCACCCAGGCCATCCTTGTGCTTGTCCGCGCCCAGGTCAAAGCTGCGGATCACCACCGGCAGCCCCGCCATGCCCTCGGCCACGGCACGGTAGGCTTCGAATTGCTCCTCCTCGCTGGGTAGGCCCTGCCGGTTGAGGAACAGGAACTCGCTGCGGAACAGGCCAATGCCGGTGGCACCGTTGTCGAGCACTTCCTCGAGATCCTGCGGCAACTCGATATTGGCGTGTAGTTCCACGTGCTGGCCATCGAGCGTGGTCGCGGGCGTGAATTTGAGGCGTTTGAGCTTCTGCTTTTCGAGCTCCAGCTCGTGCTGGCGCAGCCGGTATTCCTGCAACACCGCGCGGTCCGGGTTGACGATGACCAGATGGTTGCCGCCATCGACGATCAGCGTTTCGTTCTCGCGAATCAAGTTGCGCGCATCGTGCAGCGCCACCACCGAGGGGATTCCCAGGCTGCGCGCGACGATCGCGGTATGCGAGGTGATGCCGCCGAGGTCGGTGAGAAAGCCGGCGAAGTGGTGCCGCTTCAATTGAATCACGTCGGCGGGGCTCAAATCGTAGGCGACCAGAATGGTCTTCTGCTCGGGGTTCACCGGCCGAACCTCGCCGGGCTTGCCCAGCAAGAGTTTCAATACGCGCTCGACCACTTGCACCACGTCGGCCTTGCGCTCGCGCAGGTAAGCGTCCTCGATCTGATCGAACTGTTCGATCAGCACATTCATCTGCTGGGTCAGCGCCCACTCGGCATTGCAGTGCTGGCTGGCGATGATCTCCTTGGGCACCTCGGCGAGCGTCGGGTCGTTGAGGATCAGCCAGTGCACATCGAGAAACGCGCCGAACTCGGCGGGCGCGTCGCCGCGGGTCATGCTGGTGTGCAGGCCTTCGAGCTCCTTTTGCACGCCCTTGACCGCGGCCACGAAACGCGCCACTTCCTCGGGTATGCGCGCCGCGGCAATGCGGTAATGAGCGACTTCGAGCGTGGCATGCGAAATGAGCTGGGCCCGCCCGATGGCGATGCCGCTGGCCACGCCGATCCCGTGCAGTACAAAACTCATGGCGTGCTGCCTGCCCGCTGGCCTGGCATGAGCTTCAGCCCCCCTCGCCGAAATAATCCTGGACCAGCGCCACCAAGGCCCTCATGGCCTCGACTTCGTCGGCCCCGGAGGTTTCGAACTCCACCTTCGAGCCCTTGCCGGCGGCCAGCATCATCACCCCCATGATGCTCTTGGCGTTGATGCGGCGACTGTTGCGCGTCATCCACACCTCGCACTGGTGACGGCTGGCGAGCTGGGTGAGCTTGGCCGCGGCGCGGGCATGGAGCCCGAGCCGGTTGACGATTTCAACTTCCTGTTTTTGCATGCTGGGGTTCCACGTCGATGTGCAGCACACCCTCGCAACCGCCGCTCACCGCCTTCTTGACCATGGTCTCCAGCCCCTTGTTGCGGTAAGTGAAGGCGCGGACCAGCATCGGCAGGCTGACCCCGGAAATGCCTTCGATGTGCCCGGGTTTGAGCAATTTGCAGCAGAGGTTACAAGGGGTCGCGCCAAAAAGGTCGCTCACGACCAGGACGCCGTCGCCATCGTCGAGCGCCGTGATCATCGCCTGGGCGCGGGGCAGCAGATCGCGCGGATCATCGCCGGGTTGCACCGCCAGGGCCTCGAACTTGGGCTGGCGCGCTCCCAGCACATGAGTGACGCAGCGGATCAGGCTGTCGCCGAAATCCTCATGGGCGATGATCAGTACGCCGATCATCGCCGATCCTCGCCAAGCCGCGGCGGGTTCCACCCAGGACCCGCGGTCGAGCGCATCGGCACGGCCTGGCGCTGGGTCTCAGGGGACGACCCGCAGCGGACCATTCTTGTCGTCCCAGATCAAGCGCGCGCGCATCGCCTCGGTCGCCACCGCTTCACCCTCAATGGGCAGCACCAGCGCATGGGTGACACCGATCTTCCTGGCCATCAGCGGCCATTCGGCGCGACCGGCGATGAACAGCGGCTTGCTGGTCCAATCCGAGAACGTGCCGGCATCGGGGCGGGGTGTCACGAGCACCGTGACGCTGGCCAGATCGTTGCCCGGCTGGCCATTGCGCGGGTCGATGAGGTGCGAGTAACGCCTGGAGCCCACTTCGAAATAGCGTTGGTAGTCCCCGGAGGTTCCCACCGCTTCTCCATCCAGAAGCGCAATCGCGGCCATAGACGAGGGCCGGCGCGGATGCTGGATTCCGACCCGCCAGGCTTCACCACCCTTGCTGCCGATGGCCAGCACATTGCCGCCGATGTTGATCAGTGCGCCCGGCACGCCCGCCTGGCGTAGCAACTGCGCGGCGCGATCCAGGGCATAACCCTTGGCGTACCCGCCGAGGTCGATTTGCACCGCGGGGTTGCTGCTGCTGAGGCGATTCTCAGTGATCTTGAGGTCAGTCATGCGGGGTTGCGCCTTGACCAGGGCGTCCACGGCCTCGGGCTTGGGCACCACCTTGCCCGGCGTGTCGGCGTGAAACCCCCAGAGCGTCACCAGTTTGCCGATCGCCGGGTTGAAGAGCTGATCGCTCTGCGCCGCGGCGGCGCTGGCGTCCCGCAGCAGGCGGGCGATCTCCGGATCGACCGCGATGTCTTGCTTGCCGGCGGCGATGGCGGCGTTGAGTTCGGCCATCGGGCCAGGCTGCCAGGGGTGCAGCAGGCGATGCTCGCGCTCCAGTTCGGCGAATACCTGGTTGGCCAATTCGCGCCCGCGCGGCGGCTCTTCGCCCCAGATGCTGATTTCCACCATGGTGCCGAAGATGAAAGCCATCTGTTGCACGTAAGGAGACTTTTTCTTGCAGCCCGCCAGACTCACCGCGAGCACGACTGCCGCCAGCAGGGCGAGGAACCAGGCGGGGCGCGCCAGGGTGGTGAAAGCGGAGCGATTCATGGGCGTTGCGCTACCAGGGATGAGGGTTTAGGGGCAGGCCGCTTCGAGCGCGTCGAGGAACATGCCGGCCACATTGAATCCGGTCTGCTCAGAGATTTCCACGAAACAAGTCGGGCTGGTCACATTGATCTCGGTGAGGTAATCGCCGATAACATCGATGCCAACCAGGAACAGACCTTTTTCCCACAGCTTGGGGCCGAGCGTCTCGGCGATTTCCGCGTCGCGCGGGGACAGCGGCTGCGCCGCCCCGGTGCCGCCCGCGGCCAGGTTGCCGCGGCTCTCTCCCGGGCGGGGAATACGCGCCAGAGAGAAGGGCACGGGTTCGCCCGCGATGAGCAGAATACGCTTGTCGCCTTGGGCGATTTCCGGGATAAAGCGTTGCGCCATGATACTGCGGGTGCCGCGCCGGGTCAGCGTTTCGATGATGACGTTGAGGTTGGGGTCGCTGGGCGAAACCCGGAAAATCGATTCTCCGCCCATGCCATCGAGTGGTTTGAGGACCACTTCGCGTTGTTCCGAAATGAACTCGCGCAGCAATTCCTCGCGCCGGGTCACCAGCGTGGGGGCGATGAACTCGGGGTGCCTTGCCAGCGCCAGCTTCTCGTTGTGATCGCGGATTGCGCGAGGGTCGTTGAACACCCGTGCGCCCTGGGCCACCGCCGCTTCCAGGAGGTAGGTGCTGTACACATACTCCATGTCGAAGGGCGGGTCCTTGCGCATCACGATCGCGGCGAAGGACTCGGGCGCGCGCACCTGGGGTTCGGCCGGCAGGTACCAGGCGTCGCTGTGCTCCAGCAGCTCGATCGGCGTCACCCGCGCTTCCAGCCGTCCCTCGCGCCAACACAGGTCCTCCTGCTGCAAGGCGTGCAGGCTGTGGCCGCGCCTAGCCGCCTCGCGCATCATCGCGACGGAGGAGTCCTTGTAGGTTTTGAGCGTATCCAGAGGATCGACGAGAAAAGCGAAATCCATGGCTTGGTCTAGGGCCGGCAGACCGGCATTCTACCGCGCCCGGCGGGGCGAGGGCGAACTGGCTTGCCGGAGCGCGCATGGGCACCCCTGGCGCCGCGGCGGGGCCAAGCTGGACCCCCGGGGGCGATGCCAAGGAGAACGCTTGCTTCCAGGCCGCGCTCCTGCAGGCGCGATTCCCGCATCCCCCAATTGTGCGATGTGCAGTAACCACGTTTGCTTTAGTCTGAATCCTGGCCGCTTGCTCCCTCTGTTGGTCCAGGGGCAGGGGGAGTCGGCGGCCAATCCAGGGGGCCCCGAAACGCGCATCACTTAGGCCGGCGCCGCGGGCCGATACTTGATCCACCAAGCGCGGGCCCTGGGTGCCCGTGCGGCGTTCGCCGCGACTATCGATGCAGCCGCAATTCCAGCGCGGCGTCGCGCCCGCCGCGGTTGCTCCACATCCAGCAGTACTCCTGGGCCACCGGGAGCTGCAAGGTTTCGGGGTGGGTGGTGCGCGCCTCGTGCCGAGCCGGGTAAACTACGCGCTCGCCCTCGTGATAGTGAACATTCGACTCCAGCGGCGCGCTGGCGCTGAAGGACCACTTCACCCGCGTCTGGGCGGGGAGCTTGCCGCAGACTTCGACGCTCTGCCCAGGGCGCAGAGTGGTTTGACGCTGAAAGCCGCCTTCGGTGTCCCAGTGCAGGGGCACCAGCTCGGCCGCTAGTGTCTCAACCCATAAGTTTGCGTACCTGCCGAGACGCGTATCCGCGCGCCGAGGGCGCGAAGCGAACCGCAGCCATAGCCGTAGCTATGGCGAGGATGAGCGACCAAGCCATCGGCGATGCCGGACGCGTCGAACATAGCGAAACTTATGGGTTGAGACACTAGGACTGCCGGCGCGGTCAGCAGCAGCATGCTTGCGAAAAGGGGCATCAGAGCCTTGCTCATCCGGCCACGCCGCGCGCTTGTTTGAACAGGGCATGCATCTGGCGAAATATCGGCCCAGGAGTCCCCGAGCCCACCGGGGCGCCGTCGAGGCGCGTGACCGCGAGCACCTCCTTGGTGGAGGAGGAAAGCCAGACTTCCGCGGCGGCACGGACTTCGGCTTCCGGGATGTCACGCATCTCGAAGGGTAGTCGGGCTTCGTTGGCGAAGTCGTACACCGCGCCGTAGGTGATACCGGGAAGAATGCGCCAGTCCTTCTTGGGGGCAATGATGCGGCCGTCCTGGACGATCAGGGCATTGGCCGCCGAACCTTCGGTCAGCAGGCCCTCGCGGAACAGGATGGTCTCGGCGGCGCCCTGGTCCACCGCCAACTGGCGCAGGAGCACGTTGCCCAAGAGCGAAGTGGTCTTGAGGTCGCAATGCCGCCAGCGGTCATCGGGCGCGGTGATCGCGGCCACCCCGTGGGCGATCTGTTCAGCGCTGGGCAGGGGCAGAGGGTTGCTCATCAGGAATACCGTGGGCGCCACGCCGGCGGGGAAACTGTGATCGCGCTTGGCGACACCGCGGGTGATTTGGAGGTACACCGCCTGATCATCGAATGCCTGTTTGGCACATATCGCCGCGATAATCTCGCCCCAGCGTTCATGAGTGCAGGGGTTGGCGAGACGAATGCCGGCGAGGCTGTAGTCGAGACGGGCCAGATGCGCGCTCAGCCGAAAAGGCCGGCGCCCATACACCGGGATCACTTCGTAGACGCCGTCGCCGAAAATGAAGCCGCGGTCGAGCACCGGAATGCGCGCCTCTTCGAGGGGCAGGAATTCACCGTTGAGGTAGATCATCGCGCTCTGTGCTCCGATCGACTATTTGAACCACAATCGTGCCGCGTCCCAAGTGCGCGACAGCCAGGAGCCGAGTGCTACTTCCTCGAGGGCGAGGAGCGGGAATTCGGCGAAGGGACGGCCGTCGAGGGCGACCTTCACGGTACCCAGGCGCTGGCCGACGGTGATTGGCGCCAGCAGCGGCTGGGTTTTTTCGAGCGTGACCTTGAGCTGTTCTCGCGTGCCGCGCGGTAGGGTGAGAAACACGTCGCCAGCGAACCCCGCCTTGACCTCACGGGTCGCGCCTTTCCACACCTCGAGGCGGGCGACCGTCTGGTTCCTTTCATAGAGCCGCGTGGCCTCGAAGAACTGGAACCCAAAATTGAGCAGCTTCTGGCTCTCGCTGGCGCGCAACTTCTCCGAGCCTGCCCCCAATACCACCGCCAAGAGCCGTCGCGAGTCGCGCTTGGCGGAGCTGATGAGGTTGTAGCCAGCCTTTTCGGTAAAGCCGGTCTTCATCCCGTCAACCGATGGATCGGACCACAGCAGACGATTGCGGTTGTATTGTGACACATTGCCGTACCGGTATTCGCGCAGGGAATAGAGCGGATAGAACTCGGCGAAGTCGCGAATGATCGCCGCCGCCAGTCGCGCCAGATCACTCGCCGTGGAGTAGTGCTCGGGGTGGGAGAAGCCGGTGGCATTGGCGTAGCGGGTCTGCTTCAGGCCCAGGCGTTCGGCCTCCCGGTTCATCATCTGGGCGAAGGTCTCCTCGCTGCCGCCCACCAGTTCGGCCAGTGCGATCGAGGCATCGTTGCCCGATTGCACGATCATGCCGCGCAGCAGCTCACCGACACTCACCGCCCGCGCGGGCTCGATGAACATGCGCGAACCCTCGGCACGCCAGGCGCGCTCCGAGACCTTGACCATCTGGCTCGGCGCGATGTGCTGGTCCCGGATCGCCGCGAAGGCAAGATAGGCGGTCATCAGTTTGGTGAGCGAAGCCGGGTCGCGCCGCTCTTCGGCGTTCACCGAGACCAGGGTTTGCCCGCTGGTGAGGTCGATCAGAAGATAGGATTGCGCGGCGATCATGGGCGCCGGCACCGTCGCTGCGGGTGATGGAGCCTGCGCCTGGACGGAGCAGACCGCCAACAGGGCGAAGGTGAAGAAGAGGAAACGGAGCATGGGAACCGGAATGCTGGGGACGAGAGATTATACGCGCAGGCCTCGGCCCGGACGGGGCGCTTGCTCCGCCGACGGAGTTGCGCCGGCGGCGCGAGCGTCTCAAGTCAGCGGATGGCTGTGGTGATGCGGGTCGCCTTGGTCATGGTGGCGATGCGGTGTGTCCAGGGCCACTGGAATCATATGCAGTTTGCCGTGTCGTACGCCGCGTTCGGCGATGGTGGCGTCGGCGAAATGCCGCACCGCCTGCACCGGCCCGCGCAGCAGTACGGCTTCGAGGCAGTTCTCGTGGTCGAGATGCACATGCTGGGTGGCCAGGGTCAGGTCGTGGTGTTCGTGGTGGTGGTGGGCGAGTCGGCTGGCCAGGCCGAGCTGATGGTGGTTGTAGACGTAGGACAGCGTGGCCACGCAAAACCCGCCGCCATCATGCGCCAGGCGCTGCTGTTCCAGTGCGGCACGAATCAGGTCACGCACCGCCTCCGAGCGGGTGCCATAGCCGCGCTGGGCGACCCAGTGGTCGAATTGGTGGGCGAGGTCTTCGTCGAGGGACACCGTGAATCTTTCGGTCATGTCAAAAGCTCCTTCGGGAGTCGCCAGCGCTTGGGGCTTTCGGCGCAAGCTGTGATGATGTTCCTTCGCTGGCCTGATGCCTCGGGAAGGTGGGGCCGGGCGCTACTCATCTTCGGCCGGTTCCAACTCCAGCCGATCGAGTTCGGCGTGGACCTCCAGCCAGTCGTGTTCGGCAGCTTCGATCGCCTGCGCTAATTCCCCCTGGCGCTTCACCAACTCTGGCAAGCGCCCGCGTCCGGCTTCGGCATAGGCTTCGGGCGACGCCAGCCAGGCCTCATTGGCTTGCTTTTCGCGGGTGA
Organism: Betaproteobacteria bacterium; assembly: GCA_016192065.1. Classification (GTDB taxonomy): domain Bacteria; phylum Pseudomonadota; class Gammaproteobacteria; order Burkholderiales; family Casimicrobiaceae; genus JACPUX01. Next base: position 106,816 of record JACPUX010000021.1, read on the forward strand.
GTTTGGCGATTGTGTGCTCCGCCGCCGTCAGCCTGGCGCGCAGCGGCTTCACTTGCGCGCCGCGTCGCGCCCGCGCTTGTGCGTCGAGGCGGCGCTGGGTTCGTCGATCGGTGGCGATGCCCCCCGGCTTGGCCTTAGCACCAGCGCTCGCGGTCGCGCTGCGCCGTGCCGCCACCCAGGCCCGGTAGTCGTCGAGATCGCCCTCGAACAGGGAAACTCCGCCGTCGGCCACCAGCCAGAAGCTGTCGGTGGTGGCACGCAGCAAATGCCGATCGTGTGCCACCACCACCAACGCGCCGGTGTACTCCTGCAGCGCTTCGGTGAGGGCTTGACGCATCTCCAGGTCAAGGTGGTTGGTGGGCTCGTCGAGCAAGAGCAGATTGGGTTTCTGCCAGACCAGCAGCGCCAACGTCAGGCGTGCTTTCTCACCGCCGGAAAACTCCCCCACCGGCGCCAGCACCCGTTCGCCCCGAAAATCGAAACCGCCCAGGAAGTCGCGCAGCTCCTGTTCACGCACTTGGGATGCTAGGCGCTGCAAGTGCCACAACGGGGTTTCGGTGAGCCGCAATTGCTCGACCTGGTGCTGGGCGAAGTAGCCGATGGCCAGCCCCTGTCCCACATGGCGCCGGCCGGAAAGCGGGGCAAGCTGTCCGGCGATGGCCTTGAGCAGGGTCGATTTGCCCGCGCCGTTGGCGCCCAGCAGACCCACTCTCTCCCCGGCCAACAGGCTCCAGCGTACCTCGCGCAGGATCGGCGCGGCGGCGTCATAGCCCAGCGCGGCATGGTCGAAGCTCACCAATTGGCGCGGTGCCTGCGCCGGCTCCCGAAAACTGAACTGAAATGGCGAATCGACGTGCGCCGCGGCGATGCGCTCCATCCGCTCCAGCGCGTGCAGCCGGCTTTGCGCCTGGCGCGCCTTGCTGGCCTTGGCGCGGAAGCGATCGACGAAAGCCTGCAAATGCTCGATTTCTCTTTGCTGACGGTTGTACATCGACTGTTGGAGCGCGAGCTGCTGGGCACGCTGGTTCTCGAAAGTGGCGAAGCTGCCGGGGTAACTCTTCAGTTGGCCGCCGTCGAAGTGCACGATGGTGTCCACCGTGGCGTCGAGAAAGTCGCGATCGTGGCTGATCAACAGCAACGTGCCCGGGTAGGTTCTGAGCCAGTCTTCGAGCCAGAGCACGGCTTCCAGGTCGAGGTGATTGGTCGGTTCGTCGAGCAACAGGAGATCCGAGGGGCACATCAGCGCTTGGGCGAGATTCAGGCGCATGCGCCAGCCCCCCGAGAAGCTTGCCACCGGCCGGCGCGCCTGGTCTTCGCTGAAACCCAGACCGGCTAGCAACGCCGCCGCCCTTGCCGGCGCGGCATAGCCTCCGGCCACTTCGAAAGCATGGTGCAATTCGGCCAGGGCCTCACCGGTAAGCTCGCTGGCGCACCTTTCCCCCGTCCCCCTTCCAGGAGAAGGGGCTGAGTGTGGTTCGCCGGCCGCGCCCGCTCCATGTCGTTGACTGGGCCCCCCTGCGGTCGGCGGGGCGGGGGGCTCATGGCTGTGCCTTTCCCCCGCCCCCCTTCCAGTGGAAGGGGGTGAGTGTGGTTCGCCGGCTGCGCCCTCTCCATGTGGTTGACTGAGCCCCCCTTCGGACGGCCGGGCGGGGGGCTCATGGCTGGCGTCGGCCGCGGCCAGCCGCGCTTCGAGCTCGCGCAAGTGACGGTCGCCGTCGCGCACGTACTCGATCGCGGGCGCGTTCGTGGTCGGCGATTCTTGCGCCACCGTGGCGATTACCCACGAAGCCGGCAGGCTGATGTCGCCGGCTTCCGCCAGCAGTTCGCCGCGCAGCACCGCCAAAAGGCTTGACTTGCCGCAGCCGTTGGCACCGATAAGGCCGATCTTTTTCTTCGGCGCGACCGCGAGCGAAGCCTCGGACAGCAGCACCCGCGTGCCGCGGCGGAGCGTCAGTTGGCTGAGGCGAATCACGGCCGGTAGTCGATCAAGAGCGGGGCGTGGTCCGAAAAGCGCGCGGCCTTGTACACCTGGGCGCGGTGGGCCCGCGTGGCGATGCCGGGGGTAGCGATCTGGTAGTCGATGCGCCAGCCGACATTCTTCTCCCAGGCCGCGCCACGATTCGACCACCAGGTGTAGGCCTCGCCCGTGGCCTCGGGGTGCAGGCGGCGATAGACATCGACCCAGCCCTGCTCCTCGAACACACGGCTGAGCCAGGCGCGCTCTTCGGGCAGAAAGCCGGAGTTCTTCTGGTTGCCCCGCCAGTTCTTGAGATCGATTTCATGGTGGGCGATGTTCCAGTCCCCGCAGAGCACGACTTCCCGCCCCTCGCGGCGGAGCGCCGCCAAGTGCGGGAAAAACGCCGCGAGGAAGCGGAACTTCGCCGCCTGGCGTTCCGGCGAGCTCGAACCGGAGGGGAAATACACGCTGATCACGCTCAAGTCGGCAAAATCCACCCGCACATAGCGCCCCTCGGCATCGAATTCTTGGTTGCCGAAGCCCGTGAGCACGCGCTGGGGGCGACGCCGAGAATACAAGGCGACGCCACTGTAGCCCTTCTTCAGGGCGAAATGAAAATGACCCTTGGCGCGGTTCAGGGCGAGGAGTTCCGCCGGCAGGTCGGGCTCCTGGGCCTTCACCTCTTGCACGCAAAGCACATCCCAGCGCGGAGGCAGCGCCAGCCACTCGGCCAAACCCTTTCTGGCGGCCGAGCGCAGGCCGTTGACATTGAGGGAGATGATGCGCATGGCGAGCGGGACGGCGCTGGAAAACGGCGAAGCTTAACACCATTCGAGCGCCGACGCGGCATGCCCGACGCGGTGTCGGGGCCCGCCCGCCGCACCGGGCGGTCCCACTGCGCTATACTTGTTCACCTGTATCAACAGCAAGGGCGCGCAAGCCAGTCGCCGGACTGAGCCCGGCGCGCGAAGCACACTCGTTCCCTTCCGCCGGAAGGGGGATGAAGGAAAGGGACACCATTGAGTGATTTTCGGCGGGACTTCCTGGCCTTCGCCCTGGCACAAGATGTGCTGAGGTTCGGCGAGTTCGTTACCAAGGCGGGGCGCCAGTCTCCCTATTTTTTCAACGCGGGTTTGTTCAATGACGGCGCAAGCCTGCGACGGCTGGGCCAGTTCTACGCCGAAGCGAGTCTGGCCGCGGGGGTCGCCTTCGACCAATTGTTCGGGCCGGCCTATAAGGGCATCACCCTGGCCGCGACTACGGCGGTGGCGCTTGCCGAAAAAGGGCACAATCTGCCCTTTTGCTACAACCGCAAGGAAGCCAAGGATCACGGCGAAGGCGGCAGCATCGTCGGCGCGCCTTTGCGCGGGCGGGTTCTGATCGTGGATGATGTGATCAGCGCCGGAACCTCGGTGCGGGAGTCGGTGAATCTGATCGAGGCGCATGGTGCGCAGGTAGCGGGGGTGCTGATCGCCCTTGATCGCATGGAGCGTGGCGGCGCAGAGCTGTCGGCGGTGCAGGAAGTCGAAGCGCGGTTCGGTATTCCTGTAGTGGCCATCGCCAACTTGCGCGACCTCCTCGCGTTCTTGCACGGCCAGCCCGAGTTGGCCGCGCACCAGGCGGCGGTGGAAGCGTACCGCGCGCGGTACGGAGTCGGTTGAACAACAACACAGGGGCCGAGGAGCATGGACATGAGGACCACTTCATTTACCCTCGCCGCGGGCGTGCTGCTGATGCTGGTCGGCACGGCCCCGGCATCGGCCAATATGTACAAGTGGGTAGATGAAAAAGGGGTCGTCCATTACGGCGACACCATTCCGCCCGAGTATGTCAAAGGCGGGACCACCGAACTCAATCGTCAGGGCAGGGCGATCAAGCGGACCGCTCCGGCGCTGACGGAAGCGCAAATACGCGCCCAGGAGGAAGAGAAAACGCGGCGCCTGGAAGACGAAAAGACTGCCCGCGAACAGAAGCGCAAGGACGATGCGTTGCTTGCCACCTATACCAGCGTCAAGGAAATCGACCAATTGCGCGCGCGCAGCGTCACCGCGGTCGAGGCGGTGGTGAAGGGGGCGCAGAACCGCATCGCCGAGCTGAAGAAGCGCAAGACCGAAATCGATGCCATGGAAAAGAGCAAGCAGCGCATCAGCGCGGAAATCCGGCGCGAGCAGAAATCGATCGAGCAGGAACTGCCGGTGCAGCAGGGGCTGGTGGAGCAAAAGAGCAAGGAGCTCGTGGCCATCAATGTCAAGTTCGACACCGAGCGTCGGCGCTTCGAGGAAATCAAGCTGCGCGAAGGCGCTGCAGGCAAGGCCAAATGAGCCGCGGCGGATGAGCTATCGCGATTTGCGCGAATTCATTGCCGGTCTCGAGGCGCAGGGGGAACTGAAGCGCATCGGCGTGGCGGTCGACCCCCGTCTGGAAATCACCGAAATCTGCGACCGTGTGCTGCGCCGCGCCGGGCCGGCGCTCTTGTTCGAGCGACCCAAGGGCCACGAGATCCCGGTGCTCGCCAACCTCTTCGGCACTCCCTTGCGCGTGGCCCGCGCCATGGGTCAGGATTCGCTCGGCGCCCTGCGCGAAGTGGGCAAGCTTCTGGCCGCGCTCAAGGAGCCCGAACCGCCGCGCGGGTTGAGGCAGGCCTGGGAACAGACCCTGCCAATGTTGAAACGCGTGCTCGACATGGCGCCGAAGGAGGTGCGTGGCGCGCCCTGTCAGGAACTGGTTTGGGAAGGCGCCGACCTCGATCTGGCGCGCCTGCCGATCCAGACCTGCTGGCCCGAGGATGCCGGGCCACTCATCACCTGGGGCCTGGTGGTCACCCGCGGGCCGCGCCAGGCCCGCCAGAACCTTGGCATCTACCGCCAACAGGTGCTCGGCCCAAATCGTCTGATCATGCGCTGGCTGCCGCACCGCGGCGGCGCGCTGGATTTTCGCGACCATCAGCAAGGGTGTCGCGGCGAGCCCTTTCCCGTCGCGGTGGTGCTGGGTGCGGACCCGGCCACGCTGCTGGGCGCGGTGACCCCGGTGCCGGACACGCTCTCCGAGTACCAGTTCGCCGGGCTGCTGCGCGGCGCGCGCACCGAAGTGACCAGGTGTATCGGTTCCGACCTGAAGGTGCCGGCCCGTGCCGAAATGGTTCTCGAAGGCCACATCCATCCCGACCAGAGCGCCGCCGAAGGCCCCTTTGGCGACCACACCGGCTATTACAACGAAGTCGAGCGGTTCCCGGTGTTCACCCTCGAACGCATCACCTTACGCCGCGACCCGATCTATCACAGCACCTACACCGGCAAGCCGCCGGACGAGCCGGCGGTGCTGGGCGTGGCGCTCAACGAGGTGTTCGTGCCTCTCCTGCAGAAACAATTTCCGGAAATCGCCGATTTCTACTTGCCCCCCGAAGGCTGCTCTTATCGCCTCGCGGTGGTCAGCATCAAAAAGCAATACCCCGGCCACGCCAAGCGGGTGATGTTCGGCGTCTGGAGCTTCTTGCGCCAGTTCATGTACACCAAAATTATTGTGGTGGTGGACGAGGACATCGCCATTCGCGACTGGAAAGAAGTGATCTGGGCCTGGACCACCCGCTGCGACCCGGCGCGCGACACCCTGCTGGTGCCCAACACGCCGATCGATTATCTCGATTTCGCCTCGCCCGTTTCAGGTCTGGGCTCGAAAATGGGCATCGACGCGACCAACAAATGGCCCGGCGAAACCAGCCGTGAATGGGGCCGCCCCATCGCCATGAGCGAGGCGGTGAGGAACCGGGTCGATGCGCTTTGGGGCGAGTTGGGTTTGGGGCACTAGTGTCTCAACCCATAAGTTTGCGTACCGGCCCAGACGCGTATCCGCGCGCCGAGGGCGCGAAGCGAAGCGCAGCCATAGCCGTAGCTATGGCGAGGATGAGCGACCAAGCCATCGGCGATGCGGGACGCGTCGGACATAGCGAAATTTATGGGTTGAGACACTAGCCCCTCGCTACGCGGCGTCTTCCTGCCTGGCAAATAGCGCAAAGAACTCCCGATCGGCGCGAAAAAGGTGTCGCGCCACCACCTCCCCAGCCACGAATTCCACCACCCCGCCCAAATGAACTTGGCCGGCTTGGAATGCACCGCGCAATTCTTGGGCGCGCTGCAAGAGCCGGGCATGGAGGCGCCGATGGGCTTCGAGTTTGGCGTAGCCGTGCCGCTCCAGGATCAATTCTTCATCGGCAAAATGAGCCGCCACATGCTGCATGAGCCGGTCAAACACCGGCGCGATGCGGGCGAATTTCTCCTCGCCCGATAGAAAAGTGTCCAGCAGTTCATTGGCGCGATCGAAGAGTTCGTGGTGTTCACGATCGATCGTGGGTTCGCCGCTTTCGTAGCCTTCCTGCCAGTTCAAATGCAAGGCCGAGCTCGCTTGCGTGCTCGCCCACTGATCGGAATTGCCGCGCGTATCGACCCGCACCCGGTTGCGCCCACCGCGTTTGGCCGCGTAGAGCATGGCATCGGCGCGCTGAAACCACTCCGCCGCGCTCTCTTCGCCCAGGTGTTCCGCCACGCCAAGGCTGATCGTGAGCTGCCCGGCCGCGGGAAAACGATGCGCCGCAATCGCGGTGCGCAGGTTCTCGGCCTGCCGGCTGGCGTTTCGGTGGCCGGTGGCCGTCGCCAGCACCACGAACTCCTCGCCGCCCCAGCGAAAGAGCGCGTCCGAGGAGCGGATGAGCCCGGAAGTGACTTGCGCCATTTCGCGCAGTACCGCGTCGCCCGCCGAGTGGCCAAACTGATCGTTGATGAGCTTGAAGGCGTCGATGTCAAGCAGGATGAGAGACACCGGCTGGCGATGGCGCAGGCTGCGGTCGATCTCGGTCTCCAGTACCTGGTCGAAGTGTTTTCGGTTCCACACGCCCGTGAGCGAATCCATCGCCGCCGAGCGCTCCAGTTGCGCAAGCTGCTCGGCCAACTGGTGCCGGATGACGCACGACTCCTGCGCCAGGCAGGGGTAGGGCGGGGGCGGTGCATTCGAGGCGGCGGGCGTCATGTGTTTGTTTCAGCTCCGAGACCCAGACAGGGCGAATTTGTAGCACGTTTTTGGGTGGCCGGCCATGCGCATCGAAGCGCGAGGAGCGCGGCCCCCCGACCGAGGACGCGCTTTGCGGCGACCAGGCCAGGAGCTTTTCGGCTGGCTGGCGCGAGCCCCGCCCGTCAACGCCGAGAGAAAACGGCGGGTGCGATGCCAATCGGTCGGTCGCTCAACGAACCTCGACGCTCACGCGGCCGTCGCCCAGGACACCAATCTCCGTCGCCCCAAAGCCTTCCTCGCCAAAGATGGCGAGTACTTGCGCCACCGCCTCCGGAGCGCAGGAAACGAGCAGACCGCCACTGGTTTGCGGGTCGGTCAGGAGCGCCTGGGCCAGGGGGTCGAGGCTCGCGGCGACGGACACCTCGCCGCCGTAGCTGGCCCAATTGCGCGCCGACGCTCCGGTGATGTGGCCCTCGCGGGCGAGGTCGAGCACCCCAGGCAAAAGCGGTACGCGAGCCCACTCGAGCCGCGCCTGGAGTCGCGAAGCGCGGCAGATTTCGAGCAAATGGCCGAGGAGGCCGAAGCCGGTGACATCGGTGAGGGCATGCACGTCGTGCAGGGCGGCAAAGCGCTGGCCTGGCGTATTGAGCTGAGTGGCGCTGGCGAGCATCGCCGCGTAGCCCGCAGCGTCGAGCCGGCCCTTCTTGAGCGCGGCACTGTAGATACCCACGCCCAGCGGTTTGCCGAGGATCAGCCGATCGCCGGCCAAGGCGCCGCGGTTCGTTTTTACTTGCGCGGGGTCGACGAGACCCAGGGCCACCAGGCCGTAGATCGGCTCGATGGCGTCGATGGTGTGTCCGCCCGCCACCGGAATGCCCGCGGTCCGGCATACGCTGGCACCGCCTTCGAGAATGGCGCGGATGGTTTCGATGGCGAGCTTGTCGAGCGGCATACCCACCAACGCCAGCGCCAGGATAGGCCTGCCGCCCATGGCGTAGACGTCGGACAGGGCATTGGTGGCGGCGATGCGCCCGAAGTCGAAAGGATCGTCGACGATGGGCATGAAGAAGTCGGTGGTCGCCACCAGCGCCTGGTGTTCATTGAGTTGATACACCGCGGCGTCGTCGGCCGTGTCGGCTCCCACCAGAAGTTCGGGCGGGATAATGCCCGGCGCGGCGTTGGCGAGAATCTCTTGCAGTACCCCGGGGGCGATCTTGCAGCCGCAGCCGCCGCCGTGCGAGAGCGCGGTCAGACGGACCGCGGGGGCGCCCGCCGCGGGGGCGGGGGCTCCTGACATTACTTCTCGTCCAGGCGGTATTCCACAAAAGCGCGGTCGCGCACCTGGCGCAGCCAGTCCTCGTAACCTTCTTCGATCTTGCGCGCGCGCACCGCCTGGCGCGCCAGTTCGCGGCTCTTGGTCTCGGTCACGTCCTGTCGGCGGCGCTCCAGGGGCTGAATCAAATGCCAACCGAAAGGCGTGCGCACCGCTTCCGAGACTTCATTGAGCTTCAGGCCGTTCATGGCCTTTTCGAATTCCGGTACGGTGTCGCCGGGAGAGACCCAACCCACCTCACCGCCCTTGGCGGAACTAGGATCTTCGGAATTCAGTTTGGCCAGTTCGGCGAAATCCTCGCCGGCCGCCACGCGGCCCCGCAGACGCTCCAGTTTGGTCTTGGCTTCAGCTTCGGAGACCGTTTCGCTCACCCGCAACAGGATGTGCCGCACGCGCGTTTGGTCCACGAAGGTCTGGCTGTCCTTGCCGCGCTTCTCCAGCAGCTTGAGGATATGAAAACCGTTGGCGCTGCGCAGCACCTTGCTGGTGTCGCCGGCCTTGAGTTCCGTCACCGTTTCGGCGAATACGTTGGGGATGCGTCCGGCGGGGCGCCAGCCCAACTCGCCGCCTTTCAGGGCATCGCCAGCATCGGAGTAGCCCGCCGCCACTTGGGCGAAATCAGCGCCAGCGCGGATTTGGCGCAGCGCCTCCTCGGCGCGGGCTTGCTTGGCGCCGATTTGCTCGGGCGAAGCCTGCTCCGGCACCAGCACCAGAATGTGGGCGAGGCGGTATTCATCCTGCTTGCCGGCCCGCGCCTCGTTGGTGGCGAGATAGTGGTCGATCTCCGCGTCGCTCACCACGATGCGGCTGTCGACCTCGCGTTCGCGCAGGCGGCTCAAGATGATTTCGCTGCGGATGTCCTCACGGTACTTGGCGTAAGTGACGCCATCCTTGGCGAGCATCTCGCGCAACTGGGTCAGGGTGATCTTGTTGTCTTCGGCGATGCGCGCGATGGTTCGTTCGACGAAAGCGTCATCGACGCGGATGCCGTTTTCCTTGGCGAAATGTAATTGCGCGCGTTCGGTGAGGAGCCGTTCGAGCACCTGTTTCTCCAGCACGTCGGGGGCGGGCAGGGGGGTGCCCTGCCTCTTGAGTTGGCCCAGGATCAAGCCCTTGCGCGCCTCGAGTTCGTTGCGGGTGATCACCTCATCGTTGACCACCGCCACGATGCGGTCGATCAGAACCACCGCCCCGCTGGCAGGGATCTGCGCCAGAGCGGCGCCGGTGAGGAGAGTCAGGGCGAACAAAGAAAGCCGGATGATCATGCTGCACCTCAAAAGAATCGCAAAAAGCCGCGCGCCGCGGGGCGCATCAGCCACGGTCCATCAATAGTCGGGTTGGTACCACGGGGAGCGCACCGCCGCTTCGGCTTCACGCGTCAGCTCACTGCCGCGCTGATAGCCCGGAATATTCCGGCGCAGAACCTCAAGGGGGTTGGTGCCGATGCGCGACAAGCCAGTCAGGTCGAGTTGCAGGAACACGGCATTGGTAGCGCTCTTGGTGGCGGTGGCGATGCGCTGCCCGACGACGCGGAAAGCCCAGCAGCCGCCATTGTACTCAAGCCCGGCGACCGCCTCCAGAACTTTGTGATCGTAGAGCGAGAAGTTCCACCGCCCCTGCGCCGACCAATTGGCGCTGATCGGCCATTGCGCGACCAAATCGATCTGCCGCAGTTGGGTGGTCAGACCCTCGGCGTCGATCATCTGCCTCAGATAACGGTAGCCGCCTTGCAGCAGGCGTCCTGGTTCCGGGTGATAGCGCAGGCTGAAATTGAGGCGCTCGGCGTGCCGCTGGTTGGGGTCGTATTGCACTCCGCCGTCCACCAGCCAGCGCTGGTTCAGTCGCCCGGTACCGACGAACACCAAGTCCGAGTGCTTGGCCGTGCGCAAGGGCTCGTTCAGCACCACCCGCTGCGATTCGAAGTAATAGCGCTGCGCCAGCCCCAGGCGCAGGCGTTCGTCGCCGCTTTCCGCGTCCAGAAAGCGCGTCGCCGCGCCGACCGCCAGGAGGTTGGCATCGTTGATGCGGTCATGACCGAAATATTTGTTCTCGGTGAAGATCTGCTCAAAGCTCAAATCCGCCAGCGCCGAATCGAAAACCGGAATCTGGGTCTGCTCGCGGAATGGAATCTTTACGTAGAGCAGGCGCGGTTCGAGCGTCTGGATGAGCGCGCGGTCGAAGAGCCGCACTTCGCGTTCCAGGGTGGCGCCGGCATCGATGCTGGCGATCGGCAACTGGCGGCGGGTGTCGGAATAGACCGGCACGTCCACGTTCTGGTTGAGGCCGGTGCCGGGGTCGAGATGGTAGGCGGTCCAGTGGTATTGCACCTTCGGGGTGACGAAGACGCCGCCCCGGCGCAGCGGGTAGGCGATGCTCGGGTTGAGCACGGCGCGCTGCCCGGTGATCATGCTGGGGTGGCGGAACCGCACGTATTCGGCGGCCAGGCGCAGGTCTAGGCCGAGCCAGTCCGCTTTGGCGAAATTGCCGAGCACTTGCGGCGCGCGTTCGTAGGGTGGCAGGATCGGCGCGGCCGGGTCTTGCAGAGTCTGGAAGCGCTGGACCCGTGCCAGCAGGCCGCCCCAGGGCAGGTTGTAGTTGAGCGCCACTTCACGTGGCAGGGTGGTCTGCGAGGTCGCGCTGATGCGATCGGCGAAATCGACGAAGTAGTTGTCGTCCGAGACCTTGTTCAGATTGATACTTGCCCGTAGCCCCGGAGCCAGGTTCTGGCTGTGGCGCCAAGCCAGGCCGTAACGGTCCTGGTTGGTGGGGCGGTCGCGCAGGATGCCTTCGGCGTCGAGCTCGCCGGCGTAGTCGGCTTGCAAATAGCGGAACTGGCCATTGAGCATGAGGCCGCGCTTGGTCATCAGGCGGCTGGTGAAGGTGGCGTCGTAATTGGGGGCGATGTTCCAATACCAGGGCAGGCTGACTTCCAGACCGCGTCTGCCGGTACTGCCGAAACTGGGCGTGAGGAAGCCCGACTTGCGTGCATTGGACAGCGGAAAGTCCAGCCAGGGCGTATAGAGTATGGGGACATCCAGGAAGAACACCGCGGCATGGTGGGCGGTGCCCACCTGGCGTTGCTGATCGATGTCCAGGTCGCCCACACGCAAATACCAGTCCGGGTTTTCGGCCCGACAGGTGGTGTAGGTGCCAGCGCTCATCAAGTAGCGCTCAGGTCCGACAAACTCGATGCGCTTGGCTTCGCCGAAGCTTTCCATGCGGCCGAAGGCCTCGGCTGGCGAGCGGGAGCGCATTTGCGCCTGCGCCAGAGCCTCGGCCGGGGTGTGGGGCGCGGCCGCCGGGTAGGGCGCCATCGCCGGTTGACTGCGCGGCGCGAGGTGGTAGCGGGCATCGCGGGCGAACCCGGTCTCCGTTCGGCGCTGGTAGCGGATCTCGGGAGCCATCAACCAGTCGCGGTCGTGGCGCATGCGGACCTTGCCGGTGGCATGGATTTCGTCTTGGTCGGGGTCGTAACGCAGCCAATCGGCGAACACCGTCTCGCGCCAGGTGCGCATTTCCACCGCGCCCTCGGCCAACACTTCCTTGCCTTGCTGGCCGCTCAGGCGATCGGCATAAAAGAAGGCCGTGCCGGCCTCGCCGAGCACCGGCGGGCGCAGCACCCGCTCCGGCTTCAGGGGCAGCGCCTGCGGCTCGGCTTGGGCGAGGCCACTCCAAAGGAGCGCCAGAACACAGGCAAGCAGGGTCGGGCGGGGCGGGGACATCGGGGCGTGAATGGTAAAATGCGCTAGTTTACCTGTTTCCGGAGTGCTTTCTCCGTGACCCCACCCGCCGCTGATTCACGCCTGGCCGCTTTGCGTTCCTGGCTGCCCGAGGTTTTGGGCGAGTCCGACTTCGCCCTCGCGCCGGCCTCGGCCGACGCCAGTTTTCGGCGCTATTTCCGGGTGAGCCATACCAACGGGACCGCCATCGTCATGGACGCCCCGCCCGAACACGAGGATTGCCGGCCGTTCATCAAAGTCGCCGGGCTCCTGCGCGCCGCCGGGGTAAACGCCCCGGAAATCCTGGCCCAGGATCTCGAACACGGCTACCTGCTGCTCACTGATCTGGGCAACACTTCCTACCTGCAGGCCCTCGATGCCGAAACTGCCGACCGCCTGTTCGGCGACGCGATCGGCGCGCTGTTGCGCTGGCAGCAAGCCAGCAAGCCCGGCGTGTTGCCACCCTACGACGAAGCGCTCCTGCGCCGCGAACTTCAACTTTTTCCCGACTGGTACCTCGCCCGCCACCTCGGCCTGGTATTAAGCGACGCGCAGCGCGCGGCGCTGGAGCACCTGTTCGCGCAGATCCTCGCCAACAATCTCGCCCAGCCCACGGTGTACGTGCATCGCGATTACATGCCCCGCAACCTCATGGTGTGCGAGCCCAATCCCGGCGTGATCGATTTTCAGGACGCGGTGTATGGCCCCATCAGCTACGATTTGGCTTCGCTCTTTCGCGACGCCTTCATCTCCTGGGAGGAAGAGCGCGTGCTCGACTGGTGCGTGCGTTATTGGGAAGGAGCCCGCAAAGCCGGCCTGCCGGTGCGCGTCGATTTCGCCGACTTCTACCGCGACTTCGAATGGATGGGCCTGCAGCGCCATCTCAAGGTGCTGGGCATCTTCGCGCGGCTCAACTACCGCGACGGCAAGGCGAACTACCTCGCCGACACGCCGCGCTTTCTGGCTTACGTGCGCCACGCCGCCACCCGCTACCGCGAGCTGACGGCGCTGGCGCACCTGCTCGACCAGTTCGAAGGCCGCGTCGCCGAGCGCGTTTATTCCTTTTGAAAGCTATGCTGCTGGCGGCCGGGCGCGGCGAGCGCATGCGGCCCCTCACCGATCACCGGCCCAAGCCCCTGCTTACCGTCGGCGGCCGCGCCCTGCTCGATTGGCACCTGGAGAAGCTCGCGCAGGCCGGCGTGGGCGAAGTGGTGATCAATGTTGCCCATGGCGCCGCGGCGATCATGGAGCATTGCCGCGAGGGCGCGCATTTTGGCCTGGCGATCCGCTACGCGGTAGAGGCGCCGGCCCTGGAAACCGCTGGCGGCATCGCCTCTGCCCTGCCCTTGCTGGGCGACGGCGTGGTGCCGATTCTCAGCGCCGACCTTTACACCGACTACGATTACCGCGCGCTGGTCGAGCGTGCCCGGCGCATGACCGCGGAGCCGAGCCTGCCCAGGCTGCACCTAATCATGGTGAACAACCCGGATTTCCATGACCAAGGAGATTTTGGCCTCGGCGATGGGAAACTCTTCCTGAACCAAGGCGAGCGCCTGACCTTCGCCAGCCTCGGGGTCTATGACCTGGCCCTCTTTCGAGGCTTGCCGCGCAACGCCAGGATGAAACTCACCCCCTTCTATCGCGAATGGATCGCCCGCGGTCTGGCCAGCGGCGAGCGCTACGATGGGACCTGGCACAACCTGGGCACGCCGGAACAACTGGCTGGCCTCAATGCCCAACTTGCCTCACCCAATTACTGAAGCCGATACCCATGGATAACCCTTTGCTGGATTTTCGCGGCCTGCCGCGCTTTGCTGAATTCGCCGTGGCCCACGTCACCCCCGCCATCGAGTCCTTGTTGGCCGAAAACCGTGCCGTGGTGGCGCAGGTGGCCAGCGCGAGCACGCCCCCCACTTGGGACAACTTCGTGCAACCTCTGGAAGACGCAGGCGAAAAACTCTCCCGCGCCTGGGGGCAGGTGGCGCATCTCAACGCCGTGAAGAACTCGCCCGAACTGCGCGAGGTGTACAACGCGCTTTTGCCCAAGCTTACCGAGTTCTACACCGAGATGGCGCAGAACGAAGCGCTCTACCGCCGTTACAAGGAGCTGGCCGCTTCGGCCGAATTCGCACGCCTCGACGCCGCGCAGCAGCGCATCGTCGGCAACGAACTGCGTGACTTCCGGCTCGGCGGCGCTGAACTCGCGGCCCCCGCCAAGGAACGCTTCAAGGCCGTGCAGGAAGAACTGGCAAACCTCGCCGCGCGCTTCGAACAGAACGTGCTCGACGCCACCGACGCCTACGGTTTGGTGATCGACGACGCCTCGCGGTTGGCTGGTCTGCCGCAGGACCAGATTGAAGCCGCCCGGGCCGAAGCCGAACGCGCCGGAGTCGGCGGCTGGCGGTTCACCTTGCACGCGCCTTCGTATCTGCCGGCCTTGCAATACGCCGATGATCGCGAGCTGCGCGCCACCCTCTATCGCGCATATGTCACGCGCGCCTCTGAATTCGGCCCCGCCGAACACGACAACACCGCGCTATTGCGCCGCATTCTCGAACTGCGTCAGGAAGAAGCGCGCGTCCTGGGCTATGGCAACTACGCCGAAGTTTCGCTGGTGCCCAAGATGGCGCAAACCCCGGCCGAGGTACTCGAGTTCCTGCGCGAATTGGCGCGCAAGGCCCGCCCCTATGCCCAGCGCGACCTGGCGGAACTCCAGCAATTCGGGCGCGGCCTGGGCTTTGCCGAAGTCGCCGCCTGGGATGTCGCCTATCTGAGCGAAAAGCTGCGCAAAGCGCGCTACGACTTCTCCGACCAGGAGGTAAAAGAGTACTTCCCCGAAGATCGCGTCATCGCCGGCATGTTCCGCGTGGTCGAAACCATTTTCGGCATTCACATTCGCGAAACCGCGGCGCCGGTTTGGCACGACACCGTGCGCTTTTTCGAAATCGAAGAGGCCGGCCGGCCGGTGGGGCAGTTCTATCTCGACCTCTACGCCCGGCCCCATAAGCGCGGCGGCGCCTGGATGGACGACGCCATCAACCGCCGCAGCACCGGCCAGGGCACGCAGCGGCCCGTCACCTATCTCACCTGCAACTTCTCCGCGCCGGTGGGCGGGCGCCCGGCGCTGTTCACCCACGACGAAGTGCTCACCTTGTTTCACGAGTTCGGCCACGGCCTGCATCAGCTCCTCACCGAAATCGACCACTTGGGCGCTTCCGGGCTCGCCAATGTGGAGTGGGACGCGGTCGAACTGCCCAGCCAGTTCATGGAGAACTTCTGCTGGGAGTGGGACGTGCTCAAGCACATGACCGCCCGCGTCGACATTGGCACGCCGCTGCCGCGCGCGCTTTTCGACAAGATGCTCGCCGCGCGCAATTTCCAGAGCGGTTTGCAGATGCTGCGCCAGCTCGAATTCTCGCTCTTCGATTTCCTGGTTCACGGCGACTACGATCCCGCCGGAGATCTCACTCCGCTGGGCATGCTGGAGCGCGTGCGCCAAGAGGTGGCGGTGCTCATGCCGCCCGAGTTCAACCGCTTCCCCAACACCTTCACCCATATTTTCGCCAGCGGGTACGCTGCCGGCTACTACAGCTACAAGTGGGCCGAAGTGCTCTCGGCTGACGCCTACAGCCTGTTCGAAGAGCTGGGCGCGCTCTCGCCCGAGGCCGGCCGGCGCTTTCGCGGCGAGGTGCTGGCCCGGGGGGGCAGCCGCCCGGCGCTCAGCTCCTTTGTCGCTTTTCGCGGACGCCCCCCCCGCATCGACGCCTTGTTACGGCATAATGGTATGACCTCGGCATGATGCCGGCGGTGTGGCAAACCCCGTAAAGCAAGAGAAGGAGCCTCTATGTCCGCCCCCCATCCGCGTGCCCGCAGCCTCGCCCTGGGCCTGCTGCTGATCGCCGCGCCCGTGCTGGCGCAGCAAATGTATCGCTGGACCGACGCCGAAGGCCGGGTGCATTACTCCGACCAGCCTCCCCCCAAGGACGCCAAGAACATCCAGAGCAAAAACCTCAGCGCCAACGTCGTCGAAACCGATGCCCTGCCCTACGCCACCCAGGTGGCGCGCCGCCGCAACCCGGTCACGCTGTATGCGTTCGAGTGCGGCGATGTCTGCAGCCAAGCCAAGAATCTGTTGCGCGGGCGGGGCGTGCCCTTCAGCGAAATCGATCCGCGGCAGCCGGCCAACGCTGAAAAGCTCAAGACCCTCACCGGCGGCACTGACGTGCCGGTGCTGCAAGTCGGCGAAACCGTGGTGAATGGATTTGAAACCGGGCGCTGGCAAACCGCGCTCGACAATGCCGGTTACCCCGCCAGCGCTTCCAGCCGGCAGGTCGGCGCGGCGAGCAAGGCGAGCGGCCCGGCCGCCGCCCCCGCGGCGCCCACCCAGGAGGCCGCCGAAGCGGGCGGCACACCGCAGAAAGTGCCCGCTGTCGCTTATTGAAGCCGCGCGGCCGGGCGATGAAACTAGCCACCTGGAACGTCAACTCGCTCAAGATTCGCCTGCCGCAGTTACTCGAGTGGCTGCCCGTCGAGCAACCCGACGTGGTGTGCCTGCAAGAGACCAAGACCGAGAACGCCGGTTTTCCCGAGGTCGAACTGCAAGCCGCCGGCTATGCCGCCCTCTACTCCGGCCAGAAAACCTATAACGGCGTAGCCATACTCAGCCGACAAGCCGGTGCCCAGCCGCAAGCTGGCATTCCGGGCTTCGCCGACGAACAAAAGCGCGTACTCGCCGCCACCGTGGGCGAAGTCCGCGTCGTCTGCATCTACGCCCCCAACGGCCAGGCGGTGGATTCCGACAAATACCGCTACAAGCTCGCCTGGTATGAAGCGCTGACCGCCTGGTTGAAGGAAGAACTGGTGTGCTGGCCCAAGCTTGCCGTGCTGGGTGACTTCAACATCGCCCCGGAAGACCGCGACGTCTGCGACCCGGTCGCCTGGGCGGGCCAAGTGCTAGTGAGCGAGCCCGAGCGCGCCGCGTTCAAACAACTGCAAGCCCTGGGCCTCGCCGACGGCTTCCGCCTCTTCGAACAGGCGCCCAAGCTCTATAGCTGGTGGGACTACCGCCAGCTCGCTTTCCAGAAAAACCAGGGCCTGCGCATCGACCACATTCTCCTCAGCCCGGCCCTGGCCAGCCGCGCCAAGGCCTGCCGCATCGACAAAATCGCCAGAAAGCGCGAACGCCCCTCGGATCATGCGCCGGTGGTGGTGGAGGTTACTTGAACCTTGGACCTGCGCTGCCGCTTGCGGGAATAGGGAGGGTCTGAAGGAAGGCGCGTCAGGCAAACGGCAAAAATACACATGCTTGTCACGTGCACCGGACACCTCCACATGTTGTTACAATAACAGTCGCGAGCGCGAAATAGCCGCGCCGCGCGTGAGCAACTTTCAAATAGGGGAATCTAGATGAAGCGGGTTCGATTTGTTTTGCTGGTGGCGGGGCTGCTGGCGGCTGCGCTTGGGCATGCCCAGGCGCAGCGTGTGTTTGTGTCCGCAAAGAACGGGAATGACGCCAATACGACGGCCAGCTGCGCTTTGGCGACACCCTGCCGCATGTTCAGTGCGGCGCTGCAGGTCGTGCATGAGGGGGGCGAGATTGTCGTCCTCGATAGCGGTGCTTATGGAGCCGTTCTAATCGACAAGCCCGTATCCATCATTGCCCCCGATGGCGTGTATGGCGGCATTACCGCATTTAGTGGGGATGGGATCACGGTCACGGCAGGTTCGGGAGGAGTGGTGTTGCGCGGGCTGAGCATCAACGGCATAGGTGGCGTAAACGGCATTGCGGTCACCGGAACCGCTGATGTCAACATTGACCGTTGTTCCCTGGGCGGATTCAGCGGCAGCGGGATTCGCGTGAGCAATGCCGCGCGGGTGCGTATTCTCAACACGCGCATAGAGCGCAGCGGCCACGGTGTCTACGCGAGCGATGGCGCTAGCGCGGTTCTTTCCAACAGTAGCGTGGTCGGCGGTTTCTGGGGCGTCTATTTGGAAGGAAGCATGTCCGCGGACTCAGCGCTAGTCGTCGAGGGAAGTCTTATTACCGGGAGTGACTACGCCGTTCAGGTTTTGGGTGCTTATGGTAAAGCGACCCGCCTGGCGGTGAAGGACAGTACTGTTTCTGAGAACCGATTTCACGGCATCGACGCGATGGGCGACTTTGGGCCTGTGGAGGCGACCGTGAGCAACAATCTGGTATCCGGGAGTTTCACGGGGGTTCGCACCCAGGGCGGCGGGGCGGCCTTGGTCGCAAGTGGGAACACCATCACGCAGAACACCTATGGGATGATGCATTCCGGCGGAACGCTCACATCCATGGGAGACAACACGGTTCGCGGCAACGTCAATGACACCTCGGGAACAATCACCTCCGCAAGCAGGATCTGATACTCCGAGACTCGTGAGAGATCGCGGCGCCGCGACCAGAGCAGCCCCTGAATGCCAGGCGGTGCCGTTAGATGTTAAAGGAACAAAGGAAAGCAGGAACGAGAAAGAAGGAAAGGCAGGAAAGGGGCCACAGGAAAGGGGCCAGGCTCGAATATTTCTGTTAAGATGGGTCAACCATGCCCCGCCGCCCGCGTATCCACCTCAACAATGTCCCCCTGCACATCGTTCAGCGGGGCCACAATCGCGAGCCGTGCTTCTTTGGCGAAGAGGACTATCAAACCTACCTGCACTGGCTGGGCGAAGCACTCAAAAGGGAAGGCGGCGTGCTTCATGCCTATGCTCTCATGACCAATCACGTGCACTTGCTGCTGACCCCGGCCAAGGCCGAGGCCGTGCCCCGCATCATCATCGCCTTGGACCGGCGTTACGTGCAATACGTCAACACCAGCTACCGGCGCACCGGCACGCTGTGGGACAGCCGCTACAAGTCCTCGCTCATTCAGGCCGAAACCTATCTCCTGACCTGTCAGCGCTACATCGAGCTCAATCCGCTGCGGGCGGGGCTGGTGGACGAGCCGGCGCATTACCGCTGGACGAGCTACCGGCACAACGCGCTCGGGCAGCCCAACGCCCACCTCACCCCGCATGCGGTCTATCTGGCCTTGGGTCGCAGCGAAAAGGAAAGACAAACGGCCTACCGTGGACTATTCCGGGCGCAATTGGACCAAGAGGCCATCGACGACATACGTCTGGCCTTGAACCAGAACCAGCCGCTGGGGAACAACCGCTTTTATGCCAAGATCGAGGCTATGGTGGGCGAGCGGCGTGAAGCGAGACCCCGTGGCAGACCGCGGCAAGCAAAAGTCAGTGCCGACGGCGCGGCGGCGGGGCAAGGCGAATTGGCGGTGTGATGAGGCAAGGAAAAGGCGAACTGCGCGGAAACGCGAGCCTGCCCCCTTTCGCCTTTTTATGCGCCGGTGGTCCTGGAGCTGGCGTGAATGGCCCCGGATTTGGGCGCGCCGAAGGCGCCCGCCAGAAACCACCGCCAGCAACACCTCACGGACCCCATTCACCTTGTTGCTAGCGGGTGCCGAGGTCTTCATTAGGAACGAAACGCGCTCAACAAAGGACTCCATGACAACTTCTCCCCTTGCCGCCTGGCACCAGATCGTAAAAGCGCGCAACGCCGCCGGCCTCGACGCATTGTTAGCCGAAGACGTGGTCTTCCACTCGCCCGTGGTGCATACCCCCCAAGTGGGCAAGGCGCTGACGCGAGCCTACCTTCGTGCCGCCCTTCAAGTGTTCGGCAATGACTCCTTTCGTTACCTGCGCGAATTCAATGCGCCGCAAGAAGCGGTGCTGGAGTTTCTGGTCGAAATCGAGGGCATCCAAGTCAATGGCGTCGACATGTTGCGCTGGAATAGCGAAGGTCAAATCGTCGAATTCAAGGTAATGGTGCGCCCGCTCAAAGCGATTCAATTAATCCACCAACAAATGGCGGCGATGTTGCAGGCGCGGAGGTGCTGAGCAGACTTCTAAGCTTAGCGGCGGCGGGGCAGGGCGAATTGGCGGTATGATGGGGCAAGGAAAGGTGAACTGCACGGAAATGCGAACCTGGCCCCTTTCGCCGCCTTTCGCCGCTGAAACTGGGGCGGGGGCGTATTTGATTGAGGGTGGGGCGAGGGGGGCATTTCTTGCGATGGCAGGAATCATAGTGCTCGCATTCGTTGGGTTTGGGATGATGGGGCTCGTTTCGCTATTCGCCATACTGTTTCTCGTAAACCTGCTGATCGCTGAGTTCATCCTCCTGGAGGTTCAGAGCATGGAACAGGGAGTGGCGAGGGCGTTCTTCGCTAACCTGGCCTGGGCGGTAATTGCTGAGTCTGTGGGCGCCGCCGTGATCGCGCTTGTTGGTGCGGAGTTGCTTATCGCAATCGCTATCGGAATGGTTGTCTTCTCCCTTGGAAATGCACTCATCTCTCGCGCGCCGCTTGTCGAGATGCGGACCGCCTATGCGTAAACAGGGGAATTCGAGGAGGGAGAATGGGTCGCGACCAGTGATCGGGTCACTTCGAAGTTGGCTCTTCGCATTCCTGGCGGTCATCGGTCTGGGGTTCATATTGAATTGGCTCAGGTGGGTGTGGTTAGATGAGCCCGGCGGCGCTATGGTAAGTGCTGGCATTGCGCTCCTTTCGTTCTCCCCCCTCGTCGTGCGAGCGCTGGTGCTATGGAGACGCAATCACGCGCGCAGAATCTGCGAAAGAGATTAGGCGCGCAAATCGCCTACCGCAACGATTCCCCCGCCGTGGAATACCAAGCCCCCACCGCCGCGCTCGCCGGCAAAAAGATCACCCTCGCCTGGGTAGCCGCCACCGAAGAAGATCAACAAGCCATCGAAGCCTTGCTGCCCAAGCCTCACCCCGACGGCACGCCCATTCAACCCGAAGAGCTTCCCCAAGGCCTACCCGCGAGCATTCGCCTCAAACTGGAAATCCGGGTCAATGGCGAAACCAAAGCCACCGGCCCCGCCCTCACCGCGGGCAGCGAACCGATCGGTGCGGGCGCCTTCAGCAACTACTTCGATCTCACCACCTGGGACGAAACCACCGATCTCTTGGTCGCCGGTCAACAAAGCGCGCTGGGGCTCAGTGTGCAAGGGGTGAGCAAAACCCAGCTTGCAACCTTGAAGACGCGGCTGGAAGAAACCAAACAGAAACTCGAAGCCGCCCAAGCCGCCCCCGAGAACCAGCGCGCAGCGCTCTTGCAAGGCCTCAGCGCCGAACACCTCACCGGCGATATGCTCACCGCCAACATCTGGAGCTATTTCGCTGCGCATGAAGCGCAGGGTCGAGTCGCCGGGGTGCAGGCCGGGGTGATCGAGCTGCCGGGGCTATCCTATGGCCTATTCCATGCCGCCGCCGAAGTGCAACTGAGGTTCGGCGCCTATGTCACGGGCGTCACCTTTCGGGGTGTACTGATGGACGTGGGCCATTTGCGCCATTCCGCCTGGGTGAAGAACGACGATCCGAAAGCACCGATCAACAACAAACCCAGCCTCACGGCCAATGGGCGCAGCGCCGCACAGAACCGCTGGGGAATCTACAACCGCACCCGTGGCCAGGGTGCAAGCGTGCTCGAAGGGATCATTCCCGAGCGCCTGTTCATTGACCGCAGCAAGTGCCGGTACGTGAATCCGAACACGACCCCACCGACAGTAGTGAACCCGACATTGCCAGATTGCCCGCGGGCGATCACCGCAGTAAGCGCCCAAGCCATCGCGCAAGCCGAAGGCCAGAAGCTCTATACGCTCACCGAGAAGAACGCGGCGGTCGCCCTGCCAAAGATCAGCGCGTCAGTCGAAGTGCGCGCCGCAGTAACTGACGCTCTAGCGGTGGGCAAGGAAGTGACCATTCACGAGCGGCCGATCGAAGTGGACGGCTGGCGCGGTACGGGCTATATCGTTATCGATCCGCAGACGGGGGCAGGAGCTTACCTTATTGAGGGTGGGGCGAGGGGCGGGTTCTTCGAAAAGGTCGGGATTGCGGTCATGTCGCTGATCGGGGCTTTTCAGAAGGCTGAGCCCGCGCTCCCGGCGGCCGCAGCGTTGCTGCTGCTGCTGGCCTTCGGGCCTGTGGGCGCGGTTCTGTCGCTCGTGGTCTCAGGCCTGGCGCTCATTGCAGACGCGCTTTCTCTCTTACAGAACGCGTCAAATCCCTGCGAACTCGCGATCTCCGCAATAGTCGGGGGACTACTACTCATCACATTCGCGTTCGCGTTGGCAGCGCCAGGCGTTGGTTGGGCCTTCGCCATGGCAGGCGCTGGGTACATGCTCTCTTGGCTGGTGAGTGAAAACTGGGTTGCCGGAGTCTGTCGGGTCACTGGGAAAGTCGGGCGCTTGCGGAAGGCATGGTAATGGACAACGTGCAATACCGTGTTGAAGAATTTCTCCGCGGCTACCTTCCACGGAACGCAAGCGGTCGCTTTCGCGGGCGGGCATATCGTCGCGTCTTGGTGGCGCTGTATTTTACCTTCTGCCTGTCCATGGTCATCGTCGGCGGCAACGTCACCGAGAGCCGCCACCTAGGCACTTTGACGCTCTTCGCCTTTCTTACGGCGCTTACTGGGGGCTTCGCAATCGGTGCGGCGAGCGGCTGGCCAGAACTGCAAAAAGCCCCCACTAGCGCGCTGATCGTCCAGAGGATCGCAGGCGTTGCGATGTGTTCCTTTTACCTAACCAGGATGGTGCCACTCACACAAGCGGCTGCTTGGTTACACCAATATCGGAGCGGTGTCGAGGTCTTTGTTCTGGAGTGGACCGCACGCGAGCCGCTTCGTGCGGAATTCTCAGCACTCGGAGCGGTGGCGTTTACGCTGCTCGCCTGGTCGTCGATGATTCTCATGGTCGTTATGTGCTTCGGTTGCTGGAGGAAGGAGCAGGCTCAGTGAAACCGAGGGCTGGGTGCAACACTTGAACCAAAGCAAAGTGCAGGAAGCTTTGAACGCCTACCAAGCCAAACTCAAGGAAGCGATCGACGCACAGAAGCCCAACGCCACGGTAGGCGACGTGCTGGGTATCATCGCCGCCGATCCCGATAAACTCCCCTACCTCTCCGGCAGCAGTCCCTACACCATCAAGACCGTCGCCACGCGCATGAGCGACTTGCCCGACAGCTTGCGCCACCACTTCCGCTACCGGCTCTTCCTCGATGACTTCGCCTACCGCAGCGACAGCGCGGTCCTGGATTACCAAGCCCCCACCGCCGCGCTCGCCGGCAAGAAGATCACCCTCGCCTGGGTAGCCGCCACCGAAGAAGATCAACAAGCCATCGAAGCCTTGCTGCCCAAACCCCACCCCGACGGCACCCCCATTCAACCCGAAGAACTCCCCCAAGGCCTACCGGCGAGCATTCGCCTCAAACTGGAAATCCGGGTCAATGGCGAAACCAAAGCCACCGGCCCCGCCCTTACCGCGGGCAGCGAGCCGATCGGTGCCGGCGCCTTCACGAACTACTTCGATCTGACCACCTGGGACGAAACCACCGACCTCTTGGTCGCCGGTCAACAAAGCGCCTTGCCGCCTCCCCAAGAGCCTCGCCGCCCGCGTGCTTGCGCTCTGCGCCTTTGCAGGCGCGGCAATTGGCGCGGCCGGCCATCCCCTCGCCGTCAAGGACCCCGCCAACACCACCGCCCCGGTGGTGCGCTTCCTTGCCCCGCTGGACAACGTCGAAGTAACGCTACGCGGACCGGGTTTCTCGCGCTCCTAAGCTATGCAAATGTAACGCCACACGTTAAGTTGGCATGGTAACATCATGCCATGATGTTTTTGCATCGCCAATTGGAAAGCGCTCTGCGGCGCCGGTTGCGCGAGGCGCCGGCGGTCGTTCTGCTGGGTCCTCGTCAAGTCGGAAAGACGACACTGGCTCGATCGGTGGCGGGCGACTGGCCGGGGGGAGCGATTTATCTCGACCTGGAACGCCCCGCCGATCGGCGGCGTCTCGACGACGCCGACGCCTATTTGCGCAGCCAAAGCGCAAGGCTGATCGTGCTCGATGAAATCCACCGCTATCCGGCACTCTTCGAGATATTGCGCGGCATTATCGACGAACGGCGATCTAGCGGCGCGAGGTATGGAAGATTTCTCCTGCTCGGATCGGCAGGTATCGAGCTGATGCGCCAGGCGTCCGAATCGCTGGCCGGCCGGGTGGCGTATTTGGACCTCGCGCCGCTTTCGCTTGCCGAAGTGGCGCCCCAAGGAACAACGGCCGAGAAGCTCTGGTTGCGCGGCGGGTTTCCCGAAAGCCTGTTGGCCAAGACCAATAGGCTCAGCCTAGCCTGGCGGCGCGATTTCATTCGCTCCTACCTGGAGCGCGACGTGCCCATGTTTGCGCCACGCCTGCCGGCGCAGACCGTTGGCCGACTCTGGCTCATGCTTGCTCACCAGCAGGGCGCCGTGCTGAATCTCTCGCGACTTGCTGCCAGCCTGGGCGTGTCTGTTCCAGCCGTGACGCGCTATCTCGACCTTCTAGTCGACCTGCGGCTATTGCGCCGGCTGACATCCTGGAGCGGCAATCTGGGTAAACGGCTGGTCAAAGCGCCAAAAATATTCATTGCCGACAGCGGATTGGTGCATGGCCTTCTTGAGATAGAGACCTTGGATGATCTACTGGGCCACCCAGTGGCGGGCGCAAGTTATGAGGGGTGGGTGATCGAAAACCTGATTGCGGCCGCAGGCAGCCGGTTTCAAGCCAGTTTCTTCCGCTCGCACGGCGGCGCCGAGATCGACCTGGTACTCGAACGCGGCGGTGTTCCGCAGATTGCCGTTGAAGTAAAACGCTCCTCGGCGCCGAGCCCCAGCACCGGATTCGCCCAAGCTTGCGAAGACTTGAGCATTTCGCGGCGCTATCTCGTCTATCCTGGTGCGGAGGTTTTTCCGGTGCGGCATAACACGCAGGCGCTGGGCCTCGCGCAGCTGGCGGAAAAGTTGGCAAAAGAAGCGAAACGTTCTGACTGAGGGGTCGGCAGAAGCCTTTGCGCTACGATCTGGCGCGTTCCTTGTTGAGCGTAGATCCACCTGAGTGGCCGCCAATGGGGCAACCCCGACGCCCCGGCAACACTGGCGGCGTGCCCAAGATTTCCAATCGGCTTTACGCACCTGCGCTTCCTTTTGTTGGCTCTGAAGCGAGGGACTTCGCCAGCGTCATCGGCAAGCCGGGGCATGCGCGTGTCGCGCGCCGGCAGGCTTCAGGGTGTCGCGCGAGCGCCCAGGCCCAGCATTTGTGCTCCCTGCGGCGAGTCGCGGAAGGCCGGGCGGTCGGCCAGCCGCAGCGCGGACAGCGCATTGCGGCAAAAGAGCTTGGGCAACTGCTCCGGAGCCCAGGCGAGCTCGCGAAAGCGCGTCACCTGCTCCGCCAGGGCGTTCAGAGGATAGGCGCTGGAAAAAACGAAGCGGCTGGCAAAACCCAGGGCGTTGAAGTTGACCGCTTGCAGCCAGTCGGCGTGGCCCAAGTGGTAGAGATAGGAATCGGGTGCCAGCCAGACGTTGTCGTAGCGGCAGGCCATGACGATGGCTTCGCGCACATAGGGGTAGCAGCCGTGGCCGCAAATGATGTTGAGGCCGGGAAAGTCGCTCGCGACTTTTTCGATGTATCGGGGGTTGGCGTAATCGAGGAGCTTGCCGCCCAGAAGGCCCGAGGTCTGCGGGATCAGCGTCACGCCCTTGGCCTCGCAGTAGGCATAGAGCGGGTAGAGCAAAGGGTCGTCGAGGTTGCAGCCCGGCGCGCGCCCGGGCTCGATGAACACCGCGAAGAGCCCCAGTTCTTCGACGCAGCGTCGCAGTTCCGACATGGCGTCGTGTTTTTGGTTGGAGACGTCGATGCCTGCTACCCCGATGAAGCGGCCCGGGTAAGCGGCCTGAACCTCGGCCATGGCGTCGTTGGAGCTGGTGCGCGCGGGTAGCTCGAAGCGGCCGAGTTTGGCGCCGGGGTTGCAGCCGGAAACCGACACCGCTGTGGTGACCCCGGCCGCGTCGAGTTCGGCGAAGAAGGCTTCGATGGTCTGCGTGCCAAGGGCGGGAACGCGGGCGAGTTGGCCGGCGTGCCGAACTCGGTCGTAGAAGTAGTCGGCTTCTCCAGCAAGTGTCAGGCGGCAGCGGCAGTCGATTATCATGTTAAGCTTCAGCGCAGAAGACCGCGGCTATTTTATGCGGAACGCGGTTGAAAGTGCGCGAGACCGCGCAGGGGGAAAACGCAAATATGGCCTCGGCCTCAAATGGCAGGGCAGCCGGTGGCGATCTGCAACGCAGTGGCGGCGCGCTATGAACGCGCTGACTTTGCTGCTGCTGTCCGGTGGCGGCCACACCGGCGCCAATGTGATGGCCACCCTGGCGGCGCGGCGACAGGAACTCAGGCTCATCGCCAGCAGCGATCAGCCCGACGAACCAACGCTCTTCGCTTTTGACGCGGTCTATCTTGCGCCGCCACTGGCCGAGGCTCCCGCGGAATTCGAAGCGCGCATCCTCGCCATAATGACCCGGGAGGCGGTCGATCTCATCATTCCATGCCGCGACGAAGACGTGAACTGGCTTGCCGGCTTGCGCGCCCGCCAGCCGGAACTGGCGCCACGCCTGCTCTGTGGTGCGGCCCCGCTCGCCGAGGTGGTGAGCGACAAATGGCTGAGCCACGAGTTCGCACGCCAGCACGGCCTGCCTTTTGCCCGCACGCTTCCCACCGGCGACGCGCAGCCAATCTCCGGCTTCCTCGAACAGGTCGGCCTGCCGGTGGTGCTCAAGCCGAGGCACGGCGCCAATTCGCGCGGCGTTTTTTTGCTCGACAGTGCCGCGCAAGTGGCCCAGGCCATGACGCGGCGCGACGCCGTGCTGCAGGAGTTTCTGGGCGACCGTGAGAAAACGCTGCGCGAAATCGAGGCGATGCGCCGGGAGGGCATACCCCTGGTGCATGACTTCATGGGTGAAAAGCACTCCATTCAGCTCCTGCTCGGTCCGGACGGAGCCTGCGTTTCGCTGGCCTGCACCGTCAACCTCATGGAGGGCCGCATCACCCGCCGAGTGCACGTCGACCCCTCGCGCGAAGCGCAGGACATCGGCATGCTCTGCGCCCAGGTGTTCGCCCGCGCCGGTTGGTGCGGGCCCCTCAACGTCCAGTGCCAGAGGGCGCCCGACGGTGAGCTGCGCATTCACGAATTCAACGGGCGTTTCACTGGGGCCACCGCTGCGCGCTGGGCCTTAGGGATCGACGAAGTGGGCCTCGCGTTGCGCAGTTTCACCGGTCACGAACTGCCTGGCCCCAGCTCGCCATGGGGTGTGCCGCTGACGGCCCGCGAGAGCCTCGTCGCGCGAGCCGCAGCACCGCTCGCCGTCGAATGCCTGGCGCAGGCGGGCCAATGGCGGCCTACAAGCGGAGCGGGCTGATGCTGGAAGTGCTCTTCGATCAAGGCCAGGCCGACGATGGCCCCAAGGCCCCGGGTTATGCGGCCCTGACTTTTTCTCCCGCCGCCCCTCCCGAAGCGCCCGACCGCTGTGCCCTGGCCCTGCGTCTGAGCGACGCGGCGGCGGCCCTGTCCGACCGCGATGCCGTCGCCTTGCTGGGTGACTGCCGAAGGTTATTGCGGCCCGGCGGCCGGGTGTACTGCGATGGCCCGCAAGGGGGCGCCACTTTCACACGCCTGGCGCGCTGGGCCGAGTTCGTCGGTTTGATGGCGCTGGGGGGCAATCAAGCTGCGCCCGGCTGGGCCAAGCGCAAGCCCCCTTCCGAGGCCGAGCCGCTGGTGTCCATCCTGATGCCGGCCTTCAATCCACGGTTCTTTGGCGCCGCCCTCGACAGCGCGCTCGCGCAAACCTGGCGGTATCAGGAGATCATCGTCAGCGACGACAGCGAAGGCGATGAGATCGCCGCCATCGTCGCCTCTCGGGCGAAGCGGGGCAATATCCGCCTGGTGCAGAACCGGCCCCGGCTGAAGGCGCGCAGGAACTACGCGCAGTGCGTGGCCCTGGCGCGCGGCGAGTACGTCAAGTTTCTCAACGACGACGACCTGCTCGCGCCGCAGTGTGTGGCGGCAATGGTGGCGGCTTTTCAAAAGATTCCCGATTTGGTCCTGGCCACCTCGCATCGCTGGCGCATCAACGCCCAGTCGCAGGCGATCGAAGACATGCCCGCAACGCGGCCGGTGGTGGCGCGCGATATGGTCATCGAAGGCGTGAGCCTGGCCAATGCGGCGATCATGCACGGGCTCAACTTCATCGGCGAACCCAGCACCCTGATGTTTCGGCGCAGCGATTTCTTGCCTCGGCCGCTGTTGGACCAGGACAAGCCCTTTCACTTCAACGGTGAGGAGATCATCGGCGCGGTCGACTACGCGATGTGGTCTAGGGTGCTGGTGCAGGGCAATGCGGTCTTTCTGAAGAAGCGCCTGAGCTCTTTTCGGGTGCATGCCGAGCAGGCCCAGGCGAAGGCCGAAGTGGTGTCCCGCTCGGTGGACGGCATTCGCGGCTTGCAAAAACAGTGGATCGAGCTGGGGCTATTTCGGCGCTGGCCGCCGCACCTTCTTTGTTGCCAGCCCCTCGACCGCCCCCCGTCCCAGGCCAGTCTCTGGCGCCCTGAGGCGGCCCGGTCGCTGCCCGCCCCACCCCAGACGACGGAGGAGTTGATCCGGCACTGGCGGGCAACCCCCAGGCATGCCTTCGAGGCGCAATAGGGCGCGCGCGGCGCGCCCCGCGGTGCTCTGCCAGACAGCTCGAGCAAGCGGCGAGTACCGTTCAGGTTTCGCTGCGCTGGCGCGGAGCAGGCGTCTCCAGGGGTGCGCCCCGCCGCGTCTCCCCCCGGCTTCAGCCGAGCCCGCGCAACTCCCGCAAGGCCACGCTCAGCATCGCTAGATCAACGCTCTTGGCGCTTTTCAAGTCAGCGATCACGCCGCGGGTGTGCTCTAGTACGCCGGCCTGCGCGGACTGCCAGCTCTGGAGTAGCGCCTCCATGGCTTTTTGCTTGGGCGAGTGTTCCAGCACGCGCGCCGTCAGTTCGCGCTGCCGTGCCCGCACGTCTTCGCGAATGGCGGCGCGGGCCATGATCTGGTAGTGGCTGTCGGTGGGCAGGGCGAGGATACGCTTGCGCAGCCAGGAGAAATCGAGTTCTTCGTCGAGCGCGAAATACACGCTGGCCACGGTGTCCACCGGCCGGCCCAACTTGGTGCTGACTTCGGCGATGTCCAGGGCGGCGTTCATGGACTCGAATGCCGCCACTCGGGTGGCCAGGGCGGCGGGCACACCCTCGGCGACGAAGGCGTCGCGGGCGGCGAGGAAGGCCTCGCGCTCGGCCTTGGCGAGCAGGCGTTCGAGATCCTTGGCCAGCGCTTCGACCACCGGTTGCAGGCGCGCCACCTCGGCGGCGATGTCGCCCAGGGCGCGGCGGCGGCGCAGCACCCAGTGGGTGGCGGCGAAGGCCAGGCGGGCGGCTTCGATGCTCATGCGGATCTGCGCTCCAGTGGGTACCTTGGCATCGAGCGCGTCGATGCTGCACCAGACCGCGTCGAGGGCGAAGATCTCGCGCACCAGCAGAAAGGCACGCACGATTTCCGCCGCGTTCGCTCCGGTTTCCTCCTGCAAGCGCGCCACGAACAGGCTGCCCACGCGGTTGGGCAAGAGGTTGGCGAGGGTGGTGGCGATGATTTCGCGCTGTAGCGGATGCCCGGCCATGGCTTCGCGCAGCGATGCGCGCAGCGGCTGCGGAAAATAATCGACCAGGGTGGGCGCCACGTAGGCATCCTCGGGCAGATTCGAGGCCAGCAGATCGTCGTACAGCGCCATCTTGCTGTACGCCAGCAGGACCGCGTGTTCCGGCGAAGTCAGGCCGCGCTTGGCGAGTTTGCGTTCGGCGATGGTTTCATCGCTGGGCAGGAATTCGATGGCGCGGTTGAGTCGGCCGCTCTTTTCCAGGCTCTTGATTTGCCGCGCCTCCCAGTCGACCAGGTGAACGGCGCCGGCCTCGGCCAACGCCAGGGTGCCGGTTTGCAGATAGTTGTCGCGCAGCACCAGCTCGCCGACTTCATCGGTCATTTCCGCCAGGAGCTTGTTGCGCTGCTTTTCGGTCAGGTCGCCGGCGGCCACGACGCGGTCGAGCAGGATCTTGATGTTGACTTCGTGGTCGGAACAATCGACTCCGGCGGAGTTGTCGATGGCATCGGTGTTGATCAGGCCGCCCGCCAGGGCGTATTCGATCCGCCCCAACTGGGTGAAGCCGAGGTTGCCACCTTCGGCGACCACTCGACAGCGAAGTTCCCCGCCGTTGACACGCACCGCGTCGCTGGCGCGGTCGCCCACCTCGGCGTGGGTTTGCTTGCTCGCCTTCACGTAGGTGCCGATGCCGCCGTTGTACAAGAGGTCCACCGGCGCCCTGAGCAGGGCCCGGATCAGGTCGTTGGGGGCGAGCGACTCCTCGGCAAGATCGAGCGCCTTTCTCACCTCGGGGGACAAGGCGATGGTCTTGGCGCTGCGCGGAAACACTCCGCCGCCGGCGGAGATCAGGCTGGCGTCGTAGTCCGCCCAGGAGGAGCGGGGCAGATTGAACAAACGCTCGCGCTCTTGAAAGCTCTGCGCCGCATCGGGGTTGGGGTCGAGGAAAATGTGCCGATGATCAAAGGCGGCCAAGAGCTTGATGTGCCGCGACAGGAGCAGGCCATTGCCGAAGACGTCGCCGGACATGTCGCCGATGCCCACAACGGTGAAATCAGTGGTCTGGGTGTTGACGCCGAAAGAGCGGAAATGCCGCTTCACCGACTCCCAGGCGCCTTTGGCGGTGATGCCCATTTTTTTGTGGTCGTAGCCGACCGAGCCCCCCGAAGCGAAGGCGTCGCCGAGCCAGAAGCCATACTCCGCGGCCACGCCGTTGGCGATGTCGGAGAAGGTCGCGGTGCCTTTGTCGGCGGCCACCACCAGGTAGGGGTCGTCCTGGTCATGGCGCACCACGTCCCGGGGCGGGACCACTTTGCCACCGACCAGGTTGTCGGTGAGGTCCAAGAGCCCAAATAGAAAAGTGCGATAGCAGGCGACGCCTTCTTTCTGGTAAGCCTCGCGGTCGCTCATCGGGGGGGCAGCCTTCAACACGAAGCCGCCTTTGGAACCCACGGGCACGATCACCGCGTTCTTCACCATCTGTGCCTTGACCAAGCCCAGCACTTCGGTGCGAAAATCTTCGCGCCGGTCGGACCAGCGCAGGCCGCCGCGAGCCACTCGCCCACCACGCAAATGAATGCCCTCGACCCGCGGCGAATAGACGAAGATTTCGAACATTGGCTTGGGCTCGGGCAGCCCCGGCACGGCGCGCGGGTCGAGTTTGAAGGAAAGGTAGTCCTTCGGCGCTCCGGTAGCGCCGCGCTGGAAGTGGTTGGTGCGCAGACTGGCCTGCATGGTGCCCAGAAACTGGCGGATGATGCGATCCTCGTCGAGGCTCACCACCTGATCGAGGGCTTGCCGGATCTCGGCCAGCAAGGTGTTCATGTCCGCCTCGCGGTTCTCGCCGCGCAGCGGGTCGAAGCGCAACTCGAAATACTCCACGAGCTGGCGCGCGATACCCGCATTGCGGGTAAGTGCGGCTTCCATGTAGGCCTGACTGAAGGTCACGCCGATCTGCTTGAGGTAGCGGGCGTAGGCGCGCAGGATGGTGATCTGGCCCGCCTCGAGTCCGCTGGCGAGGACCAGGCGGTTGAGGTCGTCGCTTTCGATCTTGCCCGCCCAGGCCTGGGCGAAAGAGTCCTGGAACACCGTCTTGACCCGGTCAATGTCCACTTCCATGCCGTCCGGCAATTCCAGGCCGAAGTCGGTGATCCACACCTGACTCGCGGTTTCCCCGCCGCGGCTTTCCGGTTCGATGCGATAAGGACGCTCCTCGCGCACCTTGACCCCCATGCGTTCGAGCATGGGCAGGCTTTCCGACAGTGGCACCGCGCCGCCGTAGTGGAAGACCTTGAAGCGCAGCGAACCCACCTTGGCTTCGAGCGGGGCATAGAGATTCATCGCCAGCGGCGACTGCGGCGTCAGGGCATCCATCACGCCGAGGTCGTACACCGCGGCGCGCGCGGGGTAGTCCTCGCGGTAGCCGGCGGGGAAGGCTTCGCCGTAGCGGCGGAAGAGTTCGTTGCCGTGCTCTTCGCCATATTGTTCAAGCACCGCGTCGCGTAGGTCATCGGCCCAGCGGCGAGTGGCCAAGCCGATGCGCCGCTCCAATTCGTGTACGTCATAGGCGGGTACCTGGCCGGGTTCAGTACGGATCATCACATGCAGGCGCGCCAGCACCGATTCCGAAAGCTGCTGGGTGAATTCGCTGGCAAGGCCGTTGAAGGCCTGCATCAGAATCGCCTGAATGCGTTGCCGCACCTCGGTATTGAAGCGGTCGCGCGGCACGAAGACCAGGCAGGAGATGAAGCGCCCGAACCGATCCGGGCGCACGAACAAACGCAGGCGCTGCCGCTCCTGCAAACGCAGGATACCCATGCTGGTGGCCAGCAGCTCTTCTTCGGTGACGTCGAAGAGCTCGTCGCGCGGATAGTTGTCGATGATCGCCTGCAGCGCCTTGGCCATGTGGCTGCGGGGCAGGAACCCGGCACGCTCGATCATCATGCTGGTCTTCTTGCGCAGCAGCGGAATTTCCGAAGGCATGGCGCTATAGGCCGTGGAGGTGAACAGGCCGACGAAGCGCAGCTCGCCGGTCACGCGGCCGGCTTCATCGAGCCGCTTGACCCCGATGTAGTCGAGATAGCCGGGCCGATGAACGGTGGCGCGCATGTTGGCCTTGGTCACCAGCAACAAGTCCGGCCCGTCGATGAACGCGCGCGCCGCGGGCGGCAGCAGAGCGGGGGGCGCGGCGTCTTCCGCGGTCTGGCGCAGGATGCCGCGCCCGGTGCCGGGCACCACCCTGAGGTAGTCCTTTTCGCCCTCCTGGATGAGGTCGTATTCGCGGTAGCCCAGGAAGGTGAAGTGATTGTCCACCAGCCATTCCAGGAAATGACGCGATTCCACCACGCCGTCGAGCTGGCTCTGGGCGACGCGCGCGATGGTGGCGTTCATCGCCGCGGTCATGCCGCGCCAGTCATCGACCACGGCACGCACGTCGGAGAGGATGCGCAACAAATCCTGCTGCAGGGCTTCAAGCTTTTCGGGCTTGGTCTGACGATCGACTTCCACATGGATGGTGGATTGAAAACTCGCGCCTTCGGCCGGCTCGCCGTTGGTGAAGAGCGTCTCGAGCTGGCCCGAGGCGTCGCGCCGGCAACGGACCACCGGATGAATGATGAGATGCAACGCCAGGCCATGGCGGTTGACCTCCATGCCCACCGAGTCCACCAGAAAGGGCATGTCGTCGTTGACGATCTCGATGATGGTGTGGCTCGACTGCCAGCCGTGTTCATCGACCCGTGGGTTGTAGACCCGCAACTTTGGCCGCCCGCCCTGATAGCGTTGCAGGAACTGCCAGTGCGAAAGCGCGGCGCCGTAGAGGTCCACCACTTCGCGATCGAGTAGATCATCGGCATCGACCTGGGCGTAATACAGCGGGATGAAGGCTTGGACCTGAGCGAACTCCTCCGGCGCGAGCTTGGTGCGTGCATGCGCCAGAACGGCCTCGATCAGCTCCGCGACGTTACGGTCAGTGCTTGGGGACATGGGGCCTCCTGGGGGCGTGGCCGGGGGTCGGGGCCACGCCGATGGTTGTTCAACGGCGAGGGTAGTCGCGTTCTTGAGCACTCGGGGCAAGAAAAACCGGAGGCCGCGGCCAGCGCAAGGCGCTGGTCGCCGCGTCAGGGTTTGCCTGGCATGGGTGATGCCGCTTCGAGCAAGGCGCAAAGTATGCCAGCGCGGCTTGCGTCGGGAAAATGCTTTTCCGACATAACCCGTCGCCAGCGCGACAGAGCTTGCTACCAGTCGAGGTCAGGGCGCCGGCGCGGCCCGCGGATCAGGATCTCCTTGTGGCGCGAGATCTCGCCCCGCCGCAGGCAAACGTCGCGGCGCGACACGCCGAAGGCCTCGGCAAGGAAGGCAAGTAATGCAATATTTGCCTGACCTTCCACCGGCGGCGCCGCCAGACGCACTTTTAGGGAGTCGCCGTGGCGTCCGGCGACGCCGGTGCTCCTGGCCCCCGGTTGCACATGCAGAATCAGGGTCAAGGTGTCGGTCGCCGGGTCAAAGCGGGACCAGGGCACGCTGGACAAGCGCTTGCTCCAGCCAGGCTATGGGCAGCATCAGCAACAGGTTGCACAGGACGAACAAAACCAGGGGCGAGAGGTCGATCTGACCGCCCAGCGGCGGCAGCACCCGCCGGACGGGGCGCAGAAATGGTGTGGTCAAGGCGTTGAGTATTCCGCTCAAGGGATTATAGGGCGACACCCAGGAAAGGATCACCTGCACGAACACCGTGCCCATCAGGAGATAGAGACTCACCTTGACCAGGCTCACCCCAGCGAGGAAAAAGAGCGTCAGCGAATATTCCGCCAGCCGCGCCGGTGTACCGCGCAAGGCGAACACCGCCAGATGCCAGGCGAACTGCAGCAGCCAGGCCAGCAGCAGTGTCGACCAATCGACCCCGCCCCAACCGGGCAGCACCCGCCGCACCGGTTTCACCAACCAGTCGGTGAGGGCGGCCACCATCTGCCCCAGGGGATTGCGGAACGGCGCGCGAAAGAGCTGCATGTAGAAGCGCAGTAGCAGCGCATACACAAAAATGCCGAAAGCGACATTGAGGAGGTAGTGCAGGGCGTCGGCGAGCATGCTCAATGGTCCTTGCCAAATTCCTCGCCCATCTCCCGCCCGCGCGCCGCGGCCGCGGCTACGGCGCGGACCAGCTGGGTGGCCACGTCGGCCGCTTCGAGCGTGGCGAGGGCGCGCTCGGTCGTGCCGCCCTTGGAGGTGACCTGGGCGCGCAGCGTGGCGGGGTCGAGCGGGCTCGCCTGGGCCAGGCGCACCGCCCCCGAAAACGTGGCGTAGGCGAGGCGCCGCGCCGCCGCGGGCGGCAGTTCCAGTTCGCAGGCGGCGCGGTCCAGCGCCTCCAGGAAATAGAACACATAGGCCGGGCCACTGCCTGAAACCGCGGTGACCGCGTCGAGTAGCCCTTCGTCATCGAACCAGAGCACCTCGCCCACGGCTTCCAGGATCGCCTGGGCCGCGTTTCGGCCGGCGGCGTCCACGGCGGCGTCAGCGAACAGGCCGCTGATGCCGGCGTTGACGAGCGCTGGAGTATTGGGCATGGCACGTACGATCCGCCGGTAACCGCCGAGCCAGCGCGCCAGATCGGGCGTGCGAATGCCGGCGGCGATGGTGAGCACCAATTGTTCGCGCAAAAAGGGCCGCAAAGCCGCGGCGGCGACACGCATCTGTTGCGGCTTGACCGCCATGACGACCACCTGCGCGGCACCGATCGATTGATCGAGGGTCTCGCCAGTGCGTACACCGGTGTCCAAACCGAGTCTGGCCCGCGCCTCGGCGCTGGGGTCGATCGCCAGGAACTCCTGCGCTGCGCGCCCCTGCGCCTTGAGGCCGCCGATCAAGGCGCGAGCCATGTTGCCCCCGCCGATGAAGACGATGCTGATCATTGGTGTGCCCTCTCTGCGATGCTCTTCCCGAGGAAGGGGGTGGGTGTGGTTCGCGGGCTGCGCCCGCTCCGGTGATGGGCGTGCGCCCCCTTGGGACGGCCCGGCGGGGGTGGACGAACCTTCCCCCCGGCCCCCTTCCCGAGGAAGGGGGTGAGTGCGGTTCGCGGGCTGCGCCCGCTCCGGTGATTGGCGTGCGCCCCCTTGGGACGGCCCGGCGGGGGTGGACGAACCTTCCCCCCGGCCCCTTCCCGAGGAAGGGGCTGAGTGCGGTTCGCGGGCTGCGCCCGCTCCGGGGATTGGCTGGCGCCCCCTTGGGACGGTGCGGCGGGGGCGGGGGAAACTTTCCCCCGCCCCCCTTCCCGGGGAAGG